>JBCCVB010000088.1:0-28298 GCA_039195965.1 Pseudomonadota bacterium
GATGTGCCAGTCGGTGTTCCGCAACCGGCCCGACACCACCGTCACCTTCAGCCTGATCAACCGCTCGAAATCGATCCCGCTGGCCGAGCTGATCGACGAAGGCGAGTTGCGCGAACAGCTCGACCATATCCGATCCCTGAAACTGACCCGGGGCGAAAGCACCTGGCTGCGCGGCAACACCTTCTATGGCAAGCGCCAGATGTTCCGCTCGGACTTCATGGAGTGGTTCGAAAACCTCTCGCTCCCGCCCTACCACCTGGAAAAACGCGACGGGCAGTACGAGCTGACCTTTGAAGGGTCCTGGCCCGAAGTGATGTTGTGGGAAATCCCCGCGCTGGCGGTGCTGATGGAGTTGCGGTCACGCGCAGTGCTGCATGACATGAAGAAGTTCGAGCTTCAGGTGCTTTATGCCCGTGCGATGACGCGGGTCTGGGAAAAGATTGAGAAGCTGCGTGATGTGCCTGACCTGTCGATTGCCGATTTTGGCACCCGGCGGCGGCATTCCTATCTGTGGCAGGACTGGTGCGTCCAAGCCATGATGGAGGGGTTGGGCGACAATTTCACCGGTACCTCGAATTGCCGCATTGCCATGCAGCGCGATCTGGAAGCGGTGGGAACCAACGCTCACGAACTTCCCATGATCTATTCAGCCTTGGCTGAGACGGACGAACAGCTTGCCGCAGCGCCCTATGACGTGTTGAGCGATTGGCATGAGGAGCATGACGGCAACCTGCGCATTGTGCTGCCTGACACCTATGGCACTAAAGGGTTTCTGGATCGGGCACCTGACTGGCTTGCCGGTTGGACCGGGATTAGAATCGATTCCGGAGATCCGGCAAAAGGAGCGGAAACCGCTATCGACTGGTGGATCGCACGCGGTGAAGATCCCACACAGAAACGCATCATTTTCTCCGATGGCCTGGATACCGACAAAATCATCGAACTGCACCAGCAGTTTTCCGGACGCGTCCGAACCTCCTTCGGTTGGGGGACACTTTTGACCAACGACTTCCGTGGCCTCACGCGAGACAATGCGCTCGCCCCGTTTTCCCTGGTCTGCAAAGCTGTGTCTGCAAACGGAAACCCGACTGTGAAACTCAGCGACAACCAGAACAAGGCCATGGGCCCGGCCAGCGAGGTTTCGCGATACAAGCGCATCTTTGAAGTCGGAGAGCAGGAAAAGCTTGAAGTGCTGGTTTGACGACGTCGCCAGGGTGGAGTTGTCTATTGATCAATCAACGGTCGGTTCACCGCGACGATCAAAAGGGTGCCAGGGGTATGTCGGGTCCTTAAATGGTCAAGATCTCGCAAGAGAGAACGACGCATTGAGGAGGGACCACCAGGATCTGCACAAAAAGTGCCCAACAAACACGACTATAGTCTTCAACCAGTCTATGGACAAACGGGCTCAGGATTGTCATCTATGCGCCACGAACGCACTCTTTAAACAGCAGGGGAGCCACTTGATCGAGCCAGGCCGGTCCTGATCCAGGACACGGAGCTTTGAACCATTCGAGTATTGGGCTGGATACGTCACGAGAAAAATGGGCTGATCAGGCTTCTCGTTGCCAAGTCGCCGCCTTATCTCACCAAGACGCGACACACCCTGAACCCGAACATGCAGGAAAGTCCTTGCGGCTGGAGACAAGCCGCTTGCGCATCTCTTTCATCCACGCCCCGGGAGGCCGGGAGCGTCGCGGTGGAAAACAGCAGCTCGAAGGTCCCTCAACATTGTTTGTGACCTGGCGCTCAGCCGACGGGAAACGGAATGAAGACGGCAATCGTTGGTTCGATCAAGAAAACCGGATGCTTAGACATGCAACAAGACAGGCTTTGAATGACCGATAGCTTCAATCACTTCACGCCAGTTCCGACACAGTGGGTCGGCCCGATTGAAATTACGGGAGAATTGGTCGAAGGCCGGGTCAGCGTACCTCTTGCCACTTATGAAACACCATTGTGGCCTTCGACGGCGCGCGGGGCTGGAGTATCCCGCTACTCCGGCGGCATTCGGTGCACACTGGTCGATGAGCGGATGTCCCGTTCGATCATGTTGCGGGCCAGAGACGGAGCAGCCGCTCATGCTGCGTGGAGAGCATTGTCAGCCCGTCAGGATGAGATCGCCGAAATCGTGACATCCACTGGCCGGTTCGTTCAACTGCTTGCGCTCAACCGTCAGATCGTCGGTAATCTGCTCTATCTCAGGTTGGATTGCAGCACGGGCGATGCATCCGGCCACAACATGGTGACGAAGGCGGCCGATGCGGTTATCGAGTGGGTCCAGGAACAGCACCCGGAGCTGGATTACGCCAGTATTTCCGGCAACTTTTGCACCGACAAGAAGACTTCCGCGGTTAACGGGATACTCGGTCGCGGCAAATATGTGATCGCCGAGATTGATATTCCCCGCCGGATCCTGTCTCGCATGCTGCGCACCACACCGGAAAAGATGGTGCAGCTCAATATGGAGAAAAACCTCATCGGTGGCAGCATTGCCGGGTCGCTCCGCAGCGCCAACGCACACTTTGCGAACATGCTGCTGGCATTCTATCTGGCCACCGGCCAGGACGCAGCCAACATTATCGAGGGCAGTCAGGGTATCGTTCATTGCGAGGCCCGCGAGGAGTCGCTTTACTTTTCCTGTACTTTACCCAACCTGATCGTTGGTTCCGTGGGAAGTGGCAAGGGAAATCCGCAGGTTGAGGATCATCTGGAGCGCCTTGGGTGCCGTGAAGAGCGGGAGCAGGGAGCCAATGCGCGCAGGCTCGCCGGCATCTGCGCTGCCACCGTGCTCTGCGGGGAATTGTCGCTGATGGCAGCACAGACCAATCCGGGCGAGTTGATGCGCGCTCATCTGAAGCTGGAGCGCGCATGACCGACCAGCCATCAGCGCGAACCGTTTCTGGTCGAAAACACGACCATTTGCGCGCGATTGCCGAAGATCCGGACGTCGAACGCCACAGGAGCGGCTTCGATGCCCTGCGCTTAAGCCATCGCGCGATGCCCGAACTTGATCTGGATGCAGTCGAGACGGGTGTGGAGTTCCTCGGCAAGAGTCTGAGTTTTCCGCTCCTTATTTCCTCCATGACCGGTGGCGACGGAAATGAGATCGCTCGGATAAACCAGCACCTGGCTGAAGCCGCCGAGGCCACCGGAGTGGCCATGGCCGTCGGTTCGCAACGAGTGATGTTCACCAATCCTGTTGCACGCAACAGCTTCTCATTACGGGACCATGCACCCGAAACCGTGCTGATTTCCAACATCGGCGCGGTTCAGCTCAACACCGGGTTCGGTGTCGATGAGTGCACTGAAGCGGTTGAGGTGTTGGGTGCCGACGGCCTTTATCTGCATCTCAATCCGTTGCAGGAGGCCGTGCAGCCCGAAGGCGACCGCAATTTTTCGGGCCTCGGTTCTGCAATCGCCGGACTGGTTCCGCAAATGAACGTGCCCATCCTTCTCAAGGAAGTCGGCTCCGGCCTATCCGAGGCCGATATCAGGCTCGGGCTCGATGCCGGCGTTCGTCATTTTGACGTTGCAGGGCGGGGCGGCACATCCTGGAGCCGGATCGAGTATCATCGACGGGCAACGGAGACAGATGACCTCGGGTTGGTGTTCCAGGATTGGGGATTGACCACGGTCGAAGCGCTGCTCGAAGCGCGACCCGCTCTGGAAAGTAGTGGCCAGAGCACCACATTGATTGCCAGCGGAGGCATCCGAACGGGCATCGACATGGCGAAGGCGATGATATTGGGGGCTGATATGTGCGGTATCGCCGCACCTTTCCTCACAGCGGCTCAGGATTCGCGAGAAGCGGTCATCGACAGGATCGAACAGGTGCGCAAGGAATTCCGAACGGCGATGTTTTTACTTGGCTGTGCGGATTGCGCCGCGCTAAAGGGGAACGGCGCGTTACTGAAATGAATTGTGAAGCAACGATGATGAAGATTGGTATCGAATCCCTGAGCTTTTACGTGCCTGGGACGTACCTTAAACTGGAGACCATGGCTGAGCGCCACGGGATCGATCCGGCAAAGTTTGCGCTCGGAATTGGTCAGGAAAAGATTGCCCTGACCGGTTTTGACGAGGATATCGTCACTCTGGGAGCCGAAGCCGCGCGGCCGATCATAGAAGCCCATGGCTCAGATGGCATCGATACGTTGCTGTTTGCCACCGAAACCGGCATCGATCAGTCGAAGTCGGCCGGGATCTACGTTCACCGTCTATTGGGCCTGCCTCCCAACTGCCGAAATGTGGAGCTCAAGCAAGCTTGTTACTCGGCAACAGCGGCATTGCAGATGGCGTGCGGCTATGTGTCGCGCAAGCCCGATAGCAAGGTTCTGATCATCGCCTCGGACGTGTCTCGCTATGATCTGGACACCTCCGCGGAGGCGACCCAGGGGTGTGGCGCGGTCGCGATGCTGGTGTCCGCCAACCCCAAACTGGTGACGATCGATCCGGTTGCAGGCTGCTTTACCGAAGACATCATGGATTTCTGGCGGCCCAACTACCGCAAGACCCCACTCGTTGACGGCAAGTATTCGGCACTGCGCTATCTCAATGCGCTTGTTCAGTGCTGGAACGACTATCAGGCCAACGGTGGGCGCGCCTATGAAGAGTTTGCCCAGTTCTGCTACCATCTGCCGTTTTCGCGGATGGGGGAAAAGGGACACCGTCACCTGGCAGGTCTCGTCAAGAACAAACCCGATCTGGAACGCTGCCATCCTGGAATGGTCTATAACCGCCAGGTCGGCAACTGCTATGCGGCGTCGCTCTACCTGGCTCTGATCTCGGCACTGGAGAATTCCGGGACCGACCTGACAGGTCAGCCGATCGGTCTGTTCAGCTATGGGTCCGGCGCAGTGGCGGAATTCTTCGCCGGTGAGGTGCAGCCGGGCTACGCTGAGCACCTTTTCACGAACCGCCATCGTGAGCTTTTGACCGATCGCGAGGCGGTGAGCTACGACGCCTATCTGGCTCTCAGGGATGTACCTGACCCGCAGGACGGAAGTGCCGTGGAAATACCGCAAACCGCCCGGGGCCGCTACAGACTGGCGAAGATAGATGAGCACAAGCGTCACTACGTCGACACCGCCGGCTGACACTCCGCGTGCGCACGCGCCAGGCAAGATCATCCTGTCGGGTGAACACTCGGTGGTCTTCGGAGCGCCAGCGCTTGCCGTGGCCGTTGCTCAGTATACCGAGGTCTGGTTCAAGCCCATCCACCGCAGTGAAGGGTTGCGCACGGCGTTCGAACAGATTTCACAGGGTGAATTCTACCCCCTGACACTGTTGAAGAGTTTCAAACAGAGGCTCGATCGTCGGTTTGATCAGTTCGTGCGTGGTGAGCTGCAGGTACAGAATATCCTGCAGCGGCCTGATGATCTGGTGATCTACACGCTGGCCTCGCTCATGCAGCGGTTGCCGATGCCCGGAGTGAGTTCAACACATCATCTGCCGGTACCCGGACAGTTGGGTAGCCATTCGTCCTTGCCACTTGGAGCCGGAATGGGGTCCTCGGCAGCCGTCATCGCGGCAACCTTCGTGCTTTACGAACATCTGCTCAACCATGTTCAAACCGATGAAGAACGATTTGAGCGGGTTCGCCTGTGTGAGCGTCTACAACACGGCAAGGGTGGAGCCATTGATGCGGCCTCTGTCGTCTATGGCGGATTGAACCGCGTCGACGGCGACCGCATCAGCCGGCCGGACATTTCCCGCGAACATGGGCTATGGGCGGGCGAGGGATGGTATTGGGTGCTTCATGGCGTCCCGGCCAGTTCCACCGGTGAATGCGTGATGGCAGTTCGCAAGGCGCATGGGACAGACAACGCATTGTGGCGAGACTTCACGGATTGCACAAACGCACTTCAGTCGGCCCTGGAATCGGGTTCTGATCCTTCGCAGATATTGAAGCAAAATCACCTGCTGCTGAACCGTATCGGCGTTGTGCCAGCCGCCACGCAAGGCTTCGTAGAGGGGGTGAACAGCGCCGGCGGTGCTGCCAAGATCTGCGGTGCCGGATCGATCCGCGGTGAGCAGGGCGGCGTGGTACTGGTCCATATGCAGGACCACGACGCCATGGAGAAGCTCATGTCCCGGTATGGCAATCTTCGTTGGGCGCGGCTCCGCATCGCTCCTCAGGGAGCGGCGCAAGGAGCGGCACCATGAGTGCAGGGGCTGTCGCCGTTTCCGCTCCCGGTTCAATCATGATTACCGGCGAACACGCAGTCGTCTACGGTCATCCGGCAATTGTCTGCGCGATCGAGCAGCGGGTAAGGGTTGAGGCGGCGCCGCTGACCGAACGGCGCCTGGAAATCGTGTCGGAGATCGCTCCTGCGCTGTCTGTACCACTCGACCGGATTTCAGTTGACGGGCCCTATCGCTTCGTTCTCAGCGCGGTGAAGCTCCATGCAGAGCGGTTGAGCCACGGATTGCGGCTGACGATCACCTCCGAAATCGATCCGACGCTGGGGCTTGGGTCTTCTGCAGCGGTGACCGTTGCCTGCCTGGGTGCTCTCGCCCATCTCACCGGCACTGACAGGTCACATCTCCATACCCAGGCGCTTGCCATTATCCGGCACATACAGGGGCGAGGCAGCGGGGCCGATCTTGCTGCAAGCCTCCATGGCGGCATGATTGCCTACAGGCTTCCGGAAGCCATGCTGAGCGGCGTTCCGGTGGACGAAATCTCTGCCGAGATCGTCCACTTGCCTGAAGCACCGGTTCTGAGTCTCTGCTATTGCGGTTACAAGACACCGACAGCGGAAGTACTCGCCAGGGTCGCACAGGCCATGGAAGGAAGGGAAGCTGAGTATTCCGACCTTTACCAGCGCATGGGCAGCTCTGCCAGCGATGCCATCGCCACCGCGCGAGACCGTGACTGGCCCGCCTTTGGCGCAGCCCTCACGACGTATCAGGCGCTGATGGAGGAGCTGGGAGTTTCCGATCCGACACTTGATCGGATCATCGGCAAGGCCCGTGCTTGCCCGCAGACCCTGGCCGCAAAGATATCAGGTTCCGGCCTCGGCGATTGTGTGCTGGCCGTCGGCGCGGTGCCGGAAGGCTTTGTACCTGCACCGGTTGCAGCAGAAGGAATGCGTATCCATGACTGATCCGGTTCACGCGATTTTCAATCGCCATTTGCCCGGTAAGCTGCGTGATCCGGAGCCATTTGAAGCTTACGCTCCGAGCAATATTGCGCTGTCGAAATACTGGGGCAAAAGAGACAAGACCCTGAACCTGCCACTGAACAGTTCGCTGTCGGTCTCGCTGGCAAACTGGGGAAGCACGACCCGGGTTTCTGCGGCAGACGATGGCGCCGATGGCGTTTGGCTCAACGGCGAGCGGCTGTCCGACCAAACTGGCTTTGCTCGAAAGGTGCTGCAGTTTGCTGATCTCTTCCGTCGCGATCAGTTTCTGCCGCTGCATGTAAAGACCGACAACTCCATTCCGACGGCGGCAGGACTGGCCTCGTCAGCTTCGGGGTTCGCAGCCTTGACACGAGCGCTTGCCGGAACCTTCGGTCTCGATCTTACCGAGCCTCAGCTCAGCATGCTCTCACGCTTCGGCAGCGGCAGCGCAACGCGGTCCATCTGGCACGGATTTGTTCGCTGGGACCGGGGAGACGCGGAAGATGGCACTGACAGTTTCGCCCGACCGTTGCCCCACCGCTGGCCGGACTTTCGTATAGCAATCGTGCCTGTGGACACCGGGCCCAAGTCCAGATCGTCCCGTGACGGTATGGACCATACCGTGGCGACCAGCTCGCTTTTCGAAACCTGGCCGAAGCGCGCCGAAGCCGATTGTGCCCTGGTTGAGGCCGCAATCGCCGACCGAGACTTCACCGCGCTGGGTGAAACCGCAGAAGCCAACGCGCTCGCAATGCACGCCACGATGCTGGCTGCACGTCCTGCACTGAGTTATCTGAAACCGGCAAGCTGGACTATTCTGGAAGAACTCTGGCAGGCACGGCGTGAAGGTATCGAGGCTTACGCGACGATGGATGCAGGCGCGAATGTCAAACTGATATTCCTGAAAGAGACCGAGGCACAGGTTGCAAACCTGTTTCCCCAGGCATCGATCATCGAACCTTTTGCCTGGTAGCAATACCCCGTCTCGTCAATACGCACGAACTTCATCAGGACAGCTTTCAATCAAAGCCGGTTGGCCGACGAACTATGAGCGTTTGTGGCGGCTGTGGCGAAACTGTTGCCCGATTGGATCAAAGGCTGGAGCGATGCGATCTGAACCGCAACTGCTCATGTTTCGATTTGTTGTCGGAGGCCGTTGATACCCTGACGAACAATGCATTGGTTGGAGTTCCCGAGGCACCAGGATAGAATCAAGAAAACCAACCAGGTTTGAGCGTTCAACTCTGGTAGTTTGGAGCAATTCCAAATTACTTGATGTATATCGAAAGAAGTGCACTGAGAGTTCTCGAATATTGGCGGAAACCCTGCTTATTTCGCATGTGTTTTCCTTGTTTTTCATCAATGTTGAGATTTCGAGTGTCTGCCACATCGACGGAATTTGATCGATTAAACGACAAAATACTTTACTGGATCTGCTGACCCCGAGTGTTTTTTGTGCTATGCAGCAGGACATTGGATCGACGTGATTTTTCGTTGACCACACTCATATCGTGTAGCGATAGCCGTATCTTACAGCCATAGCCAAATTGTGTAGCCGAACCATGCCAGCAAGCGGGGAGACCTTCATTGCGGCAATGGACTTAAGGAAAACACGTCCGGTCTTTTCAAGACCCACCTAGACAATGGCCCCCCGACACAACTTGTCGGTCTATGGACCCTATTCAGGAAGGCAGCAATCTAACAATCAGCGAAAGGAGCTGAAAAATGTTCAGCGCAATTATTGGGCTGCGCAATGCCATTCTGCATGTGCTTTATGTGGCCATTGTGAAGCCTCTTATCTTCCTTTGGGAACCTGAAGAGGCGCATGCGAAACTGAAGACGGTGGGCAAGATCCTCGGATCCAATGCCCTGACCCGCGGATTGACGTCAGTTCTGTTCAACTACCAACACAAATCCCTGCGCACGACCGTGGATGGCGTCGAATACCCGAATCCGGTTGGACTGTCGGCAGGTTTCGACAAGGACGGAGAGCTGACATCCATTTACCCGTCTCTGGGGTTCGGCCTGGCGGAACTTGGTTCATTTACCGGTGAAATTACCGCTGGCAACCCGGGTCGCCGGCTGTTCAGGATGAAAAAGTCCAAATCCATTCTCGTCTGGTACGGACTGAACAATATGGGGGCGGAAAAGATTGCGGCTCGGCTGAAGGGAGCGAATTTCCGTATACCGATCGGTATCAGCGCGGCAAAGTCGAACATCACCGAGGATTTCATCCTTGAAGATTCCATTGAGGACTACATCAAAACCTACACGACCTTTGCCGATATCGGGCACTACACCACGTTCAACATTTCCTGCCCGAACACCCAGGACGGAGAGCCGTTCATCAACAAGGCCAACCTTCGTGCACTGTGCGATGCGATCCGCGACAATCATGTGCCGGACAAACCGGTCTATGTGAAACTTGCGGCCGATCTGACGCGCGAAGAGCTTGAAGACACGCTCGATGTGGTCATGGAAAACAAGGACATCATCAACGGTCTCGTCCTGACGAACCTTGCCAAGCCATCAGGCGAAGGGGGCAAGGAAATCAAGGGAGACCTTGCCTATCACAAGGGGGCGATGTCCGGCTTGCCGGTTCAACGCATTGCCACGCAGATGATCCGCGATACCTATCGTTACACCGGTGGCGAGATCACGATCATCGGAGTGGGCGGCATCTTCACAGCACGCGACGCCTATGAAAAAATCACGTCAGGTGCGTCTCTTCTGCATATGATCACCGGCATGATCTTCGAAGGGCCGCAGACCATGGGTGAAATCAACCGTGGGCTCGTAAAGATGCTCAAGAAGGATGGCTTCAACTCCATTGCAGAAGCTGTCGGCTCCCGCAATCCGCTTCCGGCAGAACCTCTCTACCTGAAGAAGCGCCAGGCGGAAGAGAGCGAAACAAAGGTGGCTGCCGAATAAGCTCGGCAGAAGTTGCAATTTGAGGGGACCGCTCCCAATCGGGAGCGGTCCCTTGTATCGATCGAGTGTCAAACTCTTCGGACGGACAATGCAGGACAGGAATTCAAACTGATGGGTACTTCACATCACGTCGTCGTCGTTGGGGGCGGGTTCGGCGGTTTGCAGGCCGTTCACGATCTTGCTGGATCGGGAGCCCAGATCACGCTGATAGATCAGAGAAACCATCACCTTTTTCAACCTCTGCTGTATCAGGCGGCAACCACTATCCTGCCAATATCGGAAATTGCCTGGCCTCTGCGCCGGCTTCTGCGTCATCGAAAGGATGTGACCACTCTTCTGGACCGGGTCAAAGGCGTCGATGCGGAGAAGCGGCAAGTGTTGCTGGAACAGGGAAAGCCGATGTCCTACGACACACTGATCCTGGCTACAGGAGCGCGGCATTCCTATTTTGGCCATGACGACTGGGAGCCCTACGCCCCCGGACTGAAGACGCTTGAAGATGCCACCAACATCCGCCGCCGTGTCCTGTCAGCCTTCGAGGCAGCCGAGCGGGCAACCAGTGATGCGGAGCGGCAGGCGGAAATGACCTTTGCCGTCATTGGGGCTGGCCCCACCGGAGTTGAGCTCGTAGGCGTGATAGCCGAACTGGCCCAACGGATATTGCCGTCTGAGTTTCGCAATATCGATACCCGGCAAGCCCGGGTCCTGCTGGTCGAAGCGGGGCCAAAGGTTCTGGCGGCGTTTCCCGACGACCTTTCAAACTATGCCCGAAACGCACTCGAAGAACTGGGCGTCGAAGTTCTGACAGGAGACCCTGTCACTTCCTGCGACGCAGACGGCATTGTTGTTGGCGAAAACAGGATTCCGTCGCGCACGATCATATGGGCGGCAGGAGTGCAGGCATCCGATGCGGCGCGCTGGCTCAATGCTGAGGCAGACCGGGCGGGCAGGGTGATTGTCGAGCCGGACCTGAGCGTCAAGGACCACCCCGATGTTTTTGTGATCGGAGATACGGCTGCGGTGGTCGATGCTGCAGGCAAGCCCGTTCCCGGAATTGCTCCGGCTGCCAAGCAAATGGGCAAGTATGTTGCCGGTGTGATCAAATCCCGCTTCTACGGGAACCCTGCGCCCAAGCCATTCAATTACCGGCATCAGGGCAATCTTGCCACGATCGGACGCAGCGCCGCTGCTGTCGATTTTGGCAATTTCCGCCTCAAGGGAGCTCTGGCATGGTGGTTCTGGGGCGTCGCGCACATCTATTTCCTGATTGGGACCCGCAGCCGCGTCATCGTCGCCTGGAGCTGGCTCTGGTCCTATGTCACCGGGCAAAACAGCGCCCGTCTGATCACCACCCCCGAAGTGACGAAGTTGGCGAAAAAGAAAGCGGCCTGATCCCGGAAAACGCTCAGCCGCAATGGAAACGACACAGAGATAGGCCCCATCAGCACTGTGGGACCTGTCTTTCGTTCAAGCGGAGCTATGGACCAAAGGAAGCTTAGCTGCCATGGCCGGGTACGCCGCGGCGCCAGTACGCGACGCTCATTTGAGACGACTTGTCGAGCCCTAAGCGGGATTTGAACAACTTTCGCATGTCCTGAGCGTTTTGAAACTCACCTGCAAAAAAGGCATAGGAGGTTTTACCCGAAGCGGTAAGCTGTTGTGCCATTTCCAAGATGCGCTTTTCGAACTGTTCAGGGGCGATTGAGTGAAGGTTGAACCGGGTTTGCGGGAAGTACTCTGATATGTCGTAGTCACCAGGGGCCGCTACAACGACATCACCGTTTGCATTTGGATGCGCACTTTCCAACAGGCGCGCAACGGCAGCCATTCCGGTCCCGTCCGCTGCAAGGAAAACATTGTCAGAGTGGCGTAAAACAGCGGCACCTGCCGGTCCCATAACCCCGACTTTTTGTCCCGGCATCGCGCGACACGCCCAATTTGAAATCAACCCGTTGTTGTGGCGGGCGATGTCAATATCAACCTCGCCGTCTTGCGTGCGGACATGGCGGAGCGTGATGAACCTCGCATGCAGTTTGTCTACGCCGCCTGGCCAAACCGGCGCACCGTTTGCCGCCATAGTGGGCCAGACGGCAGTTCGAGCGGGGTCTACCGGCATCATCAGTTTCAGGTGCACGTCATCTGAGGCAAAACAGCCGACATCTTCGTGAACGAGTGTCACGCGTTGCATCCCGTTGAACAGCTCAAAGCTGTTTTTGACGGTGAGCACCTTGAAGTTGGGAGGTAGCGCTCCTTCCCGGGAGTTTTCGCTGGACCATCTGATGTTGGCTGCCGCCGTGGGATCCAATTCACGCACGTGTTCAGCAATTTCTTCCTTGAAGAAGATAAAGACGCTTTCGTTCGGACCAGCAATTCGGACATTCAAGCCTTGTGACAGCGGTTTGAATTTGATGGAAAAGCCGTCTTGCTCGAACGATTTCGACCCATCTTCTGCCACCTCGGCTTGTATGTCGTGTTCTTCCTCGAGATGGGAAACGAACATCGACATCGTTGCCTTTGGGTCTGACACAGGAATCGTTGCTTCAGTCACAAAAATCACGGTCGGATATCCTGGAAATGGTGCAAAAAAAGAAGGTGGCCTGAAGACATGTTTCGAGGGAATTCCGTGCATGCTGGTGCATCGGAACGTCGTATCTGCAGTCACTCACTCTTCGATCGAGACCCACAGCGGGCCCTCGATGGGCGTTGTCAGAAACAAGCGATTGATCTCGTCCAGTGTCTCGTCCGGGGAGATGTCGGCGCAGCGCTCAGGATGCAGCCACTTTGCGGCGCACTCGACAAACAAAATGAAAAGTGGAGGGGTTGCGATGATCCCCGACCAGACGCCATGGACCCGTCGATTGCGGACACTGTCCAACTGAGAAAAACCTGTCCTTCCGGTTAGTCGCTCCAGCCCTCGTTGGCCTTCAGAGGGGTCCAGACCCGGGCCTATCGAGGGTCGACCTCCACCCGGCCAACCGCCACCCGTGGCAATGTAGACATCATGTGGTGTTTTCAGAAGGTGTTCCAGTTGGAGCTTCTGAAACCAGGGAGCGGTGACACCGGGCAGTGGTTCACCGCCAGCCAGTTCAAGCAACTCGCCCAAATTCCTGGTTCCGGCCGCCCAGCAGCAATCTTCCAAGGTGGACTGGATTTCCAGATAAGTCACAACCGGTTGGGCGCCGCTCAAAGCAGAGGCGACCCTCTTGAGACGGCTTTCGAAGAACTCGACAAAGGTCACTGCTGCGGCATCAGCATCAAGAACTCTTCCCCACATCTTCATATGATCGCGAAATCTGGAAAGAACGCTCCCGGTCATGGCTTCATCGTCAAGGCTGTTGCTTGAGAAATCGCTGAAGATGACAGGAATGCCGAGCTTCTTGAGCCTTTGAATGAGCAGGTCATCATGGCCCGCAGGAACCATGTAGGTGTTGGCAACGACCAGGTCCGGCGACAACCCGGCAACACCTTCAACGGAAACGGTGTCAGGTGTTCGTTTCCCCACCGTTGCGATGCTGTGTCCCTGCAAGAACGATTGCGTCAACAGCTCGCTGTCAATGCGGTCGACCGATGCCCATCCAACGACCAACGAGGCGGGATCGGGATGGAGAAGCGCCATTGTGAGAATGTCCCGCGCTTCCAGCAACACGATCCGTTTTGGGCGAACAGGTATCTTTACCTCTTGTCCCGCCATATCGGTAACGGTCGCAAACTCCTCGGCGCGCACGAGCGACGGGGCAACCAACCCTGCCGAGAGCAATGAGGAACAGAATGATCGACGGTCAATCAATGTTTTTCGATCTACCATGTGTAGCGCAAACCGGCCAATACCCGGCGACCATCACCGAACTGACAATAGATGTCGAAGCTGCAACTTGAGTAATAGTCTTCGTCAAACACGTTCGTGATGTTAAGTGTGGCTTGCAAACCCTCCAGTTTTGGATTGATTACTCCGAAGTCATAGCTCATCGCCGCGTCTACAAGCGTGTATCCATCAACCTTTGCTGTGTTGGCGTCGTCGGCATAGCTGGACCCGACAACCCGCACGCCGCCACCGATTTTTAGACCATCTGCAAAACCGCTATTGAAGGCATAATCCGCCCAAATTGACGCGAAATAGTCCGGAACCGCCTGAGGACGTTTGCCAACTGCAGAGGGAGTGTTGGACTCCGTCACTTCTGTGTCCAGAAGGGTGAGTGCGCCGATAACTTCCAGATTTGAGGTAACATTGCCGCGCACCTCGAATTCGAGTCCCCGCGACCTGATTTCTCCGGTTTGAACATTGAAGCCTGGCACAGGTCCGGGCGTCAGCACATTTTTCTGCCTGATATCGAAAGCTGAAATCGTTATCAGTGCGTCCATGAAGGCAGGCTCATATTTCAGGCCTATCTCGAACTGCTCAGCCTCGGTTGGAACAAAAGGGTCTCCGCTGGCGTCGACGCCAATAACCGGTTCAAATGAAGTCGAATAGCTTGCATATGGCGCCAGGCCGTTTTCAAACAGATAAAGTAACCCAGCCCGATAGCTGGTTGCGTCACTTGACTGGTCTGAAGAAGAGCCGGCGATCCGATTGTGCGTGTCCTGTTTGGTCCAGTCGTGCCGCACGCCCAAGACGCCGCGCAGACCTTTGAAACTGATCTGGTCTTGCAGGTAAACGCCGGTTTGGCTCAGTTTTTGTTCGTTGTTGATAAAGGTCGCAAATGGGCCAATGGGTTGCCCGTATTGGGGGTTTACCACGTTCAATGACGGAGCGGCTCCAAACAGGTATTCCCAATTGCTGGTCGCGTTCTGGAGGTCGAGGCCAGCAAGGACAGTGTGTGCGATTGCCCCTGTTTCGAAATTGAATTCCGCATTGCTGTCAAAGGACAATCCGCTTGCATCTTCAATGGATTGGACGGCTGCGCGCGGGATATTGCCGTTGGCGTCGATCGGCCCGGCCATCTGGATGCCATGCAGATCGGAGTCGATTCCCGTGTAACGCGCCTTGGAACGAACTGCGACAAACTCATTGAAGCGATGTTCGAAGGAATATCCGATCCCATATTCTTGACGCTCATATGAGTCAAAGTCCGGGTCTCCGACGTTGAGCTCCCGATCCAGATAAGGTCGATAAGCATTTGGAGCCAGAAAACGCGGGTAAAGGGAGTTGAAATATCCACCGTCCGGATCGTTTTGATAATACCCGGAGAGTGTCAACGTTGTGTCGGTATAGGGTTGCCAGGTCAAAGCAGGCGCAATCCCGAGACGGGACTCGTTGACGTCATCATATCTTGTGCCTGACCAAAGGCCGAAAGCGCTGACACCGTATTGCAGGCTACCGTCCTTGTTCAGAGATCCCCGAGAAGTCACACCACCTTTGACACGTCCATGAGTTCCGGCCTCAAGGCGAATCTCGTTGAACGGTTCTGCTGAAGGAACGCGGCTGATCTGGTTGACAAGACCGCCTGGGCTCGTCTGGCCATAGAGTACCGCGGAGGGGCCTTTGAGCACTTCGATGCGGTTAAGCAGATATGGATCGATTGCAGGCTGTGCGAAGGCCTGTCCTTGCTGCAGTTTCAAGCCATCGAGAAAATTCACGAAATTGGTGGATGTGCCAAAGCCCCCGAACCCTCTCAGAAAAACAGAGTTGTATCGGCTGGTGGCGTCCCGGTCGGACAACACACCGGACGTGTATCGCAACGCCTCACTCACCGTTTGAGGGTTCTGCTCGTCCAGCTGTCCTCGAGTGACGACCGAAATGGACTGAGGTGTCTCTATAATCGGTGTGTTTGTCTTCGTTGCGGACGCGGAGCTTTTGGCCAGGATGTCTTCATTATCTTCGGCGGCATTTTCCTGAGCTGTCACAACAATAGTTTCGAGAGCCGTTGCTTCCTGGGCACTGACGGCACTGTTAAGCATCACCAGTCCCGATGTTGTTCCCAAAAGAATGGCAGTCCACGCGTCGTGTCTCATCTGTCGCCCTATCACGCATTCTAGAAATTCCGATTTCGCGACTGCTAACAGAAACGGGACGGTATCGTCCAGTTTTATTTTATGAGTTTTTTTCTCATGTTCCGGTTTGTGGCATTTTGGAAACACAACGGTTGCGTTTGGTTTTCTGTTCAATCTAGATTGCAGTCCGAATATGGATCGACCCACCAATGCAAATGGCAGGCAGCTAGTGACGCAGAATTCCGAATCGAAAAAAGCGAAAGGTGAAAACACCGCGCCGGGAAGAGTTTCCAAGGTGAAGGCGGTCGGCTCTTCGGAAAAACGGCCGCGTGGAGGGCGTCCGACCAAAAAGGCCGCGCAAGAACTGGATCAACGCATCCTCGAGACGGCAGCCGATCTATTTGCATCGCAGGGTTTTGCGGCAACATCGATGGAGCAGGTGGCCGCTGAATGTAGCGCCGGCAAAGACACCATCTATCGCCGCTATCCGTCAAAAGCAGCTTTGTTTACAGCGCTTATTGACAGTCTGAGAACACAAGTTGTCACCGAAATGGACACCCTCATGAAAAAGGGAGGGTCTCCGGAGGAGCAGCTCTACAGATTTGCCAGATTTCTTTTGTCGATCAACCTCCGGCCACAGCTGGTAGCACTCAATCGCGTGGCTCTGGGGGACGCGATTCCAAGTGGCGGCCTCAAGCCGCCTTCAACCGCCGAGGATCCGTTTATGATGCGTTTCGCGGAGCTGGTGAAGGGAGCCCAGCATGAGGGTGTTGTTGCTGAGGGAGATGCCTTGTTCATCGCGGAACAGCTTTTATACGCAACCAGTATCAAGCCCCTGAACGCGGCAATGCTCGGAGACACCCGCTTCAGCGAACCAGCCGAACAGCAAAAGTATTTCGATCAGGCCTGGAGCTTGTTCATGAAAGGAGTGGCGCCGCGCACCAGAGATGACAAACGAAACGGTTGATGACCGTTTCGTTGCAACGATCATCACGTCCGCGCCTGCGCTGTTCATATCAAATTGCAGGTGATCTGATTGAATTTCTTACAGCTCACCCATTTAGGAGGCTTGCTGCTCGTTCGAGCATGAATCTGCATTTCTTGATCAGAAAAGGCACGTACAACGTCGATGTCGAAGCGAAGGCCAAATTTCCCTTAATTACTTGACTCAAAAAGTCATATTTTTTAGCTTCCCGCCAATCTCGCCTGCTCAAGGCTTTTCCATTCTACCGCCAGCGGCTGCTTATCGAATGTCCGTTAGCCCTTCTCCCAAACGTCGAAAGTGTATGTAGCGCGGTTTGCTTCCGATTGACGGACCAACCGACTGCCGGCACGGCTGACTGACTCAGAATCCGCGCACCTGATCATGATCCCAATACAACTGCACCCACCGGCCTGAAACATTCCATCCTCAGCGCCCGATCCCTCACTTTCACTTTTTAAAATGCATATGTCCAAGGGGCCTGCCTCTGTGTCTTTGGTTTCAAATAAAGAAATTCTTGAAAGCCTTCACAGCAAGGAAGAGAAAAGACTACATCGCTTCTTCCGGAGGCGTTTGAGAAACAAAGAAGAAGTCGCTGACGCCACACAGGAAACATTCCTCCGAATGCTAATGGTTCATCGATTGACGCTTCTTGAAAATCCTCAGGCCTATTTGTTTCAGGTTGCCAAATCCGTTGCATTCAAATCGAATGTGAAAACTGCGCGCTGGGCAGAAGTTCTTGACCTGGAAGAGGACTGTTTTCTCTCGGCGGACGATGCCCCCGGGCAGGAACGCATAGTCGCGGGACGCCAGGCTTTGGCTGTTATGGCGCGTGCGATTTCCAAATTACCCAACCGGTGCCAACAAGTCTTTATTCTCAGTCGCCTACATGGACGAAACAACACGCAAATTGCCGAATATCTTGGAATTTCCCGCAACATGGTCGAAAAACACATAATCAAGGCTCTGCTTCACTGTCGCAAAGTGCGCAGCGAACTCGAGGACTGATCCAATGCGGCACGCGAATGTGCGTCAAGGAAACCAGGATCTGAATATGAGCAAGGCGGGTGAAGCCCATCCTGAAGAAATGGACGCGCGCCACTCCGGCGCGCATGCCTCAGAGGAGGAGGCCGCGCTTTGGGTTGCACGATTGCAGTCAGCAGATCACACGGTTGAAGAAGAGCAGGAGTTTGCAAGATGGCTGGAGCAGCATCCGCTCAATGGAAAACTGTTCAATGAATTGAACGATCTGTGGGGCAATCTTCGTGATGTCCCGATTCCGAAGGACAGACTAAACCGGCTCCAGCGCTCTCAAAAGATTACCAAGGCAGCCGTTGGGTTATGTGTTGCCGGTCTTGCGGTTTCCATCGGGCTTTTTCAGGCGGGCTACATCGACAGATGGCGATCTGACCACTACTCGGTGGTGGGCGAGGTGCGCGTCGTTGAACTCGAAGACGGAACCAAGATGTTCCTGAACACCGACACGGCCGTTCAAATCGCCTATTCGGACGCTGCGCGTAAAATCAATATCCTGCGCGGCGAGTCCTATTTCGATGTCGTTTCAGATCCGAATCGTCCTTTCATCGTTTCTGATGGATCACTCGAGGCAACCGCAGTTGGAACACGATACTCCGTCGGCAACCTTGGCAGCGCAACTGAGGTTTTCATCCAGGTGGAAGAAGGTGGCGTGAGCGTTCGAAACGGCGAGGAAGAAGTTCTGGTCGGCGCGGACCAGTTTGCGGTGTCGAAGGAAAACACGCTCGAAGTCTTGAACGGAGACGTTTCGGGACGTCTGGCTTGGCGAGAGGGACAACTGGTTTTCTCAGACACTCCCCTTTCGCAGGTGCTCGCCACTTTGGACCAGTACCGAAGCGGAAAGATCGTGGTGGTTGGCGATAGTATCGCGGAGTTGAAAGTATCCGGAGTATTCGATCTCAACGATACCGGACAAGCCCTGGAAGCACTTTCTGCCAGCCTTCCAGTTCAGGTTAACTATCTGACAGACAAACTGGTTTTCGTGAGAGCAAAATAAATTTCAATTTGAACGTCAGGAGGCCGGTCTTTTCCGACTCTTACCAATCAAGAGCTGGTGCAGCGCACTTACGCACATCGCCGGCAAATGGTTGAAGACGAGGAAAATATGACTGGCGTCCGCAGGGCAGAAAGCAATAAAACCAAGGTGCTGAACGCAGCGCTGACCGGAATCTCACTACTAGCGCTCACGGTTTCCGCTCATGGCCAGAGTACGACAGCAGGATCGAGTGAACAGGTCGGGTCTGCGATAACGATCCCTGCGGGTTCTCTGGAAGCGGCGCTTCTGCGTATCGGGCGGCAAACAAACATCCGGCTTGTTTATCCAAGCGACATTGCACGCGGAAAAACAACAGCTGGCACAAGCGGCGCCGCGTCTCCGGAAGAGGCCCTGGCAAGTGTTCTGGCCGGTACGGGACTGGTTTATCGCTACACTTCTGCAAACACTGTCGTTCTTTCCGACCCGGCCGCCGGAAGCGGAAACCTGAACGATGCTGATGGCTCCACGGTCCTGGATCCGGTCTACATTTTCGACAATCCCGGACATTCCACGATTTACACCCAATACGAAACGGCTGCGCCGGTAGGGTTTATCTCCCAAGAGGAAATTGACCGGTTTCGCGGTGCCGACCCAGCGGACATCTTTCGCGGGACGCCCGGGGTAAGCTCCGGTGATCCCCGCAACAATGCCGGCGGGATCGATGTGAACGTGCGAGGACTTCAGGGCCTGGATCGCATCAACGTCACCGTCGACGGCGCGGAAAACTCCATACAGGTAAACCAAGGATATCAGGGCCTGTCGAACCGGACTTTCATCGATCCCGACTTTCTTGGAGGCATAGATATTCTCAAGGGGTCGGATGTGACCACGAAAGGTATCGGCGGATCCGTTGCAATGCGCACGATTGATGCCTCGGATATCGTAAAAGAGGGAAAACAGTTCGGTATTCGTGTGAAGGGTGGGTACAGCACCAATTCCTCTTATCCCGATTATGGACAAGTGGCCGGATATGAGTTTCCGAGTTCACCATGGTCTCCAGCAGTCGCGACACCATCACCCGACGGTATGGATAGGCCTGGACTCCTGACACCGACAGGTGGTTTTGGCAGCGCCGTTGTCGCGTTTCAAAACGACCATATCGAGTTGCTCGCCGGCTACGCACAACGCAAGCGCGGAAATTACTATGCTGGCGAAAACGGTCCTTCCGCCAATCCCGTCAATGTCGGTGCGAGGCAGGTGTGCAGCAGCTGGTGCCAGAACTACACAAATTACATCGAAAACACTGGTCTGGCGAATTACCGTGCGGGTGAGGAAGTCCTCAACACGCAACTTGAAACCAAGTCGATACTTGCCAAAGCCGGCGTACAATTCGGTGACGGCCATCGCATGAAGTTCACCTTCAACGACTATCAGGGAATCTCGGGTGATCGTGCATCCTGGCTTCTTCAGACCAACAGAAATCAGGCGGTCCAGACGCTGGATACCTACGATACCTATTTGAGGTCATATACCGGCGACTATAGCTGGAATCCGGAAGACAATGATTTCATCGACCTGTCCGCCAGAGCATGGGGCACGGACCTCAATCGGGATCAGAGCCAGTACAGAGCTTACGGCATATACATACCGGTCAAGATCCGTCAGAAAACATTGACGAAAGGGCTCGACATTGCCAACCAGTCAGTTGTGCAGACCCGCCTTGGTGATGTCATTCTTGATTACGGCATGGCTCTTTCGAACCAGCATACCAAGCCTGCAAGTGACTCACCGGCGTTGAATACCGACGGTACCTACGGCAAAAAATCGGAAATCTCCTCTTACGCGAAAGCGAACTGGGAAATCTTTGATAATTTTGATGTCAGCGGAGGTATTCGCCATACCAAGTACTACATCGAGGATCTGCGCCCCGAATCTCCCTTTTTTCCAAATCAGGGCAAAAAATCTGATGGAGGGTTCGGGCACTCCTTCGGCGTGACCTATACAGCGCCTTTTGCAACACAATTCTACGCCTTGTATTCCAACGCGCTACGCACGCCCAGCCTGGTCGAAACGATATCTACGGGTCCTGCCAGCCTTGCGTACTTCACGGAACTCGATCCCGAGCGCGCTAGAAACTGGGAGTTGGGAGTAAATCACACCCAGGCTGGCGTATTTACGGACACCGATACCGCATATCTGAAACTCGGATACTTCGATATGACGATCGACAATTACGTCGCTCGGGCATACGGAACGACACCGAGCGGCTACAGCGGCCTTTATATGTTCAATCTGGACAAGGCCAAATTTTCAGGGTTTGAGCTTGCGGGCAGATATGAAATAGGCGGATTTGCCGCCGACCTTGCCGCCAATTACTACACCAACGTCGAGTACTGCCCCAAGGATGTCGGTTGCCGGAACGAGACGCTGTACGGCGACTACTCCACCAATCAGGTGCCGCCGAAGTACCAGGTGAGCCTGACGCTTTCTCAAAAGCTGTTTGAAGACAAGCTTACCGTCGGAGGCAGGGTTACACATATTGGCGCGCGGGCCGCACGTCATGGCGCTGTGACAGGATCGGGTTTGGGTCAGTTCATTTCAAAAATTGAATGGGATCCCTACACACTCGTGGATGCATTCGCAGAATATGAAATAACTGAATCGCTAAAAGCCAATTTCAGGGTCGAGAATCTTACAGACCAGTATTACGTTGATCCTCTGGGATCAGTGCAGCAACCAGGCCCTGGTCGCACATTCTATCTATCTCTTTCGGCCCACTTTTAGAACAGGTTTCACGGTTCATTTCTATGGCTCAAGCATCTCCAGAAATCATTCAGCAAGATCTGCCGCGCTCCAAAAGGCTCAAGCAGGCGACCGCAGCTACGCACGAGCGGCTGGACAACGCGGTCATGGCCTGCCGGCCTTTTGAAGACAAATCTCGATATGGCCGCTTCCTGCAAATGCAATGGGCGTTTCATCGTGACGTTGATGCTCTCTTTGCGAATGAGAAACTCGGCGAAATTCTGCCGGATTTAAACGGCAGGCGTCGCCTGAGCCTGGTTGATCAGGATCTCGCCGATCTGGAGATCGAAATCAGCAAAACGGAAGAAGGCCCCGTCTTCGATGGACGCAGACCAGTCACAATCGCCGAAGGGCTAGGCTGGTTGTATGTTGTCGAAGGGTCGAATCTGGGGGCTGCGTTTTTGCTTAAGTTCGCGGGACAATTGGGCCTTTCGGAAACATTCGGTGCGCGGCATCTCGCAGGCGCGCCGGAAGGACGCGGACGTCACTGGCGGACATTTACCGAAGCTTTGGACGGTCTGACCTTGAGCGAGGAAGACGAAGAAGTTCTCGTATCCAGCGCGCGCAAAGCGTTTGAGCGGGTGTTCGTGCATGTGAACGAAAAGATGGCGGATTAGCGGCTGCGTTTTTTCGGTTTATCGATGTTGCTCTCGGCAGTGTTCGCGTAACCAATTGCTTCGGCAAGTTTGCTCGCGTCGCGTGATACCGGAAGCGTCTATCGGAGCCGTGATGCCAACGCTTAATTTGCTCCACCCTGGAGTGAAAACCTGCAGTGGTTCATGCAGCCACGAAGCTCGCATGTTCTGCTGCAGGTAGAAGGCTTTGAAAGGCAATGATGCAACATGATCTGAATGCCGGTTTGCCAGGTTCATCTGCAGATGCGGCTTTCTTGCCGAACTTCTCTGATACGAACGGCCGACGGAGAATTCTGGCAGAAGGGATGCACCAGCCTTACGAAAGACCCAGAGGGCTTTCTGATAAACTGGTCGCGGTTTCACGTTCCTTTCTGACCTACCTGCAGCACTTCGATGTTGGCAGCGGCTTCAAAACAAGCGATGACTTTTGCCGCAAGCTGATCGGCATAAACTACTGTTTTCATTCGGAAGTGCTTCAAATTTACTCGCGCCCTGAAATCTGTGAGCTGATCCCCGGTTTGCAAGGCCCTGCCAGATTTGCTGCGATTGAAAGAGATGCGGAGCGAATGAACATCGAGGCGTCCGAATATTTGGTGAAACCCGTCAGCAAGAACATCTCTCTTCATGAAGCACTCGGCTGGCTTTTTGTTGCAGAAAGCTCGACTTTGATTACGGCATGGCTACACCGAATTATCGGGGGATTGAGGTTCGTCAATTCAAGTGGCCCTTCATACCTTGCGACCGCTCCAGACCAATTTCTGCGGAGTTGGCGCAATTTCACAGCGACATTGGACACAATCGTCATCACCCAGTCCGAGGAAGCGAAAGCTGTTAACGGTGCCCAGGACGCGCTGATGAGAGCCAGCTTCCTGACACGGTCCTATCTGGGGTCTGACCCAAAAGTCCGCTAACTGAGCGCACGTTTTTCGCGTTTCATGTGTCCATTGAAGATGGGTCTCGACATTCCCGGCCTGTCCCGTCTGCGACTGCCCGAAAAGCGCATTTGCTCAGCTTGCTGGACGATCACCGGGCATCTAAGAGGCGATACTTTCATCTGTATTTCCTGCCGGCTAAGGTCATTCAGAGCGCCAACAGTCCACCAGATAGTCCCAAAACAGCTTTGTCCGAACGGGCATGTGGCGCATTGGGGGGCGCAAGGCATACAGAGAAAGCGGAAGTGCGTCTGCCAAATGAGACAGCTGCACCAGACGGCCCTCGCGAAGATCCTGTTCCACGATAATTTCAGGAACGAGCCCCACTCCAGCACCTGCAAGCAGGGCCGAACGGATCAGGTGACTGTTGTTCACTTTCACGCAGGCTGGAGGCACGACACTCCTGGTCTGTGTTCCCTCTGTGAACTGCCATCTGTTTGAAGTCTGCAAACCGCTATAAACCAGACATCTATGATGCTGAATATCCTCAATGGTTTCCAATGTGGGGAAGTTGTCGGCATAGGCAGGGGCTGCACAAAGAACCTTTCGGATCTGGCGCAGCTTACGGACGATGACCGTGCTGTCCTTCAGGCTGTGGGTAAGGCGGAGAACGACATCGAAGCCATCCCTCTGGACGTCAACGAAACGATCGTTGACCTCAATGTCCAGTTCCAGCTTGGGGTGAAGCTCCTGAAACTTTGCAATGAAAGCCCCCATTGGCTCTGTTGCAAGAACGACAGGCATGCTCATTCGGATCGTACCACTAACCTGGGAACTGCTATCCCGCATCAGCTCGTGGAGCTCGACCAGCTCGCGGTTCACCTTTGCCGCGCTATGGTAACAGGTCATGCCGGCGTCGGTGAGAGACAGCGCGCGTGTCGAGCGCAAGAACAGCGTCACACCCAGATGTTTTTCCAGTTGTGCAACAGTTTTGGCGACCCAGGCCGGGGAGAGGTTTAACTCTCTGGCGGCTGCGGCGAAACTTCCGTTGTCCACCACGGCGGTGAACACTTTCAAACTCTCGGCAATGTGGATCTTACTCATGATTACCCTATAAAATATAGCGTAATAAACATCAATCAATCACATTGCCAGATATTCTGTTGCGTTGTTTTCTTTCCGGGAACTGAAAGGAGACAACTCAGATGACTGATCTATTTTCACCCGCATCCATTGATGCCCTGACATTTGACAACAGGTGCCTGGTGGCCCCGATGACCCGGGTCAGCGGCACACCGGAAGGGTTGGTAGGCCCTTTGATGACGGACTACTACCGTGCGTTTGGAACCGGTGGTTTCGGCGGAATAATTACAGAAGGGGTCTATACCGATAAGTCCCACAGCCAGTGCTATCGGAACCAGCCTGGGATCGTAGACAAGACCCAGCAAGACAGTTGGAAGTCTTTGATCGAGGACGTCCGGCAAACCGGCACCAGGATCATCATGCAGCTCATGCATGCCGGGGCTCTTTCGCAATTCAATCGCTTCCGAACCGATAACAGGGCGCCGTCTGCAATTGCTCCACGCGGAGAGCAAATGTCGGTCTACCGAGGAGAAGGACGCTATCCGGCGCCAGAGGCAATGACCGCAGCGGAAATCAGGGAAGCCATCAACGGCTTCGTAGAGGCGGGGAAACGTGCTCTTGATGCCGGCGCCGACGGCGTCGAGGTGCATGGCGCAAACGGATATCTTCTGGACCAGTTTCTAACCGACTACACCAACAAGAGAGAGGACGCTTACGGAGGTGACGCCGGACGACGAGTGCAACTGACCTGTGAGGTCCTTGAGCGTTTGCGCGAGGCGCTCGGGTCTGCAGCAACGATCGGCGTCAGGATTTCGCAGGCGAAGGTCAATGACTTCGATCACAAATGGGCCGACGGAGCAAAGGAAGCGGAGGTCATATTCTCGCGTCTGAAGAACGCAGGAGCAAGTTACATCCACACGACTGAGTTCAACGCGGACGCACCAGCATTTGAAACGGGGCCATCTCTGGCTGAGCATGCGAAGACGGTTACAGGTCTGCCCGTGATCGCAAACGGATCTCTTGATCCAAAGCGTGCCAGGCAGATGATCGCGAGTGGAGTGGCAGACATGGTTGCGATCGGCAAGGCAGCGCTGGCAGCTCCGGATTGGCCACACTATGCCCAAAACAACCTTCAGCCACCGGAATTCGATTTCGATATGTTTTCGCCTCTCGCCGACTTGCAGTCGGCTGCCGACTATCGTGCCCGTCAGGCCAAGAGCGCCTGATTGACGGACAGGGGCTCGTGCGCGAGATAAACCGGAACCGCTGGTGACTTGAGCACAGACAGGGTCTTTAGTCTCCGGCAGGTCCGGTCTCTGGCTTGCACAAGATGAAGCTCAAGCGCGTTGGCGGCGGCTGCGAGGTCGCCGTCACGCAATGCCTCAACCACAGAAAGATGTTCGCGGATCAGCAGTTCATTATCCTGCCCGGAACCGACAAGCGCTCTGAACATCTCGTTCACCGCAAGAACAAGAGAAGAAGCCCGCAACACCGACAGAAGTTGCTCGTTCCGACACCCAGATAGAAGCCTGACATGTAACTCGTTTTCAATTTCAGCAAGTTGGCTTTCATCCGCATCTGAAGGGGCGCTGCAGAGCCGCTGCAGATTTTGCCAGGCGTCTTCAACGACCGAAGCGTCAAGATTCGGGATGCTTTGCGACAAGGCCACCGGCTCGAGGATAATTCGCAACTCATAGTGATTTCGCACTTCGTGAGCGGACAGAGGTCCGAGCACCCAGTTGGATTTTTCATTCTTGCGGACGAGACCGGTGCTGCGAAGCTGCGAAAGCGTTTCCCGGATGACTGTCCGACTGACCTGGTAGGTTTCGCTAAGCTCGGCTTCGCTTATTCGGAATGGGCCGAAGGGCAGGGCCCGGATGAGTGACTGCCGCAGTTGCGGAAGGATCTGATCCTGGTTCGAAATCGACCTTGGTGCAGGCGTCGCGGACGCAGCGTTGAAGAGCAACGGTTCGATCGGTGCACGGTTGGGGGAGAGGTTGGCGTCGGACCCAACCAGAAAACCTCTGCCATTGAAACGGCTGATCTTTTGCTGCTCGAAAAGGACGTTAAGAGCCTTTCGTATCGTCGTGCGGCTTGTGTTGAAGTGCCGGGCCAACGGGTCTTCCACCAACACCATTCCCGGCTGCAGACGATCGTCTCCAATCGCCTCATCGATCGCCGCCGATATCGATAAGTATCTGGGAATTCTAGCCAAAATCAGCGTGTCCTTTTGGTTTCCGGCAGTGGCTTTTCAGGAGCATTTCGCACTTTTCTACCCATTTTCTCCTGCTGACGTCAGCACCCTAATTGCGTGGTGGCAAAAAAAACAGTCTTTCCTTTTTCAAAAAATGATCATATGAATACAAAAGAACATTAGGGAGGAAGGAATGGAAGCCACACAAACTGTGTCTCGAGCGCCAGAGCTCGAGAAGGGGTCGCATTTGATGGAGGGGGCGATCCTGCCAACCTGGCTGAACCAACGCACAATCGGCGGTTTGGGCTACATCTGGATCTGGATTGGCATGGCGGTGATCATCGCCACGTTTCAGTTGGGGGCAGGTGGCGTTGCCGGGCTGCCCCTGTCGACCGTGATTGTCACGATCTTCCTGGCAAACCTGACGCTTGGGCTTGTCATGGCCCTGACAGCTGACATCGGTACCGAACACGGTCTGAGTTTCGCAGTCTATCTGCGCGCGCCCTTCGGCACTGTCGGAACGCATCTGCCTTCCGTGACGCGGGGGATCGTCGCGGCGGCCTGGTTCGGAATTCAAACCTATCTGGGAGCGCTGGCGCTTAACGGGATCGTTTCTTACCTTACCGGGTTCGATAACTGGATCGTTTGGTACGCGGCCTTCGGCGTTGTTCAGGTCATCAATACCGCGATGGGCATGCGTGCCGTGCAGGTCCTAGCCAGCATTGCAGCCCCTGCGATCATCGCGATCTCCATCTGGATGTTCTTCACGCTGGAAAATCTCGCAACTGCCAGCGGTAACGATATCTGGTCATTCGCTGGTGATGCGAACATGAGCGTGGTTGCACTGTTTGTTGCCAACATGGCGTTCTGGTCGGCACTTGCCGTAGATATTCCGAACATTACCCGTTTTCTGAAGACCGAAGGGGGAACCACCAACTTTCTTCGTCGTAATCGGAACGTCTTTGCCGCCCAGTTTATCGCTTTGCCGGTCGCACAGAGCTGGATTGCGCTGATCGGTGCCGTTTCCTTCATCGCAACGGGTGATTGGAACCCCATAACGGTCATTCAGGGACAGGGCACAGGTCTCACACTGGTTGTCCTGTTGCTGATGGTCATCCTTGCCCAGTGGTCCACCAACACCAGTGCCAATCTCATTCCTGCGGCGCTGACATTCGTGAACGCCGGAGCACCGCGCCTGAGCTACGCGTGGGGCATCGTGATTGCCGGTGTCGTCGGCACCTTGACCATGCCCTGGCTGATCCTCAATCACCTGTTCACGTATCTTGGATTGTATGGCGCGATGCTGTCCGCTGTTGGCGGGATCATGGTCTGCGACTATTTCCTCATCAGGGGACGGCGGCTGAATGTGCCTGACCTTTATCGCGAAGATGGCCAGTTCAAATATGCCGGCGGCTGGAATCCGGCGGGTCTGATCGCGTGGATTGTCGGCGGAGGACTGGCACTCCTCTTCCTCGACTATGCCTATGTTGTCGGGTTTCCGTCTGCGCTGGTTATCTACTTTGTCCTCATGAAGCTCTGGATACTACCCAGTTACCCGCAAGCAGAAGTCGTCAATCCAAGTGACAGGGAATTTCTCGCGACTTCGGTGAACAAGAACTGGGTCTTCACCCCCGGTGTTGGAATGCAACGTCTGGAGACCGCCAAAATTCCGGAAAGCTCTCTGAAGCGAGAAGACCTCTAGCGGAAAATCTGCGGGCGCCAGCGGCGCC
>JBCCVB010000089.1:0-28083 GCA_039195965.1 Pseudomonadota bacterium
CGCGATTTGATCAGGCCAAGGAATTGTTCGGCGGCGAGGCCGGGGTTTTCCGCGGTGAGTTTGCCTTCCTGTGTCGCACGCTCGATGAATTCTGCGAAGATGACCAGCTTGGTCATGCGTGAATTCATATCTGCCGCGAGTCCAGGGTCGCGGATCGTCTCGCTCATGATCATCCGGGCAAGGTTCATGAAACACGGATTGATCATCAGTTCACCTTCAGCCCAGCCGAGCCGTATTAAGGCATCCCGGATAGGCAGGTCAGGATCGTAGGAAAGTTCCAGCGCTGAATTTATCTGGTCGGCGAGGCATTGGTTGATCGCCTTGAACAGGGCATCCTTGCTTTCGAAGTGATTATAGACAGTCCGCTTGGAAACCTGCGCGCGTTCAGAGATCCGGTCCATGCTGGCGCCGGCATAGCCCTTTTCCTGAAACTCCGCGATTGCGGCATCTATGATCTGCTTCTTTTTCTGGTCGGATACGGACATTCTCGCCTCAAGCGCGCCCCTTTCTGCATTTCTGTCTTAACGACGGTCCCCCAACCCTTTCATCCCAAAAAACACGCCCTATGTAAACTAGGGCGTTTACATATCTGCAAACTAAGATTACACTGCACGGTGTAGTTTACACCCTTTAGCCAGTTCAGGCCAGCCAGGGGAGACGTTCTCATGTCTGTCACTCTCAAAATCAACGGGGAAACGCGCACGCTTGATGCCGACCCCGAAAGCCCGCTGTTGTGGGCGCTACGCGATGAACTTGGAATGACCGGAACCAAGTTCGGCTGCGGCATCGCTTCCTGCGGTGCCTGTACCGTTCATTGGGACGGTACTCCGATCCGCTCCTGCCAAACCATGGTCGGAGACCTTGAAGGCGCAGAAATCACCACTATCGAAGGCGTAAACGGCAAGGCTGCGGAAGCGGTTCAAGCTGCATGGAACGAGCTGGACGTGCCGCAATGCGGGTATTGCCAGTCCGGCCAGATCATGGCCGCGAGCGCACTTTTGAGCGAAACACCGAAGCCGAGCAACGAAGACATAGATGCGGCCATGGATGGCAATGTCTGTCGTTGTGCAACTTATGCCCGTATCCGCAAGGCGATCCATCTCGCCGCCGACAAGATGGAGGCATAAGTCATGTTGCATCTATTGCAAAAGCCGCTTGAAGCGCAAAAACCCTCCAGGCGCACCTTTCTGAAAATGTCCGCTGGCGCAGTCGGTGGTCTTGTGATCGCGATGAACCTGCCGCGTGCCTCCCGGGCTGCCGCGGGAAGCGGCGAGTTGGCGCAGCCTTTCGTGCATATCCGTCCTGACAACACAGTGATCGTATTGTCCAAGCATCTGGACAAGGGGCAGGGTACGGCCACAGGCCTGACTACGCTCGTTGCCGAGGAACTGGATGCTGCGCGCGAACAGATCTCCGTCGAATTCGCACCGTCAAATCCGCAGCTTTATGCAAATCTGTTGTTCGGTGTGCAGGGCACCGGCGGGTCCACCGCAATGGCCAACTCCTTCATGCAGTATCGTCAGGCAGGTGCTGCGGCGAAGGCAATGATCGTGGCGGCGGCAGCGAAGGAATGGGGCGTGCCGGCGGGTGAAGTCTCCGTATCTTCCGGGATCGTTTCTCACTCGTCAGGCAAATCTGCGACACTTGGCGAGTTGGCGACCCTTGCAGCGGAGCAGGAGGTTCCGGCGGAGCCGGTTCTGAAATCACCGGAAAACTGGACTTACATCGGCAAGTCCTTTCCGCGCCTTGATGTGAAGAACAAAACCATTGGAGCGCCGAAAACCTACACCATGGATTTCCAGCGTGATGATCTTCTGGTGGCTGTCGTAGCTCGCTCGCCGCGCTTTGGTGGCAAGGTGAAGTCATTCAACGCGACTGAAGCCAAGAAGGTGCCAGGCGTGGTCAATGTTCTTCAGATCCCAAATGGGATTGCCGTGGTTGCCAAGTCCACCTGGCCGGCTATCAAGGCACGAGAGCTGCTTGAGATCGAATGGGACGACAGCGAAGCCGAAACTCGATCCAGCGAGGCGATGTTTGCCGAGCTGAGCGAAATGACGGCGAAGCCTGGTGTCAAGGTTCGAGAAGATGGTGATGTCGATGCAGCGCTTGAGGCAGCGGCACGAGTGATTGAGGAAGACTTCGAGTTTCCCTATCTGGCCCATGGCGCGATGGAACCGCTCGACATTGTAATGAAGTTCGACGGCGAAACTGCGGAGTTCTGGTTCGGGTCCCAGATCCAGACCATCGACCACAACGTTGCGGCGACCGTGTTGGGCATCCCGTTCCAGAATGTGAAGATCAATACGCTTTGGGCAGGCGGGTCCTTCGGGCGCCGGGCGCAGGCTGATGCTCATCCGGTGGTGGAGATCACGACATTGGCAAAGGCCATGCAGGCAGCAGGAATGCCTCCGGCTCCGGTGAAGATTGTCTGGACGCGTGAAGACGATATGGCGGGTGGATACTACCGGCCGATGTCCGCGCACAAGATCAAGGTCGGTCTCGATGAGAACAACAATGTCACGGCGTTCAAATACAACATAGCCGCCAAGTCGATCATCAAGGGAACCCCGTTCGAAGCCATGCTGATGAAGGATGGTGTCGATCACAACATGACCGAAGGTGCTCACGACACGACATATGCCTTCCCGCTGATGAACATGGACCAGTCTTTCCAGGAAACGAAGGTTCCGGTTCTATGGTGGCGATCCGTCGGTCATACTCATACCGCCTATGTCATGGAAACCATGGTTGACCGTCTCGCAAAGGAAGCTGGCAAGGATCCTGTCGCCTATCGTCTGGAAATGATCAAGGACGATCCGCGCAAGGTGAATGTCCTGAAGCTTGCTGCTGAAAAGGCCGGCTGGGACAAGCCGGTTGCCGAAGGCCGTCATCGAGGTGTCGCGGTACACAAGTCCTTCGGTTCCTATGTTGCGGAGGTCGCAGAAATATCCTTCCGCGAGGATGGTACGGTGAAAGTCGAGAAGGTAACGGCAGCGGTGGACTGCGGAACGCCGATCAACCCTGACAACATCCGGGCCCAGGTCGAGGGTGGCATCGGTTACGGACTTGGGGCGATCCTCCGCAATCAGGTCACGCTGGTGGATGGTGTTGTCGACGAAACCAACTTCGACACCTATGAGCCTCTTCGGATTTCCGACATGCCGGAAATCGAGGTGCATATCGTTGCTTCCAACGAGGCTCCGAGTGGTATTGGCGAACCGGGAACACCTCCGATCGGGCCTGCTGTCGCAAATGCAATTGCGGCAGCCAGGGGCGAGTGGGTGACAACCTTGCCTCTGACGAAGGCCGGGCTCGTCTGACCCGGTGAAAACGGTAAGAAGAAGGGCCGCCACTGGCGGCCTTTCGTTTGCTTGTTGTCTACTTCAAGATGACGACCAGCTTCGCGTTCGAGACCTTGCCAGATCGGGTTTTCCCAAAGACAGAAATTAGCTGTGAAGCCTTTTTAGATAATATCTTGAATGAGATATCCGGTCAGACCTGTTGCATATTATCGCTTGAAAGACCTGCGTCCTTCGGTTGTTGTTACTGTATTACATGCCCTTAAAATGGTTTTTCTAAAATAAAAAACAATGTAGAAATTCTTCTAATTGTTACTTGTTACAAGACTTTTCTATTGTTGGTTTTAAATTTTATTTTGCTCAACTTAATTTATAAAATTTTAGGAAGTAAAAATAATATAATTAACTGACGAGTAAGCTGAAACACCTGACCCTACGAAAAGCGTATTCAACTTTAGGAGGGTGCTGTGGGGGCCCGGTTCTCTAAACTCAGCTTTCGTTTGCCAGCAATCATATCCGGTTGTTCGGTCGTGGCAGCTGTCCTCGTCGGGGCGTTGGCCTACTGGGTCAGCTCGTCCAACATCGAAGAACAGGCGGAGGAAAGATTGTCGGCCTTGGCAAAGGTGCGAAGTGACGACCTCTCACGCTACCTGGATTCCATCGTCCAGGACTTGTCGGTTACGGCCGAAAGTCCGTTCGTGAAATCGGCCCTGGCTGATTTCGAGACTGCATGGAAAGGTCAGGACGGAAATCCGCAAGACATCTTGCAAAGCGCCTACATTAACGACAATCCGCATCCAACAGGTGAAAAAGATGCCTTGATGAGCGCAGGTGAAACGCCTTACGACCTTGCGCATGCTCAATACCATCCCTGGTTCCGCACCATGCTCAAGACGCGCGGATACTACGATATCTTTCTGTTCTCCAATGACGGTTCACTCATCTACACCGTATTCAAGGAACTGGATTACGCGACAAATCTTTTGTCGGGTGAATATAGGGACACGGATCTTGGCAATGCGTTCCGGGCTGCATTGAAGAGCAGCGAAGGAAGTGTTCATTTCTATGATTTCAAACCCTACTCTCCGAGTGCCGATGCGCCGGCAAGTTTCATCTCGACCCCGGTCTTTGAAGACGGTAAGCGCCTGGGCGTTCTGGTGTTTCAGATGCCGATCGACAACATCAACGCGATCATGGCCGATGTGCCTGGACTGGGCGAGACGGGTGAAGCAATCCTGATCGGTGCTGACAAACTGTTCCGCAACGATTCAGCAAAGACACCCGACCGGAACGATATTCTTCAGGACAGTCTGCACAGTGCGGTTGCCGATTCCGCGCTGGCCGGGCAATCCGCAATTGGGCACCTGGAAGACTTTCGTGGCGAGACTTTCGTTGCTGCATCCGCCCCGCTTCAGTTCCAGGGCGTGAGCCTTGCGGTCGTCGCAGTTGAGGCGGAGGAAGAAATCCTGCTGCCCGTCACGGCACTGCGCAATCAGATTGCGATTATCAGTCTCGGCATTCTGGCTGTGATGACGTTTGTCGGCTGGCTTGCCGCGCGTTCGGTTGTTCATCCGATCAAGAACCTCGTCCAGAGCGCAGTTAAGCTTGCGGGTGGCGATGTCAGCGTCGAATTTGCCGAAGCAGAGCGTCAGGACGAGGTCGGAGAAATCGCTTCCGCGATTGCCGGGTTCCGCGACGGGGTCGCAGAACAGGCTCGTCTTGCGGAAGCAAGAAAAGAGGAGGAGCTGCAACGTACAGAGCGGCAGCAGCGGATCGATTCACTGATCGACACTTTCAGAACCGAATCTTCCGATCTGCTCGGAGTTGTGGAAGCGTCCATGGGTGAAATGCAGTCAAATGCCGCTTCAATGATGTCGAGCGCGACCAGCGCTTCGGAGGAGGTGAACAGCGCAGCCTCTGCCACCACTCAGGCCTCTGGCAATGTTCAGCTCGTTGCTGCGGCCACAGAAGAACTTTCGTCTTCGATCTCGGAGATTGGCCAACGGATCGAGGAAACAAACAGGGTCATTGCCAACGCTACAAATCAGACCCAGACCAGCACCCAGATGATGGAGCAGCTGTCCTCCGGCTCCGCACGTATCGGTGAGGTCATCGGTCTCATTCAGGCAATCGCCGAGCAGACCAACCTGCTTGCTCTGAACGCAACGATCGAAGCCGCTCGCGCCGGTGAGGCGGGCAAGGGATTTGCGGTTGTTGCCGCAGAGGTAAAAGAGCTCGCTACACAAACCTCCAAGGCAACCGAAGATATCTCCAATCAGATTGCGGAAATCCAGGCGGCAACGGAACAGGCCGTTTCTGCGATCCAGGGCGTTGCGGAAATCATGGTGAAAGCCAACGAGAACACCACGTCTATCGCCGCCGCCGTTCAGGAGCAGGATGCTGCGACCGGGGAGATCAGCCGAAGCGCTTCCGAGGCCTCTGCCGGGACATCCGCTGCGAGCGACAACATGTCGAATGTCAGCGCGTCCGTCGGATCCACCTCCCTGTCTGCCCAGGCTGTCGAAGAGGCGACACAAAATGCGACAGAAAAACTGAACAGCTTGAATGCCGCGGTGAGTGAATTCCTGCGTGAGGTCGCCGCCGCTTAACAGTGTGACCGCACGCAATTCACCGGAAGAACAAAAAAACGGCGGAAGTTTCCGCCGTTTTTGATTTGAAACTCTTTTTGTGGTTCGACAGGTCGCGATCAAGAAGCCCGCAGGGCTTCCCTGTCCTTTTTGCGCATGCGCTCGGAAGCCGATTTCAGCTGTCCGCAGGCGGCAAAAATGTCCCGGCCGCGCGGCGTCCTGATGGGCGAGGCGTATCCGGCACGATTGACGATGTCGGCAAATTCCTCGATCCGCTCCCAATCGGAACACTCATACTCGGAGCCTGGCCATGGATTGAAAGGAATCAGGTTGATCTTTGCCGGAATGCCTTTGAGAAGGCGTACCAGTTCAAGCGCGTCCTGATTGCTGTCATTCACATCCTTCAGCATGACGTATTCAAACGTGATCCGCTTGGCGTTCGACAGGCCCGGATACTGACGGCATGCATCAAGCAATTCCTTGATTTTCCACTTCCTGTTGATCGGAACCAGAACATCGCGCAAGTCATCGTGAACGGCATGCAGCGAGATTGCGAGCATGCAGCCGACCTCGTCACCCGTGCGGAGAATTTCCGGAACGACACCGGATGTCGAAAGCGTAATGCGGCGCTTGGAGAGCGATAGTCCGTCGCCGTCCGAGGCGATCAACAGCGATTTCTTGACGTTGTCGAAGTTGTAGAGCGGCTCACCCATGCCCATCATGACGATGTTTGACACAAGCCGGCCTTCGGAAGGAACGATGGCTCCCTGAGGCGTGTCCGCGTCGGGAAAGTCTCCCAGACGATCGCGTGCCATCAGAATTTGCGACAGGATCTCTTCGGATGTCAGATTGCGCACGAGTTTCTGAGTGCCGGTGTGGCAAAAGGTGCAGGTGAGCGTGCAACCGACCTGCGAAGAAACGCAAAGCGTGCCGCGGCCTTCTTCAGGAATGTAGACGGTTTCGACTTCAACAGGTCTGCCGGCACCGCGCGGCGGGTAGCGGAACAGCCATTTGCGCGTGCCATCGACGGAAATCTGCTCCGATACGATTTCCGGCCGCGCGATCGTGAAATTGTCGTCCAGTTTCTGGCGCAAATCCTTGGCGATGTTCGTCATCTGCGAGAAATCGGAAACACCGCGCACATAAAGCCAATGCCAGAGCTGCGAAGCCCGCATGCGCCACTGTTTCGGCGGCACACCGATTGTTCCCATGGCATCGCCAAGCTCCTCACGCGACAGGCCGATCAGGGTCGGCTTGTCTTCATCAGGCAGCATCGAGGCAGCTGCGGGTGCAATTGTTTGCGCGTTCGGATTGTCCCGCGCGATGTCGAGCGTAGTCGCCATGTCGTGATCCGTCGTTTTCCGGCGCTCGTTTCGGCGTATCACTTCAGGAACGCGGCTGCCGGATTACCTGCCATTACAGGTTAAGAGCTTGGCGTTCCAAAACCACAAACCGCGCCGAAAATCAAGAATCATTTAAAAGTAGCACAACACATTCAGCGCTCGATGCAGCGCCGGAGTGGCGTTGCATCGGTTGGTAAACGCTGGTGCGACAGACCGAAAAACGGTTTCTGATCGGGTTCCGGTTTTGTGAATTCAAGCCAATGAGTGCTGCACTTTGCCTTCTTCAAGTTCCGGAATCGGAATGCAGGCCTTTCCCTCACATACATTCACTTCCACCGTCACATGTGCCAATCCGGGAACGTCAGCCAGTAGCGCTTTGTAGTGCTCTGCGGTCCGCGGATAGTGAGTCACGATTGACACGATTGCGGCGGACTTGCCATTGCCGACATGCCAGACGTGATGGTCGACCAATCTGTTGTCGGCATCTTCCTCAACCAGCCGTTTGATGGATTTGACCATCTCCGGCTGGTCCACACGGTCCAGAAGAATGCTGCCGGTATCGACCAGCAGGCCATATGCCCATTTGCCGATCACCAGGGCGCCGACGATTCCCATTGCGGCATCCATCCAGCTCCAGCCGAACAGCTTCCCGCATAACAGCGCGAATATTGCGAGCACCGATGTCAGTGCGTCAGCGATCACATGAATGTAAGCTGCTTTCAGATTGTGATCTGTCGCATGCGAATGTTCATGGTTCTGGCCATGGTCATGATCATGGCCATGAGTGTGGACTTCGTTGCCGTGACCATGCCCGTGTCCATGATGATGGTGGTGGTGATGATGGTCCCCGTGAAGAAGAACGGCACTAACCAGATTTACGGCTAGTCCAACCACCGCAACGATCATCGCCTCGTTGAATGCGATTTCGAGCGGATTTAGCAGCCGCTGAACAGATTCCCAAATCATGAAAAGCGCAACCAGCCCGAGAACGACTGCGCTTGTGTAGCCGCCGAGAATTTCGACTTTACCGACGCCGAAGGTGAAGCGTCTGTCGTCAGCATGTTTTCGCGCATACCGATAGGCAAATACGGACAGGCCCAATGCTCCAGCATGGGTTGCCATGTGCCACCCATCGGCGAGCAACGCCATGGAGTTGAAGACAACGCCGGCAGAAATCTCAAGTATCATCATGACCAGGGTAAGGATCACAACGTAAAGCGTTCTCTTTTCATTGGAGATGCTTTTTTGGATGTCCACAAAACGGTGGTGATGGGTCCAGTTATCAAGGTGATGGATATGCATGCCGGTAGGCCTTGTTCGAATGAACCTAAGAATGGACGACTTTGGCAGGATCAACCGGGTTGATACGAAGAGCGGCCAGTTCCTCATATGAACCTTCGGAAAACACCGGCCGCAATCGTCTTACGGTTGATCTCTTAAAGTGATTTGTAGTCGTTTGCGTTGGATCAGGAAAGCGCGACTTCTGCGTTCAACTCTGCCCCGCGATGATCCCTGCGACAAGGAATATCGGTCCACGGCAAAAATCCCCGGCCGGTTCAGTAACCTTCCAGGGACCATGCAATGTTTAAACGTTCTACCGGATTGTTAGCGGCAGGCCTGCGCGGCAGTGTCGATCGCGGCGGTTACGCCGGAGAGCGAGAACTTGTACGTCGTCCGAGTGCCGCGGCTGGATTCGCCGTTTACCGTCATTTCTCGGCCGGCTTTCATGGCCGATACCAGCTGTGCTTCCGTTGCCGCGTTTTCCACCCAGGCACCGTCGTTGTTGGTGAACAGGGTGAAGCCCTTGCCGTCAACGTCGACATTGACGGAGGATTTGTCCTTGAACGGATATCCAACCAGCAGGCTAGGCTCGGAATTGACACCTTCGGCTGGTCTGGAGGTCACGAAAAAGAACACGTCCCCATGATTGCGGTCGCCTGGCAGCAGGGTGGTCGGCTTTGTTAGAGCGTAGCACACCTTGCCGTTGCCGCTGGTCAGCGCATAAGCCGCCCAGTCCCTATGCTGCTTCAGAAGCGTCGGGGTTTGTGCGAAAGCCGCTGCACTCGAAACGGCAAGACCTGCAAGGGCCAGAACCAGCGATTTTGCTTTCATCATCTCCACACCGTTTGGCTATGAGTTTTCGTCAAATTTGATGCAATTGCCGTCTGTCTTATAAACCTTGCTTTAATGATAACTTAAAGCGGGTTACGAAAGGGTTGAAGCCTTGTCCCGATTCAGTCTGTTTTTTGCAGACCGGTTGGACAATGGCTTTGTCTCAACGCATTTGCGATAAATCGAGGCAACAGTGTGGCAGAGCAGGGGAACCGCCTTTCGAAATCTTGTAAACATGCTAAAGATTTAAGGATCGATACGGAGTTTGGTGATCTTTGGCGCAATCGCAGTACTTTTCAGAACTCATTGTCAAGGTTGCGACCGACCGCGACAAAGCTGCATTTGTTGAATTGTTTGATCATTTTGCCCCACGTTTAAAGGGCTACTTGATGAAACAAGGCGCGGACGATGCTGCCGCGGAGGAAATAGCGCAGGACGTCATGGTGACGCTTTGGCGCAAGGCAGAGCTGTTCGACCCGAAAAAATCTTCTGCCAGCACTTGGCTTTTCCGGGTCGCGCGTAATCGCCGAATCGACAGGCTAAGAAGACGGAGGGCGGCGGAACTCGATCCCGAAGAGCCTTCCTTGCAGCCTTCTCCATTGCCGGATGTCGCTGACGAGATGGACGCAAGATTACGCGAAGTACGTGTTCGCGCTGCGTTGGGGAAATTGCCGGACGAGCAAAGAGAAGTGGTTCGGTTGGCCTTTTTCCTTGGCCAGTCTCATAGTGAAATCTCCGAGGATACAGGTCTTCCCCTTGGGACCGTCAAATCGCGCATAAGACTTGCCTTTGGCAGACTGCGCCAGCTGATCGAGGCCGATGAGGCCGTCGATGTCGACTAGGTCGATATTCGCGGGCCTCTGTCTGTTTTTGGCTTCCGGGCCAGCTCCAGCTGCAAATGCCTTGCCGGAGGGGTTTGTTTTTCTCAACGAGATTGTTCCCGATATCCGTCAAGACATGCGTTATGCGGGGCGAAACAATTTCATGCGCCAGCGCTTGCCTGGATATCAATCGGCTGAATGTGTGTTGACCGAGGCAGCTGCCAAGGCGCTCGGCAAGGTTCAAAATGCAGCTGTTCAGGCAGGTTATTCTCTGGTGACCTTTGACTGCTACCGGCCCCAACGTGCCGTCAATGCCATGGTTGCCTGGGTTGCCGGGGGGAGCGGCACCGACCCTGCCTATTTTCCCAGAGTGTCCAGATCGAGCCTTGTCCGCGAGGGATACATTGGCGCCAAAAGCAGCCATGCGCGCGGCTCGACGGTTGATGTCGCTCTGGAGCCATTGTCTGTTGGTGTCACCTCCGGGGGAAACTCAGCGGGCGTTTGCAAGCGAACCGATCGCGATACCGCGGATTTCGGGACGCCCTTTGACTGCTTCGATCCCGACAGCCGGACGGGTTCCGTTGATGTTGCGGCTTCCGCCCGAAAAATGCGCCGGACACTCGTCGATCTCATGCGCAAAGGCGGGTTTCGTAATTATCCAGGTGAATGGTGGCACTTCACGCTTGTTGATGAACCCTTCCCGAAAAAGTCGTTCGATTTTCCGATTGAAACTCGCTAGCATGGCAGCAAGGTGACCTGTCTCGACTCCGGTTCAGTCTGCGAAAACCGGCGTAAACTCCGAAACCGCCGTGTCGTTGTATTTGGCTCCGGGATAAACAGAGCCGATTTCAATTTCAATCCAGCGCACTTCAACAGGCGCGCCGAAGGCAAACCGGCTTGATCGCATGGAGTCCGGCAGAGAGATCGTCTGGATGCTGCCATCCGATAGAGTTATGCGCGCGGTCTGGAGGCGGGCATTCTTGGAGTAGATGTCGCGGCTTTTGGCATAGCCGTTGACGATATCGAAACCCGACAGCAGACGGGGGCGGTCGAAGGCAATCAGGATGCTTTCACCAGCTCCATTGCCGCCAACTCCTTCGACCCATGCGGTTGATGTGTTGCCATCCAGAAGGTTCACGGCTCCGTAGCGGTTGCCGTACTGGGGATCGAGAACGGAACTGGCACAGACCTGCCAGTTTCCCTGCCATGATGTTGTGGTGCTGCAAAGATTACCCGCGTAACGAGGGACCGGCTGGTGGCGGGATTGCTGCAGACTTAGCGTTGGACCAGAGATCGCGGCCCCTCCGGACTGCTGGGAAGGGGGAGCCGAAGAAAAGCCGTTCGAAGACGGCGCTGCATTGGGCGCTGTTCCTGATGAATGGCCGCCGAAATAGAATTCTCCAATCAACGCTTCGTTGAGCCAGGGCAGCTGGGCCTCGCCCGTGGCGCGATAGACGCTTTCACGAACACGGCCCATCAGATGACGAATTTCCAGGTCCGGAGTGTCAATCCAGGTGGCCAGAGCTTCGGTGAAGGGGCTGTTGCTGCCGGTTCCATCCAGGGCAACGTCCCCGGGTGAAGTGGCAAAGGCGATCATCATTCCGGCAGCATTTGCCTCCAGCCTGGCAAGGCCGTTTGACGTGCCCCGGGACAAAGAGCGTGGCAGGGGGTTGTTACGGCAGGCATCCAGGAAGACCAGTTTCAGTTTTGCTCCCGATGCTTCCATGATTTCAAGAAGATCGTTTGCCTTGACCGCCTGTCCGGGAAGGTCGGTGCTTGCCTGAATTTGCGCATCCACCGGCAGCAACCAGTTTCTGCCGTTCACTTGAACGCCGTGACCTGCGTAAAAGACCAGTGCGACTTCCGCGCCCTGCGCCTTGCGTCCGAACTGTGTAAGCGCGTCGTAAAATCCTCGCCGGTCGCCGTCAATTACCCTGATGACATCAAACCCGAGGCCGGCCAATTTGCTGGCCATGAGGTTGGCATCGTTCGCCGGATTTACGAGTGAAGACATGGCTTGATAGGCGCCGTTGCCGATGACCAGCGCAACTCTTGCCGAGGCCTGCGCTGCAGCAGGCAGCAAAAGGGTCAGGCAAAGGATCCAAAGGCCAACTAGTCTTCTTCTTAATCCGGTCATGTGCTGCTTCCCGGCATTCATTGGGCACCCCTTTCCGGTAGTCAGCCGCAAAGGAAACTTATGAAGAGGGTAGACAAAACGCCTGATAGTGCAAGTGGTTACATCCTGGTTTAGCAAGGCGTTTGATCTGCAATTTCTAGTTCAGGCCGCGGATGCTTCCGTTTCAACGGGGTGAGGTTCAGAAATCGAGCGACTCCGGTGCATCTTCTTCAAGAAAACGAGGTCCTGGTCCGTTTTTGCCGATCTCATCATCAGGATTGAGCAGCTTGCAGGTGTTGAGCGACAGACAGCCACAGCCGATGCAGCCATCCATCAGCTTTCGCAACCTCTGCAAGCGCACGATCCGGGCATCCAGCTCCGAGGCCCAATTGCTGGAGAGTTGCTCCCAATGGGCAACCGTGACCTTTTCCTCAGGAGGCAGAAACGACATGGCCTCGGCGATCTCGCGCAGAGGTACGCCGGCGCGTTGGGCAACCTGAATGATCGCGATCTTTCTAAGGACGGTCGCTGAGTATCTGCGATGATTGGCGCTGTTTCGAGATGAGGAGATAAGGCCCTTGCGTTCGTAAAAGTGAATTGCAGAGACCGCGATGCCGCTGCGCTGCGCGACTTCACCGACCGTCAAACCACCTTTTCTGTTCATGATTCACTCCTCAAAATTCCTCTTGACCTCAACTAAGGTTCAGGACCTACCTAGGCAAGGACAAGATGGAACTCAGAACCAGTCCTTAAGGAGAGAATCGACCATGTCCGCAAGCTTTGAGCAGTCCGATCAAGCGCGCTGGAGCGACGTTTTATGGGGAACCCATGCGCCTGTGTCGGCTGTGTTGGCGGGAGGAATCATTCTGCACGCGGTGAACATCAACATTTCGGCCACCATGCTTCCCTCCATCGTCTCGGAAATCGGCGGTCAAGGGCTGTATGCATGGAACGCGACACTGTTCACGCTCGCGGCGATTTTGAGTGCAGCTGTTACCGGCAAGATCTTTCAGAGATTAGGCGCCAAGGCCGCATTCGCTCTTTCGGGCGTGATTTTTGCGGTTGGCAGCCTGATCACCGCTGCTGCTCCCAGCATGCCGGTCATGCTTGTCGGACGTTCGATACAGGGTATCGGCGGGGGCATGATGTTCACGCTTTGCTACTCCATGATTGTCTTCGCCTATCCGGAACGTCTCTGGTCCCGGGCTGTTGCCCTTTTGTCTGGAACCTGGGGCATTGCCATGCTTTTTGGTCCGGCCGTCGGCGGAATGTTTGCTGAATACGATGCATGGCGCGGGGGATTTGCTTCCCTTCTTCCGGTAACAGGGCTCTACATACTCCTTGCCTGGAGGATGTTGCCAAGTATCAGGAAGGAGTTGTCGCCAGCTGCCCCGATCGCCTTTGGGCAACTTGCCCTGCTCGCAGGTTCCGTGCTGGCCATTTCGACGGCATCGCTTTCCGCGTCGCCACTTGGCGCGATATTAGGTGTCGTATTGTCCGTTCTGATGGTGCTGGTGCTTATGCGCCGGGAGAAAACGGCGCAAGTGCGTTTGTTCCCGAGAGGAGCAATGTTGCCGGGCTCGCCTCTTTTTCTGGCATTTGCAGTTATGTCGTTGCTGATCTTCTGCGTGAATGCCGAATTTTTCATGCCGTTCTTCCTGCAGCGCCTGCATGGACTTTCACCGCTTTTGGCCGGTTACATTGCAGCGCTGGTATCCATCGGCTGGGCCTCTTCGGAAGTTTATTCCGCCAAGTTCACCGGTAATGCCATGCATCGTACGGTGCTTGCCGGACCGGTCGTGATGCTGGCGGGTACGCTTGCCCTGGCGCTGGCAACCCCGATGCATGCCGCCGCCGGTGCCGGACTGACTACAGTACTGGCGCTCGCACTTATTCTGGTTGGGGTCGGCATCGGTGTCAGCTGGCCGCATTTGAACACATTTGCACTGCAGTTCACCGATGAAGCGGAAAAGGAAAATGCAGCCTCTGCTCTTTCCACGATCCAGATGTTCGCCGTTTCTTTCGGCACAGCGGTGGCAGGGCTGGTGGCCAATCTGTCGGGCTTTAACAACAAGAACGATATTGGCGCGACGGCAAACTCGTCCATCTGGTTGTTCGTGACCTTTGCAGGCGTCGCGGTATTGTCCGCTGTCGCCAGCCGGTCATTGATCGCTACCCAAAGAGTGAGCGTCGAATGAAACAGCTCTATCCGGACCTTTGGCAGACCTCCGTCGAGATGCGTTTCGGAACTCTGCGCACACATGCTTATTTTCTGAAGCATTCAGATGGGCATGCCCTGATCTACCACAGTGAGCAGGAGACCGACCTCAACGAGATCAGCAATATGGGTGGTGCCGGACACCAGTATTTGAGTCACAATCATGAGATTGTTCCCACGCTGCAAACGACCAGCACTCGATTGAACGCCAGGCTCTGCGGTCATGAAAAGATGCAGCCCTATTTCGGAACCGGTAAAGGTCTGGATGTTGCGTTTCAGACCTCGGGCACAGAGCAACATGCCGGTGGTCTGGAGGTTGTCTTCACTCCCGGCCATACCGACAACAACGTTTGCTACAGATACGTTTCACCTCATGGCAAGACGTATCTGTTTACCGGTGACACGATTTACCTGGATCAGGGCGAATGGCGCACGCTCGTGATGAGTGGTGATGGTGGCGACCGCTCCACCTTGCGTGAAAGCCTGCTGCGGCTTGGCGAAATGCCGGCGGACGTCCTGATCACAAGCGTTGCCGTAGGTGAAATGCATATTGTCGAAGTCACACCTTCCGAATGGCGCGCGATCACACGCAAGCTTGCGGACGAGCTGACATAACAATGTTGCCGTTGTGACGTGCAGTTCGCAGTCAGGTTCCGGGAACCTTTCTGCCCTTGCGAATGACCGGACCACCACTGATGTGTTGCGCGCGCTCGATCTTGGGAGCGCCCGCAGTCAGGGATCGTTCCGCGTAGCGGCCGAGGGCCCGATGGCGGTCATACATGACGATTGCGCCTGCCATGGCGACGTTGATGCAGAATTTCGTCGGGATTTTCACAACATGATCGCAACGTTCCAGCATTTGCGGCGACAAAGATCCGCGCTCCGGGCCGAGCACGTAAGCTGCCTGCAATGGGTGGCCGAAGCTCGGCAGGTCGATGGACTCGTCCGTCAATTCGATGCCGACCAGCTGACATCCCTTGGGAAGGTCCATTGTGTCGACGCTGTCCCAGGTAAAGACCGGCAGGTGACCGGGGCTCTTTGAGGTATCGGAAGGCGGTGCCTTGCGTAGCTTCTGCTCCGCATCCACCGTGAAGAAGAAGTTGGCGCCGAATGCATGTGCCGACCGCATCAGCGTTCCGAGATTCATTCGTTTGGATAGGCCTTCAGCCCCGACAGCAAAGTATCCGCGCATGAAATGTCCGTTTCTTCTTGATTCTGGAGAGATGGCGGTGAGGGTTCTCATAGCCGAAAGAGAGCAGCCTTTGAACCGGGGTTATCCGGAAAGCCAATTTCTGAAGCAGGATTGACTTGATAACTTGCAAGGCCGCTGCCATCAAACGATTGGCGTTTCACGCAAGCCCGCAGTGTTTCTATTCGAACGAGGTCGCTTTGAAAGCCTGTCTTTGCAAATCCTACGGTCCTCCTTCAACTCTTGTGGTTGAAGAGGTTGCCGAACCGGTTGCCGGTCCGAAGGACGTTGTCGTCCGGGTGAAAGCCTGTGCACTGAACTTCTTCGACACGTTGATCATTCAGGGCAAGTACCAGTTCAAACCTGACATGCCATTCTCTCCGAGCGCAGAGTTTGCCGGCGTCGTGGAAAGTGTCGGCGGCGATGTGTCGGAGTTTTCCGTAGGCGACAGGGTAATGGGCTACATGCGCTGGGGTGCAGCGCGCGAAATGGTTGCGGTCAGCGAACAGGAGCTCATCGCGATTCCCAATGACGTTTCTTTTGAAATTGCGGCCGGGTTGACCGTCACCTACGGCACTACATTGCACGCCTATCGCGACAGGGCAGACTTGCAGCCGGGCGAGACAGTTGCGGTGCTGGGCGCGTCCGGTGGTGTCGGCCAGGCGGCGGTGGAAATTGCCGCGCTCATGGGTGCCAAGGTGATTGCATGCGCATCGTCAGAGGAAAAACTCGGCTTCGCCAGGTCCCTGGGAGCAGAACTGACCATTGACTATTCAAGGCAACCGCTGAAGGAAACACTGAAAGAGCTCACCGACGGCAAGGGTGTTGATGTCGTTTATGACCCGGTTGGAGGAGACCTTTCGGAACAGGCTCTCAGGGCGACCGGATGGGAAGGCCGGTTTCTGGTGATCGGTTTTGCCGCCGGTGACATTCCTAAAATTCCATTGAACATCGTGATGCTGAAAGGCTGTGATGTTCAGGGCGTCTTTTGGGGGGAAGCGCTCGTCCGCGATCCGGCAGGACACAAGCGGAACATGGCAGCGCTGCACGACTGGGTTCAGGAAGGCAAACTCAAGCCACATGTTCATGCGGTTTATCCGCTTGAGGATATTGCGGTTGCGCTGGATGAAATCGCCGCACGGCGGGTTCGTGGCAAGGTTATATTGACCCCCTAGCCAAACAGGAATTTCGCTCTCACAGCCTCAAGGACATACCTTTTCATGACCGTGCCATCAGACAACACCGGCTCACCTGACACCCTGAACCTGTCAACCGGTGGTGCGTGGATGGCTGGCAAGATCATGCCCCTCTCGCAGGCCAGCATCCCGGTAACGGACTGGGGCCTCATTCATTCCGACATCACTTATGATGTCGTTCCGGTTTTGGACGGGGCGTTCTTTCGGCTCGATCACTACTTGAAGAGGTTTTTCCGTTCGATGGAGACCTTGAGCCTTGATCCTGGTTTGACACCCGAAGAGGTTGCGTCGGCGCTGCAGGAACTGGTTTCAGCTACGGGGTTACGACAGGCATATGTCGCCATGGTGACGTCGCGGGGTGTCAACATGGTGCCGGGATCCCGTGATCCGCGCGATTGCCGCAACCACTTTTTTGCCTGGTGCGTGCCCTACATCCACGTGATCCGTCCGGAAATCGCGGAAGCCGGTGCCCATGTTCACATCGCCCGGTCCGTTCAACGGATTTCACCGCAAAGTGTCGATCCACGGGTGAAGAACTACCATTGGGGAGACTTCACCAAAGGGCTTTTCGAGGCCAAAGGCGTCGGAGCGGAGACAACCGTCCTGCTGGACGGTGAAGGCAACGTCACAGAAGGTCCGGGTTTCAACGTCTTTGCAGTCAAGGACAGGAGGCTTGTGACGGCGAAGGACGGTGTTCTTGAAGGGATCAGTCGTCAGACCGTTCTCGATATTGCCAACGAAATGGGCATGGTCACCGAGATCAGGACGTTGCCGCTGGAAGAACTGCTGCAGTGTGATGAGGTGTTCATCACCACCTCAGGCGGCGGCGTTGCTCCGATCACGAGAGTTGATGACCACATTTTCTCCAATGGCGCTCCAGGCGAAGTCACCATGGCAATCCAGAAGGCATATTTCGACTGGGCGGCGCGGCCGGAAAACCGCACCGAAATCAATTACAATTCGTGACCCGGTCCTTGGAGGTTCAGGCTTCGAATGTCGCGAAGACAGGAGCGTGGTCGGACGGTTTTTCCCAGCCACGCGCATCGCGCAGCACACTCGTGCCTTTCACGTGCGGAGCGAGGGGGCCGGATACCCAGACATGGTCCAGTCGGCGGCCCTTGTCTGCTTTTGACCAGTCTTTGGCCCGGTAGCTCCACCAGGTATAGAGCTTTTCTTCCATTGGCGTGAACTGGCGCATTGCGTCCATCCAGCCACCGGTTTCACGTACCTTCTCGAACAGCTCGGTTTCAACCGGTGTGTGAGAAACTACTTTCAGAAGCTTTTTGTGAGACCAGACATCCTGCTCATAGGGCGCAACATTCAGGTCACCGACCAGAACAGCCGGACGGGCCGTTTCCTCACCTTGCAGCCAGTCCTGCATTTCCGCCATGAAATCGAGTTTGTGACCGAATTTCGGGTTGATTTCGCGGTTCGGTTCATCGCCACCCGCGGGCACATAGAAGTTATGCAGGCGCAGGCTGGAACCGTTGAAGGGAACATCAACAGCAACATGGCGGCTGTCACCAACGTTGCAGAAGTCCCGCTTTTCAACATTGGAGAGCGGCAGTTTCGACACGGTTGCGACGCCGTGGTAGCCCTTCTGGCCGTTAATGGCCATGTGTTCGTAACCTGCCTTGCGGAACGCATTTTCAGGGAAGTTCGCATCCGGACACTTCGTTTCCTGCAGGCAGATCACGTCCGGTGCGGTTTCCTCGATCAGCTGTTCGACAATCGGCATGCGCAGGCGCACGGAATTGATGTTCCAGGTAACGAGTTTGAGCCGGTTTGTCATGAGTTCCTAGCCTGGCAGGTTGCAGTTCGATCAGTCATACGGATTCGAGCAGACAGTGCAACGGAATTCCATCGCGCTGGAAAAGCCTCCTGACAAAGAGAAGAGAGTGATCATCGTGTGATGTGGAAATGACCCTAAGTCACCATTTCGTCTTCGTGCTGCCGTATTGCCGCCCTAGTCAGGCACAAATGAATACGCGTTTTTGCGGAGATTTCGCGAATCTGTCTACGAACCGTTAGGAAATCCCGCGCATTTTGGGCGGTAACGGAAAGTCTTTCTTAACCCTGCCGAGGACGCTGTGCTGGCCCCTATCAAGTCTATTTGCGCGATCATTGGAATAGTTTTTCTAAGCTCCTGTTCTGCTTATGATTTTCCGGACCCGACCCCGGAAGACTATGCGATCCATGGTATCGATGTATCCCGCTGGCAGGGAGATATCGACTGGGATGAAGTGAAGCGGTCAGGCGTTGCCTTTGCCTGGATCAAGGCGACGGAAGGCGGCGATCATGTCGATCCGCGCTTCGTAGACAACTGGATTGCGGCTCGCAAAGCGGGCGTTCCAAGAGGTGCCTATCACTTCTATTACTTCTGCCGCCCGGTGGAAGAACAGATTTCCTGGGTCAAGGAAATCATCCCGCAGGATCCGCAAGCCTTGCCGATCGTTCTGGATATGGAATGGAATGCCCATTCAAAGACCTGTCGCGAGCGGCCGGGAAGATCGCAGATTGTGCCCGACATGAAGATTTTCCTGGATGAAATGGAACGGCACTATGGCAAGCGGCCGGTCATCTATTCATCTGTCGACTTCCATCGCGACAGACTTGTCGGAGCTCTTCAGGGTGAACATTTCTGGCTCCGCTCCGTCGCCACCCATCCGAAAAACATCTACGAGCAGCGGGATGACTGGGTCTTCTGGCAATACACCGCCGAAGGCCGGGTGCCGGGGATCAGGGGCGATGTTGACCGGAATGCTTTCTTCGGCACCAGGTCACAGTATCGCGATTGGCTGAATGGCGAGTTGAAGCGCTAAAGCCGCGGCTCCACCCTTAATGAAGGTCCTTCACGAACCCTCCATGTTTGTCATCCCTGACTTCCCAGGGATGACAATGTGAAAACCGTTCCTGGCCCTGGCGGTCTTCATCGGAAAGATGGATAGCAATTTAGATTCGCGATGGCGGAATCGTCTGGAATTAGGTCTTACCGGACCTTGATCTGATGCGTGACGTCCTTGCCGTTGCTGACGGTCACCTGCGTGAAGCCGATCAGCTTGCAGAAGTCGAGAAAATTCAATTCCTGCGGTCTGTTGGTCCGGGCGAAAAGCTCCGTTGACCGGGCCATGGAAGTCAGCGACGCCAGAAGGGCGCGCATGCGGAAGAGCGTATCATACTGTCCGTCGCCGGTTGCCACGATGATCAGCTTTTCAAGATCTCCACCTTTGGCGAACATGTGATAACCGGGCGTGTAGTTCTGCTTGGCCTGTTGCGCGGCCAACCCAATGACGAATGCGGCCCTGGAGCGTTTGTCAGCATCCGGCGACACCGGAACTTCGGAGATGTAGGCCTCCTTGGTTTGCGGTGTCGGATAGTAATATCCGGCATGGGTGTCGAGTGCATTTGCAGGTGCAAGCAGCGCCAGAAGCACCACAAGCAGGGTTACCGCATGCATCGTGGATTTTTGGAACATTGTCATTTTGAATAATCCCCCCAATTCCCTGCTCCTATGAAGCCGATGGAACGAAGGGGAAGCAAGGGGTAATTCTGTTCCGTCACCCGGTTGTCATCACGTCTGGATTGACGTGCTATATTTTTGCCATCTTGTGTACCCACATCTGCGCTGTGTCAGGGCTTAGATCGATTCTCTCATTTGGAAAAAAGATCTGAAATTTCGGAGTGTTGATAATGTTGATCCGCTTGCCATTGGCGTTGTTCGCAGTGGCCATGATGTCACTGCCGGCGCTGGCGCAGTCCCGCCCGGCAATTGCCTATACAACTGCCAATCTCAACATGCGGACCGGGCCTGGCACCAATTATCCGGTTATCACCACCGTTCCGCGCGGTGGCGGCGTGACCGTTTTCGGTTGCACGGCTGATTACAGGTGGTGTGACGCCGCCTTTGCCAATGTGAAGGGTTGGGTGTCCGGCAAGTATCTGAGCTACGGTGTCCAGGGTGGCTACTATGGCCAGCCGATCCCGAGAGCGGGTGTGTATGTCGGCGTTCCCCGATATTACAGAAATTACCGTATCTACCCACGGCCTCCGGTTGCTGTTCAGCCGCTGCCCCGCTATCCGCGGCGCTATTACTGATCGCGGTTTACTGCCCTGGTCTTGGCGCTGCCAGGACCAGCGACCAGAACACCTTGTGCTTGGCCTTTGAAGAGTAGGCCGTCGCAATGCCAAGCCGGGTGGCGTCTTTTGTAAGCAGCACATCATTGTGGTTGGGCGATTCCCGCCAGCCGGAAAAGGCTTCCGCGAATGTGCGGTAGCCGGCGCTGACGTTTTCCGCCGCGGCCGTTTTGGGTTCGCCGATGGAAGCCATTCTTGCCGCCAGCTGCTGGTTGGGTTGAAGCGAGGCCTGGACGGTTCCTGCCGCAGCCATTGCTTCGGCCTGTGACTTTGCGATTCCGGTCAATTGGGCGTCAGGCGTTACCGGCGACAGTCCGTTGTTGATCCGATACTGGGAAATCATTTGTGCCGCGGTGGTTGCGTCGACCTGACCATCGGTACGGGCGAGATCCTTATAGAAAGGCGGCGTCTGGAAGCGTTCGCTCTGGCAGGCGGCGACTGTCAGAGCCAGTGCGGCAGTGAGAGCCAGTTTTGTCGAACGGTTGCCGGAAAATGGGAAAAACAAGAGAGGGCGCCTTCCGGATTGGTGTCGAAACGATTCGTCTTTGTCTGACAGGTGATGAGGCGACAACCAAGCAGAATTGCGGCAGGCAGCGCCAGAACCTGTGGTCAACCATGCACGCATGAAAAAACCAGCCCGTCGAAAACGGGCTGGTCAGGCTGCATTAGGCTAGTAATGGGCGAAGCCCTAGCCTTCTGGGGGAGACTTGAATTCCTAACGTTTGCCGGCTTCTAGCACGTCTTCGAGAGTTCGAAGGCCGGTTGTCGGCGCGCTCACGAGGACGGACATGTTGCCCGGTGCATGCTGGTTCTTCCACATCTTGGTATGTGCCTGTGGGATCTGATCCCACGGGAAGACCTCGGACATGTAGGGGTCGATGCGTCTTTCGATCATCAGCTTGTTGGCGGCCGAGGCCTGTTTCAGGTGAGCAAAGTGCGACCCCTGAAGACGTTTCTGATGCATCCACATGTAGCGGACATCGAAGGTGCAGTTGAAGCCCGACGTACCGGCGCAGATGACGACCATGCCGCCTTTTTTGCAGACGAAGGTGGAAACCGGGAAGGTTGCTTCACCAGGGTGCTCGAAAACGATGTCGACGTTGTTGCCCTTGCCGGTGATGTCCCAGATGGCCTTGCCGAATTTGCGAACTTCCTTGAACCATTCCGCATATTCGGGCGAGCCCACCTTGGGCAGCTGGCCCCAGCAGTTGAAGTCCTTGCGGTTGAGCACGCCCTTTGCGCCCAGATCCATCACGAACTGACGCTTGTCCTCGTCGGAGATCACCCCAATCGCATTGGCACCGGCTGCGGTGATCAACTGGATCGCGTAGGAGCCAAGCCCGCCGGAAGCACCCCAGACCAAGACGTTCTGACCGGGTTTCAACTCGTGTGGATGATGACCGAACAGCATTCGGTAGGCCGTTGCCAGGGTCAGTGTGTAGCAGGCGCTTTCTTCCCAAGTCAGGTGTTTCGGACGCGGCATGAGCTGCTGCGCCTGGACCCGCGTGAACTGTGAGAAGGAGCCATCCGGTGTTTCATATCCCCAGATGCGCTGGGACGTGGAGAACATCGGATCGCCGCCGTTACATTCCTCGTCATCGCCATTGTCCTGATTACAATGGATAACGACCTCGTCGCCGACTTTCCAACGTTTGACCTTGTCGCCGACGGCCCAGACGATGCCCGAAGCATCGGAACCGGCGATATGGTATGGGGCCTTGTGTCCGTCGAACGGGCTGATCGGCTCGCCGAGACCGGCCCAGATACCGTTATAATTGACGCCAGCCGCCATCACGAGAACCAGAACTTCGTGGCTATCGAGTTCCCATGTCGGAACGACTTCCAGCTTCATGGCATCTTCCGGCGCACCATGACGCTCCCGGCGAATTGCCCAGGCATACATGTTTTTCGGAACATGACCGAGCGGCGGGATCTCTCCGATTTCATAAAGATCTTTCACCGGAGTATCTCCCCGCGTCTGGTTGTCGTTGGCTTCGGCTGTTGCTGTCATTCTCCCCTCCCGGGACTTCAGGTCCCTGTAGAATTTCGCATTTGCACAAGGCATTTTTGGGTCAAAACCCGATTTTGCGCAACTATTGTTCAAAAAACTGCGTCGATCTATACGACTATTGCTTAACTTGCGTTTTGATGCCAATTATTTTTTGCATCGCACAGAGGGGTTTCGCAGGCGCGTAAACTCCTGCACACTTTCGCCAGGTGGGGAGACTTTGGCGAAAACAGTGCTGCGAGAGAAAAATATGTCTGGCGGCAGAATGCCTTAGGAGGAGTAGCGGCATGAGCGTAACGGGTGCAAAGGGCGAAGGACGGGACCGTCCGTGGATCTTCCGGACTTACGCGGGTCATTCAACCGCGGCCGAATCAAACAAGCTCTACCGTGGCAATCTTGCCAAGGGACAGACAGGATTGTCGGTTGCTTTCGATCTGCCGACGCAGACCGGATACGACCCGGACGACCTTCTGGCAAAGGGGGAAGTCGGCAAGGTCGGCGTGCCCGTGGCGCATCTGGGAGACATGCATACGCTCTTCAACGAAATCCCGCTGGAGCGCATGAACACCTCCATGACGATCAATGCGACCGCGCCCTGGCTGTTGTCGCTTTACGTCGCCGCAGCGGACGAGCAGGGGGCTGACCGGAGCCTGCTTTCGGGAACGACCCAGAACGACATCATCAAGGAATACCTGTCCCGCGGCACTTACGTGTTTCCGCCGGCACCGTCACTGAAACTGACAACTGATGTGATCGCGTGGACATATTCCAATATGCCCAAATGGAACCCGATGAATGTCTGCTCCTACCACTTGCAGGAAGCCGGGGCGACGCCGGTTCAGGAACTGTCCTTTGCCCTGGCAACGGCGGTCGCCATTCTGGATTCAATGAAAGCCAGCGGAGCCATTCCGGAAGAAGACTTCCCAAAGGCGGTCGGTCGGATATCATTCTTCGTCAACGCGGGCATGCGTTTCGTCACCGAGATGTGCAAGATGCGCGCGTTTACCGAGCTGTGGGACGAGATCTGCCGAGAGCGCTACGGCGTCGAGGACGAACGTTACCGGCGCTTCCGTTACGGGGTCCAGGTCAACTCGCTCGGACTAACGGAGCCGCAGCCGGAAAACAACGTTTACCGTATCCTGATCGAGATGCTGGCCGTTGTCCTTTCCAAGAATGCGCGGGCCCGCGCAGTTCAGCTGCCCGCATGGAACGAAGCGCTTGGTTTGCCGCGTCCTTTCGACCAGCAATGGTCACTCAGGATGCAACAGATCGTTGCCTATGAGACCGATCTCCTGGAGTACGCGGACATCTTCGAAGGGTCTTCGGAGATCACGAAGAAGGTTGAGGCATTGAAGGAACAGGCGCGCGAAGAGCTTGCCCGGATTGATGCCATGGGCGGCGCCGTTGCTGCCGTCGATTCAAGTTACATGAAACGGCAGCTTGTAGAAGCCAACTCTGAGCGGCTGGCAGCGATCGAAGGTGGCGATCAGGTCGTTGTCGGCGTTAACAAATGGATAGAAAGCGAACCTTCTCCTCTTGCATCCGGTGAAGATGGCGCAATTCTAACCGTTCCCGAGCATGTTGAGGAAGAAGCGGTCGAAAAGATCAAGGCCTGGCGCGAAGCGAGGGATGCAGCCGCCGTTGAAGCTGCGCTGACGGAACTGAAGTCTGCCGCTCAGGAAGGCCGCAACATCATGGAGCCGTCGATTGCCGCTGCCAAGGCGGGGGTTACGACCGGTGAATGGGGGCGTATTCTGCGCGAGGTCTTTGGCGAATATCGTGCACCAACCGGCGTCGGCCATTCTGCGCGTGATGACGCAAGCGATCTGGAAGCCATCCGTGAAGGCGTCGAGGCGGTTTCGAAAAGGCTCGGCCGCAGGCTGAAGTTCCTTGTCGGGAAACCAGGGCTGGACGGTCACTCGAATGGGGCCGAGCAGATTGCGGTTCGGGCTCGCGACTGCGGCATGGAAGTTGTCTACGAAGGTATTCGTCTGACACCCGCCCAGATCGTCAACGCGGCCGTTGAGGAAGACGTCCACGTCATCGGACTGTCCATCCTGTCTGGATCGCATCTTGCCCTCGTCAAGGATGTCATGGACCGGCTACGGGCGAGTGGAGCAGATGACATTCCGGTCGTGGTTGGCGGCATCATCCCTGAGGAAGATGCCGGGCAACTGAAGGCAATGGGCGTTGCTGCGGTCTATACGCCAAAGGACTTCCAGCTGACCGACATCATGGCAGATGTCGTCAAGATCGTTGGAAGTTCGGGAGAGCAGGCAGCTTAGGCAGAATAGCACCGCGTTCCTGTATGGTGTCATTGTCTCAAATGAAACAACAGGTTAACTTTGCGTAAAGCTTTGTTAACGATTTGTTGAGAGATTCAGAGGGTTCCGCCAGAAGGCGGCACTCTCTGATTGGCCAGGAGGCCGAAATGGCGACGACTATTGAAAGGCCGCAAACGGCCCAGGTCGTGGCGCATGCGACAGAGTACCCAGCGGACAGGGACGGTAACGGTACCGGCTATGACCGCAGAAAAAAGCGTGACACCGCAGAGCGCCCAGACCCCGATACCAATTCCTCCGGCGACGAGCCGGCAGTTCTCATCGATGCGGAACACAGCGTGGATCATGCACTTGATGGCGTGGCCGCCTATCGTGCAGCTGCCTTGCAGGCTCTTGAGCCGGGTATCGATCACGGTCCGGTGCATCCGCTTCCCGGCCCGGTCGACTGGTGTCCGCCGCAGGAGATCCGTCATGCCTATGAGGATCATGAGGACGACCAGGACTTGCATGCGGTAAACGTGGCAACGTAATTCTTGCCATCTTTGCCAAACCGGGTAAGCGCGTTAGCTAATTTCCTTTCAAGCAGGCAGGTGATATGAAGCCAGCAAAAGACGGGCGTGCGGGCGCCCGCTGCTCAAAAGGAGGCAAATCGTTGAGTTTTCCTGCTCATCTTTTGGAAGGTTACGGCCGGTATCTGAACAAGGGCTTCGTCCGCTACAAAGAAACGCATGAGCGTCTGGCGGTCTATGGTCAAAAGCCCGATGTGCTGGTGATTTCCTGTTGCGACAGCCGGGTGACCCCGGAAGGAATTTTCAACGTCGGACCAGGTGAACTGTTCGTCGTTCGAAATGTCGCCAACCTCGTGCCACCCTATGAAGATACCGAAGGTCAGCACGGAACCAGCGCTGCGATTGAATTTGCGGTCAACGGGCTGAAGGTAAAACACATTGTGGTCATGGGGCATGGTCAGTGCGGTGGTGTGAAGGCATTCCGCGAAAACGCCAATGCACCGATGGCAACGGGCGAGTTTATCGGCCGCTGGATCAAGCTGTTGGAACCAGCTGCTATCGCAATGGCGTGCATGCCGATTGACAAGGCGGACGATCCGCAGCTCGCGATGGAATATGCAGGCATCCGGCAATCGCTGAAAAACCTGCTCACCTTCCCGTTCATCGAGAAAGCCGTGCAGGAAGATCGCCTGCATCTGCATGGTTCCTGGTTCGATATCGGATCTGGTGAGTTGCGACTGATGGATCCGGATTCGGAACGTTTCGACAAAGCTGAACCGGATATCTTCGAAGCCTGACTTTAGCCGGACATGATCGATAAACCCCTCTCCCACGGGAGAGGGCAGGGTATTGCCCGCCTCAAGTCTTCAAACAGGCCGCCGTGAAAATCCGGATCGGAGATCGTTAATGCAAGTCGATGTGGCGCTCTACCAACGCATGGCTGCCTATAACGCCTGGATGACTGAAAAGTCTTATCAGGCCGCAGCGAAGATGAGTGACAAAGAACGCAGGCAGGATCGGGGCGCGTTCTTCAGGTCCGTGCACTCAACGCTCAATCATATTCTGTTCGGAGACCGGGCGTGGATGAACCGGTTTTGGGTAAAGACCTATGACATCAAGGGCATGGGTGTAGATATCTACGAAGATTTTTCCGAGCTGAAGGCTGCGCACCTTGAGATCAGTCGAGATATCGTCACCTTTTCTGGCGGGCTTTCTACCGAATGGCTTTCCGAGGTGATGGAATGGAAGAGCACCACAGACGGTACTTCCCGCAAACGACCGCGCTGGCTGCTCATCATGCACATGTTCAATCATCAGACCCACCATCGCGGTCAGCTTTCAGCCCTGTTCACACAGGCTGGACTTGATATCGGTGTCACGGACCTACCGTTCATGCCGGATCTGATCGAGGAATTTGCAGGCTGATAGCTGCGTTCCTGTCATGCGAAGTCCGTTCGGCCTTGCATTCTTCAATTCAACCTTCTTGAGGCTTCGGCCGACTTCAGGGTGTGCGCTCGAATGCGTGCGGCTTCGGCATTTCGCTTGAGATCACTTCTACAGCTCTATCAACGAAGATCCTGACCTTCGGATCGATGAATTCCCGGTCCACATACACAAGACTGATTGGAATTTCAGTGCCGACCGTATCCGTCAACAGAGGAACAAGTGCGCCGCTTTCCAGGTGAACGGAGGCAACGGCTGACGGCAACAGGGCAATGCCGATGCCTTCCTGCACCGCTTGCATGACAAGTTCAATTTCATTGGCTGAAAGTCTGCCGCCTACCGGAATGCTGCCACCATCCAGAAGCGGCCATGTCTTGCTTGGCGTCCATTCACCGGCAAAGCCCACAATGCAATTGTGGTCGGACAACTCCTCGGGCGTCGCAGGGGCTGCGCGTTGCTTCAGATATTCCGGGCTGGCAACGGCAACGAGCCTGTCTGTATGGAGGCGGCGGGCAATCAGGTTTTGATCTTTGACCAGGCCGATGCGGATGGCCACATCCACTCCCTCTGACAGGAGGTCGACATGCCGGGTGGTCGATTGGACTTCCAGGCGGACTTCCGGGAAGTCACAGAGAAAATCCGTAAACAGCTTGGTGAAGTACGGGCCGGTCACGGAAACGCGCAAGAGGCCTCTGGGCGTGTCGTCCAGCCGGCGAACGGCGTTCCAGGTTTCCTCAACATCTTCGACGATCCTCTGGGCCCGCAAGCGAAGTTCCTCACCTGCCTCGGTCAGGGTCAAGCGGTTGGTCCGGCGATGAATGAGGC
>JBCCVB010000090.1:0-28011 GCA_039195965.1 Pseudomonadota bacterium
CGGTGACATCGCGGCCCTTGACCGTGATTGCCTCCAGGATTGCTCCATGGACTTCGGAAAGGCGTCCGGTCAGATCGTTCGCGCGCATTTCGATTGCGCTGATCAGTTCGTTGCCATCCGTGCCAACGAGCTTCGCAAGCTCGCCGGAGCGGGCTCCGAATGCTTCGTTCAGCGAGGTTGCCTTCGACAGCAGTTCGTTGGCGACTTCGTTGCCGCGGCCAACCAGCAGATCGGCAGCTTCGGTGACGGCGCTGTTGACGCGTGCACGAACCATGCCTGCTTCGCTTGACATCTGACCGCGGATTTCCTCCAGGGTCTTGGCGAGTGTCATGCGAGCCTGTTCGCTTTCTGCGGAAAGGTTCCCGGAGATCTCGGCAATCAGGCCGGAAAGATCGTTGCGAACCTTCTCGCTTTCACCTGTCAAAGAGCCGGTGAATTCTGCAAGCGTACCGGCGTAGAGCGCACGGGCATTTTCGCTTTCAGCGGCCATGGCGCGCGCTGCGTCGCCGACTGCTGACAGAACGAGTTCACGGATCTTACCACTTTCGTCGTTGAGTGTGCCGGTTGCCTGCTGCATGGCGGAGCTGACTGCTTCCGCAGCTTTCTGGCTTTCGCCGACCAGAACGCCGCGCGCCTCACCAACGGAGCCGAGAACGATCTGGCGCATACGGTCGCCTTCGCCGGAGAGTTTCTCCGTGGCCTGGCTGAGCGCAACATCCACGATTTCAACGGTTCTTGTCCGCTCGTCAGACAAGGTCTGAACAGCTGCGGTCACCGCCTCCTGAACAACGTCACGCAGACGGGTGCTTTCACCGGAAAGGGTAGCACCGGCCTCGGAAATAACCGCTGTCAGAATGTCACGTGCGCGTTCGCTTTCGCCCGTCAGCGTGCCGGAAATGCTTTCCAGGCGCTCATTGAGCAGGGTTTCAAGCTGGGTTGCGCGGCTGTCGAGCGTCTCGGCGACTTCGAAGACCTTGGCGCCCAGAGAAACGTTGATCTCTGCAATGCGCTCGGACAAGGAGTCCGTCAGCTGCTCGCTCTGTTTGCCAAGAACATTGCCGGCTTCAGCAAGGCGGTTGTCGAGAGCGGCAGTCATTTCGTCCTGGCCATCAACAAACGCCTTTGCGATTTCCTTAGTTCTGGAAATCAGTGTTTCGGAGATCTGGCGGGCGCGGGCATCAAGGGTCTCGTCAATACGGTCGGTACCGCTGGTCATGGACGCGGAAAGAAGTTCCGCCTTTTCAGCCATGGAGGTAGCCGCACCGTCGACACGTGTCGAAAGTGTCTGGCCAATTTCTTCCGCACGGTCGGCAAGGGTATTGCCTGCTGCCTCGATCCGCTGACCGAGTTGCAAGGTAATGGAGTCGGACCGATCGGCGAGAACATCCGTGATGTTGCGGGTCTTTTCTTCCAGAGCTTCACTGATACCGGTGGTACGGTTCTCAATGGCATCTGCCAGAATCTGCGTACGTGCTTCCAGCGTTGCCTCGAAGGAAGCGGTGCGCTGGTCGAGCGTCAGATCAAGCGTGTTGATGTGACTTCCGAGTGAGGCATCCATGGTCGAAATACGTTCGCCCATGGAAGCATCCATCGACGCTACCCTGCCTTCAAGCGTAGCGTCCATGGCCGCAAAGCGGCTCTCCAGAGTGGTGTCCAGCGTGGAAACGCGCTCGCTTAGCGTCGTATCGACGGAGGCGAGGCGGCTTTCCAGAGTGGTGTCCATGGTCGCGATACGATCGGTTAGGGTCGTGTCGACCGTTGAGAACCGGTTTTCGAGCGAGCTGTCCATGGTGGCGATGCGTTCGCTCAAGGTGGCGTCCATTGAGGAAAGCCTGCTTTCGAGCGAGGAATCCATGGAAACCAGGCGGCTCTCCAGGGAGGTGTCCATCGTGGCGATGCGGTCGCTCATTGTGGCATCGATTGCCGAGAACCGGTTTTCCAGCGAAGCATCCATGGTGCTGATGCGATCGTTGAGCGTCGCATCGATTGCCGCATACTTCTGATCCAGCGACGTATCCATGCTGGAAATGCGGTCGCCAAGAGAAGCGTCCATTGCGTCGATCCGTGCCGCAAAGGTGGTGTCGAGCGTGGACAGGCGGGAGTCGAGTGCTTCAGACAGCAGAAGCGTCTTGGTGTCGAACGCGTCGATCAGCTGACCACCGCGATCTGTGACAATGGTCTCCAGCTCGGTGAGGCGGGTCGACAGACCATCCTGCAGGGCCTGACCGCGAACTTCCAGCGTCTCGGCAATCTTGCCGCTGATCTCGTTGATGTCGCCGGTGACACGGTCACCGCGGCTGCCGATGAGTTCGGCAAGCTGTGTTCCGGTTTCCGCCAACTTGAGCGTAAGAGCACCCGTCTGCTCGCCAAGACCGGCGGCAAACTGACCGGAAACGCCTTCGAGCGTGTCGCGGAAGTCGATGGTCTGCTGCTCGAGAATGGTCGCCATCTCGTTGCTACGTGCCGCCAGGCGTTCGTCGAGTTCCGCGCCATTGATGGAAATGGCGTTGTAGATACGCTCGGAGATCGAGTCGAACTTCTCGGCCAACTCTCCACCGCGTACGGAAATGGTCTCGGTAAGAGTTCCGGCGGTTTCGTCCAACTTGGCAGCGATTTCGCCGCCGCGCAGGGACAAGTCGACCACAATGCTTTCCCCGGTGCCGCGAAGGATTTCAGCGACCTCGGTGGAGCGGTTGGAAAGGGTTTCGACGATTTCAGCACCGCGGATGGAGATCGTATCCGTGACGGTCTGACCGCGCTCGGAGATGCTTTCAACGACACGTGCCCCGGTTTCCGCCAGAGACTCGTCAAGATTGTTGACGCGGCTGTCAACCGTGGAAACAAGCTCTTCGGTGCGGGAGGTGATGGTGTCGATCAGGCGGCCGGACGTCAGCGACAGGTTGGCGTTGATCTCTTCGCCGCGCTGAGTGATGACTTCACCGACGCTTGCGCCGGTGGTTTCCAGCGTCGAGCGGAACTCATCAGCCTTGGTGCTGAGGGTTTCGACAACCGACGTGCTGGAGGTCGTGAGCGTTTCGTTGATTTCGGTGCTGCGGCTCGCGAGCGTTTCAACAAAGTTGTTTGCCGTTTCGGCAAAGCGCTCGTTCACCTCGTTACCGCGTGTGGAAAGGGTCTCCCACATGGAAGAGCCGGTTTCGGCGAGATTTTCGACAAGGTCGCTGCCGGTCGTGGACAGGCGCGTGACATAGTCTTCGGCGCGAACGGTGAGGGAATCCACCAGTTCGTTGCCGGAGGCGTTCAGCGTGGCGCCCAGGGATTCAATCCTGGAGTCGACGGTCGACGTCAGTTCCCCGACGCGGTTGTTGACCGCATCAATCATGCGCTGGGTTGCCTGATCGACGGTGGTGCCGAGTTCTCCTGACGTGTCGGACAGTTGGGATGAGAACTTCTCGTGGGCGCCGGCAATGGTCTCGCGTACCCGCTCGGCATTCATGACAATGGACTCACGCTGGCTGACCAGTTCTTCGATCAGGCCCCGGATCTTGAGCTCGTTGTCATTGTAGGAGCGCTCTAGTGACGACACTTCGTTGTGAACCAGGACTTCCAGCTCACTGGCGCGGGCAATTGCGCGTTCGATGCCATCTCCCATGGCGGCAACTTCACGGCGGATTGCCTGACCGACACTGAGAATGGATTCCTTCGCCATATCCTCCGGCTCAGCAAGGCGAAGTGCGACTTCCGTCATGCCGCGTGCAACAATGCGCATTTCCTGTGCGCGCCAGATCATCATTGCCATGATGAAGAAGAAGATGATTGGAACGACAATCCCGACAGCCGCCAGGATCATTTCAGGCGAGCCGATCAGGGTCTGGGTATCAAGCGAGGAGACTTTGTCGGAAAACGCCGTCATGAAGAGGCTGGTGCCGAGCGCTGCCCAGACTGCGCTCAGGGCGAGGGCGCCCCAGAACGGTGCAGACGAAGGACGACGCTGCAAGGCATAGATCAGGTTTCCGATATTCCGGCGATCATCATTCGCTGCCGGAGGGCGTCCGCCACGACCGCGGCGGCGCGACTGACGCTGCTCTTCACGGGTGGGTCCATTCTCCTTGTCCGCCGGAGCTTTGCTTGCAGGGCCTGCTTCGGCCGCAACACTTGCTTCGGGAGCAGACTTGGTCTCCGCAGTGTCGGGGCCACCGAAATCAAGTTTCAGAGCCTCTTCAACTGCGGACAGAGCCGCTTCTGCCGGATCTTTCGCCTTTGTCGGGTTTGCCATCTAGGGTCGCCTCACATCCGTACTCATTACACACCGGTATCCCAGCCAGCTGCATGCGCAACTTTATACAGTATCTACCGGATGCGTCATTCTTGTCGGTGCTGGTCACGGAACAGCACCGCAAAACCTGTTTTGAGGGAGGGCCGCCGCTGACCCACCGTCGTCTTTTCGATCGACGGAATACTCCCCATCTTGCCGCATCAGTAACTGTAATGGCACAATCTCTCCTAACGAACAAGAAACAGCAATGGCCTGAATCACTTAGGGGGCGGTTTGGATGCCTGATACGAAGAAAAATAACGTAGCGGGAAGTGTGGGTGACGGTGGACAACCTGCTGCGCTCAAAGCGGGAAATTTAACGGCGCCTCAAAAGCGTTGGTTGAAAAGAGGACTCGGTCAGCCGGGAGGAAAATTGCCTTTGTTTGATGATCAGGGGCGGGAGATTCCGGCACGCACTATTCGGGCCTGTATCGAGGGAGGTTGGGCAGAGCCTTGGTTTTCCAACCCAATCAAGCCTGATTGGTTGGTCTGCAAACTGACGCCTGCGGCTATCGAAGTCCTCTCCGCAAGTCAAAAACGCAAAAAAAGTTAATGGCGAATCACTTCATTAAAATTTTAGCTATTTAAAAAAATGGCAGAAATGCAAGGTCTTTTTGAAATAAATTGGTAAGCACCGCTTAACGCGCGTTAACCAAAGAATCAATTTTTTGGGGACATTGGCGCTGCGACAGTGATTTGGCGGGTCGCTTAACCGGGTGTTCGAGGGTTTCTGATCAATATTGAGGAAAGACAAGCTTGCGGCGGGGTGCCGTCAGGCATGTAATGAGTAGTTGGAGCACCCTCATGGCCCCGTCATCCATGGCCCGCGTTTCCGGGCGCGCAGGCCCCGAGGCACCGATCGATCTGGTGCAGCTGGCTACAAACACGCTGGGGAACCGGGAGCTGGAAGTCCAGGTTCTCAACCTTTTCCAGTCGCAGTCCTTATCCACCCTGGAGCGTCTTGCCAGCGAAACCGACTTGCAGGTCAGGCTCGACCTGGTTCACACGCTGAAAGGATCGGCAAGGGCGATTGGCGCAGAACGGGTGGCCGTTGCCTGCGAGACGCTGGAAGGGAAGATGAAAAGTTCCAGCGACGCTGCAACCGAAGGCCTTGTAGTGGCCGTCAATGAAGCCAACAGTTACATCGCCAGTCTGCTTGAAGGCTGAATCCCAACCGCATTTCCGGCAGAATGCGTTTGTGAAACGGCACAGTCCTTGACCTTTTTGTTGGAAGGTTTATTTCGGTTCAGCTGAAACCCGTAATTCAAGGCTTGGACGCGACTTATGCCGAAAATCACTTTTGTCAACGCAGATGGGAACCAAACCGAAGTGGAGGCTGCTGAGGGCTCGACGGTGATGGAAATTGCCATCAAGAATATGGTCCAGGGCATTGAAGCTGAATGCGGCGGTGCCTGCGCCTGCGCAACTTGCCACGTGTATGTTGACGACGCGTGGTCCGACAAGATCGGCTCGGCTGAACCGATGGAAGAAGACATGCTCGACTTTGCCTATGACGTGAAGTCCACCTCGCGGCTTTCATGTCAGATCAAGGTCAGCGGTGACATGGACGGGCTGATTGTTCACATTCCGGAGCGGCAGGCCTAATTCGCCGATTGTCGAATTCAAATGAAAAAAGAACCCGCCGGCGGCTGACGGCGGGTTCTTTGTTTTTGTGTTGCAGCAGAGAACTGCGATCGCGCCTGGAAGGGCGGTGCTACTCTGCTGGTTGGGCAACCTGTTTAAGGAACCAGAAGTGGACTTCCCGGCCATCGTCCGGATTGCTTGGGATCAACGTGGCCAGGAACAGGCTCACCAAAGCCATTGCGGCACCGGCCAGGAACACTGCTGCAGGCGAAATCAACCAGATGAAGCCAAACAGAACCGGTATGAACACAGCAGCAATGTGATTGATCGTGAATGCGACACCTGCCGTCGGAGCGATATCGGCCGGATCTGCGATTTTCTGGAAATAGGTCTTGATCGCGATGGCGATGGCAAAGAACGCATGGTCGATCACGTAAAGACTTGCGGCAAGCGTTGCGTTTGTCACAAAGGCGTAACAGACGAACACACCGAACAGGCCGATATATTCCAGGATGAGGGCCTTGCGCTCGCCAAAGCGGACAATCAGTTTGCCGATCTTCGGAGCGAGCACCATGTTGAAGGCTCCGTTGAGCAGGAACAGTCCGGCAACCTCATGCACGTCGTAGCCGAACCGCTCGACCATGAGAAAGCCCGCGAAAACCGTGAATATCTGCCGCCGTGCACCTGCCATGAAGGTGAGGGCATAATAGAGCCAGTATCGTTTGCGCAGTATCAGCTTCTTGTGCTGCGGCACGCCTTCCTTGAAATGCGGATAAGCGATGACGAGGAAAACAAGAACGACCAATGTCAGACCGCCGGCGATCGCGAAGACCACGGTGAAAGACAGGTCGAACATTTCCCAGGCAATAAAGATCACGCCATAGGCGATCAATTGCGCAAAGGCACCAACCGATATGATCTTTCCCATGCTTGCGGCTGCAGTGGCTTTTGGCAACCATTGCAGCGACAGCGATTGTGCCATTGTCTCGTAGTAGTGAAAGCCGATCGACATGATCAACGTGGTTATGTAGAAGCCAATCGCCGTCGGGAAATATCCGGTGATTGCGACGCCTACGCCGAGCAGCAGCAGCGAAACATAGGCGAGGGTCTGCTCTCGCATGACCAGCAGAAGATAGACAGCCAGAAAGCTCAGGAAGCCTGGAATCTCGCGGATCGACTGCTGAATGCCAATCTCGCGGCCGGTAAAGTCGAGCTCCTGAACCGCGAAGTTGTTCATCAGGTTCCACCAGGCAGCGAAAGACAGCTGCATGGCGCCGGCCATGATCATGAGAAGTACCGCGGGCGAACGCCAACCACTTCGTTCGTTCGGGTATGCGTTTTGAGTGAAGTATGTCATTCCAAAACCGGAAAAAGGTCACATCCATATAATCTGAAAGATGCTTCTAATCCCAAATACGGATTGCGTGTTAGCGCTGTTTTGTCATGAAATGTCTCTCAATTGCCAATTTTTGACTTTCCGGGTGGGCACTGGAAAGGTTGTTCATCCCCGACGGTCAGTAGTATCGGATCAAACGCTGATTTTGCCAAAGTGGGCCAAGGGGCTACATTCGATCATGGCCCTAACAATCCGGACTTCTTCCGAACATGAGTATACACCCAGAATTAGCCGAGTTTCCCAGAGAAGAGCTGAACAGCCCATTGATCGGCTATGCCAAGAGTGTGCCTTCCGGGATCGGGATCAACGGTTGGCATGCGCATGACGCGGCTCAATTGTTTCATGTCATCAAGGGATCAATCGCCATCGACACGGAGCTGGGAACCTTTTTTGCGCCGCCCGAGCGTGCTTTCTGGCTTCCTCCACGGGTGAGTCACCAGACGCGCTATCTCACAGAGACCGAACTTCGCTATATCTACGTTCCATATGATCACGCGCAGGATTTGCCGCAAACTCCGCAAGTCATACAGGTGACCACACTGCTGCGTGCTTTGATCCTGGAATTCATGTCCTATCCGCGAGCGCAAACAGAAGACGGACCCGCGGCACGCATAGCTGCCGTAATCCTGGATCAATTGAAGATGCTGCCGGCAGCCCCGTTGCAATTGCCGATGCCCCAAGACGCCCGGCTCAGGGATCTGTGTGAAGGGGTGGTGCGCTGTCCTGCACATATTCCGTCTTTGAACGAGGCGGCCGACCGCTGTGCCACTTCCGTTCGCTCGTTCGAAAGACGGATCAAAGCCGAGACCGGTCTGAGTTACAGAACATGGTGTCGGCAAGTGAAGCTGTTTCGAGCATTGGAATTGCTTGCGTCTGGCCGCAGTGTGTCAGACGTCTCGCACAAGCTTGGCTACGAAGGCCCCAGCGCTTTCGTGGCAACGTTCAGGAAAGCCTTTGGCGTGACACCCGGTCGCTATTTCGCAGGAGAGGGGCTGGATTGATCTGCCTCAAGGCAGACACCTCTTTTTGAGCGCCATGTGCAGGCAACACCATCTCTTGGAGGTATGAGCCATGTTCAAGAAAATACTTGTCCCTGTAGATCCGGCTGAACCGGGATTTGCCAAAGATGCCCTCGACAAGGCATCCCAGCTGGCACGGGACTATGGCGCCAAGATCCACCTCATGGCGGTTTGTCCGGAAGTCCAGAGTTTTGTCGCCAGCCAATTGCCGGACGGCTGGCAGAAGCGCGAGATCGACGAAACTACCGTAATCCTCGACAAGATCGGTGCCGAGCTGGATGTTCCAGAGGGCACCGTGGACTGCTACGTCAGAATGGGCGCGGTCTATCACGAGGTGATCGAAGAAGCAGAAAAATCCGGCTGCGACCTTGTGTTGATGACGTCGCACAAGCCCGGACTTTCCACTTACTTTATCGGTTCCAACGCGGCCCATATCGTGCGCCATGCACCCTGTTCCGTGATGGTCTTGCGGGGCAACTGAGGAAAGCTGCAATACCGGGCGAGGCAGATGGACCGGCCGGGCAGGTCTTCTTCTTGAAGAGCTGATTTATTGAAGTCGACAAACACCATGCAGCCTGGAAACTCCGGTTTCCGGGCTTGTTCTTTATGCGTGCTTCTGGACAAACTTTGCGGTGACTATGCCGACGACGCGCGTTGAGAACGTAAACATATGGCAAATCAAGCAAGGTGTGATTTTGAAAGTCGTAATGGTTTCATATTCTTGCCTGTTCTTCTTTAGAAATTGATTCCTTGAAATAATGCAATTTTAACGCATTGAGCGGACTCTCTACGCTACGTTGTATGGAGTATTCAATGCGTAAGCGTTCTGCGGTTCGATACACAATCACCGGAAAACTACTGACCATTGTGGCGATTTGCGTTGCGTTTGTCGTCGCCGCATCGGGTGTGGGGATCTACCAGATACGGAAGATCGGTCAGGAGATTGAATTCATCGCGGAGGCGGAGGTTCCGCTGACAGAGGCGATCGGTCATGTGACAACCCACAGGTTGGAGCAGAACGTCCTGATCGAAAGGCTGATGCGATTGAACCTGTCTCGCGGTCTTGGGCACTCCTTGGCAAGCAGTGAGATGCAGGCTGAAACAGAGGGACGTTTCCTCTATCTGGCCGGCAAAATTTCGGACGAATTTGTCGAAGCGTCTGAAATTGCCGAGCAGGGAATTGCCATGGCTCAATCTGAAGAGCAGGTAACGGAGTTCACGGACGTCCTCGGGATCATCAACAGGATCAGCAAGGAACACAACCAGTATTCGATTGCCATTAACAAGGTGCTGTCTCAATCCAAGTTCGGCAACGCTCTGGAGGCGGAAGAGCAGCTTCAGATCCTCAGCGAAAAGCATCTGGCATTCAATATGGAACTGGAGCAATTGCTGTTCCGGGTTCAATCACTCGCGGAAACCGCGGCGAGAGCCGCAGCTGTTCATGAACACAATGCTATTCGGTTCACTGTTCTCATTTCTTTGGGAGCCGCTGGTTTCTCGGTCCTTCTTGCCATGTGGCTTGGCCGGCGGGCCATCGCGCTGCCATTGCTGGATGTCGTGAATGCCTTGCGCCGCCTTTCCAGAAATGATTTCGAAGCGGAACTGCCAGTTAGCCGGAATGATGAGATTGGCGATATCGGCCGGGCGTTCCGGGCCTTCAAGCGACACCTCATCAATGTCCAGGAACAGGAACGGGTGGAGCAGCAACGCCAGGCAGCGCTGACCCGTGAGATTCGCCTGCTTTCGGAGTTGAACGAGTGGCTACAGTCGAGCAGTTCGCTCGATGAGCTGTTCGGAATGGTCAGTCGCTTCATGACCAAGCTGCTGCCAAGCAGCGCGGGAGCGGTTTACGTCTACTCCAATTCCCGTGACGTACTGGATGGTGCCTGTTCCTGGAACGGCGGCAAACTGGAAGCGCACATCAGGCCGACCTCATGCTGGGGCTTGCGCAGGGGCAGGCCTTATGTCTTCGGTGAAGGAGAGGTCAGCTTCGCCTGTGAGCATGTTACACCGGGCGAAGATGATGAAGTCTATCTCTGCCTGCCGATTCTGGCGCACGGGGAAACCGTCGGCTTGATGCATCTGACACCGGCTGCAAATTCCAGCAAGGAAGAATTTCTGGAACAGCGCAAGCTCGCGCAGATGGCAGCGGAACAGGTCAGTCTCGCAATCGCCAACACACGGATGCGCGACGAGTTGCACAATCAGTCCATCCGCGATCCGCTGACTGGTCTTTTCAACCGCCGCCATTTCATTGATCTGCTCAGAACCGGTCTTGAACGGTCCCAGCACAGCGGTCAGCCTGTTTCACTGGTGTCGATTGATGTCGACCATTTCAAGAAGTTCAACGACAACCACGGCCATGATGCAGGGGACATGGTGCTGCGCGCCGTCGGTACAGTGCTTGAAGAGACTTGCGAAGGAGATCAGGTGCCTTGCCGCATGGGCGGCGAAGAGTTCATGGTTCTGCTACCGGCAAGCTCAATCGATGCAGCTGCCTCGGTTGCTGAAAAACTGCGTGAGGCGATTGAGAAGATTGTCGTCCGCTATGGCGAGAAAAACCTTCCAAAAATTACCATTTCCTGCGGAGTTGCCGGTTATCCAAGCCATGGCCGTTTGCCTCAGGACCTGATGAAGTCTGCGGACGATGCGCTTTACAAGTCAAAAGACGAGGGGCGCAACCGGGTGACTGTCGCAAGCGGACAACCCGCGGAAAGTCAGTCGGACGTCGATGCCATGTTGGAAGATGCTACGGCAGACGAGACTGCCGGAGCGGATGACGCGAGCCTTGGCGACGGACAGGAAAACGCTGCCTAGCCGGTTCGCGTCAGCAACATCGCAATTGCGATGTATCGGAACGGATATGAACCGGGGTCGGATTTCAGGATTTCTTCGGCACGTTGAAAGATCCTGTTTACCAGATCATTTCGTTGCGGTGTATCGGGCAGGGCATTGCGAAGGACTGCTTCGGTGAAGGCGCGAAAAAAATTCACGTAGTCTTTTGCATAGCGCTCAAGATCACCGTCGATCCGATATTGCTCGTTGAACGGGACGGTGATCTCGTAGGATTTTGATCCATTCAGGGTATAGAGCTGCGATACGCTGCTTGCCGTATCAAGGACGGGGGCTGTCAGTTCGTCGAGTTGACGAAGATAGACCGGCTGATAGTAGTGGTCATAGGTCTTTCTGGAAATCTCACCGGTTTCGACGAATGCAAGCACGGCATCGTTGAGGAGATCGTAGATGCCGTCGCAGGTTCTGGCCTCCTGTGAGGCGCCAAACACCTGTACCAGTAACTTTCCACCCGGAACAAGTTCCTGAGCCCTGACCTTGAGGTATTGAACAACGTCTTGATTGGCCTGTTCAGCAAACGCCTGTCGATCTGCTTCCGAAACATAACCATTTGCCCGTTGGGCGCTCGGTCCATTTGGAAAGATGTATCCGGGCAGCTCGTCGAGTGGACGGCGCGAAAGAAAGCCGATCGCGTTGAAAGTGGTTGCGAGGTGAACGCTTTGGTCTGGCAGCAGCTGATCATACATGGAACCACCGACGACGGCGGAATAGGTTTGATCGCCACCGAATACGGAGTGCCCATCCGGGCGAAGATGCGCGAACAACTGAGAGAAGTCGTTGGTGGGCAAGTCCGAGTGAACCGTTTGAACGGGTCGAGCACTGCGTGAACGAAACGTTTCTAGAGCTCTGGCCATGACAGCAATGGAATTGTGGCCTTCAGCGCATCCGAAGTCCGCCAGTGTTACTGGTCCGGCTCCATCGAGCGGCAGGTCTGCGACCGCCTCGTCCAACATGGGCAGAACGGTTTCGATGGCATTCCACTGAGTAGCGGAGTTGGCGTCGTAAAAGCCACCGCCGATCATTCCGGTGGTTGAACTGTGCGCGCTCGGGGTTGTCGTTTGCTGCTTTGATGTCGGATGATCACTCATTGGCGAACAGAAAGCCCCCTGTTTCGGTTACAATTGCTTGAAATAGCGGGCGACCGGCAAGGTGCTGTAACCCGCCGCTTCATAGGCTCGTCGTGCCGGAAGATGACCGCTGTCTCCAGAGGTTTCCACCATGGATATCTTCAATCCGTGTCGACACATCTGGACCTCCGCATGCCGGATCAACGTATCAGCGATACCCTGACGTTGGTGGTCCGGGTTGGTCGCCAGAATGTAGATTTCGCCCATCTGATCTTCCGGATGCAGGCGCAGGCCGATGAAACCTGATACCTCACCGGATCTTATTGCAACAAATGTTCGCTCGCCTTCCGCTTCCAGAAAGGCTCCAACATCCGCTGACTGACGTTTCTGCCAACCGCCTGGATAAAATGAATCGTAGATGAAGGCAGGAATCTCGAGCTTCATCCTTTCAAAAACAGGTGCCCAGGCCCTGAGCGACAGATTGACCAGGGTCTCTTTCTGATCAGGCGAATAATGAACGATTTCAATTTTCGACTGATCAGACATGACGCATCACCTCGCCAGTTCCTTCATGGCGTCCGTGAGGCCTTCCACGGTCATGGGAAACATTCGGCTGTCCATCAGCTCATTGAGCATCTTGATGGAGTGTGTGTAGTGCCAATGTTCTTGCCGGACCGGATTCAGCCAGACGGCACTTTTGTAAAGCCCGGTGATCCGTTTCACCCAGGTTTCACCTGCTTCTTCGTTCCAGTGTTCCACCGACCCGCCGCGATACGCGATTTCGTAGGGGCTCATGGATGCGTCGCCGACGAAGATGATTTTGTAGTCTGCCGGGTACTTGTGCAGCACATCCATGGTCGGGATACGTTCGGTATGCCGACGATGGTTTTCCTTCCAGACGAATTCATAAAGACAATTGTGGAAGTAAAAGTGCTCCATCACCTTGAATTCGGAGCGCGCTGCAGAAAACAGTTCTTCACACACCCGGATATGGTCGTCCATCGAGCCGCCGATGTCGAAGAACAGCAGGACCTTGACGGCGTTGTGCCGTTCGGCGCGCATCTTGATGTCCAGGAGGCCCTTGTGGGCAGTGGATCGTATGGTGTTGTCCAGGTCCAGCTCTTCGGCAGCGCCTGTCCGGGCAAAGTTTCGCAGCCGTTTCAACGCGACCTGGATATTGCGGGTACCCAGTAGCTGCGTATCGTCCAGATCCTTGAATTCACGTTTGTCCCAGACTTTGACGGCCCGGCGATGACGGCTTTCGTGCTGGCCTATACGGACGCCCTCGGGATTGTACCCGTAAGCGCCGAATGGCGAGGTGCCTGCCGCACCGATCCATTTGTTGCCGCCCTGGTGACGCTTTTGCTGTTCCTTCAAACGTTCGCGCAGGGTTTCCATCAGCTTTTCAAACCCGCCGAGAGCTTCAATCTGAGCCTTTTCTTCTTCACTCAGATGCTTTTCCGCAAGTTTGCGGAGCCATTCCTCGGGGATGTCCGTTGTCGGAACGTCGCTCATCAGGTCAAGGCCTTTGAAGACGTGAGAGTAAACCCGGTCGAACTTGTCCAGGTTTCCTTCGTCCTTCACCAGTGACAGGCGTGCAAGGTAGTAGAAATCCTCGACACTCCGCTCCGCAAGATCCTTGTCCAGCGCTTCCATCAGTGTCAGGTATTCACGCAGAGAAACAGGAATTCCGGCGGATTTCAGTTCTATGAAAAACGTAATGAACATGGCTTGAAACTAGCGTGGCGAAGCCAAGCTGTCGAGGTTGTACGTGGACGTTCAAGAGCGACATTATCCGTACAGGGTACGTTCGTCTTGCTTTGGTCTTCAGGAGCGTTTGCCGTCTGTTTTTTCTGCCTTCTCCGAAGAAGCGACCAACTCCCCCATGAAGTCGGAAATGGTTGGGCCGTTGTCGCTTGTGAAGGGAGCGGGGCGGCAGACGGAGATGGCGGCGATGCCGATGCGGGCGGTGAGGAGGCCGTTGACGACGCCTTCGCCGAGCCGCGCTGACAGACGGGCAGCAAGGCCATGTCCGAGAACCTGAGAAGCCAGGCTGTCGCCAGCAGCCATGCCGCCGGTTACCGCCAGATGCGTGACGACGTGCTTTGCCAGGCGCATGAAGCCAAGGGTGCCTGGACGACCACCATAAAGAGCGGAAAGGCGGCGTATGGTTCGCAGGTTCTCAAACAGGACGGCCAGCAGGTCCACCAAAGCTCGAGGGCTGACCGCAGTTACGATCGAAACCCTTTTGGCGCTGTTCATGACAATTCGGCGCGCTTCGAGATCGAGAGGAGCCAGCAGATCGCGTTCGGCGAGCTTGACGAGATCGCGGCCGTCGATGACTTCCTGCATGTGGCCGGCGAGCACCTTGCGGCCTTGTGCGGTTTCCGGACGGTCGCGGTATAGCACCAGCAGTTCTTTCAGCCCATTTGTTGCTGCCTTGGAGTCGTCCTCATCGGCTGCCGATTGGAGTTGTTCCCTGAGGTGATCGATCCGATTGAGGCGCAAGATTCCGGCGATTTCCCGCGCGGCAAGGCCAAACAATCCAAGGGCCGCGATGGCAGCAAGGGCGACACCAAGCCAGCCGAGCCAGTCGGTGCGTGTGAAGAGGTCACGGATGAGACTGTCGACTGCGAGGCCAACCGCAAGTGAGACCAGACCCGAAAGGCCGACGATCAGCCATTTGCCGAAACTGAAACCTGTCTTCGGGGTGCTGGCGGCGCGAGGCAGGCGAGGCTCGTCTTCCTCGTAAGTGGTTTGCGTCACCAGCGCTTCGCCTGCAACTGGAACCTTGTTCTCGTCATCCGTCATCCGAACCTTGTTGTCATCCAGACGAAAGGCGGTCGGCTTGCGGCCTGAAGGGGAATTTGTACCGGTCATGCCAGACGATCTCCAATCAGAAATTCAAGGGCGCGGTCCAGCCGGATGTGTGGCAGGGACAAGGTGAGCCCCTCCGCGGTCCTGTCGAGCTCCGGTGGGCGGAAGCGCAGAAACTTCAGGTCGGCCTGAGCGGTCTGAAAACTTGGTCGGACTTCCTCACAAACTGATTCAGCCTTATCGAAAAGTGATTCAGGATCCTGCGGTAAGTCACCGGGAAACATCGCTATTTCCGTGTTGCCGTCATAGGTGTCTCCATTCAGCCGTTCCCCCGGCAAGGGCGTTCCGAGAATTGCGGGAAGTTCCTCCGACCGATGCTTGACGGTTGCTTCCCGCGTTGCGCGTACCGCAGCCATTGCCAGGACATCAACCTCGGCTCCCTTGAAACGGGCACGCTCTTCTGCCCGGGTGACGAGGCGTTTCAGAATCGCCTCCAGCCGATCATGATCTGTCCTGTGCAAATGGTCGGCTTTCGTCGCTGCAAACAAGATCCTGTCGATGCGTCTGGTCAGGATCGAGGAGAGCCAGCTACGTTTGCCGGGCCGGAAAGCACCGAGGACTTCGCTCAATGCGACTTCAAGATCCGCCATCGCGTGCGGGCCCGCATTCAATGCATGCAGAACGTCAACGAGCACGATTTGCCGGTCGAGCCTGGCGAAGTGATTGCGGAAGAAGGGGCGAACCACATGCGTCTTATACGCCTCATAGCGCCGTTCCATCATGGCCCGGATTGTCCCGGTACGCGCAGGACCTGCGTCAGAAGGAATGTCCAGAGGGGCAAATGTCAGGGCAGGGGAACCGTCCAGGTCGCCTGGCATGAGGAACCGTCCGGGAGGCAGCATTGAAAGCGCAAGCGTATCGTTCCGGCAGGCCGCAAGGTAAGCTTTGAAGCTTGCCGACAGTTCTTGTGCCGAAAGCTCGTTTTCTTCCGCGTCCGGGGATTCCTTCTTCAGCGCTTGCAAGAAGGGCTCTGCAATTTGCGCCCGGTTTTTCGCCCGTGCGCGCGACAGAGCCTCCGCAGAGAAAGTTGCATAATCCTTGTTGAGCAGAGGCAGGTCCAGCAGCCATTCGCCAGGATAGTCGATCAGATCGACATGCAGGCGCCCCGGGCCGAGCTTGCGATAGAAATATGAAGCGCTTTCGTAGTCGATCGTCAGTCTCAGTTCCGAGACCTGCCGCGTCGATTCCGGCCAGACACGCTCGTTTACGAGTGCCCTGACATGTGCCTCGTAGTCGAAACGAGGCACTGCATCGTCCGGCTGAGGCTGCAGCCTGGCGCCTGTCATGCGATGTCCCGCTGCGGCGCTGAAAACCGGAAGCCGGCCGCCATGAACCAGATTGTGCACCATGGCAGTCAGAAAGACTGTCTTGCCGGCTCTCGCAAGTCCGGTGACGCCAAGCCTCAGACTGGGCACAGCCAAATCACTGGCGGCGTCGGCAAGGTTGGCCAGCGTCAGCCGGGTTTCTTCTTTCAATGTCGTCAATGGGTTCACGAGCGCCTCCAGGGCGTTCATGTAAGAGCGGATGGCGGGATGTGCAATCGGCTAATGGTGAGCAGCCTGCTGTGTTGCAAGGGCATTTAGAGATCTCTTGGTTTGACAAATCTCTCCAGATGACCCGTCCTGGCTTTCAGGTCGGACCAGTCATTTATGTCGAAATCGATTACGGCAAGCGCTGCTGTCGGGTATTTGACCTGAAGGTCATTCATTGCATCTGTCTTTCCGGTCCCTGCAAGGGAGAAAGCGGTTTCCTCCGTCGCCGGATTGTGTCCGATGAGCAAGAGGTTCTGCGCCCTGCCGCCGTGCTTGCGGATCAGGCCCGAGTAATCTTCCTCGCTTTGCTGATAGAGATCCGAGAGAAGCAAAATCTGGGCTTCCTGCTGCAAGTAAGGAAGCAGCTTTGCCAGAGTTTCGCGGGTGCGCTGAGACGTCGAGCAGAGTATGCGGTTCGGCATTAGCCGCTCAGACTTCATGTATCGTGCTATTTCAGCCGCCGCGGACTTGCCTCGCCGGTTCAATGGTCTGTCGATATCGGCAAGGCTCGGGTCACCCCAATCGGACTTTGCATGTCTCAAAAGTAGGAGCCGCATGTTGTTTTCCAGTCAGTCTCGTGCAGTCATCGATCAGGATGGCAATGTGCCTTCCGGCCTGGCTAATTCTGCTTTGCCAAAACCTCGGTGAAGGAGTCCAGTGCCGGTCCTACTTCGATATCCTGTGTCGGCAAGGTATAGGCCAGCCATAGTGTGTAATCAGCGTCGGTTCCCGAAAAATACCACAGCGTTTCACACAGGCTGGTGGGGGTCCAGTTGCGCGTACGAAAGGAAATGCCCGAAGCTGCCGCGCCGGTCAGCGTGATCGGCTCGAAGCCGGCGGCCTTGTAGTTTCTGGAAAACTTAAGGGCCTGTCGCCGTCCACCGGATTGAAGATGCTTGCGCAGCACGGCCGTAATTCCGTCTCGGCCGGTATAGATACAGCCGGCAAGACTGTCCGCATCGCCTTCCATCGCTTTGATGCGAAAATAGGCTCCGACAACGTCGGGGCACCGCAGACCGGTAAAGTGGCGGAGGCCGCCGACATCGCTTTGCCAACCGGCGTCCTTTTCCGGAGGGACCTGCGCGTTCGCGCCGGACGTCATCAGGTCAGGCCGCAGCAAACAAATTCCAGCCAGCAAAACCAGGATTGCAGCAGCTCTCAGCAATTTGGTCTCCCGCTTGTCAGGTCCGTTCCCGGCGGGCCATGAATGCCAGCCGTTCGAACAGATGCACATCCTGTTCATTCTTCAATAGCGCGCCATGCAGCGGCGGGATCAGTTTGGTACCATCTTGTTGACGAAGCGTTTCCGGATCGATGTCTTCGTTGAGAAGCAGCTTGATCCAATCGATCAGTTCGGAAGTGGAGGGCTTTTTCTTCAGGCCGGGAACATCGCGGACATCAAAGAAAAGACGCAGTGCCTCGGACAGAAGTCGTTTCTTGATCCCGGGAAAGTGCACTTCGACGATTTCAGTCATCGTCTCCGCGTCTGGGAACTTGATGAAATGGAAGAAGCATCGGCGCAAAAAGGCGTCCGGCAGGTCCTTTTCATTATTTGAAGTGATGATCACCACGGGGCGTTGTCTGGCCTTCACCGTTTCGCCCGTTTCGTAGACGTGAAACTCCATTCGATCGAGTTCGAGCAAAAGATCGTTCGGAAATTCAATGTCGGCCTTGTCGATCTCATCGATCAGCAGAACCGGCTTGACCGGTGCGTCGAAGGCCTCCCACAGCTTGCCTTTGCGAATGTAGTTGTTGATGTCTTTGACCCGTTCGTCGCCAAGCTGGCTATCACGTAGGCGAGACACCGCATCATACTCATAAAGGCCCTGCTGGGCCTTTGTGGTGGACTTCACATGCCACTCGATTAGCGGTGCACCAAGTGCTTCAGCAACCTGTTCGGCCAAGACCGTCTTGCCGGTACCCGGCTCGCCCTTGACAAGCAACGGTCGCTCCAGTGCAACGGCAGCGTTCACGGCAACCCGCAGATCTTCCGTGGCGATATAGTTCTCGGTTCCTTCAAAGCGCATCGTTTTGTCCGTCTGTCTACAGTCGGGCGAAAGTGGCAGGCGGCGCGCCGGATCGCAAGTCTCAAAAAGGTCTAATAAGTTCAGGGCTGCCTATATGGAGAGTCTTGCCCATTCGGCAGGGAATTTTTTGCCCGTTCGGGCGCGGCTTGCCGGGTTCGTGTTTCGGGGTGGAGGCGTCCAAGGCTTATTAGTGAGTTGAAATATAAAGAATAATTTCCCTTTTTGAAAAGTTGGCACGCCCTTTGCGGGTAGGGCTGTGATTATGGGCGCAAGCCCACATATGCAGCGCCCGATCGATCAAGAGGATGAAACATGGGTATTTATGGGGCTATCAACTCGGCGGTTTCCGGTCTGACCGCGCAGGCTACAGCGCTGGAGAATATTTCCGGTAACGTCGCCAACTCGCAGACGACCGGTTACAAGAGGCTGGATACGACATTTGCCGATCTTGTATCCGGTGGTGGCGATACCCAGGCCACGCAGGTTTCGGGGACGACGTTTGCAACATCGCGCGCAACCAATACGGTGCAGGGTGATATATCCTCGGTCGAGGTCGACACCTATATGGCCATCAACGGTGAAGGCTACTTCGTCGTCACGCAGGCCGCTGATGTGGTCGACGGGTCGACGACCTTCGCGGATGAGACATTTTACACCCGTGCCGGTGACTTCGAGCGAAACCAGGAAGGCTACCTGATCAACAGCTCGGGCTACTATCTGCAGGGCTTCCCGCTTGATCCGGATACGGGTAACGCAATCGGCGACAATCCAGCTGTTATTCAAATCGACAACCAACCTCTAGCAGCTTCAGCGACGACGACTGTCGAGTATCAGGCGAACCTGCCGCGTGTCCCTAACACCACTGACTATGACGGTTCGGATGAGGCCACCGCGTTGTTGGCGGGGTCAGTTGGTGCTGGCAACGTGGCTGTTGCGAACAATCAGGATTTTCTCGATACATCGATTTCCGGCGGCTCCATTACCATTTACAATCAGAACGGTACTGCGATGAACGTCGAGGTTCGTTACGCCAAGACGCAGAACGCAGCCACGACACCTGCGGTTGTGAATGACGTTTGGACAATGTATGTCGGTACCGGTGGGGATGCGACAAACTCCTGGTATGACGTTGCTTCAATGGAATTTGACGGAACCGGTGCCCTGATCGACGTGGCCGATGGTGTCGTCGGAACTGCAAATGCTGCCAATACAGGGTTGACGATTGGAACGCTCGATATTGGAGGCGTTACCGCTTCTAACGTTGAAATATCATTCGCAAACGGTTCCCTGACCCAGTATTCGGATCCCGATGGGGTGGCAAGTTCAGTTAACCTGGATCAGGATGGTTATGCTGCCGGTGAGCTGACGGGTGTTGCTGTCGACGAATCCGGACGCGTGATTGCCAGCTATTCAAACAACCAGCAGCGCGCAGTCTACGAAATCCCATTGGCGACATTCGAGGCGGAACAGAACCTGCGCCGGGTTGACGGGGCCGGGTTTGCGGCAACCACGTCTTCCGGCGAAGCGGACTTGAGTGGTGGTGGGCAGATCCTGGCCAAGAAGCTCGAATTGTCCAACGCGGATATCGCCGACGAGTTTTCCAAACTCATCATCACGCAGCAGGCCTATTCGGCAAACTCCCGGATCGTGACATCCGCGGATGAGATGCTGGACAGCGCCCTGAACATGATCCGGTAAGACTGACATGCAGGCCGGCGGGTACTGACCTGCCGGTCTCTGCGGTCGTCTGGCGTCGAGCGAAGGAGAATCCGCAATGGGTCTGACAAGTGCCCTCAACACCGCGGTCTTCGGAATTACCTACAATCAGCGGCAGTTGGATGTAACTGCGGCCAATATCGCGAATGCGGATACGGCGGGCTATTCAAAAAAGACCGTGTCGGCAAATGCCTATTTCGACGGCCAGGGGAATGTTGCAGGCATTTCTGCAACGGAAGTCCGCCGTGTCGTGAATGAGCAGATCCAGTCGGACTATTTCAACTCTCTCGCTGACACCAACTACGCCAAACAGATCGCCGACTATACTGATCGGCTCGATGATATCTTCGGCACGATCGACGACAAAAGCAGTCTGTCGTCACTTGCGGGTCAATTGACTTCTTCATTGCAGACGCTCGTCAATGATCCGGGCAACTACGCTGCGCAACAGGAAGTCGTTGCGGCCGCTGATGCGTTTGCACGTGAGTTGAACTCTTCTTATGAGCAAATCGCAGATCTGCGGCAGGAAGCAGACGACTCGCTCTCCCGCCAGACGGATGCGGTCAATGAATTGCTTTCCGGCATCGAAGACATCGACTCCGCTATTCGTGACGCCGCCCAGGCAGGCGTCTCGACCGCGGAAATGGAAGACCAGCGAGACAGGCTTGTTGAGCAGCTATCCGGATATCTGGACGTAACCGTCACCAAGGGCGCAAACGAAACACTTTTCATCCAGACAGCCGATGGTCAGCAGCTTTACGCGGACAATCAGGCTTCGACGCTGAGTTTTTCTCCGACGCACTTGCTCCAACCGGGGCAGGCAGGCAACTCGGTAATGGTCACGACACCCGGCGGAACGACATATGACCTGATTGCAGGTTCAAAGTCCGGCGCTATGGTTGCGACCGCTGAACTGCGAGACGACATCCTGGTCGAAGCGCAGAAACAGCTCGATACCATTGCAGCGGAAATGTCGCTCGCATTTTCGAATGTAACCGTTGAAAGCTCGGCTGCGACGGTTGGCCCGGATACCGGCTTTGATCTTGACGTTTCAGCTCTTCAGCCGGGCAACACGATCACGCTGGAGTATACGGACACTCTCGGTCAGAGCCAGACTGTTACACTCGTTGCTGTCGATGATCCCTCCCTGTTGCCATTGGACAACGGAGCCACCGCAAATCCGAATGATACGGTGTTCGGCATCGATATTTCCAGTGGAACACCCTCAACTTACATAACCAATATTGTAGCCGCGCTCGGTAGCACTGGTCTTCAGGTCAGCAACGACGGTTCCGACAATCTGCGGGTATTGGGCGATGCAGGAGCGCCGACAAGCGTTCAAAGCCTTTCTGCCAATGTCACGGTGACCGCAAACTCGGATCAGGGTCTTGGTCTGGCGATTTTCGTCGACAAGCGCGACACCCCGGAACTTTTCACCGACTCTCTGGAAGACGGTGGGCAGCGCCTTGGTTATGCAAGCGGTATTGCCATCAATCCGGACCTCCTGGCAGACAGTGCCTTGCTGGTGAGTTACCAGACCACTCCAACGGCAAACACGACGAATGATCCGGCCCGTGCGCAGTATCTGGCAAATGCGCTGAGCAACGGCTCAAATTACTACGATCCGACCTCGGGAATTGGCAGTTCCTCGACTCCCTTCAAGGGATCGGTGGTCGACTTCGTCAACCAGACCGTCGCGTTCCAGGGCAACCAGGCTGAAGATGCGGCGACTTACTCGAAATCCAAGGAAGCGCTGACCTCGAATCTCGCCATCCGTTACGAGGAGAGCTACGCCGTGGATCTCGATGCAGAATTGGCGTTCATGGTTCAGTTGGAAAACGCCTATGCGGCCAATGCCCGCGTCATGCAGACGATCAACGAACTCTTCGATGAGCTTCTGAGAATAGTTTAAGGTGTGTAATGGCAATCTCTTCGATCACAACATCCAGAACCTATCTCACGCAACAGCTCAGTGAGCTCAACAGCCAGCTTGCCGAAAAAACCACCCAGCTCGCCCGGGGCAAGGTGGGATCGACCTACGGTGATGTCGGGGACAGGCGGCTGCTGGACATTCAGCTGACCCAGAAAGTCAGCATGATCGAGACCTATCAGCAGACCATCACCGTCTCCAACCTGCATCTGGAGACGTTGAACATGTCTCTGGAGAGATTGGAAGACATCCGAAGAGATGCAAAATCAGCGCTCGATACCAACGACTTTGTTCTGCAGGACGATGGTCAAACCCAGACGCAGTCGCGCGCAGAGCTGCTTTTGAACGAGACACTCAACATCCTGAACACGGAAGTCGCTGGATTTTATGCCTTCGGTGGAACCGATGCGGTGAACGACCCGGTTGCAACGCTTGATGCGATCCTGAATGGTTCGGGTGGGGTCGACGGTCTGAAAACCGTAATGTCTGAATATTCCCAAGCCAACCTTGGAGCCTCCAATACCGGGAGGACGACGACTTCCGCGTTGACGACAAATTACGCTGGGGCGGTGCCGACAGATTCAACCTTCACGCTTGCCGAGGATGGTGCTCACGACTTCGGTTTCGACATTGCAAGCGTAACGTCGACGTTGAGCAACGTTGCGATAACGGGGCCGTCAGCTTCCGATCCGGACAGTGTTGATGTGCAGTTTACCGGACAGCCCACCTTGGGTGAAAAGATCACGGTTGAACTGAGCTTGCCGCCGGATCACACCAACACGATCTCGATTGAACTGACTGCCGCTGCAACGAATGAAGCAGAGGGAACCTTCGCCGTTGGTGCTGACCTGGAAGAGACGGCACAGAACCTGCGCGATGCGCTGGCTGCCGAAATTCAAAGCCAGGCACAGACCACTTTGCGGGCCGTCTCCGATGAATGGGCGTCCGACGAGTTCTTCGGCACATATAACGGGAACGAGCCTCAGCGCGTCGATGGGCCACCATTCGATACTGCCACTGCACTTACTGGGGGCGGTTCAACAACGGTTGCCTGGTACACGGGACGGAATACGACAACAAGTGATCCGCGTACTGACAAGAATGCCGTCGTGGACTCAAATCTGACAGTCAACTACGGGGTCAGGGCCAATGAAACGCCTTTGGCTGAACTGGTGCAGTCATTGGCCACTTTTGTTGCCGCGGACTTTTCCGGCGGCACGCAGACCGATGAAGAATACTACAATGCTCTTTCGGCAAACCTGAGGACGATCCTGCAGCCACCCGGTGTGGATCAATCCGGGATTGTAGATATCGCAACGGATATCGCCATTACCCATCGGACTGTTTCCCTTACCAGCGATCGACATGTGCAAATGAAAAGCACATATGAAGGAACGATCGCAGAGATCGAGGGTGTCGACAAAGATCAGCTCGCAGCCGAAATCCTTCAGCTTCAAAACAACATTGAAGTGTCCTATCGGGCATCTTCCATCGTCTTCAATCTCAGCCTGTCCGATTACCTCTGATCCATTTGGAGCAAATTAACGGGGAGGCGGGTTTCCTGGCCAGCAATTTGGACAGGAAGGCGGTGCCATGGGGCGGCATCACCTCAGTCGGTGATGGTGTGCTGAAGAATGGAGTTATTGCCTTTCAGGCAGATGCTTGGAGCGTCGCGATGAGTTCTCGAACTTATCACCGCCAATTTTAAAATCCGGTTCTCCAGGTCCCGCTTAAACTGGTGCGGGAGTAACCGGGTTTCGGGTAAACGGCATTTCCCTGATCCTTGTCGCTCGAGCTTTTCTGATTCAACTGTTTCCCGTTTCCCGCATTTCGTCGTTGTGGACCATGAGTCGTTTTTCCTTGTTTGGGCAAACGGAAAACAGGACGCGACTTTAGTGGCTGCCTGCATGGATATTGCCATGTGCATCTGCAAGATATTTCGTTGCGAAAAATACTGTAAGCGACTGCAAATTATTGCTTTTCCGAAATGACATCATTGCGCGACCGAGCGGCGATCTGAAGATGACTGAATAAAACTATCTCGCATTGCAAAATCAAACTTGACTGCATAACTCATGTAATAATACATACCACTGCTATGTTTTAGAGGTAACAAGGCGGGGCTCCAATGCGGCTTGGCATTACAGGTTCAAACTTTCGCAGGCTGGCAACTTTCTTTTCAATTTCAACGGCGCTGACCAGTGCCGCGTTCGGGCAGGAACAGGGAACCGAAGGCGTTACGCTGGAAACTGTGATTGTGACCGCCGAAGGCGAGGTGGTTAGCCCCAAGGGTCCTGACGAGGGGATTGTTGCAAAGTCGTCGGTCGCAGCGACCAAGACGGCGACTGACATTAATCGGATTCCTCAATCCATTTCGGTTGTCACGCGAGAGCAGATTGACATGCAAGGCGCTGACAGTGTCGGAGCCGCCTTGAGGTATTCTCCGGGAATTCGAAGTGAAGCGTACGGATCGGATACCCGTTACGATTGGTTCTTCCTGCGTGGATTTGCCGGCCAGGCACAAGGTCTTTATCTGGACGGCTTGCAGTTGCGTTCTCAAGCGTTTGCAAATTACAGAATAGACCCTATTGCGCTTGAGCGGCAGGAACTGATCCTTGGACCGAGTTCTTCCCTGTACGGTGCGGGAAGTCCCGGTGGGCTCGTCAATCTGGTTTCCAAGCGTCCGCAGGAAGATACTTTCTATCGTGCCGCTGTCACCGCAAGGGATCCGCTTGGCGGCGAAGTCAGTGTCGACCTGAACGCTCCGCTGAATGAAAGCGGCACTGTGCTGGGACGCTTCGTAGCGTTGGGCCGACTGAGTGAAACCCAGGTGGACCATGTCGATGACAATCGGATCTTTCTTGCGCCTTCAATTACCTTCAAGCCGCAGGAAGGAACCGAGCTGACCCTGATGGCGAAGTGGCAACAGGATGACACGGGGACTGCGACAAGTTTTCTGCCTTATGACGCCACAGTGGAAGCAGCTTCCTTCGGCCGAATTCCGACTGATCTGTTTACTGGTGACACCAACTTCGATGACTACGACCGAAACCAGTTGCTGCTGGGCTATGAGTTTGACCATGAATTCGACAACGGTCTGAAGCTCTCGCAGAGCAGCAGATATTCCTACGTTTCGACGAACTACGAAACTCTTTATGGTGTTGGACTTGCGAGCTTTTACAGTCCGTTCCTGCCGGACACTCTGCTTGCACGCCTGGCATTGAAGTCTGATGACTCGATTTCAGCATTTCAAACTGACACTCATGTGGAAGGGGAGTTTGCAACCGGTTTTGCACAACACCGCTTCCTGGCTGGCGTGGACTACCGATACGAGGATTTCGTCAATCGCTACGGTCAGTCAGCTCCGGCGACAGCGCTTCTTTATGCGCTTGATCTGACCAATCCTGTTTATGGACTGGATGTGGCAACGCCCGCATACACAACGGACACGACGACCAGATCCAATCAGCTTGGCCTTTATGTCCAGGATCAGATTTCCATCACCGATAAATTCGACATTGTTGGTGGTCTTCGTCAGGACTGGGTCAACAGCACTCTGACCAACCACTTGTCCAATACCACCACCAAATCCTTCGATAGTGCTTTGACGGGCCGACTTGGAGCGAACTACGAGGTGTTCCCGGGCGTCAGACCCTATGTGAGCTACTCGACCTCATTCAATCCGGTTTCGGGAACCGATGCGGATGGCAATCGTTTCGAACCGGAAAAAGCCCAGCAATATGAGGTTGGTGTCAAGTATCAGGACCCTCAGGATCGTATTCGACTGACTGCGGCGTTGTTCGATCTGACTCGTGACAATGTGCTGACAACCGACCCGAACAATCCGGCATTCAGCGTTCAGACAGGTGAAGTGCGGTCTCGCGGCATCGAGTTGCAGGCGCAGGCAAACCTGTTCGAGAGTTGGGATCTGCTGGCATCCTATACTGCGTATGATCTTGAGATTACGAAATCCAACAGGGGGGATCAGGGAAAGGTCCCGATTGGCGTGCCGCAGCAGATGGCTTCGCTTTGGCTGAATCACACGTTTTCAGACAAACTGGAAGGACTGCGCATTGGTGCGGGTGTTCGATACATCGGTGAATCATATGCAGATTCTGCCAACACCCTCGAAGTTCCATCTTACGTCGTGGCGGATGCCGCCGCCGGGTACAAGCTGGGGAATGCGCAATTGTCTCTAAACGTCAGCAATCTCTTCGACAAAAAATACGTGGCCTCCTGTGCTGGAGTGAATTCCTGCTATTACGGTGAAAGACGCGCCATCAAGGCAAGACTGAGCTACGAATGGTGAGCGTCACACCAAAAGAAACATGAGAACAGGCAAGTGGGGGAGACCCCACTGCCGCAGGCTTCGAAATCGAAAATCTGCCTCTTCAACTCAACGGCCGGAACATTTTCACCGGGACCGATTTCAAAATCGGTCCGGTGCGATAGCTGATATGGTTTTTGTCAAAAATCGCGTTCCCGCTGGCTGGTGCTGGAGTTCAAAGTCTTGGCGCAATAGGTGGTGCGGCGGCAGTATGTGGAGCTGTGCTGTATTTTGGACGACTTCACTCCCTTGATGGGCGCAGCCTGATCCTTGTTGGAATTGCGAATTCGGCGCTTGCCGATACCTTGATCCTGATTTTCCTGGCAAGCGGTGACCCACGGCTGAGCCAGGTGGCTCGGATTGCGTGGCGCTGCGGCGCAGCTGTCAGGTTCGAATGTTGTGGGTGCATTTGCGTTTGCCCTGCTTATGTTAGTCAATCCTTTCAAAAGCTTGAATGTAAAAAGAGGTCAATCTATGCATCGCGTGTCGGCAAGTAATTCAGGATAGGCGAACGCCAAAGCTCAGTCTGAGAGACAGGGAAGGGGGAGAGAGTGAACAAGGAGCTTAACCAAGTGGCCAAATTGCCGCCGGAACGCCGGGCGGCGCTTGCGCTTGAAAGATTGGCAGTAGAGCTGATGCAATATCGTCCGGAAGAGGCGAGGGCGCACGGGTTGAGCAATCAGCACCTTATTATTCTGGCGTCGGTGTGTGATCAGCCGGGTTGTGGCGTGACAGCAATTTCAGCGCAGTCGGGTATCTTTCAATCGACAGTCAGCCGCAGTCTCGGAAGTCTTTTCAAGAAGGAACTTGTCTACAAGCGGACATCTGCAAGCGATACGCGGGCTTCAGAACTGTATCTCACTGAAGAGGGGCACAAGATAGTCGTTTCCATCAGAACCGAGTGGCGGCAAAGAGTTACGACAATGCTGGCAAGCGTTCCGGAAGGCGACAGGGAGACCTTGCTCAAGGGCTTGCAGGTTCTGGTCGGCGTCGTTCATCACTTGACCGAACCTCAATCGGGTGATGACAGCTGATGCAGTAAGTGCCGGGATTTTGAGCCTTAGAATCTGTGAATGAAGACAAATCGGTCTGGCAGTGCATGGCTGTTGACGTTTGACGACACCAGAAACTCTTGATCACACAGCAAAAAAACAGTCCGCATCCTTTGGACTGCGGACTATCGGGATCACTTTGCCAGTGATCTTTATTCCTGTCGCGCTCTCAACCCTTCGGCGATCGCTCGATTGATGCTTATGATCGAATTCAGCTTGTTGGCATCATCCGAAGTGATAACCGACATTGTCTGCTTGAAAATGAAGACGCCAAGAGACGCAATATTGTTCTTGATGTCTTGGGGCAGTTCGCTTTCTTCGCTGGTCGCGGAAGTTACCAGGATGCTCCAGAGCTTTC
>JBCCVB010000091.1:0-27503 GCA_039195965.1 Pseudomonadota bacterium
GCCAACTCGAAAAATAAGAGAAAACATCAATAAAAATAATGATTTACTGCTTCTACATGTACAACAGGCACAATATGCTCCCAAAAAGTGCCCATAATCAAAGCAGTCTGCTGCGAAACTATTGGTCGAACATTCGACAATCTGGTCATTTAGGAATGGTGCTCCTGACCGGCGTCGCCGCCGAGAAGGGCACAGCACACTCGGTCTTTTGATGATCCCGGTTCTCTATGCAGCCCTCCAGTCGACCAGCGAGCGCATATGCGGCATGTGACGCAAGAAACCGGAACTGGAGGCCCTAAGCGCAGAAATGACACCAAAGCAAAACCAGCAATATCAATCTGAGGAGTGCAACTTCATCCAAGCATGTTTGCTTGCCAACCCGTCAATCAGATCATTCGCGTAAACGGTAAACGCAGGAAGCTGCTGCTCATCCGCCGGTTGGATTGGTTCTCCCTCCCGGATCGACGAATAAAGTGACATTTTTTGCATTCGTTGGAAGTGGCCCCTTGATGACTTCCACTTCGTATTCAATTCCGGCGTCGTCATGAATCTTGACTGAACTCAGTGTGATTATTGCCGTCTTTCCATTGTCACCTTCGTGATAAACCAGCGCGGCATTGGGTGGGTCACCGGCAAACGCCCCACCCGGTTCCCAAGCCGCAAGAAAAACCTCTGCAGTCATAGAGCCGGCCAATCGGTCAGGATGATCAGAAAACCAGGTGGTGTGCGGGACATACTCCAAGACAAGCTTGTGTCCATCGAATGTTGCCGTTTGGCCGTGCTGTACGTAGAAAACAGGAATATTTTCCGGCGGCAATGTCGGTTCATCTGCCTGCACCAAAGGCACGTTTAGAAAAAAGGCGAGAACCGCACCCTTTATCGCTCTTTCAAACTTCATCGGCTGCCTGCTTTCTAACAAGGGCTGATTTTGCAACTTCTGGAGGTCACAGGGCCTCGCTGGAGAAAATGAACTGGCCCCCGGAGGTTGCCGGGTCAATGAACAGAGATGCTGCAGTCATCTTTGGAACAATCTGCCCATGGAGCAGCTTGTAGGTGAAACTGATCCCGCCCCCGGTCGCCTCGGGTGACATCAACTCAACGACGACATGAACGCGGCCGTCAGGACCGGCCCCGGTCAACACCGCGTTTGGAGGATTGACCAGAAAACTGTCCGGACCTGACCTCCAGGACTTCAGAAACTCAGTTCCGCCCATAACTCCCGCTTCCCTCATGGGACGATCGGATACCCAGGTAACTTCAAGGTCCTCTGAAAACATGATGTGCTCCTCCGTCGCCGACGCTTGGTCAGCGAAGACGGCAAAGTAGACCCTTTTGTTCTGCTGCATGTCTGCGGCGTGTGCAGGAGCCATTGCCGTACAAATCAACAGCAACAGCCCAACGATGGAGAACTTGATTTTCATTTGTTTTCCCAACCGGACTTCGATTTGACAGGCCCTCTCGACCTAGCACCCCATGCCGCAGCCACCACCGTCGATAAACAGTGACGCACCAGAAATCTGTGCTGGGATCTGACCGTGGAGCAGCTTGTACGTAAAACTGAGGTCGTCATTGGTCGATGCAGACGAGGTTAGCTCAACGACTGCCTGCACCCGCCCCTCGCTTCCAGCGCCGGTTAAAATTGCATTTGGTGGGTCTGCCTGAAAACTGTTCGGGCCGACTTGCCATGTCTTCACCAGCTCAGAGCCACTGATCGTACCGGCCTCCCGCCCCGGGTGTTCCTTTGCCCAGGTCACATGCACATCACCGGACAACTCCAACCGATCGTTGGTTGCCTGCGCCTGATCCGAAGTGACAACAAAGAAAACCGGATGACCGCTTTGACCTTCTTCCGCCGCAACAGGCCAAACCGCAAGAGCGGCATATGATATCAGCGCCGCAATAACTCGTTTCAATTTCATTGAATTCCTCACTCGGATTTTTCCCGCTGCTGCTCTTCAAGAGCCAGGGTCCGGACAGATGGTGATGCTCTCTCGATCACGCGTGAGTACGAGACTTTTGTGGATCATAGACGGGGCTTTCTACCACCGTTGCGGTTGTCTCAAGTGTGTCGCTCCTGACATTCAGGACAGATCCGATTGCGATCCCCGGCCTGACATGTGCAAGAGCAAGAGACTTTGCCATCCGATGCGAATAACAGGGGCTGTTGATCACCCCCAACTTCTCGTCACCAAGCAGCAGAACCTCACCTCCGTCCACCATGTCGGGATGATCTATGTCGAGGCAGATATTGGAGATTTTCTCCCTGCCCTTTGCCGTCAAAACTGCCTGCTTGCCACGAAAGTCCCCCTTGGACTGGTTGATCGTGAATCCAAGCCCCACCTCCCAAGGCGAATTCCGTTCGCTCATGTCGTAGCCGTAAAACAGAAGACCTGCTTCGATCCGAACCTTGTCGAGCGCGGTGAAGGAACAGGGCATCACGCCAGCTTCAACCAGCTTGTCCCAGATTTCGGTGACGACCCCACCATCAGCAAAGATTTCATAACCGCGTTCGCCTGAGTAACCAGTCCTGGAAATCCGGCAGGCATGGCCAAACAGCATGGCGGGCGCATGTTCGAAGTAATCCAGTTGGCTAAGGTCGATGTCAGAATGTGCGTTCAGGATCTCAAGCGATGTTGGTCCCTGCACCGACAGGTCGTGCAATTCATCGGTAAACTCCAGGGAGACATCCTTACCTTCTGCCGAGGCCTCGAGTAGCGCCATCGTGTCGCCGGAGCCATGCACGATCATCCATTCGTCATTGCCATTGTTCGATACGATCGCATCATCAGCAATGCCACCGGCTTCCGTCAGCACACACAGATATGCCGCCGTTCCAGGCACCAGTTTCGTGAGATCACGCGTCGTCAGATGATCCAGTACACGCTCCGCATCCGGACCGCGCACATAGACCTTCTTCAGTGGCGACATGTCGAACATGCCGGCCCTCTCCCGCACGGCATCGTGTTCGTCATTCGGATCGGTATGGTAGGTCCAGGCAGTGCCCATCCCGTTCCAGTCTTCCAACCCTGACCCGAGTGCAATGTGGCGTGACGCAAGAGCTGAAACCCTGTTCGATTGTTCGGTCATTTGAAATCCTCTTTAGTACCACTCGTCCGGCATCGCCGCTTTTCGCTCGGCCACGAATTCAGCCAGCGAAGTGCGGATGCTGTCCTGCATCGGTGGGGTCTGGTAGTCCGCAAGCATCTGTTGCCACTGTACCGCTGCACGCTGCTCTGCAGTCAGATGACCGTTTTCTTCCCAGGTCTCGAAGGGACCCGCCTCGGGTATTTGCGGTTGGAAATTTGCGGATGCGTAATGGCGCAACGTGTGGCCGGTAGACAGGAAGTTCTCACCTGGACCAGCTTCGCTGTAGGCATCACGTCCAAAGTCTTCATCTTCAACACCGAAACCCTGCAGCATTTTCAACATCGCGCCGCAGTGATCGAGGTCCATGATAAATTTCTCGTAGGACATCACCAGCCCGCCTTCGAGCCAGCCCGCCGCATGCCAGACCTGATGCCCGCCTGACAGCAGGGTCGCCCACATGGCATCGGCGCTGTCCTGCATCGCCTGGCCATCTGCTGCGTTTGACGCGGTCACCTGCCCGCCCCCAGACCGCACCGGCACACCCAATCTGCGACCCAACTGCGAGAGCGCCATTGTCGTCATGTTGGCTTCGGGAGAACCGAAAGTCAGCGCGCCGCTCTTGAGGTTCATTGATGAATGAAAACTGCCGAAGACGACAGGACAACCAGGCCGCACAAGCTGCGCCAGGGCGATACCGACCATTGCCTCAGCCAGGGTTTGCGCAGCAACGGCAGCAGGTGAAAGTGGACCCATGGCTCCGGCGAAAATGGCCGGCGACACGCACACACATTGGTTTGCCGCAGCATAGACACGCAGCACACCCGACATTGTATCGTCATAGACCAATGGAGAGTTCACGTTGATATTGGCCTGCATCACGGCATGTTCCGCCATGAACTCAGCACCAAAAACCAGCCGTGCCATATCGATGCTGTCTTTTGCACACTCCGGAGACGTGACACCGCCCATGAAAGGTTTGGTCGACAGGACGAGATGAGCCTGCATCATGTCCAGATGACGCTTGTTGACCGGGATATCCGTGGGCTCGGCAACGGTGCCGCCAGAATGATGCAACCACGGCGAAAGATGAGAAAGCTTCACGAAGTTCTGGAAATCCGTGAGCGTCGCGTACCGCCGTCCCCGAGCAAGGTCGGTGACGAAAGGAGAACCGTAACCCGGCATCAGCACAAGGTTGTCTCCGCCCAGCGCAACAGTGTGAGCCGGGTCACGTCCGTGCAATTGAAACTCGGGCCGTGCGGTTGAGCACAGCTGCCGGGCTTGTCCGGGAGCAAACCTTACGCGGGAACCATCAACTTGGGCACCAGCGGCTTCAAAAAGAGAAAGTGCATCCTGGTCGCCGCGAAATTCCACACCTATGTGCTCAAGAATCCAGTCCGCCTGATCTTCAATCCGCGCAAGCTCGGCATCACTCAAAAGGTTGTAGGCCGGTATCCTGCGCCGTTGAAACGCAGGCGTTGCAAGTGTTCCCACATGCTGGACCGACCGCCTTCTTCGCACTCTGTTTCGTCTGGAAATTCGCTCTTGGGTGTTCAAGTTTCCCAACGCACTCACCTCCGAAAAATTCACTCAGAGGCATTTTTCTTGAAAAATTACTGCCAACAATCGATATTTTTTTGCCTAATCGTTCAAATTTTTTGTACGCTTGGGAATGCCGATCGAATTCCATCACCACGATACCCTGCGTCTGTTTATCGAGATTGCCCGATACCGAAGTTTTTCGGACGCAGCTGATGCGCTGCACATGACCAAGGGGGCGGTCAGCTACCAGATCAAGACGCTGGAGGCAGACCTGCGCCTCACACTTTTTCAAAGAAACGCGCGGGGTGTTGAGCTGACGGCCGATGGCCAAATGCTATTGACCGCCTGCCAAGCTCACTATCAGGACATCGAGGCTGAAATCCTGGCATTGAAGGGATTGTCCACCCGCACTCTGACTGTCGGCGTGTCGACCTATTTCGCCGCCCGGTGGCTTTCACCCAGACTGATGTCATTCATGCAGGAGTATCCCGACATCCAACTGCGGCTTCAACCGATGATCCGGATGTTCGATCTGGACGCCCAGGGTGTCGATGTCGCTATCAGATGGGGCAACGGACACTGGAACGACGCGGAAATTCTACCGCTCATGCCGTTACCTGCTTTTCCCGTCGGCAATGCCGATGCGCTCAAACTGGTCGACACGGTAGGCATGAAACGAGCGATTTCCCGTTTCACACTGCTAAGAGACCACGACGATAGCAATGCTTGGACGGATTGGCTCAATATTACTGGTCTTCCGCATCAGGCGAGACGGGATACCCTGATCATTCCAGATCCAAATGTCAGGGTTCAGGCTGTCATGGACGGACAGGGGATTGCTCTTCTGGACACCCTCGTAGAGCGTGAACTTGAGGACGCCAGGCTTTTCCGTCTGTCGGATCAGCAGTTGTCCGACTATGGCTATTTTCTTGCCTGTCCAAGAAGAGTTGGAACGCAGGACAGCGTCAAGGACTTCATGAACTGGCTGCAAAGCCAGCGAGAGAGTTGAGAGAAAACCCTCACTTTCTCGTTTTGCACACGACCGGATGTTCCCGGTTCACTTCTGGAGCGAGGCTATTCAGATGGCATGCCGGGTTCTAGGACGTCGCCAGCCATAGGTAGATCGGTAGTCCAACCGTGATGTTGAATGGAAACGAAACACCCAGCGAAAGGGTCAGATAAACGCCTGACTCGGCCTCCGGCAGGGCGATTTTCATGGCTGCGGGCACCGCGATGTAGGAGGCGGAGGCTGCCAGTACCATCAGCAGAAACAGGCTCCCGGCAGGCAGTCCAATCAGCGTGCCCATCACCCATGCCATGGCCGCACCAACCAGTGGCATGATGGCCCCGAATGCGAACAACCCGCAGGACAGCATGTGCCGGTTGGTCAACAAGCTGCGACCGGCAGACAGACCCATATCCAGCAGGAACAGGCACAAAACGCCAGTAAAGGGGGTCACGATAAAGGGAGCAATCATCTTCATGCCCTGACCTCCGGTAACTGCCCCGATGGCGAAGCTGCCCGTCAAGAGAACAATCGATCCGTTCGCAAGAAGATCACGCCAAAGGCCGGGAGAACTCGTGCTGTGCCCGCCTCCTCTATGAACGAGCCACAGGGCCGACAGAATAGCAGGCACTTCCATCGCAGCAGCCACCGCAACCATGTAACCGTCGTAATAGAGGCCCGTCAGTTCAAGAAGGCTCGTGGCGGTGACGAAAGTTACGATCGAGATCGAACCGTAGTGCCCGGCCACCGCCGCGGCATTCATGCGGTCCAGCCGGGTCATGATCTGCAGCAACAGGAATGCCACGAACGGGATCGCAAAGGAAAGAAAGACACCTGCTGCAAGAGCCAGAAACAACCCTAGATCCAGGCCATGTGAGGCCAGGCTGGCTCCACCTTTGAATCCGATGGACAGGAGAAGATAGAGCGACATGAACTTCGCTGCACCGGCGGGGATCGACAGGTCGCTCCTGGCAAACGCTGCCAGCAACCCGAGAGCGAAGAAAAGAATTGTCGGGACGAGCAGATTACTGGACAGGGAATCGATGATGGATGGCATGGCGGGTCTCGTGCTGTGATGTCGAGCGGACATGCCTTGTCAAAACGGATAGTTCCAATACTATGTTTCTACCTTTTACTTAGTTACAAACTATGAAAAATGCGCCCGACCCTACGCCAGCTCGAATATGTAGTCACCATCCATCGCCTCGGTCGCTTCAGCCTGGCAGCCGACGCTCTCAATGTCAGCCAGCCCAGTCTTTCAGCTCAGGTTTCAACAGTGGAAGCGGAACTCGGCATTCGCCTGTTCGAGCGCGGGCGCAGCGGTGTCTTGACCACTGCAAAGGGTGAAGAGTTTGTGCGGCGTGCCCAGCAAATTATCGGACAGGTTCAGGACCTGCGTGGCGCAATGATGTCGGATGTCCCCTTTTCCGGCCGGTTGCGATTGGGCGTCCTGCCTTCGATCGGCCCGTTTCTGTTGCCGCCGGTCGTCAGAGATTTGCACCGGGAACATCCCGGGCTCCGTGTGATCGTGCGCGACCAGAATACCCATGACCTGGAAACCGGACTGAAGTCGGGCTTGTTCGATCTCATCATTTCGACACCGGAGGATCACGCCAACACGATGCAGCGAAGGCTGTTCAATGAACGGTTATGGATCGGTGTCGCCTCCGACGACCCACTTGCAAAAATCACAGGCGATGTGTCTGCCCCTGATCTGGAAGGACGCCTGTTTCTGACGCTTGATCAGAGCCACCGCCTCTCCAGGATTGCCTTCGCGCTGGCGGCAGAATGCGGCGGCGTGGTGTCTGATGAATATGAAGGAACAACGCTCGATTCTGTATTGCTCATGGCTGCCTCCGGAATCGGCGTCGCCATTCTTCCCGACCTTTATGCCAGACAACAGGCCGTTTACCGCGATGGCGTGGCGATCAAACCCATCGCAATGGGAACGGCAAACCGGGATATCGCGCTCCTGGCCCGCAGCGGAGAGGAGTTCTCCAGCGCTCACGCCTTTCTTGAAAAGTCATTGCTCAAAGTCGCCCGGCACTACGAACTGGCCGACCCGGCACAGATTTGATCTGAACCGAAGCGGCTTCTGCCTGTTTAAAGGACCCCTTTTGCACCTTCGAGCAGGCTTTTCATGAGCTCGGTGTCTTTCCGGCGAAGCAGCGAGAAGTTTTCTGCATAATCCGGAAGGGCTGCACCAGCGATCCAAGCCGCACATAGCTCACCGCCGACTGTGGCCGCCATAGTGCCGAAGCCTGAATATGCGCAGTTCATGAAGGCTCCCTCGACACTCATCGGTCCGATCAACGGCCAGTTTTCATCCGTCATCGTGTACCAGCCACCATAGTGATGCATGTGGCGGGGCAATTGTCCGAGGTAGGTCTTGAGAGACGGGTTCAGACGCGAGGCTCCGCGCAGAACAATATCCGGGAAGTTATCATCCAGCGGCGGCTCCCAGGTTGCGTCCGCGACTTTCTCATTGAACGCCCAACCGAGCTTGATCCAGGTACCGTTGTCACCGCCGTCTGGCCTGCAATGGATTGCTCCCGGCATTTCCTTCGCCAGCCAGCTGAAGTCCGTGTCTTCCAGCAACATGGCGCGCTCCTCCTCCGACCAATTGATGTGCTGGGCATCCAGGTCGATGGTGAAGGGCATATTGCGGGGGATGGCCTTCGCCCGGTCTTCAAACGCGATCTTCTGCTGAAAGGTGTTGTAGATCGGAAGGTCGACACCGAGCATTTCCGCTATCCTGCCGGCAAACGGACCGGCGGCATTCACGATTTTCGCCGCGTGAACGGTCTTTTTTCCGTCTGCCGTGCCTATCCGAACCCTGAAACCATCGCCTTTCTCAATGTCCTCAACGGAGCCACCCAGCCGCACCGCACCTTTTTCCCTAAGGAAGTCCAGCATGAACATTCCTAATTGCTGCCCGCTGATGTCCCCTCCCCGGCGGATATGGATAATGTTCCGAGCGTCTTTGGAGTACGATGGGAAATGCTGGCCGATCAGCGAGTGACCGCTGAGAATGTCAACACCATCAGGAGCCTCTTCCCAGTCAGGTCTTGCCGCGGCTTTGTAAGCCGAAGAATTCCGGTCATCGTGAAAGCGCAACAGGTGCTCGGCGCTTTCGCCAAGACCTTTGTGCAACTCCCCTACCAGCTCGTCGATGTTGTCCGATCTGGTGACGAGGGAATATCCGCGCCGGGTCATATTGATGCTGTTGTTGCCCGCCCTGGCGATCTCTTCCATGAGATCGATACCCCGATTGGTGAAATTCACCATCGCCGGATGGGGCCACCAATTGCGGTAGTTTTCTCCAGATTGCGCAGACGTGAAGGCCATTGGCTGATCCCGGTCGATCAGCACGATGTTCGAAACATCATGGTTTTTGGCAAGATAGTACGCTGTCGAAATGCCGATAATGCCCGTGCCGATAATGGCCACTTCGAAGATTCGATCGCTCATTTACTTGATTCCAACCTCGGCAAGCGGCTCGTTCCGGTGAACGCGCCCGATTTCCAACCGTGACAAGTCCAGGGTTTCGTATCGGCCATGAAGCGCAAGCTCCGACAGCGCACGGCCGACCGCGGGAGCATGCATGATCCCGTGCCCGGAAAATCCGCATGCGGTTATGATGTTGTCGTGCCCCGGCGAATAGCGCCCGATGATCATGTTTCCGTCGAGCGTGTTTTGCGCGTAATGACCGGCCCAACTGCTCTCCAGGCGTATTTCTTCGAATTTCGGCACAAGGGCGGCCATCATCGGCCAGATCGTTTCCTCGAAATAATTGGCAAAGTAGCCACGGCCGATGTCTTCGACAAACCCCGGCTCGATCTCAAAGCTTGGACGACCACCGACAAATCCTTCACCTTCCGGACGGAAGAACATGCCGCTTTCGTCCTTGACCAGCGGTAACGGCTCCACATCACTTGCACATTTCCAATAGTGCTGCACACGGCACATTGGCACGACCGGCAGGTCGCCACCCGACATCCCTGCGATATCGGCAACCCATGGACCTGCAGTGTTGATGAAAAAGTCGGCTTCCACCGTTTGACCGTCGCTGAGCGTGAGAGATCTCACACCACGTTCGTCAGCCGTCATACCGGTCACACGGGCCTTTACATAGCTTGCGCCAAGATGCTCTGCCGCACGGCGGAAACCCCAAAGACCCGCATTCGGATCGATCCAGCCATCATCGGGTGTGTGGCAACCAAGCACGATGTTGTCGCGCTCGATAGATGGAAACCTGCGCCGCACTTCCGGATAGTCAATCAATTCGGCATTCACGCCGAAGGAAGACTGACGTTCTTGATTCCGCCTGAGCGTTTCCTCGCCCTCCCGGGTGACCACAAACAGATATCCCTGGCTGGCAAAGCCTAAATCCGGAAGATCCGGCACTTCCCCGACTTCATCGGCGAAACCCTTGTAAAAATCCAGGCTGAAACGGGACATCTGGATGTTTTCGGCGACGCTGAACTGCTGCCTGACACCACCAGCTCCCTGCGGGGTGGTTGCGAATTGATAGGAAGGGTCCGGTTCGATGACCACCACTTCACCTGCCTTGCCGCTTCGACCAAGGAAATAGGCGGCTGCGGATCCCATGATCCCGCCCCCAATGATCGCGACATCGCATTTCATGTGCCGTTTTCCTCTCTTTTGCCCTTGGCTCCGGATCATTGGTTGCCCCGGGCCATGGCCTGCCTGCCGACGCAGTTGCTGCGCAGATCATTGAGACTTGCGCAAGGTCGGCTCGATGTCATTTATTATTCATTCTTGACAAAATTGTATACGATAATCAAGAATTGAATTCGAAATCATGTTCAGCACAGCTTTCTGATCCCCTGAAACGGGCTCGTCTGCGGCAAATCGGTGGTTTCCGGAAGAAGAAATCAAAAACGCGGTCACGCGCGTTCGAACTCAAGTGTTCTCATCTGAGCGAGGGAAAAGAGATGTACAATTTCTCAAGACTTGCCGCCGCGGCGGCCATCACCGTGGCGATTGCCGGCGGAGCATCCGCGCAAGATCGCAAGTTTGTAAACATCGGAACAGCGGGAATTGGTGGCGGTTACTACCCGACCGGCGGATTTATCTGCAATGTTCTGAACAAAAGCCGGAAGGCCCAGGGCCACAACATTCGTTGCACGGTTGAATCAACCGGTGGCTCAGTTGCCAATCTGCGGTCCATCCAGGCAGGCGAGATGGACGTAGCCATCGCACAGGCGGACTGGCTCTACCACGCCTATAACGGTTCCTCGAAGTTCGAGGAAAACGGTGCTAACGAAAACCTTCGTTTCCTGTTCTCGCTCCACCTCGATACGGCACACCTTGTTGCCAGGTCGGACCAGGACGTTTCCGACTTTTCCGGACTGAAGGGCAAAACCGTCAACATCGGCAATGCAGGTTCCGGAACCGAGGCAACGATGACGTTTGCTCTGTCGCGCTATGGCACCGATCCGGAGGCGTTTTTCGGTCAGGCCACCCGCCTTACCTCTCGTGAACAGGCACAGGCGCTTTGCGACGGCAAGATCGACGCCTTTTTCTATACGACCGGCGTAACGGCCTCTTCCATCACGGAGGCGACCAACACCTGTGATGCAAACGTCCTCAACTGGAATGACGACACGATCGACGCGATGATCGCTGAGATTCCCTACTACGGTAAATCGGTCATTCCGGCCGGAACCTACCGCGGACAGGATGAAGAGCGGGTGACCTGGGGCCTGCCCGCGACACTGGTTGCTTCTGCCGATGCGGACGAGGAAGTCATCTACAACATGGTGAAATCCGTCTTCGACAACTTCGAAGACTTCAAGGCGCAATCAACACTTTACGTTGCTGTCAGCCGCGATGGCGCCGTCGTCAACGGACGGTCCGTGCCGTTCCATCCAGGTGCCGAGCGCTATTTCCGCGAAGTCGGTCTGATCAAGTAATCGCTTGAAAGTCCAGCGGGCGTGCTCATTCGGCACGCCCGCCTAAACGGGAGGGGACCGTGACCGACAAATCTCATCGGGAAGAACTCGACGACCTGATTGCCGAAAACGACACCGGAGCGCGCAATCCCTCCGGATTGTCGAAACGGGTCATCTTCGCTGTCGCTCTGTGCTGGCCGCTTTATCAACTCTACATGGCCTCTCCCTTGCCGTTTGTGACGGGGATAGGGTTGATCGATGACAGTCAGCAAAGGGCCATTCACCTGGCGTTCGCGCTCCTGCTTGGTTTCCTGACTTTTCCTGCCTTTGTCCAGTCCCCCAGAAGCTACATTCCGGGTTACGACTGGATCCTTGGCATTGTTGCGGCAGCCTGCGCACTTTACATCGTCGTTTTCTATCGCGACGTCGTCAATCATGCGGGCGGTCAGCGCACTTTGGCTGAAACAGTCGTTTCGATGGTCGGCATCGCCCTGGTGTTGGAAATCACCCGTCGTGTGCTGGGCCTGTCACTCGTTGTGATCGCGGTTCTGTTTTCTGCCTATGTATTTCTTGGCCCAACCCTGCCGGATCTGATCTCTCATCGTGGCTTTAGCCTGAACCGCTACGTTGATCACATGTGGCTGACGACGGAAGGCGTTTTCGGCCTGCCGCTTGGTGTTTCCAACAGTTTCATCTTCCTGTTCGTCCTGTTCGGGGCACTGCTGGACAAGGGGGGAGCTGGCAACTTCTTTATCAAGCTGTCCTTCTCGATGCTGGGTCACTTGCGAGGAGGCCCAGCCAAGGCTGCGGTTGTTTCATCCGGCCTGACCGGACTGATCTCGGGATCGGCCATTGCCAATGTCGTGACAACCGGAACCTTCACAATACCGCTTATGAAACGGATCGGCTTTTCGGGTGAAAAGGCCGGTGCAATCGAAGTGTCCTCATCCATCAACGGCCAGATCATGCCTCCGGTGATGGGCGCCGCGGCCTTCCTGATGACCGAGTTTGTGGGCATCAGCTATTTTGAGGTCGTGCTGCATGCCTTTGTGCCCGCAATCGTCAGCTACATCGGCCTCTTTTACATCGTGCACTTGGAAGCCGTGAAAGCGAACATGCCTGTGCTGGCCAAGGTGCGGGAGTCCTCGCTGCTCGCCAGGATCTGGAGTTTCCTCTTCGGGTTCGGAGCCGTTGCCTTGATCAGCGGCATTGTTTTCACGATAGCGACTGGCCTTCAGGCCACAACCGGCTCACTGGCAACACCCATTGCCGGGCTCCTCATGGCCGGTCTCTATCTTTGGCTGCTCAGGATTGCCGCACGTTATCCTGAACTGGAAATCGACGATCCCAATGCACCGCTGATTGAAATTCCCGAACTGAAGCCGACGCTGATGGCAGGCCTTCATTTCGTTCTGCCTATCGGAGTACTTGTCTGGTGCCTGATGGTCCAGCGGCTGTCTCCGGGACTATCCGTATCCTGGGCCATTCTGGTCATGGTCTTTATCATCCTGACCCAGAAACCACTCATGGCATTTTTCCGGACTGCCGGTCCCTTAAACTATCCGTCTGCCTTCAAGGCCGGATTTTCCGATCTTATCCAGGGCTTTATTGCAGGTTCGCGCAACATGGTCGGCATTGCTGTCGCCATGGCAGCGGCAGGGATCATTGTCGGCGTGGTTTCACTCACAGGTCTCGGTCTTCTGATGACGGAAATCATCAATGCCGTTTCCGGAGGCAACGTGATGATCATGTTGCTGTTTACCGCGATCATGTGCGTCGTTTTGGGTATGGGACTGCCAACCACGGCCAACTACATCGTTGTGGCAAGCGTCATGGCTCAGCCTCTGGTAACCCTCGCCGCCCAGAACGGTCTGATCATTCCGCTCTTCGCGGTTCATCTGTTCGTCTTTTATTTCGGACTGATGTCGGGCACGACACCGCCTGTCGCGGTCGACAGTTTTGCGGGTGCGGCCGTCGCCCGATCAGATCCGATGAAGACCTGCATTCAGGCATTTTATTACAGCCTTCGAACAGCCATTTTGCCGTTCATCTTCGTTTTCAATCCCGAAATGCTCCTGATCGGCGTTGAGAACTGGTGGAGCGCGGCGATGATCATCGTGTCATCGACAATTGCAATGTGCGTCTTCGCGGCGGCAACACAGGGCTTCATGTTCGTGCGCCTATACAAGGTCGAAAGTGCCCTGATGCTCGTAATTGCCCTATCGCTGCTTCGCCCCGCCTTCTGGCTCGATCTGGTGCAGCCACCGTTTACGGCCGTTCCCCCCGATGCAATTCACGAGACCGTCAGAAACGCCGAAGACAATGCCCAGATCCAGATGCTCATGGAGGGTGAAAACTTTTCAGGTGACATGATCCGGCGAAAAATTGCCATCCCTCTCGGCCCGACAGGCGAAACCGGAGAAGACCGACTGCAAACAGCGACCGGCATGACGATGCGGTTCGAGGGACGCGATGTTTTCGTCGACAATGTCGATTTCAACAGTCCAGCTCAGAAATGGGGCGTCGACTTCGACTGGAAGGTGCTTGAACTGAGCCGGCCAAATGCCCGCATGCCTGAGGAACTGTTCTATATACCTGCCTACGCAGCACTTGTTCTGCTTGTTCTCGCACAATTGGCTCGCCGCCGAAAAAAGGAGGTAGCGTCCTATGTATGAACACATCCTCATTCCAATCGACCTGGATGCGTCGAATGTAAACGAGAAGGTTGTTGAAGCTGCCCTCGATCTGGCCACTCGCCATGACGCAACCCTGCACTTCATGACCGTTGTGCCACCTCTCGCTTCCTTTGCCTCCACCTTCTTTCCTGAAGGGTTTCAAGCAAAGGCCACTGAAGCGGCCCGCCAGAGACTGCACGCCTTCACCGAGGCACATGATCTGTCCGGCATGAAAGTCCAGCACATCGTCACGCATGGCGCCATTTACGACCAGATCATCGAAACAGCCGAAAAGCTTGCGGCTGATCTCATCGTTATGGCGTCGCACCATCCGGAAGCGCGAGACTATCTGCTTGGACCCAACGCGGCCAGAGTGGTGCGCCATGCCGACTGTTCAGTCATGGTTGTGCGGGATTAACGACAACTCGCCCTTGCCGAGATTGGAAAGCAAGCCGGAAATCATGTTAAGCAGAACTATGAGCGAAATGTCCGAAGCAAAATCGACAGCCATCCCCATCTACGAGACTCTCAAGGACGAGATCGTGACCAGCGTGCTGCTTCCTGGCGAAGCCTTGCGGCAGGAAGAAATCGCAAAGCGCTTTGGCGTCAGCAAGATCCCGGTGCGCGAAGCGCTCTTGAAACTGGAAATCGACGGCTTCGTTCTGTTTCGCAAGAACAAGGGCGCGACAGTCAGGGAAATGTCCAGCAAGGAGGTGCTCAACCTCATGGATATCCGCATCGCGCTTGAGTGCAAGGCCCTGGAACTCAGCGTGCCGAACATGATCCCGTCAGACTTTGCCCGGGCAAAAGACGTCCTGGACGACTATTCTGCGCAGTCGGACTCAAAGAGCTGGAGCGAGCACAATATTGCTTTTCACCAGACGCTTTACGAACCGTGTGACAATCCCTCTCTGTTGCAGATGATTGCAGATGTTCGCGCTCGCCTTGGTCCGTTCACAAACATGCTTGTGTCGGAAGCTTCCGGTCTGGAGCGCCCTCACCAGGAACATCAGGACATTCTCGCAGCTTGCGAAGCAGGTAAAACCGAAGAAGCCGTGGAACTGTTGAAGCAGCATATAGAAACGACAAAAAAGGTAACGGCGGCCTACATGCGCCGCGGTTCGCGATAACCTGAAAAGATCCAGAGACCAGGAAAAACTTCTCCTGTTTCCTCACGGAGGCACAGTCATTCGGCGGCGTTGTGCCTTCGCTTGCAAAGACGGGTAATATCTGGTTCTTGCGGCGCTCTCAACTCAGCAAACGGCGACCAGCTTTACCGCAAGATGAAAGGTGCAGCTGGTCGCTTTTGATTAGCGTTCTTCCGGTCTGCTCAGGCAGCCACAGTCTTGTTGACGCTGATCACCTTTGGCTGGGTTACGGCTTTCAGGCCTTCCACGCCGAACTCCAGACCGAAGCCTGATTTCTTGGCGCCGCCGAAAGGAACCATCGGATGAATGGTGCCATGCTGGTTGATCCAAACGGTGCCCGCATCCAGTCGGTCAGCAACGTTACGTGCTACCGTCTCGTCGGATGACCAGACCGATGCGCCCAAGCCCGCATCAACCGCGTTGGCCATGCGGATCGCGTCATTGACATCGCGGTAGCGGATGATCGGCAGTACCGGCCCGAACTGTTCCTCCTGAACAAGCCGCTGCCCATTGTCGATGTCGGTGACAAGAGTGATCGGGAAAAAATTCCCGGGTCCGTTTCCTGGCTGACCGCCACTGACGAACGTGGCCCCGTTGACACGAGCATCTTCAACCAGTTCGCAGACTTTGCTGAACTGCATCCGGTTCTGCACCGGGCCAAGAACGACTCCATCTTCCAGGCCATTACCCATGGGCAATGCCTCGGCCATCGCCTTCAACGCTGCCACGACCTCGTCGTGAATGTCTTCATGGTCGTAGAGCCGTTTCGCACAGGCACAGGTTTGCCCCATGTTGATGAATGCGCCCCAAAAGAGACCTTCGGCAATCGCCTTTGCGTCCACATCGGGTAGTATGATCGCCGCATCGTTACCGCCAAGCTCCAGGGTAACGCGAGCCAGATTCTTGGCAGACGCTTCAATGATACGGGCACCTGTTGCCGACGATCCTGTGAACATGATCTTGTCGACATCCGGCTCTTCACAAAGTACCTGTCCAACCTTGCCGTCGCCGGTCACAGAGTTGACCACTCCGGCCGGCAGGACTTCGGAGATCAGCCGCACCATTTCCAGAGTGCCGATCGGCGTGTGCTCGGACGGTTTGATCACCACTGTATTGCCCGCCCTGATGGAGGGAATGATTTGCCAGATGGCAATCAGCAGCGGCCAGTTCCAGGGTGCGATTGCCGCAATCACGCCAATCGGCTTGCGATGAACCTCATCCCGACGGGTTTCATCTTCAAAAGCCACTTCGACGGGCAGGTCGAGACTGGCCGGAACCTGGGTCCAACCGATGCAGCCTTGCATTTCAAAGACTGAACCGGGACCGGCAAGTGGCTTGCCCTGTTCGCGGGTGATCAGATCCGCAAGGTAGGGAGTGTTGTCCTCCAGCACCTTCGCGACCCGCATCATCAGGCCTTTGCGCTCTTCATCAGGCAGGGCAGCCCAGGCGGGTTGGGCAGTTTTCGCTGCCGCAACCGCTTCGCGGATTTGTTCCGGTGTGCTGACCGGAACATTACCCAGCACTTCGTCTGTCGCCGGATTGACCGACTCGAAGGTTTCGCTGGAGCCCGCGAGCTGCCCATTGACAATGTTGCGATAGGATTTGCTTTCCATCATGTCCCCACTCAATTGGTTTCTTTCGGCATGCGAATGGTCAATGCCGGGTTATGCGGGAAGAAATTCATTGGCTGGATGTGAACGGTCTTCCACTCGGTGGACATGACCGGCCAGTCCTCCATGCGCGGCACATGGTGAAATCCTGCGGTGAACCAGGTGACGATGTCCTTGTTCATCAAATCGCGATCGGCTTCGACCCACTTGGCCAGGCCATCGGAACCGTCGCTGCCGAAGGCAAGTTCCCCGCCGGCATAGCGCTGTTCAGGATCGTAAGCTGTGTTCCAGACGCTGTACTCGATGTACCGGTTGCGGGCCATCGGTGGGTCGTTTTCGAAATCGAATGGGCCATAGGCAACGCTGCCATGGTGCAGCATGTACCCTGGCTTGTAACCGAGGTAACCATCCTCGTTTGTGTTCATGATGTGGAAGGCCTTCGGCTTCATCGAGCTCAGGCGGAAGCGTCCTTCCATCTCGCTCTTTACCGGGGTGTTCTTGACTGTCCAGACCGACCGCCGTGGGCTGTTCTCCGGCACCTCGCCAGCAACGATCTCCTGCACCATCATGGTGTTCTGCGGTCCGTCGATGTCGAAGTCGAGACGGAAGTTGAAGTAGTGATCGTGGAACGGGGCCACCAGATTGGGGGCAATCAAAGAGCCGTACCTGGTGTCTTCCTCGGCCGTCGGGTCTGCGAGCGACTGAGATGCCACGCCCTTGACCGCGTCCAGACCACTGGCTCCGACCTTGATGTAGATCTCACCATTCTGCTTGAAGCGATAGTCGATCAGATAGTCGTAGTTTCCAACCTCTGATGCGGTGCGCACTACAAGCTCAGTCTCAGGGCGTCCTTCCGTCGGCGTGAATTGGTTCTCTCCCTGCGCAAAGACTTCGAAATGGCGCCAGGCCGGATCACCGATATTGCGTTCGAAAATGCAGATCGCGTCGGGGATCTGCAGCGGATTGCCGCTGTCGTCATGGATCATCGCCGGCAGGAACGTGGCATTGGCCGGACAGTCGATGCCCTCGCGAAGCGGTGTCAGGAACAGACCGAAACCGTACTCACCGCTGTCCATATAGGTGCGCCAGTACCAGCCTTCGCTCGGATCCATGTATGGAACGAACACCTCGGACAGGTTGGCCTGATACAGAACCGAGCGCCAGTTGCCACCATCATTGGCGCGAATGTCCGAGAGGATGAGACCGGGACGCTTATCGGAGCGATAGCGCATCTTCCAGATGTCCCAGGTGATCTCGCTGCCGTCGATGGTGAAATTGGGTCCGCCTTGCTGGCTGACTGTTGCAGGGCTTGATTCCGGGCGAAGGTCTACACGTCCGGTGATCTCTTCTTCCGTATACCCCCAGGAATCCTGTGGCAGAGGGATCACCTCTTCATCGATAACATCGACCACCTGCTTCGATTTCAGTTCGACAACCGCAAAAAGGCCTTCGATAGGCTTGGCATAGAAGTTTGAGCCGGTCGGATTGACATAGCACGGCACTTTCATCAGACGTTTGCCTTGCTCTGCTTCGGTAAAAAAGTTGCCTGCGGTAAGGGGAAGGCAGAACACGTCGTCCGGCGTCAAACCGCGCTTTTGAAGTCCGGCGAGCATTCGCTCGTCTCCAAGCGCCACTTCCATCGCGGTGATGAACTCGGCAAACATCACCATTGGCTGGCCTGCAAGCGGTTCTGCACTTTCCACCTTGTTTTGGGAAATGTTGACGATTGCCTTGTGAAAGTTCTCGCCGTCAAAGTAGTGCACGGTTGCCTGTCGATCGATCGATCGGCCGTCACCGCGTGCTAGGACGTCGGCCTTGTGAGGTTCCAGTAGTTCGATCAGTGGGTAGAGCGTCTCTTCGTTGGCCTTGCCATCAGCTTTCAAGATAGTGGTAACGGCTCCGATTTCGTCTGCGGTCAAACCATCGAGTGGATGTGGTTCCGCCATCGCTGCGCCCGACAGGACGGCTGCACATATCGATCCCGTCAACATCCTGCGTATGCTCATAACTTTCCTCCCTCTTGTGCGAAGCAGCCGAACGGTTTCGGTCACTCTGCGGTGTTTGGTTCGCTCCACTTCTCCCGTCGGAGCGGCCGCCAGACGCACCCTCCCTTGTGATGTGCGTTCGGCTGGTAAGTACTTTGGATTTCAGAGCTGCATTGGTTGCGTCTGCGGCTCGGTCCAATCGCCACATGCTAGCGTGCCGTCGCCGCCGTCGTCTTTGCGGACACGTTCAAAAACTAGGTAAATCGTGTCAGCGTTGAACGCGAAGCCGGTCAGGTCGCCTGCCGCAACCTGGCAAGGTGTTCAGAATAGGCACGAGGCGCCATTCCTATCTCGGTCTTGAACGTCCGGTTGAACGTGGAGATGTCCTTGAAACCGCAGTCGAAGGCAAGTTCAGCTATCCGGTAGTCCTGCTTGTAATGAACGCGGTTTTCCAGCTCGCGCTTGAAGCGGCTGATCCGCACCCTTTTGATCATGTCGTTGCAACTCAGGTCATAAGCGCGAAAAGCTCGAAAAATGCCACTCTTGGAAATGCCGGTTATCTCAGACAGCCGAGAGACGGAGAAGTCTTCCTCCAGAGCATGATCGTGGATGACGGCGATCAGGTGCTGCATCCTGCGACTGGACTGAACAGTGCAATTATCCTCGCCGTTCTCGACAAAAACGGCACGGACCAGTTCGAGGAAAGCATTCGACAGATGCTGCTGGGAGCGACTGCCATCGGCAGATTTCAAGAGCACACGCAGGTGCTGGTTCAGGAGCTTGCTTTCTTCATCGTCAAACGCCAGACGCTGCGCACACTCAAACGAGGTCACATACCCACAGGCATGGAGCAAATGACGCGGAATATGGATCGACAGTTGATCCGACCCAAGTGCCGGGTCGGTGCGGAAGGTACAGGGACGCGTTGAATCGATCAATGTCATGTCGCCTTGCCGCTTCAAAACGGCGCGCGTTGCCCCCTGTTCGAGTTCCGCAATGCCTGCAAGCTGAATGATCAGGAAGTAATAGGCATCACCATCGCGGCTGATCTCGCGCGCTGAGCGAGTAATCTCGTTGGCATTGTGGCCAACCAGGGCGAAATCAACAGTGCCCTTATGAAACAGATCGGCGCGTCCGGTGAGGTTCTTCCTGTCGGTCTTCGTCAGAAAATGACCGCAGATGTTGGTCAATCGGGACCGCCAGTGATCCTGATCGAACGTCTCCAACGGAACGGGTGGCAACGAAAAGCTCATCCTTCCTCCCAAGGCCGATACCCTAGGAAGACCTTCTTCGATCTGTCAAGCAAGGCCAGCTGAAACGAATCCGGGTCTCTCTCAGGAAGACGCTCCCCTCGTCTGCATGGCTCCGGACAGAGCACCGGTTTACTACCAGCAACGATTTTCCGATATTTTCCAAATCCCAGAATCCAATTGGACCGTGCTGACTTTGACCTCGCAGAAATCCCAGGCGCGACCACGCCAAGGTAGGAAACTCATCGCGGAGTTACGTCTGTCAATCCATCGTCCCAATGGAAAAAGCGGGTACGTCCAGCAACATTGGCGCCTTGCGTGTCAAATCGGACTGGAGAGGCAAACATAGTTTCGGCCTCACTCAGATTTACCTCATTCGCTTCGGCACCATTGGCAAACAGGCCTGAAATCTGGAGTGCTGTTCCACCCAGCGTGTCGACCGGTGTCCGGTCGCGGTCATACAAGGGCATTGCCAACTTAACTTGTCGTTCGGGTTAGAAGTTGTAGCGCATGGCTATGATGCACGCTCTCGACTTTCCCCTCCTGAAGGGCTTTCTCTTTCCAAGGTCAATCATTGCCTATGCCATATGGGCCTACCATCGCTTCGCGTTGAGCACGGCAGATGTTGAAGACCTGTTGGCGGAGCGAGGCATCAGTGTCAGCCGGGAAACGATCCGCAAATGGGTGAACCGGTTCGGTCAGTATTTTGCGCGCTGCATTCGCCGGGACAGACCGACCCCAAACGACAAGTGGCATCTTGACGAAGCGGAGATCATCATAGCTGGGACGAAATACTGGCTCTGGCGGGCGATTGATACAGACGGTGATGTGCTCGACATTCTGGTTCAACCGCGTCGCAATGCCAAGGCAGCGAGGCGTTTCTTCGGCAAACTGGTCGCACAATTCGGCGAGCCACGGGTTGTGGTGGCGGACAAACTTCGCAGCTACACCAAGCCGGTTTAAACCCTTGCACCCGATGCGGTTCATCGGGCCCATAAAGGCTTGAACAACAGAATTGAAAATTCTCGCCGTCCGACCAGGAAACGGGAAAAGATCATGGGCAAGTTCAAGTCGCCTGGCCAGGCATAACGCTTCCTATCCGTTCACGATCAGATCAACACCATCTTCCGACCGCGCCGATACAAGCTTTCGGCTCCCTCATACCGGCACGCAAGAGCAGACGCATTCAGCCTGTGGGCTGACTACACCGTTGAAATGAAGCCCTGAGCTCTGTCAAACTGAGCGCCTTGCAATCTGATCAAAACAAGTTGGCAATACCGTGTTTCTTGGTTCGTTCTGCAAAGCAGCTGTTAGCTGCAAGCTTGGGTCACAAAGCTGCGAGACAATCTGAGAGAAACCGAGCACCCCGGTTAAACGACAACGTCAACCGGCTCAGCTTCAATAGTTGTTCGCCCTGATCACTGCCAGCACTTTGCGATTATCTCCTCCTTGAAAGGTCCCGACAATCAGGCTGCATAAAATGCCCTGCAACACGAAAAACCCCTACCGGATGGCAATCCCGGTAGGGGTCAACGATTAATGTCGGTGTTGGTTCCGGTTGAGCGCAAATTGACGCTCTTTGGTCCAAATTCTTAGTTTTGTATTTCTACGGCAAGTTCGGCGCACTCATCCGCCAGCACACGCAAGGCTTTTGCCGCCTCTTGCGGGAGTTCTTCAAGACTGCAGCCAAAAGGTACAGGAAGGGCTAGGCGCTTGTCCTGGTCTTCCGGCCAGGAGAGCGTCACTATAGATTCTTCTTCAATTAGATCATGTGTGATGGAGGAGATTACCACTCGTGGCGGCTCGGTATCTGACATCTTTGGCGCTCCAAATCTAAGTAAGCAGCGACGGTAAAAATGGAAACGATCACTGTCAACGCAGCTCATTGAGTTTGTTCTGAAGGTGTCGCCCGTCCGGTGTCGCCAGCAGATTGAATTTATCGGTATTGCCAACTTACTTTGATCAGGCCGCAGGGCGCTCGATTAGACAGAACTCAGACCTTCATTTCGGCGGTGTAGTCAGCCCACAGGCTGAATGCGTCTGCTCTTGCGTGCCGGTAAGAGGCAGCCGAAAGCTCGTATCGACGTGGTCGGAAGATGGTGTTGATCTGCGCGTGAGCGGATAGGAAGCGTTGTGCCTGGCCAGGCGACTTGAACTTACCCATAATCTTTTCCCGTTTCCTGGTCGGACGGTGTGAATTTTCAATTCTGTTGTTCAAGCCTTTATGGGACCGATGATCCGCATTGGGTGCAAGGGTTTGAACCGGCTTCGTGTAGCTGCGCAGTTTGTCCGTTATCACGACCCGTGGCTCGCCGAATTGTGTGACCAGTTTGCCGAAGAAACGCCTGGCTGCCTTGGCGTTGCGACGCGGTTGAACCAGAATGTCGAGCACATCGCCGTCTGCATCAATCGCTCGCCAGAGCCAGTATTTCGTCCCAGCTATGATGATCACCGCTTCGTCAAGATGCCACTTGTTGTTTGGGGTCGGTCTGTCTCGGCGAATGCAGTGCGAAAAATGCCGACCGAACCGGTTTACCCATTTACGGATTGTCTCCCGGCTGACACTGATACCTCGCTCCGCCAGCAGGTCTTCAACATCTGCAGTGCTCAACGCGAAGCGATGATAAGCCCATACTGCATAGGCGATGAACGACCTGGGAAAACGGAAGCCCTTCAGGCGGGCAAAATCAATAGCGTGCATCATAGCCAAGCGCTACAACTTCCAACCCAAACAGCAAGTTAAGTTGGTAATGCCAGGACTGGATATGGCCGCCGCAGTGTGACGAAGTGGCTTGCTTCGAGTGCTCCCCAGAACCGCAAACGGGCGGAGTTCAAAACACCGTCCCCACTTTATTTTGAAGAATTTCTTGCTGAGTGCTGGCAGAACGGTAATCGCAACGGCCGCCACCTCTTCCACGACCTCAAGAACCGTGGTTACACCGGAAGTCGCCCAAATCTGGAACGACTTTTGAAGGAATGGCGCAATCCGGAACAACATAAGCTGAACGAAGAACCCCTCGAGCTCCCGGTGTTTGAGCCCGTCCGCGATCCGGATACTGGACGCAAGATTTCGTCCGACCTGGCGGCAACTTTGTGCATCAAGCCGAGGAGCAAATTGTCCGAAAGTCAGGCCAGAAAAGTCGAAGCGCTGAAACGTGGCTGTGAGCCGTTTTCTCCCATGCGGGGATTGGCCATGCGTTTCAACGGCATCCTGCGCAGCAACAACCCGTGTTTGGTGGAAGAATGGATCGACGATGCGATTGAAGCAGAACTTATAGAAATCGTGCGGTTTGCCCGCATTTTGCACCGAGATCTCGAGGCCGTGAAGAATGCCATTGAGCTGCCTTGGAGCAATGGCCAAGCCGAAGGTCAGATCAACCGCCTCAAAACGCTGAAACGGGAAATGTGCGGACGTGCCGGGCCAGAATTGATGCGTGCGAGAATGCTACCGCCCAATCACACACTTTGAAGAAGAACCAGTTTAACTGCCAAGCGACAGGCTTCGACTTTACCGGTTAATGGAGTGTCCGCGAACAAAACGATCTGTTGGTGGTGCTCTTCGGACTTGAAAAAGTTTACGAAGCCTGAAAGGTGTTTCCAAAATGGGAGAAATTTGTCCGTCAGCGGAAGTTGCGACACGCCCCAGGAACTTCCTGTCTGCCCTCTGCCTCGCAGCTACCCTCTGCTATTGGTTATGAGTCTGAAGCCTAATTTCGTTTAGTAGGAAAGCACCAAAACTATCGCTTTGGCGCGTCAAGTTGCCGGTTGGTCCAACTATCATTACCGGACTTTCACCTTTTTTATCTCGTTCGGAAGTATCAATTGAGAAATATGAGCCATCACCAGTGCTTGAAACAATTACATGGCTATGCGGAAGACCAGACTTTCGTTCTTCGAGTGTCAACCAAATCGCGTTAGGTTCCCCAGATACTGTCAGATCATCACTGACAATTCCATAGAATTCTAAACCACCCACGTCTCCACAACCGAGTTCTTCTAAAAACAAGATAAATGAAGGTGGAAAAGTTATACCGAGCATAGTTTGCGCATCGGAAATCAATTCATGAGCAATGGGGCCGACAAAGTCGGCATCCTCATTTTCTGTAATAAGATCGATTGCTTTACGCGCATCATCTATCGACATACTTTTTTCTCCTAGTCAAAGTCATTCCCTCTATTACGCCAATAGTTTGCGCGCCAGCTGTTAAATGCACTACGGTTAATCCCACTTGGAATTGTATTTGGATTAATGTGGATTGTTTTGCTATTCGTCTTGTGGAAAGTGCTGGTCACCTCCGCAATTGCTCCTTTTTCTGTTTGTATCATATGATGTAAATTCAGTGATTTACCATCGGGGCCAATCGGTGCCAAGCCTCTTTGCATTCGTTCCAAATTTGTGCGTCCTCTCGCATCTTTGAGCGTTGGATTTATCAAATCATCTCTCTGAAATACTTTTGTTCCTTGAAACTCCGTTGCTTCGCCCCAGAATTTTTTACTTGCTTTCACCCCTTGTTGAGCGGTCGCTCCAGTATTGACAACTCGAACTGGTCTCGCTCTAGGGATCTTCGAAGCTGCACGACTAAAGCCATTTACTAGGGTAGCTGCTGCATCGTCGTGTGGAACAGGAGTTGTTAATGCAAGATTAGTTAGTGTGCCATCATGAGGTTCAAGTGTTCGCGCGACGGAGCCTAGTAGCTCCGCTCCGCCATTAAACAATGAATTTGGCGTGTTACCAAAGAAGGCAAGTGTGTTGGCGATTGCATCGGCAAAATCATTGTCTGAGTTTTGGTAGTCAAAGGGCTGTCCAAACGGGCCATTGAACCAGTTTCCGCTTGGATCCTTGTACGCAATAGGGTTGTTACCTGCATAGGAATACCTGTTTGTGCCTACCCCTGGTTCCTGCGGATCAAACCAATCCGGTGATATGAACCTTGCCAAGACAGGATCGTAGTACCGGGCGTTGAGATAACTCAGGCCCGTTTCCGGATCATCTCGCTCGCCAATCCAACCCTTGCTTTCCCGCGGCACACCGGCCGCTATTTGTACGTCAGAGCGTTCACCATACGGCCTGAAGAAATTCTCCGAAATGGTCTGGCCAGTGGCATCAGTCATCAGCTTGACTGAGCTCAGATGGTCCCTATGCAGCCAGTTGATCTTATCGCCGGCTTTGCGCACCTCCGCTAGAGAATGCTTGATGTGTGTGCCTTCGGGAGTGATCTCCTCTTCCGCCCCCAAATAGAGAGTTGTCTGTCCACCTGTGATCTTTTTCAGCCGCGCCCCATCAGGGCCATAGACAAACGTGGTCGTTTGACCACCCATCGTGACCGAGACAGGCCGATTCTCGCCGTCATATGAAATTATGCGACCGGCACCAGAAGTCATATTGCCATTGGCGTCATAGACATAGGTCAGACCGCCGGCCTTGGTGACAGCATGAGGTCTTGGTGCCGTTGGGGCTGGATAGATGTAGTCTCCGACCGTGGAGTTGTGAGTGACGTTGTCAGCGGCATCGTAGCGGAACGTCTGAGTATAGTCGGCATTGTTGAGATTGGTTGCCGATGTCAGGCGGTTTGCGGTGTCATAGCCATACTGCCAATCACCGTTTGGCCGGTTGGAGGTGACCTCAGAGATTAGTCCCTTGGCGTTACGATTGTAGCTTTCCTCAAAAAGGGTTGTTGAACCGGATTTTGTTGAGATAGACAACAGCCATTGCCGGTTTGGATCATAGGTTCGAGATTCTGTTACCCCATTTGCATAGGTAGTTGTAACAGGGTCAAAGTTAGCGTTTCGATCAATCTTGAGAATTAAACCCGGAACGCTTTTGATAAGACCTGCTTCATCGTATTGAAGCGTGTCGGAGGCTGAAGGGATGATATCACCATCGGCAAAGGAGCGGCGAAGCAGTTCACCCTGGGGTGCGTAGGTAAAGGTCTGAATGTAGGTTTGACCGTCAACTTCCCAACGTTGCGAGATGACGTTTCCAAGAGCATCGTGATCGTAGCGAATGGTTCCTGCGTCATTGCTGACTGAAGTCAGCTGACCGGAATTCTTCATACCGGGACGTGTCTCGTCATAATCATAAATCGTGACATCTGCGGCTAAAGCGACCGACGATTGCAACACGAGCGCCGTTGCGCAAACGGTTGCTAGCGTTTTCCTGAAAAGCCCCGCCTGGCGGAATACTCGATCTTTTTTCATCTCAGTTACTCCTCCTATTTCCAGGAAAACTTGACCCATCCACCGGAACCGCCTTTGCTGAAACCAGCTCCTCCTCCACCAACGGAGAAACTAACCGTCGAACCGATCGTTGGGGCTCCGGAACTGCCACGATTCCAAACCGAGGTTGCTCGTCCTCCATTTCCGCCACTACCGCCTCCACGTCTCGTGTTTGAGCTTCCACCGCCACGGCTGCCGGCTGCCCCACCTCCCGTAACATTGGAGCTGTTGCCACCGGTCGCAGAACCATTGCTCCCGGTGGCACCAGCACCTTGACTGCTGGCGCGTTTGCCGCCGCCCCCGCCATTCCCTACGAGTGAGTTAAATCTGGAAGCTCCACCGCTGCGGCCATCGAAAGATGCACGAGACCAACGGCAGTCATCTCGACCACATCTGTAAGAGACCGATTGTCCATTGCCGCCGCCGCCGCCGGCAACTTCGATGGTGATTTCGGTGTAGAACGGGATCTTGAATGTACCGCCGCCTGTGAAGGTTTTGCTTCCCGGTGTTACTGCGGGAACAGTGACATTGATTGTCACCTTGCCTGTGTCGGTGAGCTTGCCGTCACTTACCGTGTAGGTGAAGTGCGCATTGCCTTTGAATGTCAGGCTTGGCTTAAAGATGACATTGCCACCTGAGATAGATACGGTCCCACCCGTGCCATTCTTGACGGCTGTCAGTGTGCGCGAACTGCTGTCAACATCCGTATCATTTGCCAGCAGCGTGCTTTTTGCGATTGTCAGGTTCTTGATGACCGTTGTCGTGAAGCCGGTATCGTCTCTGGCAACGGGCCGGTCGTTGACTGGCTTAACTGTCAACCTGAATACGTCGCTGACTGCGGCAGCGTCATCAGATGCCGTGACCTTCAGATCAATCTGGCCGTTGTAGTTGGCCGGAGGTGTTCCGGAGAATTTCCTGCTTGCCGCGCTGAAGCTCACCCAGGACGGCAATGCATTGTCGTTTGACAAGCTGGCTGAATAGCTAAGTGTATCGACATCGATGTCGGAGAATGTGTTTGCCGGAACGGTGAAGCTCCAGGCAGTATCTTCATTGATTGCCTGATCCGGGA
>JBCCVB010000092.1:0-27044 GCA_039195965.1 Pseudomonadota bacterium
CCTCGTGGTGTGGTAGAGAGTGCTGCGCAACTTCCGATGTAAGTACGGGGGATGGCATGGACGTTTACGACGGAAAAGGCAAGGCTGTCGGATACATCCGTGACGGCTACTTGCTAAACTGGAACGGGAGCCCTGCTGCGTACATTCAGAACGGAGCGATTTACGACCTCAAGAAGCGCCATGTCGGTCATGTAGGGGATGGCTGGATCAGAGACCGAAAGGGCCACGCGGTCGCTTTCTTTGATCAGCCATTCGGTGGACCAATGCCGCCAATGAAAATACGTCCTCCCTTAAAGCCGGTTGCGCCGATGCCTCCGTTGCCGCCACTTATGCCCATTCCGCCGTTGGCCCCCATTCCAACCTCGCAATGGTCGCCGCTATCTCTGCTGGACCTTCTGAACTCGTAGAACAGTAGAGCGTTACGAACCTCGGCACTTGTAAGCAAGGTCTTGGATCCACCCACTGCTGGTAGGGTAGTTCTACGCCCGACATTTCGGGTAGAAAAGTTTGTCGCTTGGGAATGCTGATCCTCTATGCAAAAGAAGAGAACTGCACTGAACTCTTCACGGTCAGCCTAACGCTTGGGGCGTCAGCCGACCCATTGCCAGGCAGAGCTAAACGGAGTCCGTCTCAACTGTGACAACAGTCACTGTCGCAAGCGTAGCCATGATTTATCGTCACAGAGTATTTCTTTCATTCGCAGTACTGCGAAGGTTCAAATAAATTTGCCACGTTGAAACTTAAATAAAGAAAAGTGAAGAAAGAAGTCGAAAAATAAACATTAAAAAAAGGACGAAACCATGCAGGAATTTTGGAAGCATCCGGCGCTGTCCTATCTACAATCTACCTATTTTTTACATAATCCGAACATGTATCCCGCAGATTACGGGAGTCATTACAAGTCTCTTCCTGTGCAAACAGAAAGTGGCGTAGTTCATGTGTGTGTGGACGGGTATCGTTCCAACTACACCTCTGAACGAAGAAAGGAATGCAACGCATTTCTCAGGACAGCGCGAAAGTTCTGTGATCAGCCCGACAGCGGCTACCAGCAGGCAGGTGAATGGACCCGGACCTGTCAATCACGTGTGGTCTCTTGCTTCGCGGGGCAGGGGATGCCAGAGGAGATTTCGCTCATCTGCTGTTTGGCGGTCGAGAGCAAATACAAAACCATCGCCGAGCTTCCTCAGTGGGCCTGGACCAACTTTGGAATGGATTGTGTCGGCTTTGTGAGCACGTATCTCATCGCTCTCGGCCAGTTCAAGAAGATGTTGAAATACATTCCGAAATACAAGGTCGTGGCCGATGTAGCCACGTCGATCGACGACATCTACTACGACAATGCGATCCTGTGGGCGAATGTTGAGGGTGGAAATGCAAAGGTTCGGCCCAATCCGGGCAACAAGTCACACATCGCGATAATCGAATGCTGGGAGCAATACGGATCATCGTTTTACGTGGCACAGTCGGCCGGCTCCAAAAAGGGTGTCGACTACGACCGCGTATATGAAATCGTGCAGGAACCAAAATCTACCAAGCGGGACAGAGCTTATTGGAAGATACGGCAGAAGGGGACCTACACGACAAGCAAGGTTGTTATAACCAAGAGCGTTCCTCTTTTTGCAGCAGGTGATTGAACGGTTCACTTGGACCGGATCACGGTTACTTTGTGAGTGGTTCAATCAGACTCGGGTCGTTGTCGGTTTTTGAAGAATTCACCGCGCGACCCACTCTATAGAATGAAAACTCAGACCCCAGATTGTAGCTGAGAAGTGCTTTGGCATCGGCGACGGAAGTATCTGGGTCCAACCAGGCGTCATACTCGGATTGCTGAAGCACGATGGGCATGCGGTTGTGGACCTGGCTGATCGGAGCGATCGCGGCAGCTGTCAGGATCGTGCAGGATGTGACATCGAGCGCGGGGTTGTGGGCCCATAATCCGGCAAAGGAGAACGGTGCCATATCGGTCAGGTGAATAAACCAAGGATCCCGGCCACCGTCATTGCCCTTCGTCCACTCGTACCAGCCATCGGCGGGTATGAGGCAGCGCCGGGATTTATAGGCATCTCGAAACGACGGCTTCTTCTCCGCATCTTCAGACCGGGCATTGAACATAGGATATTTTGATTGCAGTTCTTTGGCCCAATGCGGAACCAACCACCAGCGACCGTCCGAAACGGTCTGGACGCCGTCTTTGTCCAGGTGGATGAAGAGTACTTCCTGGGTTGGGGCGATATTGTAGCGTGCCGCCGTATTCCGCTCTTCGAACTTGTCCGTCAGCCTGTAAAGCCTGACGATTTCCCGCCATGGTCTGATCTGTGTGTATCGGCCGCACATTCTCCTCACGCTCCCTCTTGCCAATTGGGATTAAAGGACAACCCGGCCGCCAAGGAAAGTCTGTCTCAGTCGATCTTTGGAGGGACGACTGTACTCTGTAAATGCAGGACACAGTTCACGCGGCTCACCCGGGAGCTCCATGACTTCTGTATTGCCGGCGTTCGTTGCGCGCACCAGACTTGTCTCGCGTACCTTGGTTCGACTGGTGCGGAAATGATAAACTCCACCCAGAGTAGGAGGCCGTCATGGAAATTCTACAGGATGTTGTCGTCGTAGGAAGTGGTCCGCTCGGCATCGCCACTGCACGCAGATTGGCTGAAAGAGGCGCGCGTGTTCTGGTTCTCGAGCAAGGGGATGCCATCTCCGAGCCCCCTGGATCGCATTTTCGCAATTCGGATCAGTTTAGTGAGGAGCCCGACAGCTACCTTCCGAAGGCAACGAAATTCCTGGAGTTTATTGATGACGAAGTGCCTCGTGACGCGCTGCCTGGTGCAGCTGTTACGCGGGCGGTTGGTGGTCAGGGAGTGATCTGGACGAACCTGTGCCCGCGCGGGGACGCGCTATGGCCGGTCATGAGCGAAAAGATGTGGTCAGAGCGTTATCTTCTGGCTGAGAAATATCTCGGTGTGCAGGCGGATAAGCTCGACCTTTCGATCCGCCAGAAGCGTATTGGGGCTGCTCTCGAGCCGCGTGCTGAGGCCTCAGGGAGAGTTGTGAAGCCGCTCCCGGTGGCGGGATACTATCGGGATGATGGCAGGCTTCATTACACCGGATCAATGGATATCCTGAACGCAAATTCTGAGGCGCAGAAAAATGTTTCGATACGCCATGAGCGGGTCGAGCGCATCAATCATGATGGCGGCAAAGTCAAGTCGCTGGAGACTGAAACCGGTAGGGTTGAAGCGGCAAGTTATGTCATAGCCGGAGGCGCGATCGCGACGCCTCAGTTGCTGTTCCGGTCCGGCATTCGTTCAAACGCACTGGGCCGTTATCTTTCCTATCACCCATTGGGGGTTTGTCAGGTCGTCTTAGATCAGGAATTCTGCTGCCCCGAGGGAGCGGTCGATGTAGACCCCCGAATACAAATGCGTCCAGGCGAGCATGCGCCCTGGTACACACTGATACTGCATGATGTCTCGCCGTTCACACCATCCGGTGATGATCGTGAAGTCGATCCGGGTAGGCTTGTTGAGATCCAGTCGATCTGCCCGGTCGACAACGAAGAGCATAAACGAGCCGTGTTCCACGAAGACGGGCATGTCACTTTTGAAGTCCCGCTGTCGGGCGCTGATCTTTCCAGAATGGCTGAGGCGGAAAGGGAGGCAAGCGAACTGACGGAGCTGATCGGGAGGACCCGTGACGGCTGCGCATACACATGGATGCCATTCGGTTTCGCACATATGACGGGTACCACCCGCATGTCGAAAGAAGATGACGGTTCTGGTGTCAGTGATTATCAGGGCCGCGTGTGGGGCTACGACAACCTGTATCTTGCGACCAACGGGTTGATACCGACGAGAATGGCGGTCAATCCGACACTCACAGGCGTCAGTCTGGCCATACATGTAGCTGATCAGATCCAAATTTAGCCCGCTTATCGCCTGGTGGCTTTTGCCTTCTTGTTTCGTCGCCTCAATCCGGTTAGGAAGGGATTTGACGGTTCCGGGGACGGCTTTGCCGAATCCGGATGAAACGGGAATACGGTAGGGGCATTCAAGCCCTGATCCGGAGCTGCCCCCGCAACTGTGAGCGGTGAGCGTCTGCATAAGAGCCACTGGCCCTGTCCGGCCGGGAAGGAATGCGGAACGTGATGAGCCGCGAGCCAGGAGACCGGCCGTCGCTGGAGCAACCTCAAGCGCTGTCGGGTGGACGGCCGGGAGAACAAAGTGACGCACACAGACTGGCCGCGAGCAACGCTCGTTTTCGGCGGAGCCCGGTCCGGAAAGAGCCGTTTTGCAGAAACCCTCGCTGTTCGTTCAGGCCTTGAGAAGGTCTACGTGGCGACCGGGGCCGCATTCGACGCGGAAATGGCTGAGCGGATCACTGCTCACAAACAACAACGAGGCACCGGCTGGCTAACTGTCGAAGAGCAATTGGATCTCTGCGGCACCTTGGAGCGTGAATGTTCTCCACAGCGGGTCGTGCTTGTTGATTGCCTGACGCTTTGGCTCTCGAACCTGACCTTTGCCGACAGGGACATTGGTACAGAAACGCGGCAGCTTTGCGCGGCACTTCAAAATTTGCAGGGGCCTTGCATCTTCGTATCAAACGAAGTCGGGATGGGCATCGTGCCGGAGAACCGACTTTCCAGGTCGTTTCGCGATGCGCAAGGTCGGCTTAATCAGGATATCGCGGAGGTTTGTCGTCAGGTGGTGTTTGTCGCCGCCGGACAACCGCTGCTTTTGAAACCCAATACTCAACCGGAAATCAGATTATGACCACTTCCACCTTGCAGCCGGGCCAGAAAATTCCGGCAACGATTGTCACCGGGTTTCTCGGGGCAGGCAAGACGACACTCATTCGTAACCTTCTGCAGAATGCAAATGGCAAGCGGATCGCCCTGATCGTTAATGAGTTCGGCGATATGGGGTTCGACGGTTCACTTGTAAACGGATGTGCGGATCCCGATTGTTCGGCTGAAGAAGTGGTTGAGCTGACCAATGGCTGTATTTGCTGCACTGTCGCCGACGATTTTCTTCCAACCATGGAAATGTTGCTTGCACGCGAAACGCCGCCTGAGCATATCGTCATCGAAACTTCGGGTCTCGCGTTGCCTCAGCCTTTGGTGCGGGCTTTTTCCTGGCCGAGCGTGAAGCCGAAAGTCACTGTGGACGGCGTCGTGACCGTTCTGGACGCAGCCGCCCTTGCCGAGGGCCGGATTGCACTGGACGAAGAGGCGCTGGAGGCGCAGCGCGCAGCAGACGAGGCGCTGGATCATGAAAGTCCTGTAGAAGAGCTGTTTCAAGATCAGCTCCGCTGTGCCGATCTTGTCGTGTTGAACAAGGCAGACCTTGTCTCTTCGGACGCCTTGGCGGCGGTTCAGAAGAAAATCTCTGAAGATGTCAGGTCGGCGGTTCATATTGTTTCTTCTGAAAAAGGCACATTGCCGATTGAAGTGCTGCTTGGCCGCGAATCCGCCGCTGAAGATGACATGTCTTCTCGTCACGAGCATCACCATCATCATCACGATGACGACCATGATCATGACCACGATCACGATCACGAAGATGAAGACGGACATCACCATGATCACCACCATCACGATCATCATCATCACGACGATTTTGAGAGCCACGTTTTTGAAATCCCAGCTTTTGAAAGCATGAAAGCGGTGGAGGAAAAGGTTCTCGAGGCCATGAGCCTCAAGGGCGTGCTGCGTATCAAGGGTGCGGTAATTGTTGAAGGCAAGGCAGCACCGGCAATGGTTCAAGCGGTTGGTCCGCGTGTGGAAACCTGGTTTGCTGCAGGGGCGGAAAGCGCCGGAAGACTTGTGGTCATCGGTCTCAAGGGGATGGATCTGGAAACCGTGCGCTCCGCTCTTGGTTGCGTGAAGGCAGCAGCCTGAAACAAAACCGACACTTCCAGATGAATTTCGCTTTCCGGGCAATACACAGCCCGGAAAGCTCGTAAAATCAAAGCGATAAGCTAAATGCACATTCTTGCCAGTCAAACACGCCGGATCGATGACGGCGGTGATGCGGTGGATCTGGGACAATCGCCTGCCGACATTCTGTTCCTGTCTGCTGCCGACACGGAGCTTGGTAGTTTTGCGGCAGCGCATTCAGGCCTTGGTTCCAGCCGCAAAAGCCTGCGGCTCGCCAACTTGATGGCGCTGTCTCATCCCTATTCGGTTGATCTGTATGCCGAGCAAACCGTGAGCGGCTCCAAGCTGGTGATCCTTCGCATCCTTGGTGGAGTGGAGTACTGGCGCTATGGCCTGGAGCGTTTTGAGGAAGAAGTTCGTGCCTCCGGAATTGAACTGATTGTAATTCCCGGAGATGACAAGTGGGACGACGGATTGACCGGGCGTTCAACGAGGTCGAAAGAAGAGGTTCACCGGTTCTGGCGGTACTGTGTTGAGGGCGGCGCGGAAAACTACGCAAATGCCCTGCGTTATGCATCTTTCCTGATTGAAAATGAGGAAGAACCGGCGCACCCGGTGCCGCTTCCGCGGGCAGGCATTTATCTGAAGGGGCAATCGGCCCCCGATCTGATTTCTCTGAAAGAAACCTGGGCCGATCCGAAGCGGCCCGTCGCGGCAATCACCTTTTACCGGGCCTTGGTCCAGGGCGCACAGACAGCGCCCGTGGATGCTCTGGTAGATGCGCTTGATCAGGCGGGTGTAAATGCACTGCCGATCTATGTCTCAAGTCTGAAAGAAGCTGAATCGGTTGCCGTTTTGGAAAGCCTGTTTCAGGACGCCGGACCGGATGTCGTGTTGAATGGAACAGCATTTGCGGTTTCAAAGGCTGGTGCGGCACACCAGCCGACGCCGTTGGATCGTCCCGGCAAACCGGTGCTTCAGGTTGTCTTCTCATCGTCCTCCCGCGAAGGATGGGAAGAAAGCGACCAGGGTCTTTCGATCCGGGACCTGGCCATGCATGTGGTGTTGCCGGAGATCGACGGCCGCATCCTCACACGGGCAGTCTCCTTCAAGGAGGAGGGAAAGTTCGATGAGGCAACACAATCGACACCAGTCCGTTTTACTCCACTTCCGGACCGCATTCGGTTTGTCGCGGACCTTGCAGCCAATTGGGCGAAACTCGGCCATGTCAGGTCGGAGGACAAAAAAACAGCACTGATCCTGGCCAATTATCCAAACAAGGACGGTCGCCTGGCAAATGGGGTCGGATTGGACACGCCGGCGTCGTGTGTAACGCTCCTGGCGGCAATGAAAGCGGCAGGCTATGAAACCGCAGGCGCGCCGGCAACGTCCGCGGAATTGATGGATGTCCTGACCTCTGGAGTTACGAACGCGCTCGATAACAGAGAAGAAAGAGACGGTTTCGAGACGATTGCACTTGAAGATTACTGGCACTCCTTCGAAAAACTCCCGGCGGCGGTGAAAAAGGCGGTCTGCGAACGTTGGGGAGCCCCTGAAAACGATCCCCACATTGTCGACGGTCGCTTCAGGCTGGCTTTGCACCGGTTTGGAAATCAGATGGTCGGTATTCAGCCAGCGCGTGGATACAATATTGATCCGAAAGAGACCTACCACGATCCGGATCTCGTTCCGCCGCACCACTATTTTGCTTTTTATATTTGGCTGCGAGAAAACTTCGGGGCGGATGCTGTGATCCATCTCGGCAAGCATGGAAATCTGGAGTGGTTACCAGGCAAGGCGCTTGCCCTGTCCGAGGGTTGTTTTCCCGAAGCCGTACTTGGTTCCTTGCCGAACATCTATCCGTTCATTGTCAATGATCCGGGCGAGGGGGCGCAGGCAAAGCGCAGAACGTCGGCTGTGATCGTTGATCACCTGACACCCCCTTTGACACGCGCGGAAAGCCATGGTGTCGCCGAAGAGCTGGAAACGCTGTTGGACGAGTATTATCTCGCTGCTGGTGTCGATCCACGCCGGCTGAAAGCACTCACCCGGGATATTCTGGACGCTGCTGCGCGACACGGGCTCGACAGGGACATCGGTATTTCGCAGGACATGGATGAGGAAACGCGTCTTGCCCGGCTTGATGCCCATCTGTGCGACCTGAAGGAATTGCAGATCAGAGATGGGCTCCATGTCCTAGGCGAGAGTCCGAAGGAGGATCAGCTTACCGACCTTCTGGTCGCGCTGGCTCGCGTTCCACGCGGAAACCTACCGGAACAGGAAAGTCTGCAGCGCGCGATTTCCCGAGATCTCGGTCTGGAGAATTTTGATCCTCTCGATTGTGACTTTTCATTGCCGTGGACAAAAGAAAAGCCTGAAATTCTAGCGAATACTTCCGACGCTTCCTGGCGCTCCAACGGTGACACGGTCGAACGGATTGAGCACTTGGCAAGAGATCTTGTCGCGGGCGATAAGATCGTAGGTGAAGGGTGGATTTCTGTACGATCCGTCTTGAGCGAAATCGAAGATCGCTTGCGTCCCGCGGTGACGAGCTCAGGCAATGCGGAAACGCAGGCAGTGTTAACGTCGCTCAACGGTGGCTTCGTAGCCCCGGGACCTTCTGGAGCTCCGTCTCGCGGGCGGCCGGACGTCCTGCCAACCGGAAAGAACTTCTATTCAGTTGACGTTCGCGCCGTGCCAACAGAAACCGCTTGGCGCCTGGGGTGGCAGTCCGCGGGACTGGTCGCTGAGCGTTACTTCCAGGAGGAAGGGGAGTGGCCGAAATCTCTGGTTCTCACTTGTTGGGGAACTGCCAACATGCGGACCGGCGGTGACGATATCGCTCAAGCCATGGCGCTGATCGGTGCAAAGCCGGTTTGGGAGCAGGGCTCGGGCCGCGTGACCGGGTTCGAAATCCTCAAGCTGTCTGAGCTTGGGCGGCCACGTATCGACGTTACGCTTCGTGTCTCAGGCTTTTTCCGAGATGCTTTTCCTCATCAGATGGACCTGTTCGACAGTGCGGTTCGAGCTGTGGGGGCTTTGGACGAACCGGAGGACGCCAATCCGGTTGCTGCACGAATGAAAGCCGAGGCAACAAGACTGCGTGCAGAAGGGGTTGGCTCTGATGACGCCTCCCGCCGGGCCGGGTACAGGGTGTTCGGCTCGAAGCCGGGTGCCTATGGTGCGGGGCTCCAGGCTCTTATAGATGAAGGAATATGGGAAGAGCGCGGTGATTTCGCCGAAGCCTTCCTCAGCTGGGGTGGCTATGCCTATGGTGGCGGAACAGCAGGCGAAGGAGCGCAAGGCGAGTTGAAAACACGTCTGAGCTCCGTAAATGCGGTTTTACACAACCAGGACAACCGCGAACACGATTTGCTCGACAGCGACGACTACTATCAATTCGAGGGCGGGTTGGCTGCGACCGTGGAAGCGCTCAAAGGAGACGCCCCGAAAGTTTATCACAACGATCATTCACGCCCGGAGCGCCCGGTAGTGCGTTCGTTGTCGGAAGAGATTGGCCGTGTCGTGCGAGGCCGCGCTGCGAACCCCAAATGGATCAGTGGGGTAATGCGGCATGGTTACAAGGGAGCCTTCGAGATGGTTGCCACCCTCGACTATCTCTTCGCATTCGCTGCGACCACACGCGCGGTGGGTGACCATCATTTTGACCAGCTCTACGATGCTTATCTGGACAACGAAGATGTTCGCGAGTTCCTTCAGCACGCGAATCCGGCCGGGCTGAACGAGATGCTGTCGCGGTTTATTGAGGCGATTGACAGAGGCCTCTGGACGCCGAGGCGCAATTCGACCCATTCTGCACTTAACGACCTTAAACTGACACTCGAGGGGAGTGAGAGACCGTGACCGCCGAAAGCGAAAAACCGGAACTGTCTGAAGAAGAACTGAACGCGCGCCATGCGGAGAAAATGCGCAAGAAAAAGGCTGCGCGTGACAAGATCATGGCGACCAAGACCATCGAAAAAGGCTTGCTGATCGTTCACACGGGAAAGGGCAAGGGCAAATCCACTGCCGGATTCGGCATGGTGTTCCGCTCTCTCGGGCATGGACACAAAGTCGGAGTGGTGCAGTTTGTGAAGGGACGAATCGAGACCGGAGAACGTATGGCACTCGATCGCTTTTCCGATCTGGTGACCATTAAGCGCATGGGCGAGGGATTCACCTGGGAGACCCAGGACCGCCAGCGCGACATCGAGGCGGCACGCGAAGCCTGGGATGCAGCCAAGGAGATGATCACTTCCGGTGAGTATCAACTGATCCTTTGCGACGAACTCAACATCGTGTTGCGCTATGACTATCTGGACATTGCAGAAGTGGTCGACTTTCTCAAGAATGAGAAACCGGAAGACGTGCACGTTGTCATTACCGGTCGAAATGCCAAAGAAGACCTCATTGAGATCGCCGACCTGGTGACTGATATGACACAGGTAAAACACCCGTTCCGCTCGGGCGTGAAACCGCAGGAAGGCATTGAATTCTAAACCGGTACTGAATGCCTTTTACAGTCGTTCCAGCCAATTGCATGGATGCGGAAGAGATCGCGACCCTTTTGCGCCGTTCAATAGTTGAACTTTGCCATGACGATCATGGCAATGATCCGCAGAGGTATGACCCCTGGCTAAAAAACAAGACCGCCGAAAATGTCGAGCGCTGGATTCGCGGATCGGGACGCGTCTTCAGCGCGATCGATGAAAAGGGAAAAGTGGTCGGTGTTGGAATGGGAACTCCGGACGGCGAGGTGGTGTTGAACTACGTTTTACCCGAAGCAAGGCATTCCGGAGTGAGTAAGATGCTGATGAAAACCATCGAGGATTATTTTCGTGACCGAGGTCTGGCATCGTCAGTATTGAACAGCACCTGCACAGCCGAAAAATTCTACCGCTCCATCGGATACGCAGAAACGGGAAGAGTGGAGTTGCATCGCGAAATTATGTGCCGGCAATTTAGAAAGGCGTTGTAGTTATGAGCAAGCTCTTTGATGACAGCATACGATCAGCTTCACCGGCACATGCTGAAATGGTTCGTAAATATGAGTTGTATCGCACGCTGGTAGAATTTTGGGCAGCAGCACTCTTCATTGTCGGCAGTATATTCTTCTTCTATCCGAACCTTGTTTTTGCGGGCACCTGGATGTTCCTGATCGGCTCGATCCTCTTTGCTGTTCGGCCGAGTATCCGGCTGTTGCTTGAGCTTCGACTCGCAAACCTTCCGGTGCCACAAGAATTCCGACCTTACGGTGCTCCGTCTCTGGAACAAGAAACGTCTTCATGAAATCGGTGGCTGAGCACAAGTCAACCCCTGCATTGATGATCCAGGGCACGGGATCGAATGTAGGCAAAAGTCTGATTGTTGCCGGACTGTGCCGGTTGTTCACCAACCGTGGTCTCTCAGTCCGACCGTTCAAGCCACAAAACATGTCAAACAATGCAGCCGTAACAGCCGATGGAGGTGAAATTGGCCGCGCGCAGGCATTGCAGGCCATGGGCTGCAAGGTACCGCTTTCCGTTCACATGAATCCGGTCCTTCTCAAACCCGAGACAGATACAGGCGCGCAAGTCATTGTTCACGGAAAGCGCTTCGGTACAATGCGAGCACGTGAGTACGGAAAGAAAAAAGCCGAATTGCTACCGAAAGTAATAGAGAGTTTTTCAACCATTGCATTAGAAGCAGATCTGGTGATCGTGGAGGGAGCCGGTAGTCCGGCAGAGATTAATCTGCGCGCCGGGGACATTGCCAATATGGGGTTTGCAGAAGCAGCAGACCTTCCCGTTGTTCTCTGCGCTGATATCGACCGGGGCGGCGTGATTGCTTCGGTCGTCGGCACTCATGCGGTGCTGGAACCTCATGAGCAACAAAGGATCAAAGGTTTCTTCATAAATCGGTTTCGAGGTGATCCCAGCCTTTTCGATGATGGCATGCGTGAAATTTCAGATCGTACAGGTTGGCAGGGTCTTGGCGTTGTGCCTTGGTTTGGCAACGCGGCGAAACTGCCTGCCGAAGACGCCTTGGGATTGGCAGACGGCTTCGGTCAGGGTGAAGTGAAGATCGTGGTGCCTGTAATTTCGAGAATTGCCAATTTCGATGATTTGGATCCCTTGCGACTGGAGCAGGGCGTAACGCTCCAGCTCATCCAACCTGGCGAACCATTGCCTGGTGACGCCGACGTGGTGCTTTTGCCAGGATCCAAATCCACAATCGGAGACTTGGCCTTCTTTCGTGCTCAAGGATGGGACGTTGATCTCAAGGCCCATCATCGTCGCGGTGGACATGTTCTTGGCGTCTGTGGCGGCTATCAGATGTTGGGCAAGACAATCTCGGATCCTGAAGGCATCGAAGGAGAGCCGGGCACAGCTGAGGGATTGGGTTTCCTTGATGTGCACACGGTGCTTACTTCGGAAAAGTCGACCGTTCCGGCTGAAGGAGTTCATCTGGCCAGCGGAACGACTATTTCGGGGTATGAAATTCATATTGGCCGTACGATCGGACCTGACTGTGATAATCCGATGATGCAGTTGTCTGGCAGTCGGCCGGATGGCGCGATATCTGCCGATGGCCGTGTTTATGGAACCTATGTCCACGGCCTTTTTTCAAAAGATTCCTTCCGCTCAGCGTATCTGGAGAGTTTCGGGGCGAACTCTGAACTTGCATATGACCGGAGCATCGACTTGATCCTGGATGAGCTGGCAGCACATCTGGAGAACGCAATGGATGTGTCGATGTTACTCGAGATCGCCCGCAATCGTTAAAACAAACAGCCTAAGGTTCTCAACATGATGCCGTCGCTCTACAGCGTTTCCACGGTAGCCGGCGGCAACCTGTTCATCATGCCGAAACCGTCTGGAGAGTGGTTGCGAGACGACTTGCAAAAGCTGAGGTTGATTGGCGTTGATCGCATCGTGTCAATGTTGGAACCTGAGGAAGCTGCGAGCCTCGGACTGACGGAAGAAGCGAATTTATGTCACGAGTTGGGTATCGGGTTCACAAACGTGCCTGTTCGGGACAGAGGTTTGCCCAGCATTGAAGTAGCCTCAGACATTGCCCAATCAATCCGCAATGACTTGAAGGCGGGCAGGGATGTTGCCGTACATTGCCGCGCAGGAATTGGGCGATCCGGTCTTGTCGTATGTTGTGTTCTGATCGCAGACGGAGAGACATCGCAAGCGGCAATACAAAAGGTCTCCGCAGCGCGTGGCGTAGCCGTACCCGATACGATCGGGCAAGCCAAGTTCATTCACGCCTTTCGGATGCAGTGAGCACTGGCACGCTGTTGCAATGATCAGAAGAAAGTAGTCAAGCCAGCTCAAGAATATCAAGTCAGGGAAGTGTTGCAGTCGCCAATACCACAATCAGAACGGCCTGCAGGCAAGACGCAGCTGCCATCACCGAGAGTGCACGAGTGATATCCTGGGCAGATGCATCTTTCCTACCGGATGGATTCATGTAGGGGTCCTCAACCGTGTACCCGGGATAGGTGCGCGGACCGGCAAGTGCAACATCCAGAGCGCCTGCCATTGCGGCTTCAGGCCATCCGGCATTTGGAGAACGATGTTGGCCTGAATCTTTCAAGATGCAGGAAAGGCTTTTTTTGATGGAACCGCCAGCTATTGGGGCACTCAAAGCGATGAACAGCCCGGAAAGTCTCGACGCCGGTAGATTGATCAAGTCGTCAAATCGAGCCGAAGCCCAGCCGAATTCCGAGTATTGCTCGTTTCTGTGCCCGATCATGCTATCAGCCGTATTCACGGCCTTGTAGGCTAACAGGCCTGGAAGTCCGAGCACTGCAAACCAGAAAACCGGTGCGACAACTCCATCGGAAAAATTCTCTGAACAGGATTCGATCGCTGCGCGCGAGACGCCCGCGTCATCAAGCTGTTTTGGGTCGCGGCCGACAATCATTGAAACGGCTCTTTGTCCTCCTTCGAGGCCACCTGATGACAGTCCGTCGCGAACCGCGGCCACGTGCCGGTAAAGACTGTTCTGTGCAATGAAGACAGCGGCAATGAACACGATAACTATGCTGCCATAGGGAATGAATTCAGAGAGGAAGTGAAGTCCGGCACCTGCTAGCAACCCACCGATTACCAGTAGAATCAAAGTCAGTATGCCGCCGATCTTCCGCCGGTAAGCCGAAAAAACGCTCTTGTTCAGATGCTTGTCAAACCATGAAATGATCCAGCCGATCCATACAACCGGATGCGGGAAGCGACGCCAAAGCCAATCCGGGTCTCCGACGATCGCGTCAAGCAACACAGCTGCCAGGAGCAGCCAAAGGGCATGGTCGTAAATCAGCATTTGAGCTCGTTAGAGCTCTTTTTTTGCATCCGCAAGTGCCTCGGACAAGCGTTCAAGATTTTCTGCGCCTCCCGGAAGTCCGAAGCGTATCCAGGTGGGAGCGTAATCGAACACGCGCGTCCAGATATGTCGGCGTGCCAGGGCTTCATGAAGACCTTTGGCATTTCGCAAACCAGCCAAGGCATAAAGTGGTGTGCCACCGAATACGCTGAGCTCACGTTGAGACAAGAGAACGGTGAGATCCGCCATTTCCTCGATCAATTGACGGGTCATTTGATTCTGCCAGTCTTCGTCTCGCAGAGCTTTGGTTCCAACTTCCAGTGCCGGGCCGCTTAGGCTCCAGCTCTCAAGCAGGTCGGAAACGCGCTTTGTTATGGTCGTTGGTCCGGCGATAAATCCAAGGCGAAGACCGGCAAGGCCGAAAAACTTGCCGAATGATCGCAACACCAGAACATTTTCGTCCGTGACATGCGGCAGAATACTTGCTCCGGGGACAACATCCGCAAAGGCTTCGTCGATGACCAGATAACCTCCTCGTTCGGTCAGCGTCTGTGCGATTTCCAGAAGACTTTTGACATCTATAAGCTGTCCATCCGGATTGTTGGGATTGACAAGCAGCACCACTTTGGCGTCAGCGGGCAGCGCGTAGATACTTGAGAGTTCCACCGGCGCGCGGCCTTCCCGCGTCCAGGCCGTCTTATGACTGGTGTAGGTGGGGGAGGTCAGGGCAACCGGCCCCTCAGGCAGTATCAGCGGCAAAAGCGAAAGAAGCAGTTGAGTACCCGGAGCAGCGGCAAGGCCGAGTTTTTCCGGAACTTGGTAGACTTGACGGGCTGCTGACACAAGTCGCTCCTCGGCTCCCTTCGCAGGGAGCGAAGTCCAGGATTTCAAGGAAATGTCCTGCGGAACTTGGTAGCTGTGCGGATTGATCCCGGTTGAAAGGTCCAGCCAGCTATCCTGCGTGCCACCAAAGCGTTCGATCGCCAGTGTGAGATCTCCACCGTGTTCCACGAAATGCTCCTCCCGCAGTTTTGACAAGCTGAAAAATGCCATTCAATTCAATGACGCGTCCTAGGTTTCGGGAAGAAATATCGCATTTCGCTGAAGAGGTCATGGCCGGATGCGACACCTCATTGTCAGAAACGCAAATTGACAGGGATTCTTCAGTTCAGATAATAGAACAAAAAGAGAACATATAAATTTGTCGAGAAAGAAGGATCAGGAAATGACCGCCAGCCGACGTAGCCGGGAACTTAAGGACATCGATCGGCAGGAAGTCCTGCATGCGTTGTCTTTGGCCAGGGCTTCTCTGATCGAGGCAAGGCGATCCATGAGACCCAGATCCGGGCTTTCCCGCTCTGCGGAAGCTGTCATCTCGGAAATTGACGATTTCGCCTATGTTCTGACCGGGACAAGGGATCACTTTCATCTGAAGGCGCACGGCACACCTGCGAGAAAAGAGCGGAATTCAGACTGATACCATTCGTCAGAGACCGGCCTGAGTCTCGGCGATGAGGTGATCAACAATTTCGTTGAGCGTGTCTTGAGGCAGCAGGCCTTCTTCTGCAGCAGTTTTCGCTATTGCCAGCTGTTGCTCTGCTGAAGTTCCGCGTTTTGCAATGAGCCGGACATGTTCAAGATCCGCTTCGCACCCGAAAAAGGCAGCGTCGGGCCTGACCAGCTCGATCATTTCCTCGATCAGATCCACAAACGCCACTGGTTGATTGCGGCCGAAATCAATCAGCTTTGCTTCTGTACCATGCCTTTGGGCTTGCCATCGGTTTTCCGCCAGCAGAAAGCGGGAATAGCGGCGCCAACTCTGGTTTGCGCGGCGCAGACGAAAGAGCATTCGACAAAGACATCGATATAGCGCCGCAATTGCTATTGCGTCATCGAGCCGCGTGCAGACGTCGGTAATCCGCATTTCCAGTGTCGGAAAACGATCCGACGGGCGTAAGTCCCACCAGATTTTGGTGGCGTCTTCAATCACACCGGCAGTTGTCAATACCTCGACGGTGTTTCGATATTCGTAGTGGCTCTCAAATCTTGGTGGCAGTCCGGTTCGAGGCAATTCGTTGAATACTGACAGACGATAAGATTTGAGCCCGCTTCGCCTACCCCTCCAGAAGGGGGACGATGTGCTCAAGGCTAGCAGATGCGGCAGAAAATATGCCATTTGATTGAAGAGTTCGAACCGCAACTCCTCGTCTTCGATTCCGACGTGAACGTGCATGCCGCATATGACCATGCGCTTGACCACGACTTGCATGCTGCGGGCAATTTCATTGTATCGCTGCTTGTCGGTATGCGGCTGATCCGTCCACTCGGCAAAGGGGTGTGTTGATGACGCGATCGGTGCAAGGTCGTAGGCTGCGGCTTCCTCGGCTATGGTCTTTCTGAAGTAGCCAAGTTCTGCGCGAACTTCTGAAAGCGTCATGCAAACGGGTGTGCCGACTTCAATCTGACACCGAAGAAATTCTGGGCTGACCCTGCCTTCCAGTGCGCTTTCGCAAGTAGAGAACAGCTCCTGCGGGGGGGAGCTCGCCAATTTCCGGGTTGTCTTGTCGACTAGAAGATACTCTTCTTCAACGCCGATACTGAAACTTGGCTCTTTCATTGCAACAGCATCGGCAATTTTCTAACCCTTGGTCAAGAAAAAGGTGATGTTTCACTTGAGTAATCGCTTGTGAGGGGACACGAGGCCTGTCGAAATGTCCACAGGCTGGTATCAGAGCAAATCCGGTGTGTTTTTGGAAAAACCATTCTCAATCGAAATCGGCCCTTGACCTTCTTTCGTAACTGATTGATAAGGCGCGGCACACCACCAAGGGGCCCTGTGGCGGAGTGGTGACGCAGCGGATTGCAAATCCGTGTACACCGGTTCGATTCCGGTCGGGGCCTCCATTTTCATGACATTTGAATTCACAGTCGGTCTCTCTGCACAAACGGGCGGTGACGAATATTGCCTGCATCAATACAACGCGGCCAATTTTTCTGAAATGCTATCGGATTTGATAGAAACTGATGTTGAGCGAACTTGTCAGGCCGTATTTTCCTCGTTTATGAACGGTCTCGAGAGGCGCCGGACGGCCGGCATTTCAAAGTGAGGGTCAATATGACGGACTTTAGCCAGTCCCGCCGCAAGATGGTGGACAACCAGTTGCGAACAAACGATGTGACTGACCATCGGATTCTCGACGCGATGGAGATGGTGCCACGGGAGCGTTTCGTGCCCGCTTCAAAAAAGGCTATTGCTTACATTGACGAAGATCTGCCGATAGGTCCGGCTGAATGCGGGCGCGTTCTGATGAAACCCCACATTTTCGGCAAGCTTGTTCAGCTGGCTGAAATACAGGAAGACGACGTAGTCCTGATCGTTGGTGCCGGAACCGGTTACAGCTCTGCGGTTGTTTCAAAGCTGGCGGCTTCCGTTGTTGCTCTTGAGGAAAACGAAGACCTGGCAAAGGCGGCCACAGAAGGTCTTGTCGAACTGGGCATCGAAAACGCCGTTGTCGTCGAAGGTCCGCTTGTGAAGGGCTTTGCAGCGGAAGGACCCTACGACGTTATTCTTGTCGACGGAGCGGTGGAAGTGCTGCCGAAATCCTTTACCGAACAGTTGAAAGATGACGGCCGACTGGCAGTCATTGAGGGAAGTGGAGGAGCGGGCGCTGCACGCCTCTATCAGAAGTCCGGCGACGTCGGGAGCAGTCGATTCGGCTTCAACGCATCAGTCGCGATTCTTCCCGGCTTTGCGAAAGATGCGGAATTCGTTTTCTAGGCTTGAAGCGCTTGATTGAATTCGAAAGCGCCCGCCAATCCTGGTGGGCGTTTTTCGTAAAAAATGGCGGGAATCCTGCAAATAGGTTAACAGACTTGTTGCCATTTGGCCGCACTTTCAGAAAAACCGACAATCTTGTGATCAACCAGCTCTCAAATGGTTGAACAATGGATGCGGTCAGTTTACTCAACACATTCAAGTAGGTTGACGTTGACCCGGAAGGAGTGTGGGGTGTCTGGCCGTTCAACACCAAAGGCATTGGTTGTAACGTTGGGGCTCATGGGTGGGGTAGCCGCCAGCGTTTTGACAGGTGCATCCTTTTCCGCTGCCAAAGCGGAAACTATCTGGGAATCTCTGGCGCTCGCTTATGCCAATAATCCCACTTTGAATGCAGCGCGTGCACAATTGCGCGGCGTTGATGAAAATGTTCCTCAAGCACTGGCCGGGTGGCGCCCGACTGTAACCGCTGGCGCATCTGCCGGCCGGATTCGTTCGGGCGTGGACAGCTTTGTTGACTATCGCAACAATGCGTCCATCTCCATGACGATCAGCCAGGCCATTTTCCGCGGTTTCCGGACGATCAATTCCACACGTCAAGCGGAAGCGGTAGTCCGGGCGCAGCGTGAAAGTCTGAACTCGACCGAGCAGGATACCCTTCTCGACGCGGCTACGGCTTATGTAGATGTGATCCGGGATACGGCACTTGTTTCCCTGCAGCGCAGCGACCTTGCCTTCCTTCAGGAGCAGGTAAGGGCAGCGCGCGACAGATTCGATGTCGGTGAAGGTACGCGGACCGATGTCAGTCAGGCAGAAGCACGTGCGGCTGAAGCGCGCGCAAGCCTGAACACAGCTCTCGCCAACCTGAATACCAGCCGGGCGATTTATCGTCAGGTGGTCGGTATTGAGGCCAACAACCTGTCGGCCGATACCAGAATCAGCCGTTATGTTCCAAAGTCGGTCAATGAAGCTCTTCAGCTCAGCGAAACCAACCAGCCTCTGATACGTCAGGCGCAGCACCAGGTTGACGCGGCGATCTTCAACATCAAGGCGATTGAAGGTGAATTGCTGCCAACCGTAACGTTGGATGGAAGCATTTCCCGCAGCTGGGGATCTTCTTCCACTGTTGATATTACGGACAACGCTCAGATCTTCGGTAACGTCAGCATTCCGCTCTACCAGGGTGGCGGTGTTTCTTCGCGCGTTCGTCAGGCAAAGGAATCTTTGGGGCAAACGCGGTTGCAGCTTGATGTCGCACGCGATCAGGTTCGCGCAAACGTCATCTCAGCCTGGGGGAACTATCAGGCGGCTGAAGCATCTATCGTTGCTGCGCAGGCAGCGGTTGAAGCGCAGCAGCTGGCACTGGAAGGTGTGATCGAAGAGCAGCGGGTTGGTCAAAGAACGACTTTGGACGTACTGGATGCGCAGCGGGAACTTGTTACCCAACAATCGAACCTTGTGACCGCACAACGTAATCGGATCGTTGGTGGCTATCAGCTGGTTGCTTCTGTCGGACAGCTTGATGCCGGGTCGCTCGGCTTGAACGTCGCACGATATGAGCCGAAACAGCACTATCAGGCCGTCCGTGATCAGTGGTTCGGACTGCGCACACCAGACGGCCGGTAAAACGCGGTACAGAACTTTTAAGAAGCGGCTGAAACCAAATGCGTTTCGGTCGCTTTTTTATTTGTGCAACGTGTGTTGAGCTATGGCACAGACTGCAGCCCTTTGGTGTTGGATCCGGTTTCAAGCTGAGCCATTTGAAGACTTTAAAGGGGAAAAGACATTGTTAACGAATGTGGTCACTTTGCGCGTTTGGCGTTGAACCGCATAATTTCGGTTAACGAATCATTCAGGAGTAACTGGGTGTTGCGTAAGGTGGCCGAGAAGTACGGGGGATGTCATGGCAGAGGCGAAAAAGGCTGAAGAGCCGTCGATGGAGGAAATCCTCGCATCGATACGCCGGATTATCTCCGATGAAGACGCCCAGGGAGCAGAGGCTGAAGAAGCCAAGGCTAGCGAAGATACTGAAACTCCAGCAGAAGAGGCGGCAGACGATATGGACGGTGCCTCCGAAATGTCTCAGGACGATCTGGACAAGCTGTTTGATATGGACAGCGGTTCAGATGATGACGCGGTTGAGGACGATGCTGATGATATGGCTGCGGCCATGGAAGCGGATGCAGCCGAAGATGAAGCGGACGATGACGTTCTCGAGCTGACCGAAGAACTGGCTGTTTCCGAAGACGACACCATGGAAATTGTCGAAGGTCTCGCCGAGGATTTCGATAGTCCGGAAGGCGACTTGTCATTTGCGGAACCGCCTGCGCCGGAACCGGATCCAGAGCCGATAATGGAGGAGGAGCCGGAGTTTGAACCGGCAACCGAACCGGTTTCTACGATTGCAACAACCCCAGTTCCGGAGGATTTGCCGCAAGTCGCCGATGACGCGCCGCTGACTTCCAACAATACCGGCGAAGCTGTACATGCTGCGTTTGACAATCTGTCCAACATGTTCGTCGGTTCCCAGGCGCAGACCGTTGAAGAACTGGTCAAGGAATTGCTGCGCCCCATGCTGAAGGCCTGGTTGGACCAGAACCTGCCCGGAATGGTGGAGCAGATGGTTCAAAAGGAAATTCAGAGAGTTACCAGGCGTCGTTAGTCTCGCCGAGTTCGGAATTATTGCAGGGGCAGTCGGAGACGGCAGCCCCTGAAGTCATTTTGGGCGATCCCGCTGCACAGCTCATACCATTCACAGCCTGTGCATGCGGTTCGTAGTGAGCCGCTGGTAAACTCATGCCTGAGCAATTCGACGTCGTCTGGGGATAGAACAAGGATATCACCAGGTCTCAATCCCCTGCCAAGACAGTGCCCAATATCCGACAATGCTTGATCATCCCGATCGCGAACGCTCTGGCTGTGACAGTGGCATCCGGGTTCTCCGAGCATAGGCTGGCAGATATCGTCCGGACCGCTGATAAGATCGATTTCCTCACCCGCGTTCAATCGCTTAACCACAAGATTGTAGTTTCCGACGAAAGCAGGCGTGTATCCTTTGCCGAGATAGGTCAACATACAAAGCAGGTGATGAGCACGGATCGAAACGGTCATGCCGCGTTTATTGCAGGAATCGACAGGCAACCCAAGTCCGTCCGCTCGCCGGTTTGGAGTTCTCAAATTAAAAGCATGAATTTGGATGCGCAAGGCTGTTGACTTGAGCGGACGCTTCCGATTTACACGGGAACTCACGAATTTCTGGAAACTTTCCCCTTTGAGTGACCCAAATGCTGGATAAGACCTACGATGCGGCCAGCGTTGAGCCGCGGATTTACGAAACCTGGGAAAAAGCGGAGGCCTTCAAGGCCGGTGCTGGTGCCAAGGACGGCGCGCCTGCCTTTTCCATCGTAATTCCGCCTCCCAACGTGACAGGCTCACTGCATATGGGCCATGCTTTGAACAACACGCTGCAAGACGTTTTGATCCGCTGGAAGCGCATGCAGGGCTTTGACGTTCTCTGGCAACCGGGGACTGATCACGCGGGCATTGCCACGCAGATGGTTGTCGAACGCGAACTGATGGAGACACAGCAGCCGGGCCGTCGGGAAATGGGGCGCGAAGCCTTCGTCGAACGTGTCTGGGAACAAAAGCGCAAGTCCGAAGGAACAATTCTCGGTCAGCTTAAGCGGCTTGGTGCATCTTGTGACTGGAGCCGAACCGAGTTCACGATGTCGCCCAATCTGTCAGCGGCTGTACTGAAGGTTTTTGTAGATCTCTATAACGAAGGACTGATCTACAAGTCCAAGCGGCTTGTGAACTGGGACCCGAAATTTGAAACCGCAATTTCGGACCTTGAAGTCGAGAATATCGAATCCGACGGCCATATGTGGCACTTCAAGTATCCGCTGGCCGGTGGCGAGACCTACGAGTATGTCGAAAAGGATGAGGAGGGGAACATCACCCTCCGCGAGACACGCGACTATATCTCTATCGCCACCACGCGCCCGGAAACGATGCTCGGTGATGGTGCCGTTGCGGTTCATCCGGATGACGAACGCTACAAGCCTATTGTCGGCAAACTCTGCGAGATTCCTGTCGGTCCGAAGGAGCGCCGCCGCCTGATCCCGATCATTACCGATGAATATCCCGATCCGGACTTTGGTTCCGGAGCGGTCAAGATCACCGGGGCGCACGACTTCAATGACTACGGGGTCGCTCAGCGCAATAAAATCCCGATGTACCGTTTGATGGATACAAAGGGGGCGATGCGCTCCGATGGCGCACTATACGCGGAAGAGGCAACAAAGGCGCAGGCGATCATCGATGGTGCCGAGATGACGATCAATGAGATCGATCTCATCAACATCGTTCCTGACGACCTGCGTGGCCTGGATCGCTATGAAGCACGTAAGCGTGTCATCGAGCAGATCACCGCCGAGGGTCTTGCCGTCATGGTTCCGGCGGATCATCCGGAGGTCGCCTGGATGAAAGGTCAGGCGCCGGATTGGCATCCACTTGGACGCGCGATCGTTCGTCCTCTTGAAGCGGATGCAGAAGGGCCGGCGGAACTTCCTCTCGTCGAAGCAAAGAAGATCATGCAGCCGTATGGCGACCGCTCGAAAGTGGTCATCGAGCCAATGCTGACTGACCAGTGGTTCGTCGATGCCAAGAAACTGACCGAACCTGCATTGCAGGCGGTCAAGGACGGTTCTACGAAACTGATTCCCGGTAACGCCGACAAGATCTACTTCAATTGGCTCGATGACATTCAGCCGTGGTGTATCTCACGTCAGCTTTGGTGGGGTCACCAGATCCCGGTCTGGTATGACGAAGAAGGCAACGAGTACTGCGCCGAGACCGAAGAGCAAGCCGTTGAAATGTCAGGTGGAAAAACGTTGACACGAGACGAGGATGTCCTCGACACGTGGTTCTCGTCCGCTCTTTGGCCGTTTTCGACACTTGGCTGGCCAAATGAGACACCGGAGCTCGAGCGCTACTACAAGACTGACGTGTTGATCACCGGTCTCGATATCATCTTCTTCTGGGTTGCCCGGATGATGATGCAAGGCATTCATTTCATGGGTGAAGTGCCGTTCCACACGGTCTACTTCAATTCGATTGTTGTCGATGGCAAGGGCAAGAAGATGTCCAAATCGACAGGTAACGTCATTGACCCTCTGGACCTGATCGACCGCTTCGGCGCAGACGCTACCCGCTTTGCCCTTGCGAGTCAGGAAGTTCAAGCGCGTAGAATGTTGCGCATGTCCGACCAGGCGGCCGAAGGTGGTCAACGGTTTGCCACCAAGCTCTGGAACGCGTCCCGGTTTGCTGAAATGAACGGCTGCGCGCGCGTTGCCGGGTTCGATCCAGCAGCGACACGGCACACCTTGAACCGTTGGATCGCCACCGAAATGGGGCGCTGTATCGCAGAAGTTACAGACGCGTTGGAGGACTACCGGTTCAATGACGCGGCAGGCGCAGTTTACCGTTTCACCTGGAACACGTTCTGCGACTGGTATCTGGAGCTGGCGAAGCCGATCTTCAACGGAGATGATGAGGCTGCAAAAGCGGAAACCCGTGCCACCACCGCCTGGGCTATCGATGAAATTCTGAAAGTTCTGCACCCGTTTATGCCGTTCCTGACGGAAGAGCTGTGGGAGCGTCTTGGCGATGAAGGTGTGAAGGCAGACGAACTGCTGATGCTGACAGCTTGGCCGGAAGCCAAGGTTTCTGATGATGCGGCTGCGGAGGAAATCAACTGGCTGGTTTCACTGATTTCCGAGATCCGTTCGGTCCGTGCAGAGATGAACGTACCGGCAGGAGCGAAAGTCGCAGTCGTTATCACAGGAGCCAATGACGAGACCAAAGCTCGTCTTAAAACTCATGAATCGGCGATCCTGCGCCTTGCACGCGCAGAGACAGTAAGTCTCTCGGATACGGCGCCGTCCGGGTCCGCGCAGATCATCATCGGGGAGGCAACAATTTGTCTGCCGCTGGCTGGTGTTATCGATCTTGGCGCCGAAAAGGCACGTCTCTCAAAGGAAGTTGGCAAGCTCGAAGGAGAAATCTCCAAGGTCGAGAAGAAACTTGCCAATCCCAAGTTCGTCGAGAAGGCACCTGAAGAGGTGGTTCAGGGCGAACGTGAGAAAGTTGCCGAAGCGAAAGAGAAACTCGAAAAAATACAGGTTGCCCTCAACCGTCTGGCTGAGATTGGCTAACTGTCCCTGCGGGCCCGGATCTGGTGATTGTCTTTTCCGGGCCGTAATTAGGTGCTAGCGCGTCGGCAAAGAACTTAAGTATGCTTGGCACCAGAGAATCTTTCGGGAATTGATGGCGGATTTGTCTGACACAATGAAAACAGCGAAAAGAATTTGGGCGGCAGCCGGCATCGCCGTCGCTTCCGTTCTGGGACTGACTGGATCTGTTTCGGCTGAAAAGATCGAGAATCCTGTCGCTGTCTTTTCCGGTCTCGACAAGATTACCGGCCGCATCATTTCATTCGACGTTTACATCGGCGAAACCGTGCAATTCGGTGCGCTTCAGGTGACGCCGAGGGTTTGTCACACGCGACCACAGACAGAGTCACCGCTGACGACAGGCTTCGTCCAGGTGGATGAGATTACGCTCAACAACGAAGTTCGCAGGATCTTCTCCGGCTGGATGTACGCGGCAAGTCCTGGTCTTCATGCAGTTGAGCATGCGGTTTATGATATCTGGTTGACCAATTGTAAGCTGGCATCGAATGTTCCGCCGCCGGAAGACTATACTGGTCCACCTATTCAGGGTGTTGTTGCGGAAGGGGAAGATCCTCTCGCTGGACCGGATGATGGCGTTAACACCGGTCCGGGTGTGCCAAGAAAGAAACCTTTCCAGGGATAGCGGTCCGGCAATTCATTCCGGGTTGCGAGACGGGTATCCCGGTTGCCTAAGTTCAAACCCGGTTTTGCTTTTCTGAAAGCCTGCGCGTTCATAAAACGCGTGGGCTTTTTGGTTTTGTGCGCCGGACATCAGCATGATCTTGTAGCAGCCAGCTTGCCAGGCGCAATTCTTTGCAACTTCCATCAATTGGCCGCCGAACCCCAAACCACGATAGTCGACATTCGTCACAACGTTTTCGATCAGTGCGTAAGGCGCACATCCCCGGGTTAGATTGGGGATCACGACGACCGTCAGGGTCGCTACAAGCCTATCGTTCAGCGATGCGACCAGGACTGTCATGCCTGGATGCGCTAGCATCTTAGTGAAAGTGGATTTTTGAAGATCTTCGGACGCCGCATGATCGTCGGGACTGAGATGACGGTAAAGTTCAACCAGGTCGGCAAAGTCGTCGACGTTTGCAGGGCGACATGCAGGAGTGTTCATTGGCCGGTTGGTTTGATGATCACAAAGCAAGAGGAGTGTCTTGATCTGTTGAAGCAATTAGATAGCTGAAGGGGCGACAGCAAAGAAAAACCCGCCGGAAGGCGGGTTTAACAAGAAAGCTATTTCAGTCGACGTCGATGTAGTCTTCTGGTGTCAGGCCCAACCGGCCGTCGACATAGTTGCCGCATCGCGCCAGAAGATCATCCATGTCGTTCTCAAAGAAGTGATTGGCACCAGGAATTGTTTCGTGGTCGATCACGATGCCTTTTTGAGTTTTCAGCTTGTCGACAAGCGTCTGTACGTCCTTTTGCGGCACGACCTTGTCGTTGTCACCGTGCACGATCAGGCCGGACGACGGACACGGTGCGAGGAACGAGAAATCGTGCAGGTTCGCCGGTGGAGCGACCGAAATGAAGCCTTCAACTTCCGGACGGCGCATAAGCAGCTGCATTCCGATCCATGCCCCGAACGAGAAGCCGGCAATCCAGCATGCGCGCGCATCAGGGTGCACGGTCTGGACCCAGTCAAGAGCTGCTGCTGCATCCGAAAGTTCACCCTGTCCGTGATCGAACGTGCCTTGTGAGCGCCCGACACCGCGGAAATTGAAGCGGAGCACCGCAAATCCGCGTCGCGCAAACATGTAGTACATCTGATAAACAATCTGATTGTTCATCGTTCCGCCGAACTGCGGGTGAAGATGCAGCACAAGTGCGATTGGCGCGTTGCGTTTTTTGGCGGGATGGAACCGGCCCTCAAGCCGGCCCGCGGGACCGTTAAAGATCACCTCAGGCATGAAGCGCTATGTCCTTGTCATATTGTCGCGCCGGGATAATGTGGCGCGGGAAATTGAGTTCTGAATACGTGGTTTCCCGTAAGTCTAAACTTGACTCTTTGCCTCCAAGTTTCTAGAACCCTGTTTAGAATTATTCGAAAGTTCGCATCATCCGCCCAAGGCAGGCAACACTCGGTTCGACCGGTTGGTGGGTGTTATCGTCATCACAGAGAAAAATTTCAAGTTTTTCGAACATGTGTCTGGCAATAAAGCGGAATTTCGATGCCGTCAAACTTGTCGATCCTGGCTTTTGAGGTCCAATGCCGCGTCTATCGGCCCCGATCTATCTCGACTACAACGCTGGTGCGCCACTGCGCTCCGGCGCGCGGGAGGCCATGATCGAGGTGCTGAAGGACACGGGCAACGCATCTTCGGTGCATGCAGACGGCCGTAAGGCGCGCGGGCGCGTCGAGGCGGCGAGGGACAGCGTTGCAAGGCTGTGCGGAACAAGTTCACGCACGGTTACGTTTGTGTCAGGCGGCACGGAAGCGAACATGACCGCGCTTTCCCGCGTCTGGCAGGATGGCGGCACGCCCGTTTATCTGGACAAGCTCTTCATCAGTGCCGTTGAGCATCCCTCCGTGATGACGGGTGGCCGGTTCGCTGTGGCGGATCAGGTCATCGTGCCGGTCGACGCCGCTGGCGTCGTGGATCTCGACGCGCTGCGTCAGGCCGTTGCGGATAAGGATCCGGGTCTTGTCTCCGTCATGGCCGCGAACAACGAAACCGGGGTCATTCAGCCGCTTGCCGAAATCGGCGCGATCGCACGTGCGCACGGCCACTTTTTCCACGTGGATGCCGTTCAGGCCGCGGGCCGCGTCAAAATCGATCTGGACGGCTGGCAAGCGGATGCGATCACGCTGTCCGCACACAAATTCGGCGGACCACAG
>JBCCVB010000093.1:0-26672 GCA_039195965.1 Pseudomonadota bacterium
GCATCAACCACTTGGGAATGACCTTGAGCATCAAGTTCCGTCGGCGAAATGCCCATGGGCTTTGCGGAACGTACCATTTGGCGAGTTTGCGGCTTCGGTTTTGAAGACTTGATATGGCAGGCCGCATTCTCTCTTCATAAGCCCGCAACGCCTCTTCCATTTCAACGGTTTCGAGCGCGTCGGCAAGGATTTTTGCTCCCGTCAGGGCCATGCCCGCCCCTTGCCCAGAGACAAGGCTCAGCGCATGTGCGGCATCCCCAAGCAGGACGGTCCTTCCGCGAGACCATTGCGGCAGCACCGTCATGGACAAGGTGTCGAATACGAAAAGCTCGTTCTGATCCTCCGCTCTGGTAATCAGGTCATTGATAATTGGGTGAACGCAATCGAACTCTTCCCTCAGGAGATCTGGCACCTCGGCTGATGAAACCTTTCCGGTTTCCTCTGTGTTCCAGACCAGAAGAATTAACGCTCGTTTTTCCGTCACACCAAAGATTTCCGCCATGTGTCCGGGCGCAACGTAAGACCACAATTGCCGCGTTGGCGCGGCATCAAATTCGACTTCGAAGACGACAAAGCGATAACCGAGGTGCTCGACCGGGGCCGTCACCTCCGGAAACATCAGCTGCCTTGCCTGAGAGCGCATCCCGTCGGCACCAATCAGCAGATCAGCCTCGATTTCGCCTCCATCGGACAGTGTGACCCGTGCTTTCCGGTCCGTGCTGCTTATGGAGGTGATGCTGGTCTCGAAGGTGATTTCGGCCCTGTCGCCAAGCACCTCGGCAAGGCTTTCAACCAGATCCGATCGCCGGATCACCAGGAATGGCGTGTCGCCAATCAGGTCGGAATGGCGAATACGAAGGATCTCCCGATTGGAACGGTCAAAGCAGATGTTTTCCGAGGCTACCCGTGCATGAGGTTTGAGTTGATCAAGAATCCCCATGTGTTCCAACGCCTTGAAACCCGGCCCTGAGAGACCCATCAGGTGACCGCCGAAACGGAAGGTTGAAGCCTTCTCGACGACCTTGACGGACCACCCCGCCTTCGTAAGCCAGTGAGCGGCTGCAAGTCCGGCTACTCCCGCCCCCGCGATTATCGCTTCTGGATGCGCCATCTCATGCTCCCTCGATAGTATCAATGCGTTTCAAAAGAAGCGGAATCGTCGTCAGCGCAACAAGGCTGGCGGCAGCAGCCAGTCCAAAACAGACCGCATACCCGGTCGCATGGGCAATTTGCGCAGCGGAGAATCCCAGGATCGCGGCGGTCAGTGCGCCAACGGACTGGAAGAGAGAAAAATCAACCCCTGCCTGTTGAAGTGACGCCAACCCCATGGTCATCGAGTAAACTGAGACGAAACCCAACGCCATGATCCCAAGGCTGATGATTATGATGACTGCAAGAACGGCGATGCCGAGATCGAAGGACGCCGCCACAGCCAGGGCGACCAGCGTGACGAACTGAAGCGCCAGCGCGATCTTCAAGGCGTTTCGGCTGCCCCATTTCATGACAATGTATCCACCGAGAAATGTGCCGATCACCCCAGCTGCGGCACCTCCCACTCCGTTGAGAGCGCCAATCCATTCCAGTGGGGCTCCCCGGTCGATCAGGTAGAGGCTGGTCAGCGGCATCACCAGTCTGATACCGATCTCGAACAGGATACTGATCGCGACGCCAGACCGGACCAGAGGGTTCCTCAAGGCATTCCAAATTCCGGGTCGAGATCCCGGAGTCGCCGGATCGGCGATTGACTTGTCTTCTCGCCCGACCCGCAAGAAAGGTAGCGTTCCGACAAGAACGAGAACCGCCATGGCAAGCATGCTTACCGTCCATCCACTCCTCGTCACCAGGAAAAGGAACAGGCCGCTACCCAGGACATAACCCAGATAGCCTCCGCCAACCTGCGCGATGTTTCCAAGTCCGCGCTTCCTGCCGGGAAGGTTTTCGATCGTGAAGCCATCACATGCGATATCGACGGAGGCCGAGACGAAAGCCATCGCAACGACCGCAATTCCCAGAACTATGAAAGCTGAGGGCTCAGAAAAGGCGATCGCCGCGAACGTCGCCGTGACCACCAGTTGCCCGGCGAAAATAACCGCCCGGGTTCTCCTTTGACGACCCGCCGGTTGGCGCCATCGTTCAACGATTGGCGACCAGAGGAATTTCAGAGCCCATGGCACCATCAGGAGCGAGACGAACCCAATCAATTCGAGTGAAACGCCCTGATCCCGCAACACGGAAGGCAATCCGATGAAAGTAAACCCGCCCACCAGGCTTTGAGTTGTGTAGACCCCGAGTATCGCCGGGATCGTGATGTCAAGAGGGCGCAACGCCCCACTGTTTTCCGGCATGCACCTAGCCCCCAATCAAAAGGTCATGTTCAGGGACAGGCCAAAGGTACGGCCCTGTGATACCGTCGATCGAATGTCGCCACCGCCAAAATCAAAGCTGGAGGTCCGGTACAACTCGTCGGTGATGTTTTCAACGAACAGGTTTGCCGAAAGCTGATCGGAGATCTTCATGTCCAGACCGGTGTCGAAAGTCGCGACAGCATCTTCGGAAAGAGTATTTGCCTCGTTGAAGTACTGTTTTCCGACATAGTTCACGTTTCCGTAAACGGACAGATCGCCGTCAAACCACGACTGATCGAAGAAGTATCTTACCTCTGCCCGTCCGGTGACATCGGGAGCATAGGGTACGTGATTGCCGTCATAACTCTGGTTGGTCAGCGGATCGGTAAAATCCGTGAAGACAGAGCGTCCGACGTTCAAGGTCCCCGTCAATTGAAGGTTGCTTACCGGCAGCCACTGAGCGCTCAGTTCAATACCGGTGCTTGTTGCCTCACCGGCGTTTTGAATGACCTGCGCACCGACGGGGCCGACATAAATCTGCTTTTCCGACGAAATGATGTGATAGGCAGCTGCGGAAAAGCTGAGTGCATCATCAAGCAGCGAACCTCGGGCGCCGACTTCGAAATTCCAGGCAGTTTCGGGATCGTAAGGCTCACGGTCTGACGGTGAGGTAACCGCGTGATTGAAGCCCCCGGGTTTGTATCCCCGCGAAACCAGGCCGTAGACATGTATGTCTTCCGTTGCCGAATAGCCGATGGAGACCTTTGGCTCGACCCCGAAAAAGCTGTCCGAGTTCTCAAAAGAAAACCCAAAACCGTTACTGAAAATGTCCGGCCTGTCGAAGTCTATGGTCGCGTAGTCGTATGAAATGCGGCCACCACCCGTCAGCTTCAGCTTGTCATTGACGTGCCAGGTGGCTTCGGCAAACCCTGCGACCGTGTCTGTTTCGACAATATTGGTCGACGGCCCGTAGAAGACAAAGAAGCCGTCTTCGTCGACACGTTTGAATCTGCCGTGTTGGTAAAATGCTCCAATCAGCCCGGTCAATGCACCGCCGGCGTCATATGCGGCTCGTATTTCCTGCGACAGGGCGAGATCCGTTTCAGTATAGGGAAGTGTCGTTCTGGCAAATGTAAGGTCACGTTCCGTCTTGACGTCCTGTACGGTCGAAATGCTGGAGATCGTGAAATCCGCAACCTGCCAGTTCCATTTGGCCGCGCCGGTCGCGGTCGTTCTTTTCAGCAGCGGATAGGGCCCATAGATGGAGCTGTCATAGGTCCGTTCGTCAAATTGAGGATCCGGCAGGTAGAACTCTTCACGCGTATAGAGCCTTTCGAAAGATGCCGACAACTCGGCATCGAAATTGCCGTCGAGAGGTGCGTACCGGATACGGCCGCGGGCAAGAACATCACTTGATCCGTCGATGTTGCTCTTGCCGCTCGAGGTATCGTCCAGCTCCCCGGCATAGAGGTCTCCGATGACCGACGCGTCGACGTAGATGCTGTTTGGTACGACCGGAAGTGTGGCGGCGCTGTAGGCAACCACCTTGTTGTTTGCAATCGTGACACCCGCATCAAGTCGCTTGCGATCGGGTGCCTTGGTCACAATGTTGATGACACCGGCCAGAGCGTTCCGTCCATATAGCGTACCCTGCGGGCCCTTCAGGAACTCAACCCTTTCCACATCGACGAGCGGCTGAGTGATTGCAGATGGCTGTTGCGGGATACCGTCGACATACACCTGAACCGCCGGATTATAGAAATCAGGTGAACTGATCCCTCGCACGGTGAAATTTGCAAACGCGCGATTACCGCGGCTTCGAATGACCAGCCCCGGGAAGACCCGTTCAAGATCGCCAACCGTCTGCACATTGGCGTCCTGCAATTCTTCACCGGTCTTGACGGACACCGCACCGTCAAATGTCTGAAGGTCTTCGGCAACCTTGTTTGCGGTCACCGTAATCGTATCCAGAACAGTTTCCTGTCCCAAAGCGGGTGCAGAAGAGTAGATCCCTCCTCCGATAACTCCCGCTGCAGAGGCCATCAGCCCCTGTATAAACAACTTGCCGCCCACCCTTGTTCTCCTCGACGTGAAAACTTGACTATTTCACTCAGGTAAAATACCCAGACCGGGAGGGGCTAACGTAAACGGGGCCGAAATTGACGGAATCGGGACTTTTTGTCGACCTCGACGGAATGCAGGCTGATACCGCCGCCAAATCCGAGAACCTGACAGCACGCGAGTGGCTGGAGATTTTCTCGTCCGATCTCGTTGGGCTCGGCTGGGAAGAAGGTTGCAAGCTCGACGTTCTGGAAGATGGCACCATCCTTTCCAAACTGAGGATTACGCCCAAGGAGACGCAGCGCATTCCAGTGGAAGGTCCGCCGACATTTTCGCTGGCTATCTGCTTTTCCGGCAAGGGAGAATTTTCGCTGTCCGGCGGGGAGCCGATGAGCGTGCAGCCGGGCACTGCGCTTTTGTTCCACAGCAACAAGCCTATGGCCGGAAAGAACGTCATATTCGCCGGAAAACCGTTCGAAATCATTGACATCCGTTACAGCCCACCTTCCCTTTCACGGATCGGCGGCATGCCTCTCGACCGCTTCGCGCACGACCTGGTAACCGATCACAGCCAGCCGGAAGAACGCGCCACCTTCATCGGTTTCGAGGCACCTCCCGCGCTGTTGGGAGAGGCTCAGAAAATCGCGAATTGCAGATATGCCGAAGGACCGGCGAGAAACCTGTTCCTCTACGGCGCGGCGTTGCAGTGTCTGGCGCTGACCTTCGACTACATGTCCCAGCCGTATGCGCATGGTGTGGCATTGTCGAACAGCGATCAGCGGAAGGTCCTTCAGGCTATTGAGCTCCTGGAAACGGATTATCACCGTCAATGGACGATCGCGAAGCTGTCTGCGGCAGTGGGCTTGAGCCAGAAGAAACTGAAATCGGGATTTCGCGCGAAAATCGGTAAAACGATCGGCACCCACCTGCGTGACGTACGTCTGGATACTGCGGAGCGGATGCTTCAGGAAGGCAAGTCGGTAACCGATACGGCTCTGTCCTGCGGCTTCAGCAATCTCAGCCATTTCAGCAAGCTCTTCAAGGCTTACAAGGGAGTGCTTCCGAGCAAGTGCTCGAGTGTTGTCCCTGATTGATTGCACAGGTCACTGTCTTCAGGTGCGCCGACTTCGAAAGCTGAGCCTCCGCTGGAAACTGGCCGTCAGCGACGCCATGTTCCACAAAATGAGTTCGAGGTTTGGCGGCGCGGAGCTGTCTCAGGCCCAACGGGCGAAGGCTCTTGATGCCTACCGAAGAATGGTCACGAGAGGCAGCCGTGTGACTTTGACGGGCAAGCTGTATTCAATTGCCTCCAGTACGGCCTGAGGTTCATTGAGATCGAATACGCCGGTAACCTTTAGATTTCTTGCGCTTGCATTTGCAAAAACAATACGGCCACTCATCTGACGCTCGATTTCATTAATAACCTCTCCGAGAGGTTTCTGATCGAAAATGAGCTTTCCTCGTCTCCAGGCAAGCTCTGTTTCAGCATCGACCGGCAACGGATCCGGGTCGACGCCCTGGCCGTTATAGCGAAGCCGTTGATCAGCTTCCGCCGTAACATAGTCGGCGGGGCTGCTGGAACTCGAGACCGCTACAATGCCTTCCAGGACAGTAACAACTATGCTGTCCTGCCCGAAGTTGACATCGAATGCGGTTCCCAGGGCGCGCGTGCTTCCGTTCCCTGCCTCGACGATAAATGGGCGGTCCACATCCCGTGCAACATCGAATACCGCCTGCCCGGCAAAAAGAACCAGGCGTCTCACACCAGCAGTAAAATAGGTTGAAAGCGACGTTTCGGCATTCATGTGCACGGTCGATCCATCATCCAGATGGACACTGCGTCTTTCACCGGTTCCTGTTGCATGTTGTGCAAACAGATGCGGCCCGATCAGTCCCGACTGGTATCCAGCCAGCCCAACCACCGCGGTAATCCCGCCACCGAGGACAGCTCTTCGCGTAAGGCGTTTTCGTTCCGCTTGTTTTCTTGTCGAATTTTCTTCGCCGAGCAAGCCGATACCTTGCCATATCAACTCTGCTTCCAGGGCTGCTTTTTGATGCTCGTCACTCAACGCTCGCCAGGTTGAGAATGCCTCATGGTCTTCCTTGCTCGCTTCGTCAGAATGCAAGTACACAAGCCACTCTATGGCTTCGTCGCTCAGATCCACGCTGGCATTCTTGCTGTCCGGCTTTCCATCAGCGTCTTCCAGCGAACGTTTTCCCAAACCCGAGCTCTCCACCTTACGAGTTATCCGGCGCCAGGCGTTGACAGCCTCACCGGAAACAAAGCACTCCTTATAGTCAAGGACGAAACTGGATCGCAATTCACGTACATTCAATCACGGCTCAGAAACTAACTTTTTCTGAGTGCATCCCGGCAATGTCGAAGCGCTTGAGCCAGGTATTTCGCCACCATACTTTGAGACACGCCCAGCTTCGATGCGATTTGTGCGTAGGAACACCCTTCACAGCGACTGAGTAGCAAAGCGGCCCTAGGGTTCTCCGGCAGCTGCATAAGCGCATTGGCAAGCCGATACAGCTGTTGGCGATCGATGACACAGGTTTCAGGCGACGGACTCGTATCGGCAATCGAGAGCATCTGCTCGTCATCGCTAATACAGCGAGAGGTATGACGCCGCTCACGACGTAGCAGATCTATTGCTATGTTTCCTGCCACTCTCAAGATGAAAGCCTGGCTGTCGCGAATGTTTACTGGCGCATTGTTCATTCCCGACAGACGTATCCACGTTTCCTGAAGCGCATCCTCGGTCAGGTCGATGCAACCCGTGCGCCGTTTCAAAGCAAAACGCAGTTTTTTGAGCTGGCTCAGATAAACCGACAAGAGATCGCTATCGAGGTTCGTATTTGCATTCATCAATAAACCACCAGAGAATACGGCAACGCATTCAGGAAAAGCGCCGAAAAACCAATAAGGGAAAAAGCTGGAATGCGCCGATAGACGAGCGGAAGCATCTGACTGGAACGGCAGGTTACAAAATATGAGTATTTGTGTCCACTTTAATCTGGTGCTGCTCGGTTTTTGAGTTGTAAGTTTCAACACTGCTTGTGCTCTTAGCGCACCTGAACCTCAGTCGCGTGAACGGATGTGCACTCAATTGGTTCGAAAATAAACGCGATCAAAGACATGCCAATAACTATCTGTATTACATAACTTTTTTCTTCTTATCGAATTTTGTTTCTCTTTTTTCTCACCAAGCGGTGCACGTTTTCCTCTCCAAACTCGTCCTCTGAATCAAAGGCGTTGAAGAACTCGATCGAATGGATCGCCGTTCTCGCCAGCACCAAAAATTCACGGGACGGGGCAAATGGGCAGAAACAAAGGCCGGTGTGGGGCCAGGTTACATCGCAGCAGGTTGATCAATCATCTTAGAAGTTCGACGGCGGTACTTTGCTTCGTCGCGGCGCTCACCGTAACACCGACCTCACTGGCCACTGCAGAGACCTTCTCACTCAAAGATGTCGAACGCCAAAGCCACCACTTCAATATTGAAGTTACACAGCTGGGACAGGCGCTAACCCGATTTGCTGATGTCGCAGGGCTTCGCCTATTGTTCAGATCTGATCTAGTGACGGGGCTTTCGACTGAACGCCTTTCGGGAGAGTTCACGAATGACGAAGCTCTCACAAAGCTATTGTCCGGAACCGGTCTGTCCCACCGCTTCAACGACGAAAACACGGTTACGATCGTGGACCCGTACGCGGCTGCTTACGAGGCGATTTCGACGAACGACAGCGATTTGGAAGGCAATATTACTGAACTCGACAAGATCACCGTCACCGGCGCTGCGTTCGACGAAACCAAGATCTATAGAACAGACGGATCGGTTGCTGTCATAAGCGAAGAGACGATCGACCGATTTCGCGGTTACGATCCTGCCGACATATTCCGAGGCACACCCGGCGTCATGTCCGGTGAAGCTCGCAACAGCGCCGGTGCAATTGATGTCAATATTCGTGGCATGCAAGGCTTGGGTAGGGTTGCGGTCACCGTTGACGGTGCAAGTAACTCGCTATCGATTTATCAGGGTTATCAGGGCATTTCGAACCGTACCTTCGTCGATCCCGATCTTCTTGCCGGAATAGACATTACAAAGGGAACAGACCTCGCCTCGAACGGAATTGCGGGCACCGTTGCGATGCAAACGATCAGCGCCGACGATATCGTTATGGACGGCAAGAAGTTCGGTGTCAGGATCAAAACAGGTTTCGGTACCAACACATCGTCACCTCCGCCGGCCGGTACGGTTGGCGGCTATGCATGGCCCTCGGATCAGGATCCGCAGTCGGTTCTTGTGCCATCACAGAGCGGTCTTGATCGGCCTGATCTGCTTGAACCGACCAATGGCTCCGCAAGTGCGGCACTCGGCTTCAAGAGCGAGCCCGTCGATCTTGTTGCAGGCTTTGCCTATAGGAAGAGGGGAAATTATTACGCCGGATCGAACAACGCGAACAAAAAGGCCGCTGAGGCCAAAGGCACCGGCGTGGTTCGTCAGTACTGCCCTTCTCCTTTCGGGTTCTGGGGATGCGATCCGTTTCTGGCGCCGCTGTTCGGGATACCTTACACCCCGCTGGCCGACGGCACTGAACTGGTGAACAACCATGGTCAGACGAACTACCGCGCAGGCGAAGAGGTATTGAACACCCAACTGGAAACGATGTCATTCCTCGGCAAAGGAACCTTTAGAATTGGCGACGACCACACCGTAAAGCTTGGGTACAACGGCTACCGAAGCGAAGCTGGAGACGTCTTGTCATCGCGGTTGGTCAACAACGAATCTCAGCCGGTGCAACGGCCCAACACAACCGGCACAAAGGTGGACTCCGGCATCGCAGAATATCAATGGCAGCCAGATAGTGCTCTCATTGACTTAAACAGCAGGCTTTGGGGCACAAGTTTACGCCAGCAGAACCAACGGTACTTTCATTCACTTGGTTTTGCACCCGAGTACTTTGGCTTGCCCGTAAACTTCCGCAATGGCACCGAGACCCTGATGTGGGGTGCCGAAGTCTCCAATGCGTCTGAATTCGCAACCAGATTCGGAACCTTGGACCTTGAATTGGGTGTTTCTTACCAAAGAGAAGAAACCGAGCCTGACAAAGACACAAACATCCTGCTCGAAAGAGCAGCCGATCAGGGTATCCATTCCGTCTACCTGAAACCAAGAAACGGCGTGCGGCAGGAAACTGCAGGTTATTCAAAACTTGCTTGGTCGCCGCTTGACTGGATGACAATCAAGACCGGACTCAAATATCAGCACTATTGGAGTGAGGACCGCGATGAAGACACCCCGAACGAGGACAGAAGCAAGGGTGGCTTCAGTCATTCACTCGGGCTCACGGTATCTCCCTTCGACAGTGTGCAACTGTACGGCCAATACTCCAGCGCGTTGCGGCTGCCCAGCCTGTTCGAAACGGTAACGGTCGGCGCAGTACAAAATCAGGACTTTCTGGATCCAGAGCGCTCAAACAACTGGGAAATTGGCGCCAATTACAACGTCTCCAACCTGCTGTGGGACGAAGATCGTTTCATGATGAAACTGGGATACTTCGATTGGACCGTTAAAGACTACATCGCGCGTGAATGGGTTTCAGCTGTTCCCAGCTATATGCGGATGTTCAATATGCCCAAGGCGCATTTTTCGGGAATTGAACTGGCAAGCCGCTATGAGCTTTCCGGTTTCACAGCAGAACTTGCCGCAAACTATTATACAGATGTGACATTCTGCAGAACGGCCGACACCTGTGGCGGCAAGTCTCTTTACGGAGACTATTCAACCAACCAGGTGCCACCAAAATATTCGGTCAACGTCACCCTCAGTCAACGGTTCCTGGATGATGCGCTGACGATTGGTGCGAGAGTGTCACACACTGGTCCACGAGCCATTGAACATGGCGATGCCACCGGGGTCGGTGCACAGGAATTCATCTCGCTGATTGATTGGAGTGAATACACCTTGTTCGATGCGTTTGCCGAGTACAAGCTCAACGACAATCTTTCGTTCAGCCTGCGCGCAGAGAACCTGACCGATGAGTTTTACGTCGACCCATTGGGCCTGGTTAACCAGCCGGCTCCGGGACGGACGATCTTCGGGTCGCTGACCGTCCGATTCTGATCCAGCAATTGATCGGATCGTGTGACAAAGCTGAATAATAAATACTCATCCTTGGGTGTTGTTACACGGTCTCTTTGGCGTGAGAGTTCTCGAAGTCGCGGCGCTTCAAAAATTGCTGCGGTATGCAAGAGACTTCGCTCTTCCCTTGCACAAAAGCAATCCGCATAGATGGCGTGAATACGGAGCCACGGGAAGAGCTGCTTCTCTAGAAAGCTGTTTTGTTGCTTGCTGCGTGATGCGGGATTTGATGGATTTCTTTCGCTGCATGACAGCGAAATTCAGGTAAGCGGCGTTCGGCCACCATGCAGATGTTGCGAGCACTGGTTTGCATTGAATGCACCTGATGTGCCGGCTGCAAGATCGTTACGCGTCTGCTTTTCAGGTCTCTGCCTGCCTGAAGGAAATGTTTGCCGGCATCGGCACCCTATCTTGCTTCCGGCAGAAAATATTCAGGCTGCTTTCGAAGAAGTTGCTCCGGAAAGGTCTGCAGCGTGTTCAACAAGGTGAAGGCTCTCGTCAGTGCGTCCTGCGTGCCCTTGATCGCTTTTGCTTCTTCCACAGTGTTTGTAACAATCGTATCGATCGTTGCAGTGAAATTGCGCCAGTTCAAAAAGTAAAGATCCGGATCAGTGCAGATATGCGAAGCGCCTGAGTATCTGGTCAACCCAAGTTTCTTCGCGAATTTCTGCAAGAAGGCTGTTGCCAGTGTCGAGCTCTCTGCGACAAACAGCCAGCCGAGAGCTTCATGGAGCGAAATGTTCTCATTCAATGGCTGGATCAGGTGTGGAGGAGCCTCAACATTCATTACCATCACATCATGCTCAATGGCTTCCAACCTGGCAGACCCTCGCAGGTCCGGCATCAGCGCCGTGATTTCCGGATGCAGATAAAGCTGCTCCACTTCCAGATGAAAGATGTAATTGATCCTCAACACGTCGCGATAATCTTGAATATTCGCAATAAAATTTCCATCCACAGCGCGCTGTAAGATCATAAAACGAAGTGAATCCGCGGCAATAGCCAGAGATTTTGATAAACTCTGTGATTGAGGACCAAGATAGTACATTTTCTGGACCTAATATTAGAATTTGTTTTCCAGACCTCAGATGCAAAGGCTAAAAATACCTTTGCAGACCGAAGTTTGCGCGTTTGATTGGGTTCTGTCTGCGCAGTTGCTTACATCGTTCAACAAGGTTCGATTTTCAGCTGGTGCGAACAGACGTAGGGAGGACCCATATTATTAAGACGAATCGTAAGCGGGTATTTCCCACCTTCTCTCAAAGAATTTTTCTGTCTGGCTTAACTGACGCTTTGCTTTGCCGGTCCCGTGTACATTATGCATCCAGATCGCCAGTGGAGCGTTTGTGAACCGGGGAGCACGAACGGAAGGACAATCGGGTAAGCAGACAAGCTTGATCGATCAAAAATCCGAAGCCGCTGAACGTAAACAAAAGTGAACGCCACAAGTACTCGCGAGATACAGTGGCGTCACTTTCTCTGAGTTGGAACAGGACCTCAGAAAATCAGCTTTGCTCCCACTCTGAAGGTTCGTCCCGGACCACCGATCTCCGTTGACTCTCTGGTTTCCGAGTTCCACAAACCAGAGTCGGAAGAGGTGTTGGCTGGCCTGTATTGGAGATCGAAAACATTGCCGACCGACGCGAAGAACTTCAGATTTTTGTTGGGTTCATAATTGGCATAGACATCAAACAGCGTGTAGGCGGGAATATCGATATGCCCTCCGTTGACAACGACGATATTCAGATCTGCCGGATTGCCTTCAAAATTGAGTTCAGAGGCTCGGTACTGTTTTGATTTTCCTGTGTATCTGAGCAAACCGCCAATCGTAAGCTTCTCGTCCAACCACCTGGTACCAAAATCCAGGGTGGCGACGACTTTGGGAATTGTTCCAATGTCATTCCCCAGACCAACGGATGTTTCACTGAAAGGCTGGTCGGTTTCCAGGAAACTTGCCAGTCCGTTCACATAAAAGCGGCCAGCGTCATATCCTGCGCTAATTTCGACACCGCTCATGTAGACCGGGTCTGCGGCATTTTGATACTGCATTTGCTCATCAAGCAGCCGCTTTTGAAGATCCGGATCCTGGAGCCTTCTCAAGGTGTCGATGTCAAAATCCCTGATGGCAGTTCCGGCGGTAACAAGAAACTCCCTCGGCGTCATGAAGGGGTTCACACCCACGCCGATATAGTCATCGATGCGATTGTGGAAGTAACTCATGCCGAACCGGAAATTGTCGTTGGCCAGCAGAATATTGTTCCGGTCAACTTCAAAGCCCAGGTCGATACCCCTTTGCCTTTCCGGCTTCAGGGCTAGGTTGTTTACGCCAGGGGTCCCTAGCCCGCTGAAGTCATGAGAAGACGCAAACACTTCGGAAATAGTCGGCGCTCTGGAGGACAGAGCCACATTGCCAAACAGACGGACACCGTCAAAGGGCATGTATGCGAGGCCTACACTGGGATTGAATTCTCCTCCGGAATTCGAAGCTTTTTCATCGGGGCACGGATTGCCTCCTGCCGGACAACCATTTGTTCCGGCAGCGTGATAGGTTCGAACTCCCTCGATTTGCCACATGTCGTAGCGAATACCGGCATTTAAAGTGAATTTGTTCCACTCAACTGTCGCGTCGCCAAACAGACCGGACTTGATCAGTTCCCCATCAGGGTTGCCACCACGGGATTCATTGCTCTCGTACTTGTCGCCCTGAAGTGCTCCACCGTATTCCAGTGTGATCTGCGTATCGGCCCAGCCAGGAAGTGTCGAGATATTGGTGGCGTCGAAGCCGTAGGATGTATTCTGGCTCTCGCGACCGGCAAATGCACCACCTGTGTTCTTTGGATACACGAGGTCCACCGTACCAAGGTGCGCTTTTGTCCTGAAGCTGATCCACGGATTGTCAGGTGTGTAAGTATAGCTTCCGGAGATACCTTCTTTCCTCAGGTTCCATCTGTAACCTGTGCCGGGACCAGCAAATGTGGTGAAGGTCATAAACTTGTTTTCATAGAAATTTCCGTTGAGCGTAACGTAATGCTCGTCGTTCGGACTGTAGTCGAACTTGAAAACTCCGGACGTTGGCTCGATTTCATCCTGCAGCGAAGGATCTGAGGGAACCAGCTCGCCGTCACCTGTCTTATACGGCCCGACCTTGCGGTGAGTGAACGCCGCCAGAAAGGTCGCCGTCCCGATATCGTCGTGAGAAAAGCGCGCCGCAGAAGCGGCAAGCGCAGCATGGTCCACGCCATTGGTACTGGCCTCAACATTGGTCATGAAGCCAATGTTTCGACCGTCAAGCAGGATATCGTCGGCTTCAATGGTTCTGAAGTTGGCAGCACCACTCAATGTCCCCATGCCTTCGGCACCCCGGACCCAACCTTTCTTGATGTCGATTGAACGCACAAGCAACGGATCAATGAACACAAGCGGATCGGTGGTCGAACCGTGACCGGACACATTTCGGAAGTTCTGGGGAACGCCGTCAATCATCGAGTTGACGCGCCCTCCTCCCTGCATGCCGCGGATGTTGACAGTTATGCCTTCCTGGTCGACCGGGGATCGCGTGTAGACACCCGGTTGAGCGCGCAATGCCTCATCAATATTGTCTGAAAACTTCTCCTGAAGAACCTCTCCGCTGACACGGATTGTTCCTATCTTGTCGCTGTCGCCAGCACTGATGAAGATTGTATTGAGTTCCACATCATCATGTGTGGCCAGCGCCTCGCTCAGAAAGTCGCCGTTGCTCAATATGGTGATCGTACCTTCGTTCATGTATTGAAAGTGTAAGCCGGTATTCTTCAGCACGTGATCGAGTGCTTCCGCTCCGGTCATGGTTCCGTACAGCCCGTTAGACAGTTTATTTCTGATCAAGTCGGAAGGATACAGAACCTGGAGATTGGAAACTTTACCGATCTGGGAAATGACTGCTCCCAATGATCCGGCCGGGATCGAAAACTGGGCCAATTTTTCCGCCGGAGCGATAGTTTCTTCCTGTGCCTGTGTGCTTGTAATCGCGCCGCAAAGGGCTGTTGTGGTCAGCAATACACATAATGATTTTTTCAGACCAACCAGAAGAAATTGCTTCTGGCGCGCAAAACTATTCACTGACATTTAGAGGCCCCACTCCACCTTTAGACATTGTTGCCGATCGGCATCTGTGTCTAAGACGAACGAGGCGTTTAGCTACCTCAGCACAATTATGAATTTTTTCTTCATATTTCGCTTCAACGAAAAATTTTTTTGAAATTTATTCAGTAAATTAGATACTTATCAAGCGTATGATGGTCTAAACACCGTCAAGAACCGTGTCACTTTGTGCATCCTTACCGGTAAAGTTCGAGCTATGGCATCAAGAGCGTTTTCGGTATCGTCCGTCTCAAAAATACCGCTGACGCGCATGTCCAAGAGCGCGTTGTCGGTGACAAGTATTTTCCCTCGCCTGTAGCGGCTGAGATCGGAAATAACCTGTCCTAAAGGCATATCTTCAAAAACGAGCTTGCCGTTGCGCCAGGCTAACAGGTCGTTTGACGATTCCACCAGAACAGGTGAGCTTCCTGCCTTGTTCAATGAAAGGGATTTACCTGCAGTCACTTCCATCCGATCAACATGCCCTGCCTTGACCGAGATTGAGTTTTCTTCAACCGATACGGTCATATTGCCTTGCCACTCGTGCACGAGAAAGCGTGTCCCTGCAGTTTCGATCATACTGTTCGACGCTTCGACGATAAATGGACGTGACGCATCATGGACGGCATCAAAGAAGGCACGCCCTTTGTGCAACGTGACCTTTCGTGCTTTGTCTGAGATGTCAATCGAGAGCGCCGTATATGCATCAAGCTCGGCGCTTGAACCATCCGGAAATGTTACGGACGCCAGTTCGCCGACGTTTGTATAATGGTCACTTAGCAAAAGTGTCGGCACATCATTGACGATCGCAAGCGCGGTTGTCGATGCTGCAAGAGCACCTCCGCCGATGATCAACTGACGCCGTGTCAATCTCCTTGAAGGATGCACGTTGCTATTTGCAGCTTCAGAATGTGGCCGTTTCAATCCATCCAGATCGGTCCAGATTTCATCAAGTTTCGAGAACTCCAGACGATTATGTTCCGAGGCTGAAAGCCAACGCGCGAAATTTGCATGATCCTCAGCACTCGCATGTCCGGATTTCAAACGAACAAACCAATCCAGAGCCTCTTCTCGACAGAGCTCCAAATCCTGTTGTTGTTTGTCAGTCATTCCATTTACCTGCCAATCACCCGTTCAAGGTAGGTCTTCCGACAGTTTAGACGTTTCTGGCGTCCAGCCACCTCACCCTGAAACTCACTTTCAGGAAAATTAATCAACGATGTTCGACATTCGGTCTCTGCAAGTGGCAAGCGCTTTCATGATCAGCTTTTCCACAGCGCTTGTACTGATCGACATTTGTTCAGCGACTTGAGCGTGACTCAAACCGTCGAATTTATGCAGGATAAAGGCTTCGCGTTGCCTGGCTGGCAGGTCGTCGATTATCTGCTCCAATTTGCGAAGCCTTTGTTTGTAATCAGTGGACTTTTCCGGTGAAGGACTGGAGTCCATGTATTCGCGTTCTTCACCTGCCTCGAAAATGCGCAGTTCTCGCTGCCCGCTCCTCATTTTGTCAATCGCGAGGTTGTCAGCCATCCGAAAGATGTATGAGCGTGGATTGTCTACTTTGCTGTCTTCCGGCAGCGATTGAAGCTTGAGGTAAGTGTCCTGGACGATGTCATGCACATCTCCGCCCGAACCCAGACGCCAGGTAATTCGTTTGACCAACGCGTCGTAGTTTTCAATAAAAATGCTGACAAATGACTTTCTAGGTTTCGTCGTCACGGCTTTGCAAACATTCAAATGAGTCCGTGTTCCGCTTAAGCTTGAGTTTCTGCCAACTTGTCCTGATGTCTATTCGAGTCCGTTGTGGCGTTTGAACTCGTGTGCAATGAAGACGTGGCAGGATAGGAAAGCAGGTTCGAATTGGGTGACTAATACAAAAACTCCACCACTAGTACCCAAACTGAATTCGATGAATGAATCTCACGAGCTGTTGGAACAATCGGGGAAAAGCCCAGAAGGACCGGTGTTACAGTAAGCTTGGAAAAATCTCGCAAGCTGTTGTTTCAACGATCATTAATAATGTGGAGTTTTTGAGTCAAGTTTATTGATCAAAGGAAAAGTTGAAGCAAATGCCATTCAGGAGATGTGAATGAAAGGCGTGAAACGCTGTCTGGCGCCTGCTATTCAACGCCAAAGCAGCAAGTTGGCAATGCCGATCAAGAATTCAGCCACCTCCCCTGCCGGAACCAAAATGGCCAACTCAAAAATTTTGCAACAGAGCTAACGACGCTAGCTTTTTGACTGAATGTAGTCAGGTAGCCCTTTCAAAAAGATAGAGTCTGGTCAACGCCGAAGCATGCGAAAATGCAGCCCTTGCCCCGTGAATAGTGCGCTCTCTTTCAGCCTTGTCGAGGGGAATTGAGTCAAGGCTCGCTTTGAACCGGCGCCAATGCGCGGCGCGTCCCTCAGAAGCCGGTGCGAGGTGCCGCGCTCCAAATTTTTCCGAAAGACCCAGTTTTGCTGCAGCCTTGAAAAGAAATGCCGCACCCAGATTGGATCCTTCAACAACATACAGCCAGCCCAGAGCCTCTGCGAAATCATCGGACACACATGCTGTTTGCCCCGGCTGCCTATCTGGCAGTACGACCTGCAGGTCGTCCAGGTCCTGTTTGATTGCCAGATACCGCGAAAGTTCGCCCAGGAACGGAATTGCTCGATGCAGTTCTGTGCTTTTGTACAACTCCAAAACATCTCGATGTAGTGCGAATTGCATACGCAGGAAGCGGGAATAGTTTCGAGTGTTGTCGAAAGGTCTGGCCGCCATGATTGCTTCGTCCAGCCGTTCATGTGTTGTACGCGTTTCCGTCTTAAGCAGATGGCTGACAGGTACATCCATATGGTGGCTGGTATCTGGTAATTGCATATTGAATTCCACAGTTGGGAAAAGCGCCGCTATTCTTCGCGGAACGCTCGCTTGATTTGATCGGTGAGCGGCTTGAACACGTAGGACAATGCCGTTCTTTCTCTCGTTTGAATGAATGTTTCAGCCGGCATTCCGGGCACGAGGGAAAGTGTTTCAAGCCTTTCACGCTCGTCTTCTGGTATGAGAATCCGCACCAGATAATAGGCCTCTCCGGTTTGGGGATCTTCGCTCAAATCTGCAGCAATCCGCTCCACCCTTCCTGTCAACTCCGGCGTGGTGCGCTGACTGAAAGCCGTCAGGCGCACAAGTGCTTCCTGATCGAGGTAGATTTGGTCGATGTCTTCCGGTGACACACGAACATCTAGTGAAAGGTCATCGCTTCCCGGGACAATCAGCATGATTTCGTCGGCTGGAGAAATGACCCCACCGACTGTATGAGCTGCCAGCTGGTGAACAACGCCAGCCTGCGGCGCACGAATTTCAATGCGTCTCAGCTCATCTTCCGTGGCAAGCCTGCGTTCCGCCAGCTCTCCGATTTCCATCTGAACTTCTCGAAGGTCTCGGCCGACCTCTGCCTTAAGATCCTGATCTATCTGAAGGATTTGAAGCTGCACTTCTGCAATCCGCCCGGCCGCTTGCGCGGCCGAAGCCTGAGCTTCGCCGCGATCACCTTCGAATGCGGCCGCTTCTCTTTCGAGCGCGCTGAGGCGCTGGATCGACACAAGTTTTCGATCGTAAAGCGGACGAAGGGACACCAGTTCGCTCTCAAGCACGTTCAAAGCCCGGCTGAAAGCCTTTTGCTGAGCCGTGTACCCCTCGATTTCATGCTCATACTGGGCAATCCGTTCCTTCAGCTGGGATTGTTTGCCCACCCTGAGGTTCCTGCGAAACCGGAAAAGGACCAGTTCGCTCTGCATCGCATTGCGCGCGTCTTCGTCGGATACGGCCATGGTTTGCAAGTCTGTAGGGAAGACTATGCTGTCGAGTTCGTCTCTTTCCGCAACAAGTCTGGCCATTTGTGCCGTCAGCTCATTGAGCCTCTTGGTCACGATGGCATGATTGGTCCGTGCCTCGGTATCATCGAGCGTCAGAACAACCTCGCCGGCTGCAACCTTCTGCCCCTCCTGCACACGAAGTTCGCCCACGACGCCACCGGTCGGATGCTGAACCGTCTTGACGTAGGATTCCACCACAAATGTGCCGGGCGCTACAACCGCGCCAACAAGCGTGGTTGCCATAGCCCATCCGGCAATGCCCCCACCCAATGCGATGCTCAGCACCCCGCAAAGCAGAATGTGTCTCATCAATGAGCGATGAAGTGGCGTTCGTTTACTCATTGTCCTGATCCGGATTGGAGTTTTGTGCAGGTGGCGCAGATTCCGGCGCAGAAGCAGAGGCAGCCACACGCAGCGGATTGAGCATTTGAGCGCCGGGAGACGCTTGCTTCAACGCAGGGTTCATGAATTGCGCCAGGACCTGCTCTTTCGGTCCGAAAGACTTCATTCTTCCGTTATCCAGAACAAGAACCTGGTCTACAGCAGCCATTGCACTTGGGCGATGAGCAATCACGACCGCTATTCCCTGCCGGTCCTTTTGATGTTGAATGGCCTGCAGCAGTGCGGACTCTCCGCTCGCGTCCAGATTTGCGTTGGGTTCATCGAGAACAAGCAGGAAAGGATTGCCGAACAGAGCCCGAGCAAGACCAATTCTCTGCCTCTGGCCACCCGAGAGACCGGAGCCGTCGATACCGATGCGTGTTTGGTATCCATTTGGCAGGGATGTTATGAATTCATGTGCCGCCGCGGCCATTGCTGCTTCGACGATTGCTGCGTCCGCGACATCAGTTTTAAAGCGAGCTATGTTCTCGGCAATCGTGCCTTCGAACAATTCAGCACTCTGCGGCAGGTATCCGATATGATTTCCTAGAATGCCGGCATCCCACTGGTCAAGCGCCCCCCCGTCAATTCTCACATCGCCACGGGCTGCCTTCCAGACGCCCGTTATTGCACGTGCAAATGATGTTTTTCCACTGCCGGAGGGCCCAATGACACCAAGTGCCGTCCCAGCTTCGAGGCGGAAGGAAACATTTGTAAGGCAAGGTATCTGGGCACTGGGTGGAACAACAATTATGTCATTGACCTGTAACGACTTTGAAGGACGAGGAAGTTCAAGCACAGCAGGTTCAGCGGTAAATTCGTTGAATACCAGTTTGAGACGCTCCCAGCCCTGACGGGCCGTAACAAAATTTTTCCACTGAGCAATTGCCGTATCAACCGGAGCCATGGCGCGGCCCATCATGATGGAGGACGCGATCATGATACCCGCAGACACCTCTTGCTGTATGACAAGCCAGGCTCCCACTGCCAGAATTGCCGATTGCAATGCCTGCCGAAGCGCCCGGGAAAGTCCGTTCATCGCGGAACCAAAATCGCTGCTTTTTCGGTTTGCTGCGAGGAACGCCGAATTGCTGGATTGCCAGCGGTTGAATACTGCATCTTCCATACCCATGGCGCGGATGCTCTCGCTATTGCGGCGTGCGGCTTCCGACTGAGATGCGCGTTCCATACCTCTTTCGACGACTGTCCTCGCCGGGCGTTTGACAGCGATGTCAGAAGTTAGGGCTATTGCAAACATCAGAATTGCCCCGATGGTCGCAGTCACACCAAGCCAGAAATGGAACAGGAAGCAAATTGCTAGATAGAACGGTACCCAGGGAAAGTCGAAAAACGCTCCAGGTCCGGGTCCGGATAAAAACGAACGCACGGAATCCATGTCTCTCAGCGGTAACAAGCCGTCGCCAGGAATTCGGGCAGTCAGAGGCGCACGAACGATCGCATTCAATACGGTTTTGGAGAACTTTTCGTCAAATGCTTCACCAACGCGCAAGAGCAACCGCGACCTAAGCGCATCCAGTAGCGCCTGAAAGCTGTAAAGCAGACCTGCAAGAATACAGAGTGCCAACAAAGTAGGTATGCTGCGGCTTGCCAGGACCCTGTCATAGACCTGAAGCATAAACAACGGACCGTTCAAGGCCAGCAGATTAAGAAGCGCACTTGTTGAGAGCAAAGCGACACCAGCACGCTTCAGCGGCAGAGTGGCTGCCCCGGCTATTTGCCGGGGCAGTGTCTGATTTTGCGTGGAATACACGTTTAAAGTTCCGCGTATCAGGCAAACAGGAAATCAGAAGCGTCGAGATCGCTTGCGTTGCTGTCTTCCAACACAATTCCGTTCGCGCCGAAAAGGACAACAGCGTTACCGGCGAACTGGAACACCGACAGGCTTGAAAAGCTCGTGGCTCCCCACGCAGAGACATCAAGTGTGTCGACACCATCCTGATATCCGAAAGTTCCTGCACTTCCGGCTGTTACCGCATCAACGCCACCTGAGAAGACAAAGGTGTCGGCACCACCAAAACCAACAAGAAGATCGGTTCCCGGCGTGTCATTGATTTCAGTCCCCACTGCCGCCAGATAGTTATAAAGTCCGCTGGAGGATCCATTTACAGTGAGTTCGTAGATCGCAAAATCGAACAAATCTCCAGGGGCTGACGTATCGAAGGACGGATCGTTGGTGATGACAAGGTCGCCAGATACAGAATTGCCACCAGCATTTGATTGGCTGAAGCCACTTCCAAGTGTAATGGTGTTTACCGTTCCCGAGAGATTGCCTTGGCTATATTGCATGCTGCCATCGAGAACGATGCCCCGATCTCCGGAAATACCGGCCCCCCACTGATCATATGTCGTCGTGGGGGAAGGCTGCGCCACAATTCCGTCGTTGGCATTCCAGAACGCACCATAATTGGCTGTAAAGCCGCTGTCCCAGTTCGCCAGAAACGTTTCCATGTTGTTCGACGCGCTGGTAAGATTAATAACTGCAACCATGATTCAATCCTTTGTGTCGTGTTGCATCTGACCGGTAGATCCGGACAAGTGGCCCGCCGGAGTGCAATTCCGGCGGGTATCCGGGAACGTTTCCGTCCCGAATTTGTTGCCCCGGCATGCCGAGGTATTGCCTTTCATTGGCTGAGTAGAGGGCCGCTCCGGCCCCACCATTCAGGGGAACTACTAGAAACGGAGTTTTAGCGAGGCTTGTAATGTTCGACCGGGTGCTTGATAAACACCTGTCGCGGGTATGTAGTTGATATCAGTAACGTTGTTTGCTGATACACGAAGCAGCGCATGGTCATTGAACTGATAGGAACCGTATAGGTCGAGCGTCGTATAGGACTCGCTGTACTCTATGACGTCCCCGTCATTAGTGAGCCGAGCACTAGACGTAGGTGATACGTGGTTCATTCTCGCACCCAGAGCCAGTCGTTCTTCAAATAAACGGATGCCTGTATCTAAAGTCAGCTTGAATCGTGGCGGCACACTAGAATTCCAGGCAAAAATCTGTCCATCTGTGGAGACGGTGCCGTTGTCAAAGGTTTCGGTAGTTTGAGGCCAAGAAATATCTAGGAGAGTTGTGGAAGCGCCGAACCAGAAAAAGTTTGCATCATAATTCCCTTCGACCTCTATGCCGCGCATCCTTGCGGTGCCATCAAGGTTGACGAAACTGTTGTACGTTCGGTCTGGTTCTCCGTCTTTAATGATTGAGCCCAAGACTATGTAATCGTCCACCTCTCTGTAGAAACCGACAATCTTGAGCCGCACGCGATCCTGATCTGAGAAAAGTTGGTCAACAACAACGTTGGCACCTAACTCATATGTGCGTGCCTTTTCAGGTCGTAATGCCGTGTTTGCAGCAAAATTCACACCAATATTATCCGACGGAATAACTGCTCCGGAAGCAAATGATTCCGTAATGGTTGGTGGACGGTAGCTTTGGGAATAGCTGGCAAAGGGCATAAGCCAGGAGAATGGTTTGAATTCAATAGTCGCGGACGGCAGCCATGCTCCATCAGAACGATCAATGTTGTCAGTATGAGCGTCTACGATGGTTGAGGTAGAAGTAGAAATAATGGTTCCGGCCAAGTGAAAAGTGCCATCGACAACTTCACCCATTTGCGTCTGCAAAAAAGGAATGAGAAAGGGAGAAATGGTTGCGATTTCTGCAGGCGTCCATGTCGCAAGAACAAAGTCCCAATAAGATGTAATGCTCCCAGCGACGTTACGCGTTGTTTGTGTTGTTGTGTCATAATATGTCGCACTGCCTTTTGTACGATACCAGTCATATCGTAACCCGCCAGAAAGGCTAACCCAGTCAACGGGTTGAATCGTTCCATTTAGAAAAGCGCTGGCGATATCGCGGCGACCAGCAGGGCTAAATGAGCCATAGGAGGAGGCGTACAGCGGATTTAGGTCAATGGAAGAGCTTGACGCATTCTTATTTGCAGAGTCTCTGAAAGCTTCCACACCGTAATTAAGATTTAGATTCCCTATGGTGGTGGCAATCTCCGAAGTATTCTCGAGAACGAAACCAAAGCTGGTCAATTCCTTATCGATGTAAGTCTTTGGGGCTGAATTACGGGCATCTCGAGTTTCGTCGATCACGGAGGAATTTAGCCAAACTTTACCCGCGATATTTACCCAAGGATTGTCCGGCGCCCAACCAAGATCTGCAACGACCGTATCGGTGCGAGCATCGAAATTGCTACCAAAGCCCCCTACAGTCGTGTCATAAGAGAACTTGTTGAGTTGATGCAGCCATGAGACAGAAGCGCTCACATCTTCAAATTCTGCTTCGAGCTTAACAAAAGTACTCAGATTGTTTTGATCGGTCAGATCGTAGCGGGCTTCGACATCGCCATACTGACCGGGCTCGTATTGCCCCATCTGTTTTCGGCTTGCACCAAGGGTCAGTGCAATTGACTCGCCAAGAAACATTGAACCGATGACAGATCCATCAAATTCATACGCATTCGAACCCGCACTCGAATTGACTTCAATTCCCCAGGTATTTCCGGGTGTGATGATGTCCGCAGCACCGACAAGACGGAAATCCGTAGCACCACTTAACGAGCCGGCATTATTCGCAGCAGCTCGTGTACTTTTTTGAATATCGACTTCGCGTACAAAGGACGTATCGACGAACGCCATACCAATACCGCCGATATCAGTGCCGCCATATCGTCCTCCGTCCTGTGCATTCAAACGCGCCCCGTCAATTGAGACAATGACCCGTCCAGAATCCTGAAGTCCACGAATATTCGGAGAAACAGTCGGAAAGCTGCCAACACCATCTCCAGAGTAAACTCCAGAGACAGCATCAAATATTCTTCTTGTGTCTCTTATTCCAGTTTCCTCGATAGCCTCTCTAGTAACAACACTCACGCTGCTGGGGGTTTCGTAAACCCAGTCAGGCGTCCCCCTGTATCCTCGACCCGCTTCATTGCTTATTCGTATGAGATCCAGCTGGTTCGCGCCGGTTTCATTCAAACCTGACGGGGAACCGGAGGTGGCTATGATCACCGCGCCATCTTCAGACAGCCACCAATACAGGCCGGTACCGGATAGCAATTCCGTCAAAGCCGAATAGGCGTCCATGGTTCCATTGACGGCATTCGTCTTGATGCCCGCCGCAGTCGCTGCTGCGAGCGATACCTGAAGACCCGACTGACGCCCGAATACCGCAACTGCCGAGCCAAGTGGCTGGCTTGAAATATTGAAGGTACGAAGCTCACTTTCGCTCTGCTGCGCCGCAACAGGCGCCGTCGCATAAGTAAAGACTGCTGACGCCATCAACCAGGAAACGATTGATGTTGCGCAAAGCAAACTGCTTCGAATTCCACATGATGGTTTCCCACCCGAACGGCACCCCTCGGTGGAGCTGTTTCTTGACATACCCTGCTTGCCCAAACTCGTTATTTTTGTCTTCCGGTCCGCCGCAGCGGCATCGGTTCTCAGACAATTAGACGAGCGGCATCCGTATTTTTTTCAGGGTTCAGGAAAAAATATGATGAAAACAGTCATATTTTTATTTTGTGCGCGTTAAGACGTGAAGATAATTAGAAATTTCAATAACTTCGCCACCGAACGGGGCAACGAGCGTGCGCAAGGCACGCTCAGGTTCCGACAAGTCGTAAACTCCGGTCACCCTCTGCGAGGCCAGATTCCAGTCGGGAATGGTGACCCAGCCGCTTTGATACCGGCCAATTTGCTCAGCAACGGATGCAACGGTTTGATTGGAAACAAAAAGCTTGCGGTTTCTCCAGGCACCAATGTGGCCGGGGTCGATGTCCGACATTTCGGTGGCCCCGTCTGATGTCCTCAACTCAAGAAGTTGCCCCGGACGCAAACGGGCGATTTTTTTCCCGTCAGGAACGGAACTGGTATCAATCGATCCCGTTCGCAGTGCAACATCGGTGGTCTCCCACCCCTGTCTGACATTGAACTCGGTTCCAAGAACGGTGACGTTCAACCCGGTGGCCGAAACGACAAATCGCCGGTCTGGTTCATGAGCGACATCGAAATAGGCCTCTCCGTCGAGAAGTTCGACAAAACGCCCCTCATCACTCATCCGCGTTTTGATCGCACTCGCACCGGCGAGGGTAACGCTGCTGCCGTCTTCCAGCCTGACAGTCATTACTTCGCCGGTTCGCGTGTAGTGATCAGCCTGAAGTCTCAAGATCCATATAGGTGCAAGCAATATCAGAATACAGGCGGCAATCGCCATCGTTGTTGCGGTCACCGCTCGCCGGGCGGTAAACCACCTCCGGTGCTTTACGGTAACCTCAGTGAAAGCTGCCGGTTGCCCGATCTGTTGCTGATGAATTGCGGGTGTATCCGATTGCAGATGCTCTGGGGCGACAACGCCCAGCCCCTTCCAGACCTTGCACATCCGAATCCAGGCAGCTTCATGACTGGCGTCCAGTGCGCGCCAGTTCTGGAACTGCCCGATTAATTCCTGATCATGAGGGTTGTCTTTGAGCTTGAACAACCAATCCGCTGCTTCCTCCGACAGCGAAGCCGGTTTGTCCGCTTCTGAATTATGATCCAAACTGTTCACCCGCGCCATTTTGCCAGCCTGGCCGATACTTCTGGCTAAATCCTATATGAAATAGACGAATAACCGAGCGTCATTTTTCTGCGCAACAGCAATTTAGTCTTCTTGATCCATCAGTTCGGCAAGAGATGCCATCGTTTTTCTCAGGATCCGATGCACGCTTGATACTGAAAGGTCCAGATGTTCAGCAATTTGCTCCATGGTACATCCACCAAAGCGATACATTTCTACTACAATCCGGTTCTGTTCCGGGCAGGTGTCAAGAAATTCCGTAATTCGTCTCAATTCATCGCCGACAAGAACAGTTTTTTCCGGCGTACCAACATCCTGAGGCTGCACCCATTGCGGCAGATCCTCCGCGTTCAGTCTGGATTCCAGCTTCTTTCTTCGCGCCCAGTCCAGGGCAAGATTGTGTGCGATCTTGAACAGGTATGCGCGGGCAGATCCGGTGATGGTGGCATTCTTCGGATAGAACCTGATGAACACCTCTTGAACAATATCTTCCGCATCCGCGCGTGACCCGATAATTGGCGTCACATACTTGATCAACGCCAAGCGGTAATCCAGATAGCTTGCAAAGCGGCCATCACCGTCCTGATATGCCATTGCTCCTCACCTGTGTTCTAAGCGATTGAGGCCAGTGTCATTGCGAGCACTAAAACTGGGGGAGCACGTCCATTCAGTGGGGAAGGTCCCGGCTTGGTATCTGAGTCCAGATCATTGAAGAGAGAACGACTGTGCGAGCCTGGGCCATCTTAGGATTGAAAGACCGTGGAATAAAACCTAACAAAAAAACTCATGTTTTTGCAAGCGCGGTTTTTGCTGTTGCGTTTTTCCATGTCGAAAACACCTAAACTCCTGTCGCAGCAAAGCGAACCATGAAGAGGCGAAATGCCCGACGCGTCTTGGGCCGGTAAAGTGTCTATCGTCGGCAAGAACGATGTCTTTCCGGCTTGAACGCAGTCAGGCTTCCTGAAGGCATCTGCCTGCGACTTGTCTTGGCTGGCAACACATTCGACGCACCGCTGACAGGGGACAAATTCTTCCGGCTTGCGACCAATCAGTGACTTTTCGTAACCTCCGATTACTCAAAAGCATAGCCGAACCACTTCAATAAGGTAGATTTAGCGACCAGCGTCCGTTCAAAAACACCCCCTTAAAAAACTTATTGTATCAATAACTTAC
>JBCCVB010000094.1:0-26639 GCA_039195965.1 Pseudomonadota bacterium
AAAATTAAGTTTTTTTTTTTACTTTTCTATAATATGTGTGGAAATGGCGCTAATAATCAATGTTAAACCCGCCGACTTCAACGTTTTTTAATTTTAAAAAAAACAAAAACACGACACTAATCATTAGATAGATAGTCATATTAACTATGTATAGAATTGAGTTCGGGTGAGTTTTCGTTTGGTTTCAATTTGTGGTGTTTGTTTGTGGTTTTTGAGTGCTTTCTAACTTACCGAAAGGAAGTGCCTGTTTATTTGAGCTTCCTTTATGCGCAGGTATTCAGTAGCCCAGTCAGCGCAGCGAGAAAAAAATAGCGCTCCGTCGAGAGAAATCGGACGGAGCGCGGACTTCAAAAACAAGCAGTCGATGGGGCAGGTGACTGGAATTCTTTAGAAATTTCCTCATCATCTGGTTAGAGAACTTGCATCGGGCTTGAGTAAAACGCAGCCAGAGTGACACAAACACTGTGGGCAGAAAAACAAGTCTAGCAGTTGTTTTCAGAAATTCGCGTCAAATTCGTTTGCAAGTTGCCTACATGACAACTGAAAACGAGGTGAAAGCGTTACTCAACCCTGATAAAAATGACAATTCTGGTTGAAATATGGCGATTTGGCGGCTGGTCAGGGGCAGTAACGTGCAGAAAAGAAAAGGCAATTTCTTCCTTAACTTCGAAAGCTGCCTAATTTTGATTACTTAAATAAATAAGGCCAAATATTGAGCTATCGCTGAATTCATCACATTCTTCGTCGAGTTGCCGGCACTCACTGCGCTGTTCGCTTCAACAAACACTGGCGAAGCAGCGCTCCGCTCGATTAGCTGATAGGTTCTTGATCAGGTGAAATGTCGGTGCACTTCCTTCTTACCGCTGTTCAGTGGACCTTTTGAGAAACAGTTCGGCTCGTCTGGAAACTCGCGCTACAGATTTCCAGTCGAAAATTTCCTGAAACGGATAGCTGGGAACGGCGCGATGAACGTTTTCCAGACAGGCAATGTTCTGGTTGACCGCCCCGTCCGTAAGCGCCATGCGCGCAGGATTTGCCAGAGGTGCCAGATCGGGAGAAAGATAACCTGACTTGACCACGAGACATCGGGCCGTGTCGGGCTCAATTCCAAATCTCCTGAAGTCTTCCAGGTTGTGAAATGGTCGCCGACTTTCGGTCAGAATGACCGAGTTTCCGGATAGATGAACAAGGACCTCTCGAGTTTTGTTGCTCGCGTTGCCGATCTTGCTGCCGACCGTAACCCTGGCGTCTACGGACGGACAGTTACTTCCGAGGCCACCCCCAATCGAAAGATCGACGCTTTCACCCTCGGGCGTGTCCCAGGCCTTTTGAGTGGAAACGGGATCTGCGATCCCAGCGAAAATCCCACCTTCCAATCCACGTTCAAGCCAGGCGTGAAGAACGTCGCTCCGGTCGCCCACACCTCCACCGGTCGGATTGTCGCCGCTGTCGGCCAGAATTAGAGGGGTCGTGGCCGTATTCGACACGTCGGCCAGACACTCCGCCAGAGGTTTCGTTGGTACTCCGAAATCGAAATCGTTTCTTGCGGTCCAGTAAGCTGTAGCGATCTCTTCCGCAGCTGAAGAAGCTTCATTGGCGTCTGTTCCGGTCACTACGGCGGCGGCAGTCGCCCTGGCTGTATCCGCCCAGACATAGCCGACCATCAAATTCGCATCAGAAACACCTGGCCTTCGATCGTAGTCCGGCAGGGCTAGATAGAGTGATCTTGTCGGTTCGTCTTCCGTGCTGGTCTTTTCTCCCGGCAGAAGGACCGGAATGGGGGCCCAGGCAACAAATCGCCTGGGACCACCACTCAGCTGATCGATCAAGTTATCCGCGGCTCGTTGATGAGTTTCCCGCACGTCTATGTGCGGTGCAGTCCGGTAGGCACAAAAGATATCGATTTGATCAACGATCTTTTGGGTGACGTTACCATGCAAATCGTAACTGACCGCAATCGGGGCTTTAGGCCCGACGATCTCTCGAACGGCAGAAATCCAGTCGCCTTCGGCGTCATCCAGTCCTTCAACATGCATCGCTCCATGCATGATGAGCAGCACGCCATCTAAAGGGAGACTGTCTTGCAGTGCAGACATAAACTCCGACTTGAATGCCTGATAACAGGTTGCGGAGACGGGGCCACCCGGAACGGAACGAGCGTGAAAAAGCGGATGGAATGCAGCCTTCGCAAACCGGACATCGGTAAGGCCGATCTGTTGAAGCAGGTCCGAACCGGTGGTGACGGTGAAATCGTCCGCGTTTTGTCGCAATGGCGAATAGGTGCTGCATTCAGTATGGATGCCGCCAACCGCGATTTTCATGCTTCAACCTCTCGAAGACACTCAAAGGCCAGGAAAAAGTGAGGCTCTATGAGCGAAACGTTGCCAATCCCTGTTGTCTGCGGGTGTCCATCCGATTTCGGCAACGGCATACAGCCTTGGGAAGACCATGTGATTGAAGATCTCGTTGTTGGTCATGTGTTCGCACCAGATACATGCCTGAACGCCGCGCAGAAGCTTTTGGCTGTTTTCGGAAAGTCCTTCTGAGGGTTCGTAGAGATAGCTTGCTTCCGGTGTTGCAACACCAGCCCAGCTTGCCCCAGGCTCCAGCCAGCACGAGCCCTGTGCCATGTCCATATAGAACTTCTGTCCGGGAGTGCAGATCACTTCATAGCCTTGATCAATGAGTTCTCTGGTCACTTCCTGTTTTTGCCATGCCATGAGCAACACGCCGTCCGGGTCAATGCCACCGCCATGGGAAACTTCGTCCCATCCGGCAAGTTTCTTCCCGAGTGTCTTCAGCATCCCGCGGATGCGGGACATGAAGTAGGCTTGCACTTCCATTGTGTCCTTGAGGCCTTCGGTTTCCATCAAACGCCGTGTCTTCGGCGAGGCCAACCAGGATTTGGTGTCCACCTCATCCCCCCCGATATGAACGTAATCGAAGGGAAACAGCTCTGCGATTTCAGTGAAGACTTTTTTCAGGAAGTCATATGTTCCCTCCAACGCAGGGTTTAGGGCGTTGTTCGGGTAGCCTTGGATCGAGTGATAGCTTTCCGGCGGTTCTGCCTGGTCAGCCATGTGCGGGTAGGTTTTGAGGACTGCCGTGCAATGGCCCGGAATGTCGATTTCCGGCAGGATATCTATGTTCAGGTTGGCTGCGTGCGCCACGATTTCCCGCACCTCATCCTGCGAATAGTAGCCTTCATGCACTTCAGAGGCAAAGCCGAGCTGCGGAACCTGCTGACATCCGGGGCCCCGCCTGGAGCCGTTTTGGGTTAGTTCAGGGAAGGCCTTGATTTCCAGGCGCCATCCCTCGTCATCGGTAAGGTGCCACTGGAAGATGTTCATCCGCGCCCAGGCAAGGATGTCGAGCAAGCGAAGAATGTCGGCTGTTCCTCTGAAATGCCGGGAGACATCCAGATGGGTTCCGCGCCAGGAGAAGCGAGGGGCATCGCTGATGACACCTGCAGCGGGGAATTTGTAGGATTTCGGTGCGCTGTAGACGCCGAACGCAATCTGAGCCAGCGCGGTCAGCCCGTAGTCACGTCCGATAGCAGTCGCGTAATGAAGGCTTACTCCATCCGCCGACCAATGAAGCTGATAGCCTTCGTCTGCTATGCCATCGTTCTTTTCAAATCGCAGCTGTTGTAAATCCGATGACTGTGTGAATTGAAACGGGTAGGGAGCGTCAGGGAAAAGGCGATTGGAAAGAGCATTGATCTTGGCTGCGGCGCACTGATCTTCCAGGTCGCCATTTGACAGCACGAGCGCACCTGCATTTTCGCTATATGCGGTGATCGCGACGGAACGCGGCCACGGGGTCAGATAAAGTGGCTCTCCCAATTCGCCATCAGGAATGGACTTACGTTCTCCAGTGATCAAGTTTTCTGGCGCTCGCAGATCAGTACATTGAACGTCAAGAAAATTGCCCTCTGTCGCGACATAGCCTGACTTGGGACCGTCCAGTCTATGTCTTGCAGAATTAACCAGCCCTTTGATCGCAAAGTTCCAGGTTTCTCCTGGCTGCAGTTTCGTATGTTCCAGCGGTGTAATCTCGTGGAAGTTTGCAATCCTCTTGAAGCTTTTCGCGTTTTCCAAAGCCGCACTCGAACTGGCGCGCGTTACGGATGTGAAAGCAATCGTGAATTTTTCGAGGGGCTTTGTGCCGATATTTGTAAGAGCGAGTTCCAGGCGTGAATCTTCCGATTTTTCAGACGGATGATAATAGCTGTCGAGAACAAAGCTGGTCATAATTCATGTTCCGTCAAAATCGGGTGACTGGGTAAAGGTTCTGGGAAGTGCGGTGGATCCTGCAGTAAGTCCACTGTCTACAGGAACACATACGCCGGTAATGCAGCGGGCGGCCTGACTGATCAAAAATGCCACGGCAGCGGCAATATCTTCAGGTTCCGGCAAGAGCTTGTAGGGATACCAGGCAAGTGCCTCGTCGAAGACGCCAGGATTATCTGCCTCTCGGGCTTTCCAGGCTTGGGTTTTGACTGTCCCGGGAGCGACCGCATTGGCCCTGAGGCCGTATCTGCCATATTCGACAGCAATCGCCTTTGTCGCATGTATCAAACCGGCCTTTGCTGCGCTGTAAGCCGGATGACCGAATGTACCGAGGCCATTGACCGATGCGATGTTGACCACATTTCCCGCACCACTCTCGATCAATGCACTTTCCAGAGCCTTGAAGCAGTTCAAGGCGGCGGCCAGGTTCAGAGAAAGGTCTTCAGAGAGGTTTTCCGAAGTCATGGAATGCAACGAGAGCGCGCTCGCTGCACCTGCATTGTTGATCAACGCAGTGACAGGGCCGGGACGCACAGCTGCTTCAGCCATTCGCGCCAGATCGTCCTGGTTTGTAAGGTCACATTGGATAGCAAAAGCTTTTGCGCCACCTGATTGCAGGCGTTCGACAATATCCGTCAATGCATCGCCATCAATGTCCACGGCTGCGATTTGGTGGGTCGCTGCAAGCTGTGATGCGATCGCGAACCCGATGTCGCCCGCCGCGCCTGTGACCACGGCAACCGGTTCTAGAATTTTGTCAGTCACCGAGTGCTTCCTTATCGTCTTCATCGCGTGAGTTGCTGAGCTGGTGTTTGACACGCCTCAGACTTTCCCGGGATTCCTCGCCTCGCTTCATGGCGACGTATGTTGCAAGGAGATCTGTCACGTAAAGGTAGGCGTATCGGCTGGTGCTCGGCCGAAGGATGTTTTCGCCTTCAGGCAGATCGATGGCGATGGTGATGTCCGCCATTGCGGATACAGGACGTCCTGGGCGAGTAAGAGCAATGACCGTAGCGCCATAAGTCTTGCCGGCTTCAAGAGCCCGAACCAATTGCTGATTCAGTCCGGACACCGAGGAGGCAACGATTACGTCACCGTGACGCAACGTGGCCGCTTGCATCAGCTGCATGGCGTGGTCTGTCACGCTGATGGACCTCAAACCAAGGCGAAACAGCCGATTTTGCATTTCGTCTGCAATCATCGAGGACGTTCCACCGGCCCCGAAAGCTGCCACGAGACCTGCATTGCTGATCACATCCGCTGCACGTGAAGCAGCTTCAACGTCCAGAATTTCGCGTGTTTTGGCCGCAGCTTCCTGCAGTTGGATCAGCAAGCTGTCGGCAACATCCCTCGGCGCGACTGATGTTGTGTTCGCTTGCAGGTAGCGGGTTCCGGCGAAGGCGACCTGAGCGACCTGAACCTTGAAGGCGGTAAAGCTCTCACAGCCCAGCCGTCGGCAAAACCTTGTGACCGTGGGAGGAGAGACACCGGCACGCTCAGCAACATCGGTAATACCAGCATTGACGATGAAATCTGCCTCGCTGCGCAGAAGCGTCGCCAGTATTCGCTCCGACTTTGAAAGATCGGGCTCAACGTCCTGCAAGACTGACAGGATGTCTCGCATTTGATCAATCCGGTTTCTTGTAAGCGATACAGTCGATCTCGACTTTGCAATCGACCATCATGGAAGCCTGGACGCAGGCACGTGCGGGTGGGTGTTCGCCGAAGTAACTCTTGTAGACACCGTTGAACGACCAGAAATCACGCGGGTCATCGAGCCACACGCCGACACGAACCACGTGTTCCAGTCCGTATCCTGCTTCCTCGAGGATCGCTATGACGTTCTTAATGGTCAGATGCGTCTGTTCGACAATGCCTCCATTGACTATTTCGCCGTCCTTCATGGCGACCTGCCCGGAAACATGCAGCCAGCCGTCTGCTTCTACCGCACGAGCAAAAGGCAGGTTCTGTCCACCGGCTCCAGACTTTTCCGCACCATACCGCTTAATGGTCATCCCGATCTCCAAATTGAAAATGATTTACATAGTGGTTTGACATTGGTTTTATTTCACTCCTATATTTTTGAAAAAGCAACCATCAAAATGAAAATGGTTTCCGCGATGCAAAGAGAAGTCGACAGTCAACTCAATCCGTTTGATGGCAAGGATGCCGATCGCGCCAAGATCTGGAGCATGCTTGTTCAGCGCGACATTGACGCGTTCGTGTCAAGCGATTGGTCGATGGTGGCTAACGACTTCGAAGAAAGTGCTTTTTTCGGAATAGACGCTCAAAAGGCTCCCAATCCGGATGACTGGAAGCTCGGATTTCCAGACCTGGATACCTACAAAAGTGAGTGGCTTCGTCAGGCCGGTGAATTTGCGCAAACCGAGTTTGCCGAAGATGCAAGAGCCGCCATTTTCAATGCGACCCGATTGACCGACATTGAGATCAATGGCGATCGGGCAATTGCCCGAAAGAAGTTTGACGGGAAAATCAAAAAGACCGATGGAAGTGAGGACCGCCTTCTCTGGCAAACGCTCTATTATTGCGTTCGCAAGGAAGACCGATGGCTGATTTGCAGTTTCACCGGCTATTTGCCCAATCCACTCGGAGCCGGAAACTGAACATGCGCCGGCCACGTGCTTTCACAGCGGTCCTGGCAACAGAGACCAATACCTTCTCTCCAATCCGGATAGATTTGAACGCTTTCAGGGCTTCTCTCCTGGCGCGTCCGGGCGAGCATCCAGACACGCCAACCTTGTGTTCAGCAGTGATAACTGAGGGCAGGCGATTTGCACGAGACAACGATTGGGAGCTGGTGGAAGGAACTGCGGCCTGGGCGGATCCGGCGGGCCTTGTTGCGAGATCAACCTATGAAGAGTTGCGCGATGAAATCCTTGGTCAGCTGGAGCGCAGCAAGCACTTTGATGTGATTGTGCTCGGGTTGCATGGCGCAATGGTGGCGGACGGCTATGATGATCCGGAAGGCGATCTGCTTACGCGAATCCGTCAGATTGTCGGCTCTGATACACCGATCATTGCAACAATCGATCCACATAGCCATTTGACACACAAACGATTGAAAGCAGCGAATGCTCTGATCGCATTCAAGGAATTTCCTCATACTGATTTTGTCGAACGCGCCATTGATGCCTGGAGGATAGCCGGTCAGACCGTCTCCGGCGAGGTGATGCCGGTCATGAGTGTGTACGATCCTAAAATGATCGAGGTCTTCCCAACTTCCACCGAGCCCATGCGCAGTTTCGTGGATGATATGATCAATCGAGAAAAGGGCACGTCCGGTGTGTTGTCGCTCTCGATCATCCACGGGTTTATGGCGGGGGATGTTCCTGAAATGGGAACCAAGATACTTGCAGTCACTGACAATGATGAAAATCTCGGTTCGACCATTGCGCAAGATCTCGGAGAAGCGCTCTTTGAACTGCGAGGACGGGTCAGAAGCACAGAGTTGAGTCCATCTGAAGCCTACGACCGAGCGCTAATGTTCCAAGGGGCGCCGGTGACCATTGCTGATATGTGGGACAATCCCGGTGGCGGTACGGCCGGAGACGCGACCGTTATGCTGCGGGAAGCCATAGAACGCGGCCTATCCGATATCGCGTTCGGCACCATTTGGGATCCTGTTGCAGTTCAGCTTTGTCATGCCGCATGCGAGGGGGCATGCATGCAACTGCGTTTCGGGGCAAAGTCAGCACCCGAAACAGGAATGCCGATAGACGCTGAAATCAGAGTGATCCGCAACATCAAAGACGCCGAGCAGCGGTTTGGCGAAAGCCGGGTGCCGATTGGAGACGCAAGTCTGATCAAGGTTGGCAATATTGAAGTGATCCTCAATTCGACCAGAGCGCAGTGTTTCGACACCAGCTTGTTTTCGAATTTCGGGATCGACCCCAAAGACCGCAGAATACTCGTGATCAAATCCACAAATCACTTTCATCAGTCCTTCTCCCGGGTGAGCCCGTTGATCCTTTATTGTGCAGCAGGTCGTCCGTATCCGAATGATCCGAAAACAACGCCCTACAGGAAAGCGCCTCGAGATATCTGGCCAATTTGCGAAAAGGAGCCAGACATGGTGGAAAATCGGGATCCTGTAGTGCAAGTTGCTGTTAAGCAGGGAGGTTGAGCAATGACCATTGGACTTTCCATTCATGACCTGCTCACGCCTGTAGCTGTGATCGATGAAAAGATCATGGAGACAAACATTTCGGTTGCGCAGGAATACTTCGATCGTATTGGTCGGAATTTTCGACCACATATCAAAACGCACAAGATCCCTGCCTTGGCGGCTCAGCAGATCGCATCGGGAGCCAAAGGCATCAATTGCCAGAAGGTAAGCGAAGCAGAAGTGTTCGCTGATGCAGGGTTCACCGACATCCTCATCACATTCAACATGCTCGGCAATGCGCGTCTGGAGCGGCTTAAGGCGCTTCAGACACGTGTCAATCTGCAGGTTGTCGCCGACAACGACGTTGTTGTTGAGGCTCTTGCAGAGACTTTCAGCGAAGATCTGCCGTTAAAGGTGCTTGTGGAGTGCGATACCGGGGGTGGCCGGAACGGTGTGCAAACGCCGGCGGCGGCGCTGGAACTTGCAAAGAAGATTGCCGGGGTTCCGGGGCTGGAGTTTCATGGCCTTCTGACCTATCCGAAACCGTCTTCTGAGACCACGGTCGAAACGTTCTTTTCCGAGACCATAAGCTTATTGCAGCAAGCCGATCTCGAATGTGCTGTTGTTTCGCACGCCGGGTCGCCAAGCCTTTATGATTCAGATCTGGTGCCGAGCGCAACGGAACACCGTGCCGGCACATATATTTTCAACGACAGGTCCATGGTGCGGGCCGGAATGTGCGACTTCGACGATTGCGCAATGCATATCATCGCGACAGTCGTCTCGAGGCCGACTGAAACGCGAGCCGTTCTCGACGCGGGATCGAAAGCGCTGACATCAGATCTCTTGGGGTTCAGCGATCATGGACTGATCGTCGAATATCCCGATGCCTCGATCACCGCCTTGAGTGAAGAACATGCCGTTGTCGATTTAACCAAATCTGGACCAAAGCCGGAAATCGGCGAACGGATCAGGATTATCCCGAACCACACCTGCGTCGTGTCGAATTTGTTCGACAGACTGGTGTTTCACCGGGACGGCGTGGTGACGCGAATAGAAAACGTCGCCGCCCGTGGGCAAGTCGTCTAGTCCTCCAGAGGACTTGCCCGCCTAATTGCAGTCCAACTGAAACGGCCGCTTTCGAAGCGGCCGTATTTTTTAGGTTCTGCTGCCAGTCTCAAAGGTACATTTCGGTCGGCTCGAGCGCAGCAACCGTTAGCATCCGGTCAAATGCCATTCCCTGCTCATCGAACAAATGGCAGTCCGCGCCGTTAAGACCCATGGAAATGGAATTGCCTACTTTCGCAGGGGCAGACCCCGGCAACAAGGCGCAGAATATATTACTGGCTCCGTCGACCGAGCTGTAAGTCACGGTATGGATGCCAAGGTGCTCCACAACATTTGGTACGATTTCAATCGCCACATCAGACGGTTTAAGAGATAGGTCTTCCGGTCGTATCCCCAGGGTAAGGGGGCGACCGGAAACATCACCCGTTGCAGCAACTTTGACCTTTAGATCCTGTCCGGAAGGAAGTGTCACCACCACGCCTTCATCGTCTGCCTGCTTGCCGGTGACGCGAATGAAATTCATCTTCGGATTGCCGATGAAGCCGGCAACAAAGAGGTTCTCCGGTTTGTGATAGAGCTCAAGAGGTGTCCCGACCTGAGAAATGACGCCGTGGTCCAGCACAACGATCCGGTCCGCCATCGTCATGGCTTCGACCTGGTCGTGCGTCACGTAGATCATCGTCGCGTCCAGTTCGTTGTGGAGCTTTGCCAGTTCCACACGCATTTCGGCGCGCAATGCCGCGTCCAGGTTGGAGAGCGGTTCGTCGAACAAGAAGACCGAAGGTTCGCGCACGATCGCACGGCCGATGGCGACGCGCTGCCGTTGTCCCCCGGAAAGCTCTCCCGGATTATGTTGCAACCTTTCGGTCAATTGAAGGATACCGGCCGCGTTTTGAACCTTTTCCTCCACCTTGTGGTTGGAAAGCCTTTCGACCCGTAGTGGAAACGCGATTTTCTCATAGACCGACATATGCGGATAGAGCGCATAGGATTGAAACACCATGGCAATGCCGCGTTTGACCGGAGGCAGGTTATTCACGACCTTCGTGTCGATCGTAATGTCGCCGCCTGTAATTTCCTCCAGTCCGGCAATCATGCGCAACAAGGTTGATTTGCCACATCCGGATGGGCCGACAAAGACAATGAACTCGCCATGTTCGACCTCAAGGTCAACGCCTTTGATAACCTCCATCTGGCCATAGCTTTTGCGTACGTCGCGCAGCTGCAACTCACCCATGGTCATTCCTTCTGATAAGAGTTGGCCGGGCCCCCGGCGTGGGATGCTGGGGGCCCGGTCAGTGCCCAAGGTCTTACTTGAATTCCTCAAGTTGTTCGGCGGCGATTTCCACGGCTTCAGCCGCTTCTACTTCGCCAAGGACAACACCTTGAACAGCCTCGTTGATCGTGTCCTGAAGGCCGACATAGTCGGTAACGAACGGCTCCGGACCACCAGTCGGGATTGCATCAAGAAAGGCTTTCCATGTCGGATCTTCCTTCACGATTTCCTGCACCTGCGGCATGTCGCGTAGCGGCGTGTAACCTTCAGCGATCTCGAATGCCATCTGGTTCTCCGGGTTGGTCAGAAGCTTGGCCAGAGACAGAGCTTGTTCCTCGACACCGGATCCTTTGAAGACGGCGAGGGAGTCGGTGATCAGCAGCGTACCGGCGCCACCACTCGGGCCGTGAGGGAGAGGAGCGACACCCCAGTTGACGTCCTTGACGCGTACACGCTCCCACGGACCGGATATGAACATACCGATCTTGCCTTCAGAGAACAGGGGACGAAGTTTTGCGCGGTCGTAAGCGACCGGGCCAGGCTGTGAGACCTCCGCCATCTTTCCGTAGAAGGCGAGAGCTTCGACGTTATTCGGCGAGTTGAAGACGATTTCACCGTCCGCGTTGATGACCTCACCACCGTTCGTGTAAACGTAATTCATGAACTGGTGCATGGTGTTGTCGAACGACGCGGCCGCAAGTCCAAAACCGTCTGCATCGGTCTTGTCCTTGACTGCCTTGGCAGCGTTGTACATCTCGTCCCAGGTCTTTGGCGCTGCTTCCGGATCAAGACCGGCTTCCTTGAAAAGGTCTTTGTTCCAGTAAAGCGCCTTGGTCGAGAAGGCGCGAGGCAGACCCCACTGCTTGCCGTTCGCCGTGATTGTGCCGAGGATCGGCGGAGCGTAGGTGGCCTTTTCCTCATCGGTCATGTCGACCGGAATGATTAGATCGTTGGCTGCGAGCTGTTTCAGCGTCCGCGATCCCATATAGGCTACAGCTGGCGGGTTTCCGGCGCTGGCAAGGGTCGTGGATTTCTCCTGGCATTGTCCCCAAGGCACGAATTCGACTTCAACCTTGTAGCCCGGATTGGAAGCTTCCCAGTCCTTGATCAGTTTTTCCTGGATCGGAATTCCGGCTCCGGTGTTATCGCCGCAATTGATCATGTGGATTGTCTTGTCTTCCGCCTGAACGGCAGTGACGAAAGTCATGGCGAAAGCGCCACCTAAGAGCATTGATTTCAATGTCATCTGTTTCCCTTTCTGGTTGGATTTTTCGTTATTGTTATTCTTTGACAGCGCCGGCGGTGAGCCCGGCGACGATGTAGCGTTGCAAGAACACATAGACGAACAGGACGGGGAGAATTCCCACGAGACTGGCGGCCATGAGCTCGTTCCAGACGACCGATTGCCGTCCGAAGAACTGGAACAAGCCGACCGGAAGCGGATTCAGCTCGTTCACGGAATTGAAAGTCAGCGCATAGATGAATTGCTGTGCGTAGGCGGTGATGAATGCAGTGATTGTGACGACAACGATCCCAGGCAAAGCCACCGGAATGATCACCCGAACGAGCGTGTAGATCTTTCCCGCACCATCGACCCAGGCTGCTTCTTCCAACTCCTTCGGTATGCGAACCAGATAGGATCGCAGCAGCCAGATGCCGGTGGGAATCACGAACGCCGTACCGGGCGCAATCATGGCAAAATAGGTGTTCAACAGGCCGTATTGCTGCATCAGCTTGAACAGTGGGATGATCAGAACGGCGCCGGAGAACATGTTCACCGCAATGAAAATTCCCAGCAGCGAGTTGCGGGCTGGAAACTCAAACCGCGCGAATGCATAGGCCGCTGGAATGATGCACAGCAGACCCAGTGCGGTCACAACCGTGGCAATGAAGAACGAATTGAGCATGTAGCGCCAAAGAAGCGGCACGTTCTTCCACATGGAGAAATAGGCTTCGAAACTCATCTCGTCCGTAATGAATTTGTACGGGATGGAAAAGAGGCCACTCAGGGGTCGCAGAGAAACGACGAATGCTTCAACGAACGGTGCAAGGACGAAGGTCAGGAAGACCGCGACCCCGAAATATATGAGCACATATTCGTACCAGCGATACTTATGCAGCATTGTTCGGGCTCCTTTTGGCAAGCCGCGACAGCAGGACGAAGTAGATGAAAGTGAAGGATCCGAGGAACAACACGATCATGACGGTTCGCGCGGCGCCTTCGCCGTATTTGAACCGGCTGATGGCCGTCTTGTAGGTATCGATGATCATCGTTGTGGTGGCACCACGCGGGCCGCCCTCGGTCAGAATCCAGATGATGTCGAACGAGTTGAAGGTCGCGATAGCCGACAGCAACGCCATCGTCGCGATTGACGGAAAAATCAGCGGCAGGGTGATCCTTCGGAACCGGTAGAAGCGGGAAGCCCCGTCGACCCAGGCTGCTTCATAAAGATCCCTGGAAATGGACTGCATGGCGGCAAGGAGATAGAGCGTAACCATGGGAACACCGATCCAGACATCGGTAACGATGGTCGCCATGAAGGCCGAGTTCTTATATGCAAGGAATTCAAAAGGACCGCTCAATATACCAATGCGCTGAGCTATTCCTGAAAGCATGCCGAACTGGCCATTGTACATCCACCCCCAGATGAACACGCCAATTGCGATCGGAATGACCCAGGGCGGCATCACCAGGATTCGAAACAGCGCTCTTCCCGGAACCATTGCATTCAGTAGAACGGCACCAAGCGTACCGATCAGCATTTTCAGAGCGACTGAAAGACCCATCCAGTAGAAGGTGCGAGCGATGACCTCCGGGAAGCGGCGCGACATGATTTTCTCGTAGTTCGCCAATCCGACATATTCGTAATTCGGGCTCATGCTGGTGTTGGTGAACGAAAGCCGGAATGTCTCAAACAGTGGATAGGCAACGATTGAAACCATCACGAGAGTTGCCGGCACCAGCAACAGATATGGAAAATAGTCCTTTTGTTTCGCCGTATGCGCCATGGTTCCCCCTTAAGCCACGCCGTAACTGTCGAATTGTTGCCAGGTTTCTGCGAGGTCGAGCACGGTTCGCGTGCGTCTCGCCTCGTCAAGCTTGATTGCAGTCAGTCCTGCTTCCAGGGCGTCCATGACGCCAACTGGCAGTCTTCCGCCGTGAATGAAGTAATGATTGACGTCTCTGGCCATGGCATCGTCGGCGCCATAGTGTCCGTCCCGCTCGCCGGGAAGAGCCTTGATGTCGACAAGGCAGTTTGACGTCAGGGCGTCATGAACCTTGAAGAAGTTACGAATGAAATCGCCTTCTGCCATACCCTTGGTTCCCATGACGGCAAACCGACGGAACTCATCCGGCACATACATATTTGTATGAAAACAAAGATTTGCACCGTCCTCATATTCGATCAGTGCAGTTTGGTAGTCGATCAGGTCACCATCTGAATCAAAGTCCGCGTTAGCGCCGCCCCATCTGGGTGTGAAGGGGTCTACACGGTCCGGATAGTGCGGTTTGGGAAAGCTGTGATCCTGATCCGGCCTGTTTTCCGGCACGAAGCTCTTTCGTCCGCCGAAACTGGAAACGTATCTTGGACGCGAGCCGACAACTCCCTGGTAAAGATCGAGGTCGTGGCAACATTTTTCCAGCATGAAACCGCCGGAATTCCTTTCATAGCGGCGCCAATCCCGCATGAAGAACGAACCATGATAAGGCGCGATATGTTCCGCCGCTTCTATTGAAACAACCTTGCCGATCTGACCGGCCGCAAGGCTCTTTTGCAGTTCCACGTACAGGGGAGAATAGCGGAGTACGAGACCAACAATCACGCGTTCGGCACCATTGTGCCGTTTCATCAACTCCAGCAGCTCAAAGGTTTCAGTTTCGCTGGTCACGATCGGTTTTTCGCAGAAAATGTACCGGACATCGGACTGAAGTGCTGCTCGCAGATGCTCCATATGCATGAAGTTGGGAGAACCGATCATCAGAAGGTCGAGTTGCTCAGCGGCGAGCATGCCTGGAAGGTCGTCATAGGCAGTCAGCTTGTTGCCACTCTTCGTTTCAACGTGCTTCAGACCCGCAGGCGTAGGGTCGACATATGCACGCGGGTCAACAGCAGTCGACACGTTTTGCAAACAACTGCTGACATTGGCAATACGTGCACCCAGGCCGACGTAACCTGTCTTCATTCTGCGGTCTCCAAATACTGATCGATTGCGGTTTTAAGGGCCTGGACCTTGCTTGCGTCTGTGAGCCTGGCGCCTTCGGACGACAAGAAGCCCAAACGAACTTCCGGGGCGGTGGAAGGAAGGGGCGCGCAAGGGCTGGAGCAGGAAGCATGCAGTTCGTTTACCGCGGATTTGCCGAGAATCCGCGCAGCATTGGCTTCCGAAATACCGGAGCCGGCCATGACCGAAATTCTGCCGGCAGCCCGGGCGACGGCAGCTGCAAGGACATCGAGGCCTTGTTCTGCCTTTCCGGCCTGACCGGAAGTGAGGATGCGTTCAAAGCCGAGGGAAATAGCCTCTTCCACGCTTTCGGAAGGATCCTGAAGGGTGTCAAAAGCTCGGTGAAGTGTTGCGGGAAGTTCTGTGCCTGAGAGTGCAGTTGACAGAAAATCTCTGTCGAGTTGGCGTTGGTCCGTCGTTGCGCCAATGACAATTCCGGAAAGTCCGGCGTGCTCCGCCGTTTGAATGTCGCGCAACATGAGTGCTTTTTCGGCGTCGGAATATCGAAAGTCACCGGATCGCGGCCGGATCATTGCAAAGACAGGTATCGGAAGTCTGGAAGCTGCTGTCATGAAGCCGGCAGATGGCGTAAGGCCACCTTCGGAAAGCGCGGCGCAAAGCTCTATCCGATCGGCGCCGTTTTCGGCGGCAATCCATGCTCCTTCAATCGTGTCGACGCATACTTCCAGGCTAACTTTAGTCATGCCTTCACCCCCTGGAACCTGGTTCGAGCGACGATACCCGCACCGTGAAGGCCACCGTTTTCCGCAAATTGTCCTTTCACCACCAACGGGGACGCGTAGTCTGCGAGAACAAGATTTCGAACCTTCCGGTCGATCAGATCCAGCAGGGGCGTATCGTTGGACAGGCCGCCGCTGACGGGAATGACATCTGGGCCGAGGGTGTTTACGAGGACAGAAAGTGCCCTGGCCAACAACGTGGAAAAGGCCTCGATCGTTTGGGTGGCCTGGTTTTCGCCGTCGTGCCAGGCAGCTGTGATGTCTCGACTTGCGATCCGGACACCGTGCAGAGATGCATGAATGCGCTCCATACCCCGGGCTGAACAGGTCGCGTCGATGCAGCCGATCTGTCCGCATCCGCAAGGGTAGTGGTCCAAGCCGCTGATCTGCCCACCCGCAGTCGGGTCTATGACAGGACCGTGTCCCCATTCACCTGCCATGCCACCGACGCCGGTGACAAGAGAACCGTTTACGACCAGTCCACCGCCCACACCAGAACCGAGAATGATGCCGAAAACGACAGGTTTCCCACGCCCCGCTCCATCTATCGCCTCGGCCAGGGCGAATGCGTTTGCGTCATTTGTAATGACTACGGGCCGCCCGAGCGATGCTTCGAGATCTCGTTGGACTGGTCGTTTGTGAAGGCAGGGGATGTTGGCCACATCCGCGATTCCGCTGCGCTCATCATAAGCGCCCGCCAGAGAAATCGAGATCGCTTCCGGACTATCCTTCGAGCAGTGATCGATTGCCTGGACGAAGGCGAGCCAATCAGCACCAGGCGTTGCAACACGGCCGGTTTCAGAAACCGTACCGTCCTCACGGAGTTCACCATGGCGGATGAAGGATCCGCCGATGTCGAAACAGGAGATCATCGCCTGTTCAATGCCTCTGGTTCTATTTTTTCATTAATACCAAAATGCAACCAATGAAGCAGATAGTAAACCGAAAAAATAATTGGCATGGTTTTTTTAACGAATTGGGCTCCGGCTAATACCTCCGCAAACAGCTGGAAAGTGGGACGAAAACGGGGCCCGAACTTGGGCTTGATGCTATTGAAAAAAGTAGCAATGGGGGAGTGTCTGTGAGTTGAGGAAAAGCAATTGCATCCGCTCCGTCGACGAGTCGAACGAAACTGTGGTCAGTACGAGATGTGGACAGATTAGAATCAGGAGATCGAACGTCTGATTTTATGATCAGACGGTCTCTATTGCTTGGAATGGTTCTTAAAAAGCGCCAAAGAAGCTAAAAAAATAGGTGAGCCATGTCTGACGTTCCTGCGGCATTGGTGGCCTTCAGAATGCGTTGTTACGCGACTTGCAATTCAGTTTTCGCAAGATGTCGAACATGGTAGGTCCCTAGGCTGGTCGACTAACCATGTGGTTGTTTTCACTTTTGCAGGGGCGTGGAAAATCGTTGGGAATTCAGACTTTTTACGACACTTTGACGGTCAAAATGAAAAAGCTGGTGGTTTTTACCACTTGATTTTCGTATTTGGGAGCGTTTAAATTGGTATCTGAAAGGTATTATTTTACCCCGAGGCGCCATACCCCATGACAGAATTCATTTCCATACTGGAAAACGGTGACTGGCTCGCAGGCTCCAGCGGCCCGCGATATCTGCAGTTGCGTCGCTGCATTCAACAGGCGATCGACGAAGGGGTATTGAAAGAAAACGAGTCTCTGCCGTCCGAGCGTGAAATAGCGGCCATCACCGATCTCTCCAGGGTGACAGTCCGCAAAGCCGTCGCCGGTCTAGTGGAAGATCAGATTGTAGTTCAAAAGCGCGGTAGCGGATCTTTCGTTGCACCCAAGGTGCAGAAAGTGGAGCAGCGTCTGTCCAGTCTGACCTCATTCAGTGAAGACATGACGCGGCGCGGTCTCGTGGCGAGCAGTGAGTGGTTGCGGCGCGGCTTGTTTCCCGCTTCTCCTGAAGAGATATTTGCTTTGGGATTGAGCGCTGGACAGAAAGTTGCCCGTGTTGATCGCCTGCGCAAGGCAGATGATGTGCCGATGGCGATCGAACGCGCCTCGCTTTCCGAGACGGTCTTGCCAAACCCTGAACGAGTGTCGTCGTCGCTCTATGCCGTTTTGCGGTCCACGGGAATGCAGCCCGTGCGCGCAATTCAGCGAATTTCCTCGCGCAATCTCGAAGCTGCCGACGCAGAACTACTGAATGTTCCGGTTGGATCCGCCGGGCTGAAAATTGAACGAGTTTCATATCACGCGTCCGGAAACGTCGTTGAATTTACTCGTTCCGTTTATCGCGGCGATGCATACGACTTCGTCGCCGAACTCCAAATCTCGAAAGATTGACTGGATGACCGACACGACAGGAGCCGTTGTTCCGACCCACATGCGGCGGGAGATCGAAGAGATTCCCGAAGCAGCAAGAAGATTGCTTGCAGAAGCCCAGCCGCTGATAAAGGACATAGCGGGCAAGGCCGTTACGCCGGTGTTTCTGGCAAGTGTTGCAAGAGGTTCTTCTGACCACGCAGCCACTTTTCTGAAATATGCATCGGAGATCTATCTCGGACTGGCGATGGCTTCACTCGGCCCTTCGGTGTCATCGGTTTACGGCGGCAAGGTGAAGCTTGACCGGGCGCTGGTGATCGCAATTTCACAGTCCGGTGCGAGCCCTGACATCCTTTCCGTGGTCGAAAACGCAGTGGAGCAGGGGGCATTCGCCGTAGGCCTGACCAACACTGCTGAAAGCCCGCTTGCCAGATTGTCGACTGCGACGGTGAATATATGCGCTGGACCGGAGCTCAGCGTGGCGGCGACCAAAACCTTTGTAAATTCTGTGCTGGCAGGCCTTCTTTTGTTGGCTCAGGTGGCTGAAGATCAAGACTTGCTCCGTGCTCTACATGAGCTGCCGGATCAGTTTGCTAATGCGATCGGAAAAGACTGGAGTGTACTTGCGGAGCCGATTGAAAAGCGTGGTTCGCTCTATGTGATCGGGCGAGGACCAGGTCTGGCAATCGCAAATGAAGCCGCTCTGAAATTCAAGGAAACCTGTCAGGTACACGCAGAAGCGTATTCTTCGGCTGAAGTAATGCATGGTCCCGTTTCAATTGTCGAAAACGGCTATCCGATCCTCGCACTTGGTGTCCGAGATGCCGCCGAAGAGGGGTTGGCACAGGCCGCTGACCGTATGACGGACCAGGGAGGGAGTGTCTTCGCGACAACCAGCAAAGTGAAGCGTGCTGAAAAGTTGCCTTTTGAAGAAGCTGGACATCCACTGACCGATGCTCTTATCCAGATTGTCTCGTTCTATGCATTTATCGAATGGTTCGCGCGCAAGCGCGGCTTCAATCCGGATGTTCCGAAACATCTGAAGAAAGTAACGCAAACCGTATGATCGATAGAACCGCCTTTATATGCCACCGGGTCTTCGATGGTGAAAAGATACGTTCCAATGCCGCACTTCTGGTTGAGGCAGGGTGTGTATCGGGCATTTCCTCGCCGGAGGATATCCCGGAAGCGTTTCATCAGGTCATCTTGGACGAAGGCATCGTTGCTCCGGGGTTGATTGATCTGCAGGTCAATGGAGGCGGAGGCCTGATGTTGGGGGACGCGGAGAGCGTAGCCGACATCGAACGAATTTGTGACGCGCACGTGCGACTGGGGACGACTGCGCTGACACCAACCCTGATTACCGACAGTCCAGAAGTGACCCGTAAGGTTGTCGAGCTTGGAATTGAAGCATGGAAAGATCGTGTCCCGGGGTTTCAGGGACTGCATCTGGAGGGCCCCCATCTCTTTGCCGGTCGTAAAGGCGCACACGATGCCAATCTGATCCGGCCCATGAACGACGAGGACGTCAGGCTCTATCTCCGGGCCGCTGATCAACTTCCCAATCTGATCATCACGTTGGCAGCCGAAACGGTTCGTCCTGACCAGATTGCGACGCTTTCCGGCGCCGGCGTTCATATCAGCCTTGGACACAGCGGTGCGTCATATGAAGAATGCAGTATTGCCGTGGATGCCGGTGCGTCATGTGTCACCCATTTGTACAATGCCATGAGCCCGCTGCAGCATCGTGAACCGGGGATGGTGGGGGCGGCACTGGACCTGGGTGGATTGAGTGCTGGATTGATTGCTGATGGGGTTCATGTTGATCCGGTCGCAATCAAGATCGCGCTGAAGTCAAAAACGGGTCCAGGGAGGATCTTTCTGGTGACCGACGCCATGTCACAGACCGGGACGGATGTGACATCCTTTTTCTTGGGCGGGAGGGAAATCTTCCGAAGCGATGGAATGTTGAAACTGGCAGACGGAACGCTGGCCGGAGCCGACATCGATTTGCCGTCCTCCCTGAGATATCTGACCGAAGTCGTAAAAGTGGATCTTGAAACGGCGCTCGCGATGGCCACTCGTTATCCCGCGGATTTTCTTGAGAAACCAATCGGCCGTTTCAGCGAAGGACAACCTGCAGATTTCGTCCATCTCGGTGATGACTTCTCTGTCAACTCCGTTTGGATGAAGGGGCAGATGGTCTGAAGAAACATCGGCTTGGGCAACCTTGGAAGTTTTGAGGAGCCGCGTTCAATCAATGCAATCCTGCTAAAAACGAGTTTCACGGCTGTTTGAAATTCACAAAATAGCCAGCATTTCTGCGTTGTTTTTCAATTCAATGCGAACCTCTAGCTGCATGAAAAATAAAGAGTTTTCCACATGGTCGACAAAAAAATGACGACTGAATGAAAAAAACGCAGATAGGGGCTTGGCAAACGGATCATGCCTTTGTTATACGCATCTCCATCGACGGGGGCGGTGACGCACCGACCTCCAACGTGGTGATCCCCAGTAGCTCAGTTGGTAGAGCAAGCGACTGTTAATCGCTGGGTCGCTGGTTCGAGTCCGGCCTGGGGAGCCATCACCACCCTTTCTTTCCGGTAAAATTTGTCTTGATTTGGCAGTGCGCTTTGCGCGCGTTTTCATGTTCGAAAATGCAAGGCGCAAGAAAAGCATGCAGATCTGATCTTGTCAGATGCCGTAGCGCGCAACTTCATTTGGCATACAGATGACGCGTTGAAGCCAGCAAGGTATTTGGTCAAACCTCAGTCAATCGTGAGCTCCAGGTCCAACTCTCCGGCAAAGTCCATCTCGACTCTTACCATTCCGAGACCTGGTACAGGGATTGGCACATGAAATGCCGAAGCCGAAACATATTCCCCGACGATGCGTCCACCGACTTTAGCGAGCTGGCACTGAATCAGATATTCTGCGTCCGCTTCGATTCCAACGTTTACAGTTCCTCCAAACATTGCTGGGAGCGATGTGCCTCGCGCGATCTTAAACTCATCCGTGGATTCAAACAGAGACGGAGTTTCTGGACTGGTTGAAACAAACTTGTCGCTGGTTTCAAATTTCAGCGTTTCAACTCCAAGCAACTGCATTGCTGCCTTGCTGTGTTTCGTCACACCGCTGAATTGGACTTCTGCACAGATCCTTCCCGCTTCATTTCGTTTTGCAATTCCTTTAGTGACGGTCAATTCAAAGTGGTTCTGCATCAGTTCAATCTGATCGTCCATGTCAGCCATTTGAGGAATTGCCGGGCGCAGCTTTTCGGTAATATCACTGTCATTGAACATGATGCGATAGGCGCAGGAGGTCATAGTATAAATACCCCTGCTTATTGGCACTTGCGAACCAAGTCCTTCACATAGTTTTAGTCCCAGATCGTATTCAACTTGGCAGTGCATCGCCAACCTTTTTGGAGAGAGCACATTTTCAATTTGATGAAACAGTTCGTCCAACTGGTCGACACTTAAGTCGACTATTGGATCGGCACCAGAGCCAGAAAGTGTTTCAAAAATCTTGAAACTACACCCATTCGATAGAACGAAAAAGTTTGCGCCGACTTGTGGATGTGCGGCATATGAATGTGCTTGTTCAATGTCTCGTTCTGTCAGAGCGATGTGACCTGCTTTGGCTTCTATAACAAAGCACCCGCGTCTACCATTTAACCCAGCCCTATAATCGGGATAGCCAAGGGGAAGATCGCGTTTTTTATTGCGTCTTCCTATGTGATGATAACCATACTCAAGCTTTTCTTCGAGTTTGAAATAAACATCATCTCCACCAGAATAGCCAAGTTTCCGAATTATCGGGTCTATGATGTGAAATCTCACTTCTGCTTCATTATACGCTGCTACTTCTTTGATCACTTTGTCGGTTGCAATCTTCATCACGCTCTCTTTGCATCTAGAAGTCGTATGACGCGGCATTTAAACGTGATTCAAGTCCCCTTTGAAAGCCTTTCACTGGCGACCTCGCAATAGGCGGCCTCGCGCTCACATCCAACAAACCGACGTCAGGCGGAAATTGGGAGATCCAGAACGTGGAGAATTCTCGAAAAGGTTGGGGATCAGTGCGAATAGCGTCTCACGGTACGAGCGCGGGGAGCAGGAGCCATCGTACCCAGTTTTTGAAGCTTACAGCTCGGCCTTAGGCATCAACCTGCATTGGATGCTGACAGGTGAGGGGGAGATGTACGCAGTCTCTTCGAAAGCACCGGTGCCAGCACACTTGCACACGATCGACCCGATCGTGTTCAAACACGTGGGAAAGCTGGTTGCCAACTTGCATGAAGAGCAGGGGATCAAGCTTCCACCCGACGCGCTTCTCGATGAACACTCTAGTGCTTACAACACGCTGATCGAGCAGGCGGAGGACCCAAGAGACCGGGACGAGCTCGTAAGTCTTTTAACCTGGTTGGAAACCCGTTTACGCAAGAAACTCAAGGCTGCCAAAGCCGAACCAGGCTCCGGTAAACAACAGGCCTGATGCTTGTAATCTCTGATATGCTTCCATTATTTATGCAGCTTTAAGTTAAATTGTTGTATCTAGAAATTGCAATGAGAACAGTAACGATCGAAAGACTTTCTCTTTGATAAGCGGTTTGGTGATGGACGAAACGCATGAGCTTTCGACCAGTAATTGATGTTCAGGGAAAGTCGTTACTTTCGGATTACACCGAATGTGAAGATTTGGAGACTTGGTATGGTGATATTCACAGGGACTAGTACGTTAGACCACGGCCGGTTTTTGGTGCAGCAAGCACAGGCCAAGATAAATAATTTGACCGAAGAGAAATTATTGTCAGTATCAGAAGTAGATTTTGCTCAAGAAATTATTGATGAACTTATTCCCCAAATACCAAAAATCGATCGAGAGAATATTTCGAAGGATCGCGGTTCTGGAAACTCTGGTAGAAATTTCGGCGAAACAACGCATTACTACGAATTGTTTATACCCTTTACCGGCGCCGGTGAGGCGTTCAACTACTCGCCTAGCAGGTCAACACTGGGTGGCATTCAACTTAGCGTTATAGGATCAGAGCTTGTCTTCAGAGCGTCAGCAACAGACCAAAAAGCAGAAGAACGCCTCAACGCGCTTCTAAATGATGTTGAAGAGCATTTGCGAACGATGGAGCAAGATTTCGTCGGTGTATCCACTCAAATCCGTCAGATGGTTACCAAATTACTACCTAAAAAGCGACAAGATCTTGAGGCTGCGGTAGAAGGACTGAACCGTCTCAATTTTAAGGTACGGCGCCGCGATAATGTGCCGTCCACTTATGCCGTTCCGAGTGTGAAGCGTAAGGCCGTTCCGTCCAGGCGAAACAAGAGTGCAGTGAGCACTGTTCCAGAACCCACTCTTGACGAAGCTGAATACCAACACATCATGAACGTCATGGATAATATGACCCACGTGATGGAGCGCAGCCCTAAAGCGTTTGATACTCTAGGGGAAGAGGACATCCGTACTCACTTTTTGTTCCAATTGAACGGCCAATATGAGGGACAGGCCACCGGGGAGACATTCAATTATAGCGGGAAAACAGACATCCTCATACGAGTTGAGGATAAGAACATATTCATTGCTGAATGCAAGTTTTGGAGAGGTGAACAGTCCCTTCTGAAAACAATTGATCAATTGCTGGGCTATCTATCGTGGAGAGACGCAAAAACAGCACTTGTAGTATTTAATCCGAATAAGAATTTCAGTGAAATGATTAACACTGCAGTTGAGGCTGTGAAGGCACATTCGAACTACAAAAGCGGACCTAGCAAAGAAGCTGAAACTCGGTATCGCTATGTAATGAAGAGTAAAAGCGACCCTGAAAAAGAAATTATTATGACAATGATGCTGTTTGATGTTCCTAGGTAGAAAAAATTCTTCTTTCGATTGATTAGCTAGGTTATCTATTTAATTCGTTTCCAGGAATGTTTGTATTTCGATACCTTCATTGTGTGAATTTCTACTCCGATGCCAGAAAGCCTTTGGATTAGCCGGCCTTTAATGGCATCATTTACTCTTGATCCTAAATACACTGCTTTCGCAACCCGCTTGCTTGAAAGCAGCAAAGGGCCGGGGAGCGGTTGCGTCAAAACCTTTTCATCAACAAGTAAACGCCACTCGTTCTCGTAGTGCCAAGGAGACTTTTTGTGTGAAAGGATCGCCCTTACTGCCCACTGTGAGTTTTGGGAGATTGTTCTGTTGATCCTTGGTGGTTCGCTGCTGTAGGCGATGCGAACGATATGGACCCCATCGCTAAGGGCCAGTCGAAGATCGTTCGTGCTATACGCTACACAAATGCCATTGTAGTTTTCAGCGTAGTGTGCCCACATTAATTCGTTTTCAAAGGTATCGCTAATGCAACAAATTCCCACCGAATTCTTGCCGAGAGAAATCGCTTCCGAGAGCCTTTGGAAATTGGTTTGTCGAGATACCCAAGGCGAAGTACGGTAAAACCCTTCCATGGGATCGTTTAGTGCACGAAAGTTACTACACCACAGATAGTTGTTTTCGATCGCCGTTAGTTCTTGCTCAAGCTTCTCATTACTTATGGAGCGATATCTATAGAACCGTGGTGGTAGGAGAGGTTGGGCAACCTGAGCCATGGCGGTATCTTCGTGTGGTGAATGTAGCAACTCGTGGTTACCATGGGCTGCCTAAGTCGAGCAAATGACTTCAATCATGCAAATTCTAATCTGCACCTCCAGACTGAAATATCACCCCAGATCTCCGACCCTAGACATGTGTGACGATTGGGGGGACACCCAAATCGCTAAATGAAAATCCAGTCTCGGATTCGCATAACATGCAATATGAAACTTTCTAAATGATGTGATCACGGTATTTGATGCTAATCGTACAAAAAATCCGGATTGGGCTCTTTCAAGAAATACTCTACGAGGTGGATTAATCGAGCTTTGGGTGGAGAACGCTAGTTGAGTGCAGAAAACACCAAGGTCCACCATGAATGGATAGGGTCAACTAGAAAGTTCAATTTGTTTTTCGCTTGCAGTCTAGAAATGGCATAATGCTTCGAATGGGGAGCTTGACATGCACAATAATTCACCTCTTTCCAATTTCGCAGCAAGCTTGGACTTCGGCGCTCATGTGTGTGTGAACGGACAACTTTTTCCAGACAAATTAAAACAGAAAATGTTGTTGTTCGATTGTGTTGGCCTCCCACACTTGCAGGCGATACGAAAATTTATGGAGTATGCAGGCACGCTCTGCGTAGACGCTGGTGATCTAGAGGAATCTGAGAAATTTTGGGATATTATTCGAGATATTGACACCTTAGAAGAGGCTGGTTTTTTATTCGATCTTGGAAGTATATTTGAAGAAGAGTTTAATATATCAGACCCAGAAAACCGTAAGGAGGAGGTTATAGATCGGATAATATTATGTGAACTTCATGAGCAATATGAAGAGGCTTGTGAGGCATGGAGAAGAAATGACAATACAAAAGAAGAAACACTTGAATTACTTATGAAATTTACAAACTATAATACAATAACTACTAAATTAATGTCTCACATGCTTAGAAGTGAACATAAAGTAAATTCGGTTCCGATTGTGCGAGATATCGGAAACGTACAAAGAATGCAGCGTAAATCAAGATACTCTTTACTTGGTGACCCTTCGGACAACCTCACAAAGGGTGAAGTTGTAGAAATAACACTCTCAAACATTCCGTCACCCGATTCATGTACGCCATGGGAGAAAATCATCGATTTTAAGCAAGACCCAGAAACACGTGGGTTTTTGTCAGGATTGAGAGTGTGGATGTCGGCGTCAAGTAAAGACAAAAAAAAGTCACCTGTTGAATTAAAAGACGAGTTGGATTGGTTGATTTTTCAACGAAAAAAACATCTTGACGCTCATCGTATTACTTCCAATTTCGATGCGCTTACAGCAGTTGTCGTTTCTGGGGCGGAGTTTGCTGAAGATATTGTGAAAGTACGTTGGGGGAAATTGGCAAAGGGCATTGCTTCGATTGTACGAAAAAAGTCCAGTCTATTAGAATCGGAAGTAAAGGCACCCAATCAAGAGATCGAGTATATATTGCGAACGCAGGAAGAGTTTTCATAACGATTTGGCTTTGCGCTGACAACTGCACCCTCTGGAGTTAAACGAAATTCTGGGTCGATTTAGCCTTTCCAAAAGTTGCCACCTTAGTGAGTAGAGCACTCCTCAGACATTGCTTATTCGCGGCAGATTTCTGCCATTTTGGGCGAGGTGGCAACTCGGCTCAACAGAAGCAAGATAGTTGCCACCTTGAAATTGCGCGATGTTTGATTTCATTAGGTAATTTCAAATGGCATAAACTGCGCGCCGGAAGTTTTGGTCTATTTGTGCCATTCGAAGTTGAGCGCCGGATTTAATTCCGTCACGCGACAATCGGCAGAAAACCGCCAAAAATCGCTTAATCCCACTTAATCCCGGATATGCCCTTAGTGCCAACCGTTCTTGCGCGTTACAGCAAGAAAAGCATGCAGATCTGATCTTATCAGATGCAGTGCTGCCAACTCCTGTGAGCCTCCGGCAATTTCCAGTACCCGCATGCTGCATTTCCTCAGCCACTGTGAAGGAGTATGCTCCTCGTGGGGTGGT
>JBCCVB010000095.1:0-26518 GCA_039195965.1 Pseudomonadota bacterium
GTATGTCTGGAATGCAGGCATTTTTCTTTATTGCGCAAAAACAATGATCGATGCCTTCAAGAAACATCAGCCAAAGCTCTATCAGGAAATCGTTGCTGTCATGAAATCCCGTCACAGCGATCTGGATTTCACCAGGCTCGACACGGCAGGATTCGAGCAGCTGGATAACATATCCATCGATTATGCGATCATGGAAAAGGCGCAGAATGTCGTTTGCGCTCCGGTTGCCCCGGATTGGGATGATCTGGGGTCGTGGTCGGCCATCTGGACGGTGCTGGAAAAAGATGAAAACGGCAATTCAGGTCTGGGTGACGCCCGCTTTCTGAGCAGCAAGGATTGCCTTGCTTACGCCGAACAAGGACTGGTGTCCGTCATCGGCCTGGAAGATGTTATGGTCATCGCCACCGGGGACAGTGTTCTAGTGGCACACAAGGACAAGGCCCAGGACGTCAAGACTATTGTCGAGCAACTGAAGGCGGAAGGCCGCGACGAGGTTGACCGCCATCCAAGGGCGTACAGACCCTGGGGCTATACGGAGCGCATCAATTCCGGTGAACGATTTGCGGTTCAGTCGATGATGATCAAACCCGGCAAACGCCTTAGCCTGCAAAGCCATCTGCATCGGGCCGAGCACTGGATAGTGGTTTCAGGTACTGTCGAAATCACCATCAATGGAGAAAAGAGCCTGCTGACCGAAAACCAGTCGGCATACGTTCCGCTTGGTGCGCAACACACGTTGCACAATCCAGGCAAAATTCCGGTGCGGATGATTGAGGTGCAGTCCGGCACCTATCTCGACGAAGACGACATTCTTCGCCACTCTGACACATCACAGTAAGGCAAGCAGGCGCGCAATAAGCGTGACACATCCTTGCCTTCCTTTTGCATTTCCGGCAAGACTTGGCGCACATCAACGTCTTTTATCCATTGAACTACCGCAATGCCCGCAACGATCAGGAACAAATTTATGCACCACGTCTTTATCTGCGACTACGTCCGGACTCCCATTGGCAGGTTCGGTGGCATGCTGTCATCCGTGCGCGCAGACGACCTAGGTGCCATTCCTATTGAAGCGCTTATGGAGCGAAATCCCGACACAGACTGGGCGGAAGTCGATGACGTTTTTTTCGGATGCGCCAACCAGGCGGGTGAAGACAACCGAAACGTCGCACGAATGTCGTCTCTGCTTGCCGGATTGCCTGATACCGTTCCGGGACTGACGCTCAACCGGCTTTGTGGATCAGGCATGGATGCCCTGATCACCGCCGCTAGAGCCATCAAGAGCGGCGAGATAGATCTGGCGATTGCGGGCGGAGTGGAAAGCATGTCGCGCGCGCCATTCGTAATGCCCAAAGCCGACACGGCATTTTCCCGGAATGCTGAAATATTCGACACAACGATCGGATGGCGTTTCGTGAATCCGCTGATGAAAAGCCAATACGGCATTGATTCCATGCCGGAAACTGCAGAAAACGTGGCAGAAGAGTTCTCCATCTCACGAGCAGATCAGGACGCTTTTGCTCTCAGAAGTCAGCAACGGACTGCTGTTGCGCAGGAGTCCGGGCGTTTGGCCGAGGAAATCGTGCCCGTGATGATCCCCAAGCGCAAAGGGGATCCGATGCTTGTCGACAAGGATGAACATCCACGAGCCGGCACGACGCTGGAGTCTCTTGCTGGTCTCAAGACGCCGTTTCGTGAAAACGGTTCAGTGACTGCAGGCAACGCGTCCGGCGTCAATGACGGCGCAGCCGCATTGCTGATCGCGTCAGAGGCGGCGGTGCAAAAGCACAATCTGAAGCCGATCGCCCGAATTGTCGGTGGAGCAACGGCAGGTGTACCACCCAGGATCATGGGAATTGGCCCGGCTCCTGCCACGCGCAAGCTCTGCGCCCGACTGGGGATCGCTGTTTCCGAGTTTGATGTTATTGAACTCAATGAAGCCTTTGCGGCGCAAGCAGTTGCCGTGATGCGTGATCTTGGCCTTGCTGAGGATAGCGAAAACATCAATCCCAACGGTGGTGCAATTGCACTCGGCCACCCTCTTGGGATGTCTGGAGCGCGGATTACGGGTTCTGCGGCACTTGAGCTGAAAAAGCGAGGCGGGAAACTGGCGCTTGCTACCATGTGCATTGGCGTTGGCCAGGGCATATCTGTCGCCCTGGCCTCAGTCTAAGATTTAAAGGTGGGGACCGGCGGCAGGTGCTGTGTAGCTTCGCCCGTGGTCCTTGCCGCCTGAAGTGTTGGCAGGATCAAAACTTACCCTGCGCAACGGCAGTCTTCCGTCTGAAAAGGCAAGAGTGTCATCACTCGTCTTTTGAGACATTTTTCTTTCGACTTCCTGCAACCGCTCCGCGAGCCGTTCGAACAACATCGTCGGCATGCGCATCGTCGCGACATACAGAGAAACCGCTTCGTCAGTCGCCCTTTGCCAGCTGACTTGCCTGACCTCTCGATAGACGCCATGCACCAGATTCTTCAATTCAACAGTGTCCTCAACCAGAGGGCGCACCACCCTTACCGTTTTCTGAGGATCACCAGACACCACGACTGCTGCAAGCAGGGAAAAGAACGCAAATACAAAGACATGCAAATTTCTGAACAGAAAACGCATCACAACCTCAAGCACAGGTTAATAAACCGTTAAGCTATCTATGGTCGTATTTGATGCACTTCATACATGCAATGGCGTTCTTTCAGTTTTAAGTTGTATTTTAAGTAGTATAGTTAACGCCCACGGGGCAGTTTGAGCCCTTAAAAAAGCCGTCTCCAGCAATGCCGGTTATTGCAGATCCGCGTGTTTCTTCGTGTGGATCGCTAAAATTTTAGCTGCTCGATTACCGCGGTTTTAGTGCCTCTCACGGTATTCATCGAGCGGTTGGAACGGAGATTGGCGTGACTGACAAAACCGGAGATTTGAAACTTTCCGCGACGGGTCTGTTTCTGCTTGTGCTGGCCGCCTCGATGCTCCTGTTTGCGGACGCGGGACCGCCTCACGCAAACAACGCCAGTTCAAATGCGATCTATCGCGGTTTCGTTGAATGAAGACCAGCGCAATCTGCCTGCCCAGTCCCTGGAAATCTGCCTGTCAGCGCAGGTTTCTCTGTCTGCCGACCGCTGCAACCGGCACAGTCTGAAGCTCTTTATCCAACCTGAAAACAGGCACCTTTCTAGGGGTGCCGCCCTCCCCGCTATTGTGGCCAAGCAACATGATCGCAGAACCGATAACCACAGAGCCGAGCGTAATCACGAGGCCAACTGCCAGCATCAGAACCGGAAGAACGGGATCCTCTGCTGTCAGGACCAGGGTTCGCAAATTTCCGATATTGGCCCAGAAAATCCCTCCGAGCACCAGTATAGCAATTGCTACTCCGGCGATGCCGTTGATCAACAAGAGTCTGAACAAGGGGTCCTTCGGCAATTTCATGAAAAGGAACTCCTTCTTTCCCTTTGGCTATTTGCGCGACACCGATCAGTACCTGGGTAAACCCGGTTTCTCATCGTAGTACGTCATCGGTCTGCCCAACAACCAGTAAAATAGGACAAATCACACTGTCTGACAGGGCTTACGCATCATTTACCCTTCTCAGTTTTTGTGCACCGCACCCTTGATTACTTCCGAAATGATATATATTAGACCGATATATCGAGCCAACATATAAGGCTTCCGCAAGTTCAAATTGGTGTTATCATCCGATTTGCAACCAGTGGGAAGTTTGCCACGCCGGGGGGACGCTCCCGTGCACGGAGAAGCAAATGAGCGTACGCAGCTTGTGCCTTGCAATTCTGTCTTTTGGGGATGCGACCGGATACGAGATCCGGAAAGAGTCCACCGATGGCCGGTTCAGCTACTTTGAAGACGCGAGCTTCGGCTCAATCTACCCTGCACTGGCCAGGCTGGAATCGGAAGGTCTTGTGACGGTTCGCGAGGAACCGCAGGCCGGAAAACCCGCCAGAAAGGTTTACTCGATCACCGAGGCAGGCCGGACCGAATTCATCAATTCCCTTTGCGAACCCCAGGCGAAGGACACCTTCAAATCTCCCTTTCTTCTGATTGCACTGAATGCGTCACAGCTGCCGCCTGACGTCATCCGGCGCGCCCTCGACCGGCGCAAGGTGCAAGTTCAGGAAGAATTACGGCTTTTGACCGAATGCAGCCAGGAAAAGGAAAAGGAAGGGTGCGGCCACCCGGGCTCCAGCTGGACGCAGAATTACGGCATTGCCTGCATGAACTTTACCCTCGCCTATCTGGAAGAGCACGGCGAGGCCTTGATCAAGATCGCTGAAGACGCCGCCAAACCCGTTGCCACGGCGGCCGAGTAAGCCAGAGTTTCGGAGTAACGAAAGAATGCACGTGAAGTTTTCATATATTTTGGCGGCAGGCCTTGCCGCCGGCATCGGTATCTGGATGTCAAGCGGGACCGTCGTAGTCGGTGGTGTGGGCAACGGCGCAAATGCAACACCGCCTCCGGCGGACCGAATTGCCGAGGGAACGGGCGACATCTTCCGGGTAAAAGTTCTGGAACTGATGGCGCAAGACCGGCAGGCAGTTCTCGAAGTTCGCGGAAGAACAGAGGCCGAAGCCAAAGTGGCGGTGCGCTCCGAAACGACGGACGATGTCGTAAGACGTCCAGTGCGCGAAGGCGCGCGCGTTTCTGCCGGTGACATTCTATGCGAGCTGGACTCCGGAACGCGTGAAGCCCGCATTCTTGAAGCAAAAGCAGCACTGGCCCAGGCCGAGCTTGATCACACTGCGGCAACGCAGCTTGCGACCAAAGGCTTTACCGCCCAGACGCGCGCTGCAGCTACGCAGGCATTGCTCGATGCGGCAACAGCCCGGGTTAAAGAGGCTGAACTCGAGCTGGAACGCACAATTATCCGCTCACCGATTGACGGCGTTATCGAAAGTCCGATGGCGGAAATCGGCGCGCAGCTTTCCAACGGCAGCATTTGCGCAACGGTTGTGAACTCCGATCCGATGATTGCAATCGGCCAGGTTTCCGAACTCAATATCGGCCAGATTTCACTTGATATGCCAGCTGACGTGCAGCTGGTCACCGGTGAAACACTTCAAGGCAAGGTTCGCTATGTGTCTCCGTCCGCCAACCCGGACACCCGCACATTCCGCATAGAGGTGGAACTGCCGAACCCTGATGGCCGTGCCCGTGATGGAATAACGGCAGTTACGCGGTTGCCGCTGCCGATTGAAAAGGCACACAAGATCTCACCTGCGATCTTGACGCTTAATGACAACGGCATAGTGGGTGTCCGCGCCGTTGATAAAGACAACAAGACCGCCTTTTATCCCGTGAAAGTACTGGGCGGAGAGAACGACGGTCTCTGGGTCGGCGGACTTCCGGAAAAGGTCTCCGTCATTGTTGTCGGCCAGGAATATGTAGGCGACGGCGAAACCGTTGAACCCGTTCTTGAAACCGCTGAGGTCAGCCAATGATAAATATGCTCGAAGGCGTCCTGCGGCGTCCCAAGACGGTATTCGTGCTTATGCTGGCGCTCCTGATCGCAGGGGTATTCAGCTACATCAACATTCCGAAGGAAGACAGCCCGGACATTGATGTTCCGGTGTTCTATGTCTCCATTCAACAACAGGGTATTTCTCCGGAAGACGCTGAGCGCTTGCTCGTGCGCCCGATGGAAACTGAATTGCGCGGCCTTGACGGTCTGAAAGAAATCACCGCGATTGCCTCGGAAGGCCACGCCGGTATCGTTCTTGAATTCGACATCTCGTTCGACAAGGACGAAGCGCTGGCTGATGTTCGTGACAAGGTAGACGCTGCCAAGGGCGAACTGCCCACGGATGCCGAAGAACCGACAATCAGCGAGACCAACTTCGCGTTGGTTCCGACCATCACGATTGCGCTTTCTGGCAACGTCCCGGAACGTACGCTCTACCAGCATGCACGACGCCTTAAGGACCAGATCGAGGCCATCGATACGGTTCGCTCGGCAGACCTCAAGGGGCACCGTGAGGAACTTCTCGAAGTCCTCATCGATTCTGAAAAGCTCGAATCCTATGCCATCACCCAGCAAGAACTGCTGACATCGCTTGCAAACAACAACCAGCTGGTTCCGGCAGGTTACATCGATGGTGGGCAAGGCCGATTCAACGTGAAGGTGCCTGGCCTTGTAGAGAATGCGCTCGATGTCTATTCCCTGCCGATCAAGCAGTCCGGCGAAGGCGTTGTGACCCTTAGCGACGTGGCAGAGATCCGCCGGACATTCAAGGACGCGGACAGCTACACACGTGTGAACGGCAAGCCGGCAATCGCTCTGGACGTGACCAAGCGTATCGGCACCAACATCATCGAGAACAACATTGCCATTCGTGCGGTTGTTGACGATGCATCCAAAGATTGGCCGGAGACGATCAAGGTCGACTACATGATCGACATGTCGTCGAATATCTTCGAGGTTCTGGGGTCGCTTCAGTCTTCGATCATGACGGCAATCTTCCTCGTGATGATCCTGGTTCTGGCGGCGCTTGGACTGCGTTCGGCTCTGCTGGTCGGTCTTGCAATCCCGACCTCCTTCATGGTCGGCTTCCTGATATTGTCGGGCATGGGTTACACGGTGAACATCATGGTGATGTTCGGCCTCGTGCTGACCGTCGGTATGCTCGTCGATGGCGCGATCGTCATGGTTGAATATGCCGACCGCAAGGTTCATGAGGGCATGGAAGACCGCGAAGCTTACATTCGCGCCGCCAAGCTGATGTTCTGGCCGATCGTCTCCTCGACCGCGACCACGCTTGTGGCGTTCCTGCCCATGCTGTTGTGGCCCGGCGTCGCCGGTGAGTTCATGAGCTACCTGCCGATCATGGTTATCATCGTCCTGACGGCCGCTCTGCTTACCGCTATGGTGTTCCTGCCGGTAACCGGCGGCATCTTTGCCGTGGTGACGCATTTCCTTGAGCGGAATGCGGCCGGTGTCTTGGCACTGATGTTTGCGGTAATCGGTGGCATATCCGCGTTGGTCATGTCGGGCGTACAGCCTGGATCTCCGGAATTCGCAGCAAGTCTTGCCGCGTCTCCGCTTGCAGTCCCGCTGGCGCTTCTGGCATTTGCTGTCGTGGGCATCATTTCGTTCCTGATCCTGCGTCCATTTGTTCGCTGGCGGCGGGAACGCGCGGCCAAACAGGTTGAGACCGAAAACCAGAAGCCGACCAAGCGTTACCGCTCGGTCACCTTTGTGTCGCTCGTGTTTGAAATGATGGCTGTCGCGTTCGCGGCTTACTTTGCCTATTTCCTGGCGACCAGCCGCCCGGCTGTCATCACGGACACGATCAACTCCGTGTTCGGATATCTGTCCGGACTTGCCGCGCCGCTGGCGGTACTGGCGCATCCTATCGCGCTTGATGTCGGGTTCTACCTTACGATCATCGGCTTGAGCATTGTCGCTGTCTGGGCAGCCTACAGGACGATTTCACCGCTCGTGCATCTGCTGGAACATGTTTTCGACGGCATGCGCAAGGCGCTCGGTTTCGGTACCCGAAATGGTGGAGCCAAGAGCGACAAACCCGAAGACCTGCAGTTTGATACAGGCACAGTCGGTGGTTTCACGGGCCTTTATGTCCGTCACCTGAAGCTGCTGGCGGGCAATCCCATCGGCAACGTTCTGACACTCGTTGTCGTTCTCGGGGCCTGCGCTCTGATCTTCACCTCCTTTGCGTCGAACCCGACGGGTGTGGAGTTCTTCGTTGATGAGGAACCGGATCAGGCAGTAGTCATGGTGTCCGCAAGAGGCAACATGTCGGCCGCCGAGTCGCTTGAAATTGTCGAACAGGTCGAAGCGGAGGTCCTTCAGGTCGCCGGTATTCAGAACGTCATCACGTCCGCCTTCCCTCCGGGTGGCGGCAGCGGTCCGACGTTCATCGGCGGTGTTCAGGACAAGCCGGCCGATGTGATCGGTGAAATGACCTTGGAACTGGCTAAATACTGCTGCCGACAGAAATATGTCGAAATCGTTGCGGACATTAAGGAGAGGACCGCAGATATTCCGGGTATCAAGGTTGAGACCCGTAAAATCGAGGGTGGCCCGCCAACCGGCAAGGACATCCAGCTTGAGGTCAACTCCACCGACTATGACACCATGGTCGCCCAGGTTGCACGCATTCGCACTCATCTGAACCAGATGGAAAACCTGATGGACCAGGAGGACGAACGTCCCCTGCCCGGTATCGAGTGGCAGATCGCAATCGACCGCGAACAGGCCGGTCGCTATCAGGCCGGGATCGGTTCCGTCGGCAATATGGTTCAGCTTGTCACCAATGGTGTGTTGATCGGCAAGTACCGTCCGACGGACTCCGAAGATGAAGTTGACATTCGTGTCCGCCTGCCGGCCGACGAGCGGACGCTTGACCGCTTCGACCAGCTGCGCCTGCAGACACCGCTCGGCCTGGTACCGATTGCCAACTTTATCGACCGATCTCCTGAGGAGAAGGTGTCTTCGATCACCCGCCGTGACGGTCTCTACTCAATGAGACTGAAAGCAACGGTCGACAAAACAGCGACTGATGCAGAAGGCAACGAAATCACAGTTGACGCGAAGGTAAAGGAACTGCAGGAGTGGCTGGATGCACAGACATTCCCCGATAACGTTTTCATGCGTTTCCGTGGAGCCGACGAGGATCAGAAGGAATCGGGCGAATTCCTGATGAAGGCAATGGTTGCCTCCCTGTTCCTGATGTTCCTGATCCTGCTGACCCAGTTCAACTCGTTCTACCAGACGTTCCTGACGCTCTCGACTGTCGTCATGTCTGTAATGGGTGTGCTTCTGGGCATGATGCTGACGGGGCAGAAGTTCTCGATCATCATGACGGGCACCGGGGTTGTGGCGCTTGCGGGTATCGTGGTGAACAACGCCATCGTTCTGATCGATACCTATAACCGCTTCCGCCACGATGGTTTCGAGCCGCTGGACGCAATCCTGAAAACGTCCGGTCAGCGGGTCCGCCCGATCTTGCTGACAACGGTGACGACGATTGTCGGACTTGTTCCAATGGCAACTGCCGTCAACCTGGACTTCTTCACTCAGACCATTGCAGTTGGTGGCATTACCGCGATCTGGTGGATTCAGCTGTCCACGGCTGTGATCTCCGGCCTCGCTTTCTCCACGATCCTTACGCTGGTCATGATCCCGGTCATGATTGCCGTTCCAAGTACGTGGGTTAAAGCCTACTGGGCGATCTGGAACTGGGTTTCCAGGAAGAATGTTGAAACTGTCGCCGCCACTTCCTCAGACGGAGGCGACGAGCCAAACCTGGACCAGGATGTGGAATGGACGGATCCGGAGCAGGAAAAGGAACGCCCTGCCGCAAAGGTCGTCTCCATGCCGAAGCCCGCGCCACCCAAGGTCCCTCAACAGGAGGAACTGCCGCACGCGGCGGAGTAGCGCGTCTACATTCGGAATAAAGAACCCAAAAGGGCTGCGCATTGCGCAGCCCTTTTTGTTTGACCACCTGATTTCGGCTCCATCACAAACGGTCTTGCAAGATCTTTTCCAAAGCGACACTCTTCCGGAAGAGTTGGAAGAGATCGACATGGACCATCGCCAGTTCATAGCCGGGCTATCGGCAAAAGACCGCGCGGATCTGACCGCAAAATCCGACAGCAAAGGGCTTGTTGCTCTCAGCTTTCACTCAGGCGGCATTCTTGTCTGCGGTACCCTAATTGCTTTGGGTGTACCCGGCTGGCCTTTGTTCATGGTGCTTCAGGGCATCCTGATCATGTTTTTGTTCACTCTGCTTCACGAAACCATCCATCGCACAGCATTCGAGACGATCTGGATCAACGATTGGGTGGCAAGGGTCTGCGGTTTTTTGATCCTGGTCCCATCTGACTGGTTCAGGTACTTTCATTTTGCCCATCACAGACACACTCAGGACCCGGACAACGATCCAGAACTTGCCGGCGGCAAACCTGAGAATTGGTGGCAATATCTCGGTCATGTGAGCGGTCTGCCAACATGGGCAAGTGAGATAAGCACATTGTTTGTGAACGCCTCGGGACATTGCCGCGACGGTTTCGTGCCCATATCAGGTCAACGAAAAATTCAGCGTGAGGCAATCGTCTTTCTGGCCTTGTATTGTGCACTAGCGCTTTTCTCGGCCGTCGCGGGATCGTATCTTTTGCTTTACGTCTGGATTATTCCCTGCCTGCTCGGTCAGCCATTCCTGCGTCTCTATCTGCTTGCTGAACACGGGCGCTGCCCGTTTGTCGCCAACATGTTGGAAAACAGCCGAACAACGGCAACAAATGCTCTCGTGCGGCGGCTTGCCTGGAACATGCCTTTTCACGCGGAACATCACAGCTATCCAGCTGTTCCATTTTTCAAGTTGCCGACGTTGCATAAGCTGATTGCGATACACCTGGCTTCCACTTCTGACGGCTACCGGCAATTTCACAAGGACTTTGTTTCCGGCTTTTCCGATCAAGCTGCATCACCTTCCAAACCGGACACATAGCACCGGGATCCTTTGCAGAACAACGACACCGTCGAAAGAGCCTCGACGAGGACTGAAACATCTTGCCAAGTGTCATCAAAATTCCATATAGTTGCTTTATACAACTATATGGAATTTACGCGATGTCTGCCTCCCCTGTCCTCGTCAACGATATCCGCGCGGCCTCCCGACAGCTGGTGCGTGAACTTGGTTTCCTCGACAAGACCATCGCCGGAACGGATTTATCCGCATCCGGTGTGCATGCCGTCCTTGAGATCGGTCTCAATCCCGGTCTGACCGCAAAAGAACTTGCGGCGAAACTCAAACTTGAAAAGTCGACAATCAGCCGTCTCTTGAAGTCGCTGGAAAATCGAGGAGAGATTCAACAAACCAGATCGAACACCGATGGCAGAGCCTTTGGTCTGAGCCTGACAGAGGCAGGAAGAAACACCCTGGAGGCCATCGACCGGTTCGGCGACGACCAGGTGCACGGGGCATTGTCGCGGATCCGGGGAAGCAATGCGCAAGCCGTGGCTGAAACTCTGGCGGCCTATGCGGATGCTCTGTCACCAGATAAGGACAGCGCCCCTGAAAAAGAACATACATACGAAATTGTCGAAGGCTACCAAACCGGCATGATCGGAGATGTCGCAGCCCTTCATGCCCGAACACACGGTCCGATCATTGGCATGGGCCCGACTTTTGAAAGCGTTGTTTCCACAGCAATGGCAGAATTCATGCCCAGGATCGGAAATCCGGTAAACAACAGCTGGTGTGTGGTGGAAGACGGCGAAATTATCGGATCCATCAGCATTGATGGCGAGGATCTTGGAAACAACATTGCGCATTTGCGCTGGTTCATACTTTCCGAGCGCCTTCGCGGCCTGGGTTTGGGCAAAGACCTACTGCTGAAGGCTCTCTCACACTGCGATGGTCATGGCTTTGATGAGATACACCTGTGGACGCTGAAAGGCCTGGACGCTGCCCGTGTGCTTTACGAAAGGAACGGCTTTGAGCTGGCCGACGAATACATTGGAGACCAATGGGGCAAGGCCGTGACAGAACAAATGTATATTCGCCGCAAACCCTGAACCCGCGTTCACGGTCCCCAGAGTGCGCGATCCCGCCAGGGGACCGGAACGACCAGTTTTCCCCTCGGCCGGGTACTGTGGTCATTCAGTTTCACCGACTGCCATGCATCTTTCCATTCTTCAGGCAAAGAAAATGGAGCTGAAACGCCGGTTTCCGACCTGAAGCCGAAACGGCCATAGTAAGTCGGGTCGCCCAGCACCAGAACAAGGGCTATGCTCTGTTCTCTGCAATGTTCAATCCCGCTGCGAACCAGGCTGCTTCCAACTCCCCGCTTCTGGCGTTCAGGAAGCACGCAAAGCGGGCCCAGCAACGCAACAGGTGATGAGTTCGTGTCGACGTTGCACATCGTGAAAACAACATGTCCCGCGATGTCACCATTGATGATTGCAATCTGGGAATAGATGCTCTCTTTGCATGCCGAAAGGTCACGGAGCAGCGGCATCAGGTCCTCATCCGGAAAGGCGGCGCGGTACAGGGGCTCCAAGGCCGGAAGATCAGAATTGAAGCAAGCTCGCAGCGTATGTTTTCTACTCAAGTTTCACCTCGCAGTCGATCAATATCTGGCCTTGGATAGACGATGTCCGGAACGCTGTTCTTCAGTCGATTTGACCTTTATGCCAAACTCCCATTCCAACCCAGTTTGGCATGTATTTGAGGCGGTCAGGCCTTTGCGATCGAATTGCCACCATCGCACAGCATGGCCGACCCGGTCACAAAGGAACCGGCATCAGACAAAAGAAACTGTGCGGCTTGTGCAATTTCTTCCGGTTGAGCCATTCGTTTGAGCGCATGCAGTCCGGCAATGTATTCGTGGAAAGCAGCGTCATCTCCGGCCATCTCGGTCTTTGTACCTCCAGGCAACAGCGCATTCACGCGGATGTTCTCCGCGCCATGTTCCACGGCGAGCACCTGTGTCAATCCGATCAATCCGGCTTTGGCGGCAGCATAAGCTGCCATTCCCGGCAGACCGATCGTGTGCCCCACAAATGTCGATGTAAAAACGATCGAGCCTCCGCCGACAGTTTTCATTGCCGGTATCTGGTACTTTGCCGCCAGAAAAGCGCTGGTGAGATTGGTCTCAACCACGTGGTTCCAATTGTCGAGATCCATGTCGGAGACAGGCCCCAGGTCGCCAAGTACTCCTGCGTTGTTGAATGCGCCGTCCAGCCCTCCAAAGGTCTCGATCGCGACATCGACCGAGGCTTTTGAAAACTCCGGATCCGTGACATCGCCGGCAAAGATTGCGATCCGGCCGGCCTCATCCGGCAACGAGGCTCGGACCTCTTCCAATCGGGCCTTTCTTCTGGCTGAAAGCACCAGGTTTGCACCAGCCTTTGCAAAAAGTTTCGCAGCTGCAGCGCCAATTCCGCTGCTGGCTCCAGTAATCAGAATGGTTTTTCCGTGTAGCATTTCAGGCTCCTCATTTGATTGAGGATGCCTATTTGAAGCAGATTCTCGTGTTCAGAAACCCGATTTGCGAGCATTGACCCACAATCTCAACCGCCGTGATCCTTGTCCCGGTCAGCGATGTTGTCGAGATCTATGTCACATTCATCACCGTCGCCACCCAGTGCAAGGTTCTCATCTGCAAGAACCAGCTTGCGATGCGCCTGCCAGGAAAACGGAATGGTCAGCAGGTAAAGAACCGCCCCACCGGCCAGCATGCGGAACGGATAACTGACGGTCAGCGCAACAACCAACACCGCAAACACAAAGAGTGGCAAAACGTAGTCACGGCGGACACGCATCCCTAGCGTCTTGCCGGAATAGGTCGGCAACCGGCTGATCAGCAGATAGGCAATACCGATCGTATAAGCCGCAACAAAGGCTTCTTCGGCAAACCAGTGCGGAAACAGGCCGAGAAAGTCCAGATAAAGCGGCAAGAGTACGGTCAGGGCTCCAGCCGGTGACGGAACTCCGGTGAAGAAACGCGAGGCCCAGGCAGGCTTGTTGGGATCATCAAGCGCAACGTTGAACCGAGCCAGTCTGAGGGCTGCTGAAATCGCGAAGATCAGCGCCGCGATCCAGCCGAGATTGCCCGCATCCTTCAAGATCCACAGATAGAGCATCAGGGCCGGCGTCACACCGAAATTGACAAAATCGGAGAGCGAATCCAGCTCGGCCCCGAACCTGGATGTCCCTTTCAGCATGCGGGCGACCCGACCATCCAGACCGTCCAGAACAGCAGCAAGCAACACGGCTCCGACAGCAAATTCCCAGCGCTCCTCGAAAGCCATCCGAACTGCGGTCAGTCCCGAGCAAAGAGCCAGGAGTGTCACCATGTTCGGCAGGATCAGACGCAGTGGAACACGCCTGAACCGCGGCGTTTGCTGCATGTTGTTGTTGTCGGTATCCGGCATCTGGTTCACGTGTAACCTCAGCTCACACGAGTCAGGACTTGACCGGCTGCTTCAGCCTGTTTGAGATCGGCCAGTACCGTCTCGCCCGCGATCATTGTTTGTCCAAGCGCGACCTTTGGCTGAGTGCCGACCGGGAAATACACGTCCAGTCGAGAGCCAAACCGGATCAGGCCAAACCTGTCGCCAGCGGAGATGGATTCCCCTTCCCGCACGAAACAGACGATACGACGAGCCACAAGTCCTGCGATCTGAACCACACCGATCTGCGTGTCGCCCGTGTCGATTACGACACCGTTGCGCTCGTTGTCATCGCTTGCCTTGTCGAGTTCGGCATTGAGGAACTTGCCGGCCCGGTAAGCGACCCGCAAGATTCTGCCGCTGACAGGTGCGCGGTTTACGTGGCAGTTGAACACATTCATGAAGATCGAGACCCGCATCAACGGTTCGCTGCCCAGCTCGAGCTCTTCCGGCGGACGTGCGAGGCCGACATGGCTCACGACACCATCGGCCGGAGAAATGACCAGCCCTTCCGCCACCGGGGTCACTCTCTTGGGATCCCGGAAGAAGTAGCAGACCCAACCGGTTAAAAAGAGACCGATCCAGAACAGAGGATCAATGAACCAACCGACGACCAGCGTTGCCACCAACGCTATGGCAATAAACGGCCAGCCTTCCCTGTGAATCGGGACCATGGCTTTGGTGACTGAATCTACAATCGACATCAAAATCTTCCGATTTCAGACCAGGTGCGATCTGTTTTCTGTTCCGGCGATTTGAGGCGCTAAAATTGCCTGTTTCCGGATATGCACCTGATACGCTTATCTTTCCCACCGCTTCTAGAGGCTTTTTCCGTCAATGAGAACCGACTTTTACGGAAAATCATCTCGATTGCCGCTGTCTTTCCCCTAACTTCGAAGCACCGGGCAAGCGGTAGTCTGTTTCCCAGTAGGCAGGTCTACCGTATTTGGAAAGAAGAAAGTCCACAAATGTTGTGATTTTGGGCGGGATGAACTTTGCTGGCGGATAGACAGCATAGATGTTTCCTGTACGCGCGATCGGATAGTCCGACATGACTTCCACAAGGCGTCCGTCCCTGAGATCTTCCCAAACATGCGCCAGGGATTTCACCGTCAATCCCAATCCGAAAATGGCAGCGTCATACGCAAAATCACCACTGTCACCCGAAATCACCGGATTGGTGATGTGATACGCGATTTCGCCTTCTGGTCCCATGAAGTACCAGATAGGCATCGGTTCGAAACCGATACAGTCGTGTGAACGCAAGTCATCGGGAGACTTGGGCATGCCCTTGCGCGCGATATACTCCGGACTGGCGCACAAAACCCGTTGATTGCCACCCAGTTTGCGCGCGATCAGGCTTGAATCGGGCAAGGGTGCGCCGCGGATTGCCATGTCGTAGCCCTCATCGACGAGATCCACCATGCGGTCCGTCATGTCGACGTCCAGTCTCAGATCGGGAAAAAGCTGCCGGTACTCCAGAAGGTAAGGCAGAATGTGCTTTCGCCCGAAAAAAACGTTCAACGAGATCCTCAAAGTGCCGCGCGGCGTATCCTCCGCCGCGTCGATAAGCGCTTTGGCGCGATCCATTTCTCCTAGCGCATTGCATGCATGGCGCAAGAAGACCTGGCCGGCTTCCGTCAAGCCTGTCCGCCGGGTGGTTCTGGCAACAAGCTGAGACCCGAGCTCCTTTTCCAGATTGCTCAACCTGCTGCTTGCCGCCGACGGTGACAGCCCAAATTCCCGGCCTGCGGCCGACAGGCTGCCAAGCTCGGCCACTCTTTTGAAAAACTTGAGATCGTCCAGACGCATTATTCGAAACTTTCGAAAGATATCTTCGAGATTAGCCCAATTCTTCGAAAGAACTCAATATGCGATAACCGGCTCAGTCATTGAAAGGAGCCGAGCATGATGCATACCGGAGACATTTTTGAGCAACGCGCCCGAGCTGCCCGTCATCGCGAACTGCGTGCCCTCGTGCGAGCATTGTCGGGTTTCCTGTTCCGTCCGATTGCCAATCGAAACTCTGGGCAAGTCCGAACAAGCCGCGCTTTCCACCCGATGAACGATCATCGTGCACACGATAGAGACCATGCAGCTTGAGATCGCAACGGCAGCGACTTCGCGGACCGCGAGTTCGATAAAAAATTTGTAAGCTCATTTTGCAATTTCTCATCTTGCCTTGAGAAGAGACGCCTGCCAGAAACACGCTGTTCTCAGGGCGGGGTGAAATTCCCCACCGGCGGTAAGCAGCCAATGCTGCAAGCCCGCGAGCGCCTTCCGATCCGGAAGGGTCATGCAGATCAGGTGCAATTCCTGGGCCGACGGTCATAGTCCGGATGAAAGAGAAACTGCGACCAAGCCACCACAAAGGTGGTTTGGTGCGCATGTGATCGCCTTGGGTGACGTGTCACTAACTACGGAGCTCAAAATGACACACACCCGCTACGCCTTTATCAAAGCCGGCTGGCACTCAGACATTGTTGACCAGGCGCTTGTCGGCTTTCAGCAGGTAATCCCCTCTGAAAACATCGATGTGTTCGACGTACCCGGCGCATTCGAGATGCCTCTCGCCGCCCGCGACCTGGCCCAAACCGGAAAATATGCAGCAATCGCCGCAGCTGCGCTGGTTGTTGATGGTGGTATCTACCGGCATGACTTTGTAGCCCAGGCTGTGGTGAACGGCCTGATGCAGGCCGGTCTTGATAGCGGCGTGCCGGTACTGTCCGTTTCCCTGACGCCCCATCACTTTCAGGAAACCAATCACCATATGAAGATTTATCGGGAACATTTTGTTCTCAAGGGCCGTGAAGCCGCGGAAGCTGCACTGCGCATCGGGGATTTCCGCGCACAGGTCAAATCCTGATCTAGGGTAGCGAAGGAGGGTCTTCCCTCCTTCGCCTGAACGTCATTTTGCCGGAACATAATCCGCGGTCTGACCGCGTGTAACGATCCCCAGATCGTCGTTTTCCCGAGCCGCGCGCAGTCGCTCTTCTGCCTCATCAGCTTCGCGCTGACGAGCCCACATGGAGGCATACAGCCCACCCTGGCTCAAGAGTTCCGTGTGTTTGCCGCGTTCAGCAATTCGCCCGGCTTCCAGAACAATTATCTGATCCGCATTGACGACGGTCGACAGGCGGTGAGCAATTACAAGCGTGGTCCTGTTCTGGGAGACCTCATCGAGAGCCGACTGGATTTCACGCTCTGTATGCGTGTCGAGTGCAGACGTTGCCTCATCCAATATGAGGATTGGCGGTGATTTCAGGATCGTCCGGGCAATCGCTACACGTTGTTTCTCACCCCCGGAAAGTTTCAACCCACGTTCGCCGACCTCGGAGGCGTAGCCCTGGGGCAGTCTTTCAATGAAGTCATGGATCTGTGCCATCCGCGCGGCCTCGACCACCTCCTCATCGGTTGCCTCCGGCCGGCCGTAGCGGATGTTGTAGGCGATGGTATCGTTGAACAGCACCGTATCCTGCGGAACCATTCCGATTGCGTGCCGCACGCTTTCCTGCGTGACATCGCGGACATCCTGACCGTCTATTTCGACAGATCCACCGGTCACGTCGTAAAATCGGAATAGCAGCCTTGAAATGGTAGATTTGCCCGCACCCGATGGTCCGACGATCGCTATCGTCTTGCCCGCCGGGATTTCGAAGTCGATGCCTTTCAGGATCGGCCTGTCCGGATCATAGTGAAAACGCACGTTCTTGAACGCAATATCTCCACCTACGGCCCTCAAGGGTTCCGCTCCCGGCTTGTCCTTTATTTCCGCAGGCACGAGCAGCAGGTCGAACATGGATTCTATATCCGCCAAACCCTGCCGGATCTCCCTGTACAGGAAGCCTATGTAGTTCAACGGAATCGAGATCTGCATCAGCAATGCATTGATCAGAACAAAGTCACCGATGTTCTGTTCTCCGGCCATGACCGCTCGGGCGGAAAGTGCCATACATACAGCCATTCCGACGCCAAGTATCACCGACTGCCCAAGGTTCAACCAGGCCAGCGATGTCCAGGTTTTCGTTGCCGCGGTTTCATATCTCTCCATGGAAGCGTCGAAGCGATCTGCCTCCATCTTCTCATTGCCGAAATACTTGACGGTCTCAAAATTCAGAAGGCTGTCGATAGCCTTGGAGTTTGCGTCCGTGTCGCTGTCGTTCATTTCCCGACGTATTGCGATACGCCAATTCGATGCCTTGACCGTGAACCAAACGTAGGCGGCAATCATGACAGCGACGATGATCACGTAGATAAAGCCGAACTGATACCAGATCACCACAGCCATGATCGCAAACTCAAAGATTGTCGGCAGACCATTGAGAATGGTGTACCGGACTATGGCTTCAATGCCTTTCACGCCACGCTCAATGACCCTGCTGAGGCCACCGGTACGCCGTGCCAGATGGTACCGGAGCGACAGCTGATGCAAGTGGCGAAAGGTCAGAAATGCAAGTTGCCGTACGGCATGCTGCCCAACGCGAGCAAAGAGAGCATCGCGCAGCTGGTTAAATGCAACGGCCAGGATTCGTGCTGCATTATAGGCAAGAACCAACATGACCGGAGCAACGATGAATCCGGGTAGATCGGCAACTTCTCCAGTCAGGGCATCGGTTGCCCAAGCGAAAAAATACGGCGAAAAGACCGTCACGATCTTTGCGATTATCAGCGCAAAAACAGCGAGCAGTACTCTTCTTTTCAGATCTGGACGCTCGGACGGCCAGATATAGGGCCACAGGTTGGCCAGCGTTGAGAGTGTATTGCCTTCATCGGCGCTGACCGATTTCTGCGTTTCAGTCGGATCGGAATTGCTGCCTGACGCTGCAGCTGAAGGTTTCTGCGACGCGGTGGCCGAGTGATCTGTCACACTATATCTCCAGACGGCTGTCGGCAGCCGTCCATTCATTGGCTTGTTTCAGCTCTCGCTACTGTGTTCGAAAGCAGGGGTTCAGCGCTCAGGGATTTCAGATGGTTCCAGAATTCCTGCGAACAAAGCTCCGCCTTGCCGAGAATTTTCCGGTTCAGCAGGTAGTGGCAGTTGCGACCACGCACATCGCAAATCACAAGGCCAGCTTCTTTCAGCACCTGCAAATGCTGTGAGACCGTGGATTGGGCAAGCGGCAGATGATTGACGATTTCGCCGCAGCAAGCCTCTTCCTGTCCTGCCAATTGCTTGATGATGGCCAGCCGAGCCGGATGCCCCAGCGCCCGGAAGATCGCCGCAAGCTCTTCACACCCTGCCAGGCACTCCTTCGACTTCGCGCAGTCCCCTGCCTCCGGAGACTTCGTCTCGCTCATCTGGCCACTCCCTCAATCGAATACCGCCTCATCTCATCGTTGATATGCGATGAATTGAATGAAAAACAAGAGGTGAAAGCAAAAAGGCCGAAGACCGTTACCGATCTTCAGCCTTTTGAAGCTGTTCTCAATTTCTGAATTCAGCCGTTTTGCTCTGTGTCTTCGGCAGGTTTTGGCCAGTTCAGGTCGCCTTCCGGCGTCAGGAACACTTGTCCCGGATAGATCAGGTCCGGATCGCGGATCTGGTCCTGGTTGGCCTGGTAGATCGTGGTGTAGCGCACACCGTCACCGTAAAGACGACGCGAGATACGCCAGAGATTGTCGCCCTTGCGAATGATCACGACGGGAAGTGCCTTTTGAACCGCGGCTTCCTGGCTGCCCCCGCTGCCACTGGCCCCGGTTGCAACAACCTTGGTCAGAACGACCTGTTGATCCTGTTCCTTTTCGAAAGTCACGGCTGCACGGGCGTCGACTTTTCCGCCATCCTTGGAAATCAGATCCGCCCGGACCTCAACATTGCCCTCGGCAACATTCTTGGTTCCCTGGACAAGCCACTTGCCGCTGGCATTGACCTTGGCCTCACCCTGGAATTCTTCACCGACGTAGACACGGACGGACGAGCCCGGCTCGCCAGTCCCTGCGACGTAGACTTTGTCTTTTTCCGACTCCACAGCCTCAACCGTGACGGTCACGCCGGATGGCAACGGAGAAACTTGCGCATTCGGCTCGCCTTGAGCTTTACCGGTCGGGGTCGCCGCAAGCTGAGTGTTACTCTCGCCTCCATCGGAGGACCCTGCCTGAGCGGCTTCGGACGTCGCAGGCTGGTCACCGTTTGCGGATGCGGATTGTGTTGGTTGCGATTGAGAAGAGGTTGATGCGCCGGTGTCAGTACCGGAAGGTGCCGTTGCAGCTTGCTCTGTTGATCCAACGCTGGTGCCAGAAGCAGAGTTGCCGGAAGCGGTCTCATCTTGTGTGCTTGTCGTAGCGTCCTTTGGCAGTGCTGCAACCTGAGTTTCCGTTTCGCCCTGCGTCTCCTGTGAAGATGTGCCAGTTCCCTGTTCGGAACCGGCCAGATTGGCAGGCTCGTCCTCAGAAGGTGTATCTGTTTTGGCAGCGACAACCGTATCGCCTTGCTGTGCAGCCCGATCACTGGATTGTGCAACAACCTTTTCAGTCTCCGGTTTCTGCAGGATGTCGGAAGGACCTTCCGCTGAATTCAGAACAACAAGAGGTTGTTCCTTGCCATCCTGCGGTACAGAAACTGCCAACCGCTGCTCGGACTGCTCTATCGACTTGCCTTCGCCATCATGAACTTCCAGACCAACGTCGTAATCCCCCGGCTTCAGCGGTTCGTCCAGAATAATGGTCCATTCGCCTGCTTCGTTGGCAATACTCTTTCCAACCACTTCACCATTTGCCGTCAAGGCAACGATAGCTCCGGCTTCCGAACGACCGGCCACGACGGTTTCACCGGTGGGCTCAACCCCAACGACATCGAAACTAGGTCCTTTAACCGGAGCGTCAGCAGCAGGCTCTTCAGCGGTTTGGTCCGAAGCAGCCTGCGAGGTGGCGCTTTCCGTCGCATTATCGGACGGCTTTGCAGCATCGGCTGTCTTTTCCTGCGTATCCTCAACGGCTTTTGCCGGAGCTGACTGCGTGTCTTCGGCAGTCTGGAACGGAAGACGTCCGGTGTCCCTATAGACATAGCCCGTTGCCAGCGCAGCCAGTCCCACAGGTACCGCCACGATCAAAGTCCAGATCAATGTCTGCTTATTCATTGTTCATCCCAACCAGAAAAGCCGGCAAACCGTGGCTGGCATTTCTGTATCTCTTCTATGCGTGAGTTGCAGCAATCCGGGTCTTTGCCCCATGCTGTCACAAATTCTTTATTCAGCTCCATGCATAGCTCTTCTTTGAAAGCTCGGCAAGAAAACCTGCTTGTGAACCAAGGTCTTTCAAACAGAATGCTTGACCTGCGGACGGTCACAATGCACATCTTGCGTTATGAATACGGTTTCACAAAATCAGCTCAAAAGCGTCTGTGTTTACTGTGGCTCGAGCTTCGGCTCAGATCCATCTCACGAAGCAGCAGCGACGCGTCTCGGCCAGCTCATCGCAGAGGCCGGCCTGCGTCTCGTTTATGGCGGCGGTTCTGTCGGCCTTATGGGCACGGTCGCCAATTCGGCCCTGGAATCGGGCGGTGATGTCACGGGCATCATCCCGCACTTCCTGGAAAAGCGGGAAGTCATGCTCGATACCTTGGAGGACCTGATCGTCACCAAGGATATGCACGAGCGCAAACACTTGATGTTTCAAAAGTCCGACGCGTTCATCGCCCTGCCGGGCGGTATCGGAACACTGGAAGAAGCGGTCGAGATGATGACCTGGGCTCAGCTCGGTCAGCATAAAAAACCGGTTCTTCTGGCAAACATTCACGGTTTCTGGTCGCCATTGCTCGAATTGTTCGATCACATGCGGGCACAAGGGTATATCCGGCCGGAAACCGAAGTGCCCTATCTGGTGGCAAATCAAATTGAGGACATCCTGCCGATGCTCTCACAGGCAGTATCCGGTGCATCGCCGAAACCGCCAGGTGACTTTGCCTCCATGTCGGACCTCTGATGCTCAAAATACCATAAGTGATATGGCTGGATCACGGCACTTTTCCGAGGGAACAAAGCCGTGATCACCTGAACTTCAATGGTGACCCGGGCAAGTGATACAATATTCGAAGAAATCCCGTTTTACCTTACGTTATGCAAATAACGATAGGCTCGCACAATGTCGTCAGATGTATATAGTCCCGTGCATCAGTTTGAAGTCTCTTGAATTGGATAGTAACGTCGCCAAAAGAAACAGCAGTTACAGGCAGTTCCATGCAAACAACTCTTCTGGTTGAAGACGCTTCGTTTTTCGAAAAGGCGATCGTCAAGAAATTGCATGAAGTCGGCAGGCACCAAATCATGGTTGCACGCAACTATGACGAGGCGGAAAACTGCCTGAATCTGCCAATCGGCGAGCCGGACCTGGCGCTTGTCGACCTGACCTTGCCGGACGCTGCGAACGGCGAGATCGTAGACCTGTGCGCGAAATGGAATATTCCGACGATCGTTTTCACCAGTCGTTTCGACCCCAGGACGCGCAGCAAGATGCTCAGCAAGGGGGTCATCGACTACGTACTGAAGGACTCCCCCGGCAGTCTGGACTATGTCGCCGAACTTATCAGGAAGCTCGCGCAGAACCCTGATATCGGCATCCTTGTGGTTGACGACGCCACGGTGGAGCGCGAAGCGATCTCGCAAATCGTATCCAAGCATCTCTATAAGGTGTATCAGGCGTCCTCGACCGACGAAGCGTTGAAATGCCTCAAGGAAAACAAGGACATCAAACTCGTCCTGGCCGACTATTTCATGCCCGGAAAGGATGGTTTCGCGTTTTTGAAGACCATTCGGCGACACCACAGTTCGGAAGAAGTCGGTGTCATTGGAATGTCTTCCTATGCCAATTCGGACAACCGGGTCCGTTTCCTGAAGTACGGAGCAGCCGATTTCGTTGACAAGAACTGCTCGCCGGAGGAACTGCTGCTGCGGATCTCGCAGAATCTTGATTACATCTATCGCATTGAGGAACTCAACAACCTGGCAATGCGGGACTCGCTGACAGGTCTCTATAATCGCCGCTTTCTGCTCGACGAAGTTTCCAACGAAGTGAAGTCCTGGCCTTCATCTGCCGAAAGCAAGCATTGGCTTGCCTTGCTGGATCTAGACTCCTTCAAGGGGATCAATGACAGTCTGGGTCATGACTTTGGCGACGCCGTACTGAAGAGTTTCGCAAAGCACCTGACAGAGCTTGCCGGTGACAGGGATATCGTCGCACGCCTCGGAGGCGACGAGTTCTGCTTGGTGTTGCGAAATCGCGGCGAAGACGACGTCGTGCACAGCCTTGAAGACCTTCTGCAAACGATACAGACTTCACCGGTCTCCCACAGTGGCGAGAACCAGAAGATCAAGGCGAGTATCGGCCTTGCACCTTTGCTTGATGGCAACCTCGCTCAGGCTTTGAAGGAAGCGGATCTCCGGCTTTATTCCGCAAAGCGCACGGGTCGCGGGCAGTTGGTATCCGGCGATTGATGTTGCTTGCTGCGGACCGGCCAATCAGGTTGCCGGCCGGTAGCGTCTCCAGCTGTCATAGGTGAAAATCACCAAGGCTCCCCAGATCATCAAAAAGGTCATCAACCTGGTCTGATCCAACGGCTCGCCCCAGAGATACACCGCCATGACAAAGTGCATGGACGGGGCAATGTACTGCATCAATCCAACCATGAAGAGCGGCAGGCGACGCGCTGCGGACGAGAAGCAGATGAGCGGCAAGGCCGTGACGATACCTGTTCCGATCAAAGCTATCAGAACAGGAGGATCGTTGAGAACCAGCGCGTCATTTCCCCAACTCAGGCTCAAAAGAACATAGCCTGCGGCCAACGGAAACAGCAGCACGGTCTCCACGAACAGGCCTGGTGTGGCTTTTACCGGGGTTACCTTGCGCACGTAGCCATACCCGGCAAAAGAAAACGCCAGGACAAGGGAGATCCAGGGCAAACCACCGGCAAGCACGGCCTGAAGAAGAACAGCTACCGTTGCAATTGCCACGGCAATGCCCTGCCCAAGTGACAACCGCTCTTGCAGCACCACAAGGCCGACCACAATGCTGACAAGCGGGTTGATGAAATATCCGAGCGAGATATCAAGAACGTGATTGTGGGCGATTGCCCAGACAAAGACGAGCCAATTGACCGCGATAAACGCAGCCGATGTCATTAGTCCCTTCAATATCTTCGGCTGGTGGAAGACATCGATGACCTCCTGCCAGCGTCCACGAAGATAGAGAAACAGGCCAACAAACAAGACGGACCACAAGATCCGATGGGAGACGACCAGATCGGCCGGCACTGTGTCTGTCAGCTTGTAGTAAGCCGGAAAAAAGCCCCACATGCCATAGGCGGCTAAGCCAAATAAAAGTCCCTGACGGAACTCGGCATTCGCTTCGGCATTGGAAACCGACTGCGACATGGAACAAGCCTTTCTGGCGCTATCATGCAGAAGCCTTCTCGGCTTTCAGCAGCGCAAATGTAATGGAGTCGACCAGAGCCTGGAAAGAGGCATCGACAATGTTGGAGGACACTCCGATCGTAAACCAGCGACGGTGAGATTTGGTATCGTGGCTTTCGATCAGAACGCGCGTGACTGCGCCCGTACCACCGTTGAGAATTCTCACCTTATAGTCTATCAGCTCCAGCCCTTCAATTGCGGACTGATACTTGCCCAGGTCCTTTCGAAACGCCATGTCGAGGGCGTTGACCGGACCATTTCCTTCCGCAACGGACATTCGGGTTTCGCCATCGATTTCAACTTTCACAACCGCTTCGGACACCGTGATCAGATCACCTATTGCATTGAACCGGCGTTCCACCATGACGCGGAAGGAATTGACATCGAAGTAACGGGGAACTTCTCCGAGTTCGCGGCGGGCCATCAGTTCGAACGACGCATCTGCCGCCTCATAGGCATACCCTTCCGCTTCCCGTTCCTTTACCTGCGCCAGCAACCTGTCCAGACGTGGATCCGCCTTGTCTATCTCGATGCCGACGCGCGACAATTCACCCAGAAGATTGCTCTTTCCCGCCTGATCGGACACCAGAACACGGCGTTGATTGCCGACACTTTCAGGCGTCACATGTTCGTACGTCTTCGGATCTTTCAATATCGCCGAGGCATGAATTCCGGCCTTGGTCGCAAATGCCGTCTCGCCGACATAAGGTGCCTGCCTGTTCGGGGAGCGGTTCAGAATTTCATCGAATGCGTGAGAAATCGCCGCGACGTCTTTCAGCTGATCGTCGGAGACACCGATCTCAAACCGATCCGAATAAGCAGATTTCAGCTTCAGGGTCGGGATCAGCGTGATCAGGTTGGCGTTGCCGCAACGCTCTCCCAATCCATTCAGAGTGCCCTGGATCTGACGCACGCCGGCATCAATCGCGGCAAGTGAATTGGCGATAGCCTGACCTGTGTCGTCATGAGTGTGAATTCCCAGATGTGAGCCGGGAACGACTTCCTGCACCTTGGTGACGATGTCGTGAATCTCGTCCGGCAGGGTTCCGCCATTGGTGTCGCAAAGGACGATCCACCGGGCACCGGCCTGGTAGGCCGTTCGGGCACAATCGAGTGCATATTCAGGATTGGCCTTGAAGCCGTCGAAGAAATGTTCGCAATCGATCATGGCTTCCTTGCCGGCAGCCACGGTCGTTTCAACGGTATCGCGGATCGAATCCAGGTTCTCATCGTTGGTGCAACCAAGCGCTATCTCGACGTGATAGTCCCAGGTCTTGGCAACGAAACAACACGCCGAAGACTTGCAGGAAATGATTTGCTGCAGACCCGGGTCATTGGCTGCGGACCTCCCTGCCCGCTTGGTCATGCCAAACGCTGTGAAAGTCGCGGTTTGTGTGCGCGCTTCGGTGAAAAACTCCGTATCCGTCGGGTTCGCCCCGGGGTATCCCCCTTCGACATAGTCGATACCCAGACGCTCCAGCAGCTCCGCAATGACAATCTTTTCGTTCAGCGAAAAGTCGATACCACTGGTCTGAGCACCGTCGCGGAGCGTTGTGTCGTAAAGATAGAGGCGTTCCTTGCTCATGCGTCTTTCCTACCTAGCGCTTTAGCTGGGATTAATTGTCTGGGTTGCCGGACCGAACAGGCGGCCAGGTTTCGGTATCGTGGTCGGGATGCTGGTTGGATACGATCGACGCCAGAAACACGGCAGTCTCGCTGTCCTCTTCCGTTCGTCTTGCCGGAATTTCGGAAATTTTGTCCGTGAAAGGCAATTTGCCTTCGACACCGTACTGGATGACCGGATCAATCGTAGCGGGATTATCAAAGGCACCTATGGCGATCGCAGTGTCGTCATCCGGTGCTTCGTAGGTCAAGGGTGTCCCGCATTCTGAGCAAAATCCGCGGGCAACGTGGTTTGAACTCTGAAAGCGTTTCGGCTCGCCCCTGGTCCAAACCAGCCTGGTATCACCCCGGATTCCAACGAGCGGTGCATAAAACCCGCCGAAGGCCTTTTGACACATGCGGCAATGACAGATCGAAGCGGTGCCAAGTTCACCTTCAATGCGAAAACGTACAGCCCCACATTGGCATCCGCCGGTGTGAATTTCTTGTTTCGACATTTCGCGTCCTCCCCTCAGAGCCCGGTCTACAAGTTGCAGTCCACCGCACACTGCCAGCGCCCCGCCAAC
>JBCCVB010000096.1:0-26506 GCA_039195965.1 Pseudomonadota bacterium
CGTGTAGGTTTCAGGCAACAAGGCCCCTTCCACCGGCACCTCCGTGATTTCACCGACCAAGATCGGGTGTTCCCGCACTCTTTCAATGATCTGAGCAGTGGTCCAGCCTTCAGGTATTGTGACCGAATGCGTAACGGCTTTACCCTCGACGAGATCTGTCATGATCTCCTGCATGGAAACTCCGGGCGCAAAGGCATATTCACCGGCTTTCAGCCTGGTAGCATTCTTGTAGAAACGAATACCCAGATTGAAGACCCACTCATCGAACATGCTGTCGTTAATAACGCCCTTGCCGGCGAGGCGGTCCGTGATGCCTGACAGTCCGGCGCCTGAGGAAATGACAACGGTTGCCTCTTGCTGAAGCGGACCGGCTTCCTCGAACTTCTGTTTGCCGAAATAAAGAGCTGCGCCGAGTGCGGCCAGTCCAAAAACGGCCAACGTGATGACCATGTTGATCAGGATCACCAGCGGATTTCGAACGTGGCGGGATCTCTGTGGCGGTGCAGGAGCCGGCTCAGGCTGCAAGGCTTCACGCGGGCTTTTGGGCTTAATGCGCATATTGGGTCGCACCTCCAAGATTGAACCTCGGCATCAGTTGCCTGGCTCAAGCGGACAAGTTGTCACAATCAACATCTCAAGCCGGAAGAGAATCTTGCCCGGCTTGAGAGAACTTGAATGGGTTATGCGGCAACTTTGCGGAAGACGAGCGACGCGTTGGTACCACCGAAACCAAAGGAGTTGGACAGTGCAACGTCGATGTCCATGCTTTTCGGCTTGTGCGGAACCAGGTCGATCTCGGTCTCGACGGATGGATTGTCGAGATTGATAGTCGGCGGCGCCATGCCGTCCCGAATTGCCAACACGGAGAAGATCGCTTCAACAGCTCCTGCTGCACCCAGCAGATGGCCGATAGACGACTTGGTGGAAGACATGGTCAGCTTGGAAACATGCTCACCCGCCAGCCTTGTAACCGCTCCAAGTTCGATCTCATCCCCAAGAGGCGTCGACGTTCCGTGGGCGTTGACGTAGTCGATATCAGCCGGAGTGATGTTTGCCCGCTTCAAGGCGGCTTCCATGCATCGATAAGCGCCGTCACCGTCCGAAGAAGGAGCCGTGATATGGAAGGCGTCGCCCGACAGTCCGTAGCCGATCACTTCAGCGTAGATCCGAGCGCCACGGCGAACCGCGTGTTCATATTCTTCGAGAACGACAACACCGGCGCCCTCGCCCATCACAAAGCCATCACGAGCTTCGTCATAAGGACGCGAACCTTTTTCCGGCGCGTCGTTAAATCCTGTGGACAATGCGCGGCATGCCGCAAAACCCGCAAGAGCAAGTCTGCAGACCGGAGATTCCGCTCCTCCGGCAACCATCACATCGGCGTCGCCAAATGCAATCAGACGAGAGGCGTCGCCAATGGCATGGGCTCCCGTTGAACATGCGGTCACCACAGCGTGGTTCGGCCCCTTCAATCCATGACGGATCGAAACGTAACCACCGGCCAGGTTGATCAGACGGCCCGGGATAAAGAACGGACTGATGCGCCGCGGTCCTTTTTCGGCCAGCAGATGCGCACCCTGTTCGATGCCCTGAAGGCCACCGATACCAGAACCAATCAGCACACCCGAACGGGTCTGTTGTTCGTAAGTTTCCGCCTTGTAACCGGAATCGGCCATCGCCTGATCGGCAGCGGCCATCGCATAGACGATGAAATCATCGACCTTGCGCTGTTCTTTCACGTCCATCCAATCATCAGGGTTGAACGCGCCTTCTTCGGCGGAATCGCGCGGGATCTGACAGGCGATCTGGCAGGCCAGATCGTCAACTTTGAAATTCGTGACCTTGTTGGCCCCGCTCTTTCCTTCGAGGATCTTCTTCCAAGAGACATCGGCGCTACCACCAAGTGGTGACACCATGCCTAGCCCAGTTACGACAACTCGCCTCATACACCCGCACTTACGTTTGAAGGGCCGGGCGGGGAAATCGCCCCGCCGGCCCGAACATCAAAAGATTCCAATAAGGACGTTACCGACCTTACTTGTTGGCTTCCAGGAATTTGACAGCGTCGCCAACAGTCAGGATGGTTTCAGCTGCGGTATCCGGGATTTCTACGCCGAATTCTTCTTCAAATGCCATGACCAGCTCAACGGTGTCGAGGCTGTCTGCACCCAGATCATCGATGAAGCTTGCGCCTTCCACAACCTTCTCCGCATCGACACCGAGGTGTTCAACGACGATTTTCTTTACCCGATCCGCGATATCGCTCATCTTTCACTTCCTTAGTTTTCGTCTATTCATCTCGCGAAACTGCCCCAGACCGGATTGCTAACAAGCGGTGGCGCGAAATCGCTGTCTTCAAGATGTCGTAGTGCATCCCAGCCTGAAAATCGGACCCGGCTGCACAATTCGTAACAATCGGCGGGTTGGTAACACACTTTGTTGACCATTACCAGCCGGTCCAGACCGCTTCCGAACGGCCCGGATTCTTTTCGCTTGTCAGGCGAAACTCTCTTTTAAATCATAGCCATGCCGCCGTTGACATGGAGCGTCTGCCCCGTCACATACGCAGCCTCGTCGCTTGCAAGATAAAGCGCGGCGGAAGCGATCTCGGCAGAAGTGCCCAAACGCCCTGCCGGAACGCTTGTCAAAATTGATTCTTTTTGCTTGTCGTTCAACGCATCGGTCATTGCCGTTTCAATGAAACCCGGAGCGATGGTGTTGACCGTGATGTTGCGGCTGGCGACTTCCCTGGCAAGCGACTTGTACATGCCGATCATGCCTGCTTTGGCCGCGGCATAGTTGACCTGGCCCGGATTGCCCGTAACGCCGACGACCGAGGTAATACCGATGATCCGACCGGAACGCCGCTTCATCATACCCTTGATCGCTGCGCGGCAGAGATGGAAGCCCGAGGTCAGGTTGACTTCAAGCACCTGATCCCACTCATCATCCTTCATGCGCATGAAGATGTTGTCACGGGTAATTCCGGCGTTGTTCACCAGAATATCGACCGTTCCCATTTTCTCTTCGGCTGCCGGCAGCAACGCGTTGACCGCCTCACGATCAGACAGATTGGCGGGAGTGACAAATGCGCGCTCGCCGAGATCCGCTGCCAGCGCTTCCAGCTTTTCGGCCCGCGTGCCGGACAGAGATACTGTCGCGCCCTGCGCGTGCAGTGCTCGGGCAATAGCCTCGCCGATGCCGCCGGTTGCGCCGGTGACGAGTGCGTTTTTCCCTTCCAAGCTGAACATTTGGGGTCCTTCCCTCGTTATTTTCCGCCCCTTGCCAGGGCTATGAACAATTGCTGGCTATAAGGTGCGTTATCCGGAAATCTTTTCAAGAAGAGTGTCTATGTCTTCGGGCGAATTCACCGCAAGACCAACCGACTCCTTGCTGATGCGCTTCACCATGCCCGTGAGAACCTTGCCTGTCCCCACTTCAACAAAGGTATCGACGCCATTGCCTGCAAGCCACGCGATGCTTTCACGCCAGCGCACGGTTCCCGTCACCTGTTCAACGAGGCGATCGCGGATTTCGGCCGGATCCGTAATCGGAGCTGCAAGAACGTTGGCAACGAGCGGAACCACAGGCTCCTTGATCTCAGCGTTTGCCAGAGCCTCAGCCATGGCGTCTGCCGCAGGTGCCATCAGCGAGCAATGGAACGGTGCGCTGACCGGCAACATGACTGCGCGGCGCGCGCCTTTCGCTTTGGCGATTTCAACTGCCCGTTCAACGGCAGCAAGGTGCCCGGAAACGACCACCTGCCCCGGCGCATTGTCATTTGCGGCCTGGCAGACTTCGCCCTGTGCGGCTTCCTGTGCGATTTCGGCGGCAACGTCGAAATCAAGCCCCAGAAGAGCAGCCATAGCTCCCTGCCCGACCGGAACCGCGTTTTGCATGGCATCGCCACGCACCCGCAGGAGGCGAGCTGCAGTGGCAATTTTAAGGCTGCCCGCTGCCGCAAGCGCAGAATATTCGCCTAGCGAATGACCAGCGACAAAGGATGCGCTTGATTTGAGATCGAGACCCTTCGCTTCCAGCACACGCATGGTTGCGAGGCTGACGGCCATTAGTGCCGGCTGCGCATTCGCTGTCAGTGTGAGAGCGTCTTCCGGACCGTTCCACATGACGTCGGAGAGTTTTTGTCCCAGAGCCTCATCCACTTCATCGAAGACAGCCTTTGCTTCAGGGAAAGTATCGGCAAGAATCTTGCCCATCCCGACGCTCTGGCTGCCCTGGCCTGGAAATGTGAAAGCTATAGTCATCTGGAAAACGCCTCCATGACACGTGCGCAGGCCGCACGCATTTGGCGGCAGGCCCTCGACTTTTTGAGAAAGCGGTGTTTCAAACCCGACAGGGATTGAAGATCGAACTTGGCGCGAGGCTATGATACGCCTTTGACCATACTGTCAAGGCCCAGCGGTCAAACATTTTGAAAAATGAGGTCCATTAGGGTGATTTCCTGTTGGTGCCCAAGAACCAAAGTCGATATTAACGCGCTATCTTTCACAAGCTACACTGCGGCGCTTGGAGCAAGTTCTGTTAGCATCCGATCGATTTCTTTGAAAAACCCCGCGAGATCTTTTTCTTTGAACTTGCATTTTCTCAAAATCAGGGTATAGAGCGCGCTTCATCCGGGATTTGGCCGGGGGCTGAACGGAAGGGCTTTTGCCAGGATCAATTCAAAAGGATCCGACTTCCCGTGTTCCCGCTCTCGTTAGAATTCTCGTGCCTTTCCGGGGTTACGAGGAGGCTTTGCGCCGGCGCCCGTGTTGTTAACCTGAAGAAAGGCTTGTTTCCATGCCTCTTTACGAGCACGTATTCCTGGCACGCCAGGACGTTTCGACCCAGCAGGTCGAACAACTCGTCGAACAGTTCAAGGGCCTCATCGAAGGTGCTGGCGGAACTGTCGGCAAAGTGGAAAGCTGGGGACTTCGTACCCTTGCATACCGCATCAAGAAGAACCGTAAGGCTCATTACACCCTGATGAACATCGAAGCACCTCACGCAGCTGTTGCCGAGATGGAACGTCAGATGGGCCTGAACGAAGACGTTCTGCGCTTCATGACCTTCCGCGTTGACGAACTCGACGAAGAACAGTCCGCAATGATGCAGAAGCGTGACCGTGACGACCGCCGTGGCGGTGGACGTGGCGAACGCCCGGGTGGCGGTCGTCCTCCGCGCCGGGCTGAAGGGGAGTAAGAATAATGGTTGATATTGCACAGCTTCCAAGCCGTCGTCCGTTCTTCCGTCGCCGGAAGACCTGCCCGTTCTCCGGTTCCAACGCACCGAAGATCGACTACAAGGACATCCGTCTGCTGCAGCGCTACATCTCCGAGCGCGGCAAGATCGTTCCGAGCCGCATCACCGCGGTTTCCGCGAAGAAGCAGCGTGAGCTGGCCCGCGCAATCAAGCGTGCCCGTCTGCTCGGCCTGCTGCCTTTCGTAATCAGCTAAGCATCTCTTCCAAAGAGATTGCCCTTCTCCCGGGTTCGCCCGGGAGATCCGTATTGGGACCGCGGACATACGGTCTCTAACCACCAACAGGTGGGACAGTAGGAGAAATAAAATGCAAGTTATCCTTCTTGAGCGCATCGCCAGACTCGGCCAGATGGGCGACACCGTTAAGGTACGTGACGGGTATGCCCGTAACTTCCTGCTGCCGCAGGGCAAGGCACTGCGCGCCAACAAGGCAAACCTGGAACGTTTCGAGCGTGAGCGCGCTCAGCTCGAAGCACGCAACCTTGAGCGCAAGAGCGAAGCTGAAGCTGTTGCTTCCAAGCTCGACGGCGAAGCTCTGGTCATGATCCGGTCCGCCGGCGAAACCGGTCAGCTCTACGGCTCCGTCTCCACCCGCGACATCGCGGAAGGTCTGACGGCAGCAGGCTTTACCGTTTCCCGTGGCCAGGTTGAACTGCGCACTCCGATCAAGACGATCGGCCTGCACAGCGTTCTGATCCAGCTGCACCCGGAAGTCGAAGTTTCCATCTCCGTCAACGTTGCCCGTTCTGAAGACGAAGCAGTTCGTCAGGCAGCTGGTGAAGACCTCACCGCTCCGGAACAGGACGTCTTTGAATTCGAAGAAGACGATGAAGAAGCCGAAGGCGAAGAAGGCACCGAAGAAGGTGCAGAGGCTTCCGAAGAAGCTCCGGCTGAAGAAGAAGCCTGAGGGCATTCAAACCTTCATTAGCTCGAATCGAACGGCGCTGCTTGCAGCGCCGTTTTTCTTTTGCCGGCTTCTTCCTTCCCGATTGACAACTGGGGCCTCAACCGGAGCGTTCAGAGCTCGCAGCAAGGCCTTGATTCAGCTGACTAAATCATTAACCGGCCATTAACTTTTACAAAAAAATATTTGTTTTCAATAACTAAGAGCTATCCTCCTGAGTCTCCAAACGGCTTTTGAGTCAAGCAGGATTCGATTCTTTCCCCGCTGATCTGTGATTGACAGTGGGAATCGATTTCTGCCGAGTTTGGTCCTTGAGCCCTCCCTCAACTGGGAGTATTCCGAATGAACTTGGGTCATCGGGGGAAGATATGAAGGGCACGTTGCAGAAGGTCGAAACGGAAGAAGACGTCCAGCGCCTGGCTCCGCATAATGCGGAAGCAGAACGGCAGCTTTTGGGCGCGATTCTGGTGAACAACGAGACGTTCTACCGGGTTTCCGACTTTCTCGAACCGCACCATTTCTTCGTTCCGCCGCATCAGGACATCTACGAGAAGATCAGCCACCTGATCCGGGCCGGCAAAACCGCCTCCCCGATCACGCTCAAGACCTTCTATCCGGCAGATGCGAAAATTGCGGATCTTTCAGCGACGCAATTCCTGCTTCGTCTTGCCGGCGATGCAGCCTCGATCATCAATGCCGAAGACTACGGCCGGACGATCTACGACCTTGCCATTCGCCGTAACCTGATCCGCATCGGTGAGGACATGGTCAACATAGCGTTTGACGCCCCGATCGACGTGCCGCCGACACAGCAAATCGACGATGCCGAACGCCGCCTGTTCGAACTGGCGGAAACCGGCCGCAGCGAAGGTGGCTTCGTTTCCTTCGGCGATGCCTTGAGCGAAACAATCGAGATGGCGCACGCGGCATGGAACCGTGAAGGTGCCCTGTCGGGTATTTCCACGGGTCTTCGCGATCTAGACCGGCTCATGGGTGGCCTGCAGCATTCCGACTTGATCGTTCTCGCGGGACGTCCGGCCATGGGTAAAACCTCACTGGCCACCAACATTGCCTACAACATTGCGCAAGCCTACAAATCCGAAGAACAGCCGGACGGGTCACTCAAGACCACCAACGGCGGTGTCGTCGGTTTCTTCTCACTTGAAATGTCGGCAGAACAGCTCGCTACCCGTATCATTTCCGAACAGGCGGAGATTTCATCTTCCAAGATCCGGCGTGGTGACATCTCGGAAGCTGAATTTGAAAAGCTCGCAGCGTGCGCTCAACTCATGCAGTCGACACCACTCCATGTGGACCAGACAGGTGGTATTTCAATTGCCTCGCTGGTTGCCAAGGCCCGCCGTCTGAAACGCCAGCGCGGCCTGGACCTTCTCGTGGTTGACTATATCCAGCTGCTTTCCGGCTCCGCCAAAAACTCCGGCAACCGCGTGCAGGAAATCACCGAGATCACCACCGGCTTGAAGGCATTGGCGAAAGAACTCATGGTTCCGATCATTGCCTTGTCACAGCTTTCGCGTCAGGTGGAATCGCGTGACGACAAGCGGCCGATGATGTCGGACCTTCGTGAATCGGGTTCGATCGAGCAGGACGCCGACGTAATCCTGTTCGTTTACCGAGAGGAATACTATCTTTCCAAGACCGAGCCTGAAATCGGTTCTCCGGAGTACGCTGCCTGGGAAGCCAAGCATGAGGCCGCCAAGGGCAAGGCTGAAGTGATCATCGCCAAGCAGCGACACGGCCCGACAGGTACGGCAAATCTTCACTTCGAAGGCCAATACACCCGCTTTTCCGATCTTGCAGAAGACGACCACCTGCCGGAACGGTACGAGTAGTTTTTCACCTACCCAAATCACGCTGCCGGCAATATACAGTCACAAATCGGTTGCGCGCCCAATGGTCGCAGCCACGTACCCACTCGGGATTGGCAGAGGCCCGGCGCGATGCGATAAGCTCCGCATCGAATCCTGAAAACGCGTTTCGGACCGGAGCATCACACTGATCGTGTCGTCGTCGTTTAGAAATTCACACCCTTCGGATCTGTATGGTGGACGTCTCACCATTGATCTCGACGCGATTGCGGACAACTGGGCTTTTTTGAACGATAAGCTGGCCACAGCAACAGAGTGCGCGGCAGCACTCAAGGCCGATGCATATGGCACCGGACAGGAAAAAGCCGGGCAGGCCCTCTTCGATGCGGGCTGCAAGACGTTTTTCGTTGCCGTCCCAACCGAGGCTCTCGAGTTACGTAAAACGCTGCCACAAGCCACCATTTACGCGCTTGATGGATTGTTTCCCGGCACTGCCGACCATCTCATCGACAATGATATCCGCCCAGTCCTGGGTTCATTGGAAGAACTGCTTGAATGGGCGGCGATCTGCAAGTCAGCCGGCAAGTCCCTTGACGCTGCTGTTCATGTTGACACAGGCATTCACCGTCTCGGGCTTTCACCGGCGGAATTCACGGCTGCCATGAGCGATCCGGACCTGCTGGGGCCGTTCACCCCTTCCCTTATCATGAGCCACCTTGCCTGCGGGTCGACGCCAGATCATCCGATGAACCGGCAACAGCTGGATCTATTCACCGAGATCACGGCACCCTGTTCTGAAGTGCCAAGATCGCTGGCCAATTCGGCGGGTGTATTGATGGGATCCGAGTACCATTTTGATCTGGTCCGGCCTGGTATCGCGCTTTATGGCGGACAGGCGATCGAGAACGAGCCCAATCCGATGACGCCTGTTGCCAAGGTTGAGGCACGCATCATGATCGTGCGCGATGTTCCGGCAGGCGACACAATCGGATACGGCGCAAGGCAAACCGCCCGAAGACCACTCAGAAATGCAGTGGTGGCGGCCGGTTACGCAGATGGGCTTTTGCGCCGGGCAAGCTCCACAGACGAACGCTCAGGTGGTTTCGGCATTATCGGAGGCCACAAGGCTCCGGTGCTCGGACGGATATCAATGGATATGATCACGCTGGATGTAACGGATGTACCCGAACATCTGCTTGAACGCGGGGCGTTTGTGGAAATGCTAGGACCAAATGTTGCAGCCACCGACATTGCGGCTTATGCGGAAACCATCGATTACGAGTATCTGACGAGCCTCGGCCGGCGCTTTGAACGCGTCTACGGCCCCCTTATCTGATCGGAGCAGTATTTCATGGCGCGGCGGTCCACCTCTTTTGTCTGCCAGTCTTGTGGCGCAATCACGGCCAAATGGGTGGGAAGGTGTGAATCCTGCGGCGAATGGAATACGATCGTTGAAGAACAGACCGGCGGCGGCATTGGTGGGGGTCCTGGCCGGGCGAGCCGCAGCAAGGGGCGCGTTGTCCCTCTCGTCGGGCTTTCAGGTGACACCAAGGAAGCGCCCCGCATCCAGACAAACGTTGCCGAACTGGACCGCGTGACAGGTGGTGGTTTCGTGCGAGGCTCCGCGCTTCTTGTTGGCGGCGATCCAGGCATCGGCAAATCGACACTGCTTATTCAGGCGGCCGCCCAACTGGCCAGTCTTGGACACAAGACAGTTTACATCTCCGGCGAAGAGGCCATCGGCCAGGTGCGACTGCGGGCTGAAAGACTTGGATTGGCAGACGCTCCTGTTGCACTGGCCGCGGAGACCAGTGTCGAAGACATTCTGGCGACACTGGAATCGGACAAGGCTCCGGCAATGCTGATCCTAGACTCGGTGCAAACACTCTGGACCGATCAGGCAGATTCGCCACCCGGCACTGTTACCCAGGTACGCGCATCGGCGCAGGCCATGGTGCGTTATGCCAAGAAGAACGGCACCACGCTCGTGCTAGTCGGACATGTGACCAAGGACGGTCAGATAGCGGGCCCGCGCGTCGTCGAGCACATGGTGGACGCGGTGCTCTACTTCGAAGGTGACGGGGCGCATCAGTATCGGATCCTGCGATCGGTCAAGAACCGTTTTGGCGCGACCGACGAGATCGGTGTCTTCGAGATGACCGGCAAGGGGCTTGTGGAGGTCGCGAACCCTTCCGCACTCTTCCTCGGCGACAGGACGACGTCGGCGCCAGGGGCTGCAGTATTTGCAGGACTTGAAGGCTCCCGTCCCCTGCTTATCGAAATTCAGGCGCTTGTTGCCCAGTCTTCGCTCGGAACGCCGCGCAGAGCAGTGATCGGCTGGGACAGCGCTCGACTGTCGATGATCCTGGCCGTACTGGAAGCCCGTTGCGGAGTGCGCTTTTCTCAACATGATGTCTATCTGAACGTTGCAGGTGGATTGAAAATCAATGAACCGGGAGCGGATCTCGCGGTTGCCGCCGCATTGATCTCGTCGCTTAGCGGGCTTGCCCTTCCGGCAAATTGCGTCTATTTCGGCGAGGTCAGCCTGTCCGGGGCCATCCGGCCAGTTGCTCAGGCCCAGTCCAGGCTGAAAGAAGCGGAGAAACTCGGATTCGATCAGGCGTATTGTCCAGAAGGAAACCTCAAGGACGGCGCTGCATCGACATTCAAGGCTACAGGACTGCCGGAACTTGGGGACTTTGTTGCCAAACTCTCGGCGCAGGCTGGTGCTTCAAGGGGTGATTGAAGCAAAATGCGCCTGGGTTCGAACTAAAGATTTCAGCGCTTTTAAGCGCCAGACAGAGGATTTTTCAAGAACATGCCGATTACGTTGCTGGACGGACTGCTCTTGGCCATCATGTTCATTTCGGCAATCCTTGCAATGATCCGAGGGTTTGTCCGGGAAGTCCTTTCCATCGTTTCCTGGGTTGCAGCAGCCGCCGCGGCCTTTTTGCTGTATGAGCGCGTTCTTCCGTACGCCAAGCAGTATATCTCTCACGACCTTGTTGCCATGGGCGCTTCGGCCGCAGCCGTTTTTCTGGTCACCCTGGTCGTCGTCAGCTACATTACCATGAGGATTTCCGATTTCGTGCTGGACAGCCGGATCGGAGCGCTTGACCGGACGCTTGGTTTCGTCTTCGGCGCAGTGCGTGGCTTGCTTCTGGTCGTTGTGGCGATGATGTTCTTCAATTGGTTTGTTCAGCCGGAACAGCAGCCTCAATGGGTTTTGAATGCCAAATCAAGACCGATCCTGCTATCAATAGGCGAGCGGTTGGTTGCAGTGCTTCCGGAAGATCCGGAAAAGGCCATTCTAGACAGGATCCGCGACAACAACCTTACAGGTGGCAGCAGCACAAGCGCGCCGGCAGAAGAGCCGACATACAGCGATTCCGAACGTCAGGGCCTGGAGCAACTGACGTCCGACAACAACTGACGCCAGACATTGGCGCAGGCCCTTGAATCCTGAACATCCGTCGACCAAAACGCGGCGATGACGATGTTCTTATATCTTAGATCGATCAACACATCTGTTTTCAGGCGCTGCCGTCCGTAATCAGGTTGATCTCAAGACCAGGCCCGGCTTCAACCGGCCATATAAAGGAGAGTTCGCCATGGCTGGCGGAACCGAGGTGCATGAGCCGTTTGATTGGGACGCGGACACACTGCGCGAAGAGTGCGGCGTGTTCGGCATTCTGGGGCACGAGGACGCAAGTGCGCTGACAGCGCTAGGGTTGCATGCATTGCAGCACCGTGGCCAGGAAGCAGCAGGCATCGTGACCTTCGACAATGACCAGTTCCGCGCTGAGCGGCATCTGGGTCTTGTGGGAGACCATTTCTCGGACGCAGAAACGATAGGCCGTCTGTCTGGCCGGGCCGCCGTCGGCCACGTCCGCTATTCGACCACCGGCGAGACGATCCTGCGGAACGTTCAACCACTCTTTGCCGAGCTGGACGGCGGCGGTATTGCCGTATGTCACAACGGCAACTTCACCAACGCCCTCACCCTCCGCCATCAACTGATCCGGGACGGCGCGATCTGCCAGTCGACTTCCGACTCAGAAGTTGTACTGCAGTTGGTGGCACGGTCTCGCAAAGGCAAGATTGTCGACCGCTTCATCGATGCCATCACCCAGATGGAAGGCGCCTACTCACTGGTTGCGCTGACGTCGAAGAAACTGATCGGTGCCCGCGACCCATTGGGTATCAGACCTCTGGTTCTCGGCGACCTGAACGGCGCTCCGATCCTGGCATCCGAGACCTGCGCGCTCGACATCATCGGTGCGAAATTCATCCGTGAAGTAGAGAACGGTGAAGTGATCGTCTGTACCTCAACGGGCATCCAGTCCTACTTCCCGTTCGGCAAACGTCCGGCCCGTCCGTGTATCTTCGAGTACATCTATTTCTCGCGCCCGGACTCGATCCTGGGTGGTCGCAGCGTCTATGACGTGCGCCGCGAGATGGGCAAGCAGCTCGCGCGTGAAACCCATGTTGATGCCGATGTCATCGTTCCGGTGCCCGACAGCGGCGTACCTGCAGCCATTGGCTACAGCCAGGAAAGCAACATCCCGTTCGAGCTGGGCATTATCCGAAACCACTATGTGGGGCGGACCTTCATTGAGCCGACCCAGCAGATCCGCGCGCTCGGCGTCAAGATGAAGCACTCGGCGAACCGGTCGCAAATCGAAGGCAAGCGCGTCGTTCTGGTCGACGACAGCCTCGTGCGCGGCACCACCTCTGTGAAGATCGTCCAGATGATCCGCGAAGCCGGCGCAAAGGAAGTCCACTTCCGTTTGGCGAGCCCGCCGATCAAGTATTCCGACTACTACGGCATCGATACCCCGGTGCGCGAGAAGCTCCTCGCGGCGAAATACAGCCTTGAGGAAATGTGCTCCTACATTGGAGCAGACAGTCTCGCGTTTTTGTCCGTCGACGGCATGTACAAGTCCATGGGATATGAAGGCCGCGATGACGAAAACCCGCAATTTACCGATCATGGATTTACCGGCGACTATCCGACGCCACTGACGGACCTGTCTGAAGACCAGGACTTCGTCAGCGCACCGCGTCTGGTGGAGGTTGGCTAAGCGCTCTCAGAGACCCAAGATGCAAAAAGACTTTGAAGGCCGGGTCGCCCTTGTGACCGGCGCCTCCCGCGGTATTGGCTACCAAATCGCAAAACAGCTCGGTGAGCGCGGTGCACACGTCATCGCCCTCGCCCGCACTGTTGGCGGCCTGGAAGAACTGGATGACGAGATCACTGCGGCCGGTGGTCAAACCACCCTCGTGCCACTCGACCTGACCGATTTCGATGCGCTGGACCGGCTGGGTGCGGCCATTTTCGATCGTTGGAAGAAACTCGACATTCTGATTGGCAATGCCGGCATGTTGGGCGTTCTGTCGCCGCTTGGACATATCAGCCCGAAAGACTTTGAAAAGGTCATGGCCGTCAACGTGACGGCGAACTGGCGCCTGATCCGTTCACTGGACCCCTTGCTGCGCCAGTCGGAGGCTGGACGCGCCCTTTTCCTTACCTCCGTTCAGGCGCAAACCTGCACCGCCTTCTGGGGCCTTCAGTCGGTCAGCAAGGCAGCCGTGGAAGCCATGGCAAGAACCTGGGCACAGGAAAGCCTGCAGACCGCAATGAAGATCAACCTTGCAGATCCTGGCCCGACTCGTACAGGATTGCGGGCGAAGGCGATGCCCGGAGAGATTGCAGAGAATCTCCCGTCGCCCAAAACTGTTGCAGCTGATCTCATTGAGCTGACCAAGCCGGAGGTTCTGGAAACCGGCAAGCTTTACGACCGCTGCAGCCGAGAGTGGATGAACTTCTAAGGTCCCGCATCATTTCGGATCGTCACTTCCGGATTGCGGCGAAGGCAAACACGGAAGAAAGCGGAACTGATGCGCACCGATATCAAGGCCATCGCCTGGGACTTTGACGGAGTTCTTAATCGAAACGTTGTTGATGGTCGCTTTGTCTGGTCCGACACGATTGAAGAAGATCTCGGCATTCCTGCCCGGGAGTTCCAGGAAGGCGTGTTCGACAGTCGCTTCATCGATGTGATTGCCGGAAAACGCGATCTTCTGGAGCATGTCCAGTGCTGGCTGGACTTGAACGATTGCGGCATCGATGCCGGTGCCGTTCTGGAGTACTGGTTTATCAAGGACGACCTTTCGGACCCGCTCACGGGCGGTATCATGGACCGGCTGAATGAGCTGGGCATGAAACAGGTCATCGCGACCAACAACGAACACCGCCGCGCCGCCTATATCGAAAACAAAGCTGGATATGGAAGCAGGGTCAGCTCGGTCTTTGCGGCGGGTAGAATGGGACTGGTCAAGCCGGCCCCGGAATTCTTCGTCCATGTGAGCGAAGCGTTGCGGCTCCCCCCACAGAGCATTCTCCTGATCGATGACAGTGCCGCAAACACCAGAGCTGCCGACGCCTTGGGCTGGGACACGTTTCACTTTACAGATGAAAGTCGAGAGCACCTTGCACCTTACCTGGGTCTTTGACACCCTCTCGGTGGTCAGATTTCAACGGCCCAGGAGGATATTTCATGAAACTCGGTGCATTTTCCGTCAGCCTGACGGTCAAAGACATTGAAAAATCGATAGATTTTTACAAGGGACTCGGCTTTTCCGACATGGGAGGTTCCGGATCTGATGATTGGGCGATCCTGAAAAACGGCGATACCGTCATCGGACTCTTTCGCGGCATGTTTGACAAGAACATGCTGACTTTCAATCCCGGCTGGGATCAAAGTGCACAAAAACTTGATGAATTCGAAGATATTCGAACGCTGCAAAAGGAACTGAAAGCGAAAGGCTACTTCTTCGTTTCAGAAGCAGATGAGACCACCACAGGCCCTGCGAGCTTCATGCTGATCGATCCGGACGGAAACCCGGTTTTGGTCGATCAACATGTTTGATCGTTCGCCAATTTTCTGCTGAAAACAAGCGCATTGTCTCGGTTACCATTGCGAATTTCGACAGGGCTTTTTATGCTCGGTCAATCGGGGGTTTCAGGTGCAGGGTGGCGCCGGAAAACTCAAAGGCATAACGCACATGGTCAGCTCGACCGATAAAGAATTGAGAATTGTTTTCAGGGACGCAGATCTGCCCCAGACAGTCGTGGTTGACGCTGTCCTGCCTTTCTCTTCATCCGTTGTTACGGCGCGAGAGCTGATTGCAGAACGTGTGCGTGCGGAATGCGACAATCGTTTGCCAGCCGAGATGTCGTCTCGCCTACTCGGGCTCGACGCCTCGAGCGAGGCTGAGCAAGCGAGATTCCAAGCGCTTCTGGACACCGCCGCCGAATCCGTAACCCCTCAAATACAGCGCGCGCTTGAGTCCTTTGAGACCAACGGCTTCCTATTGCTTGTTGATGAAACCCAGGTCGAGGACCTGGAGGAAGAAGTGCATCTGAAGTCCGGTAGCGTTGTAACATTCATTCGACTGACTCAGCTGGTTGGCGGCTGAATGAAGCCTTCCCATCGCTCCACCGTGCTGTTTTCCAGCTCGGACCATCGACTACTCCGAGATAGCCACAATCAAGAGAACAAATATGCCTCACGCTGAATTCGACAACCAATTCAACGATGTCGACTATGATGCGCTCATGCAAACGGTCGTGTCCGAAATGGAGGAGGAGCGCCAAAGTCCCGACCAAGGCGTCTCCCCCCAGCAAAGCGCGACATGGGAAAGCTTTACCAAAACATCATCGGAGACCCGCATTGGTCTTGCAAGGTTCCTCTACGGACGGCTTATAAGCGACATCTATCCGGCAGAAAAGCTCTCGCAACTGCCAGAGGATTATGATTTTCGCGAGGAACTGTTCTTTTCCGAGGTGTTGAAGCGGAATGAACCGATCCCGATCGACGAACTGATCGACTGGGCTTACCACATCTTCAAACTGCACAGAGACAATGAAGCCGCCGGCAACGTCGGCAATTTCTTGCTCTGCGACGTGCCTTTCGTGCGCATTTTTAGAAACGTCAACAGGCAAGCGAAGAACCACGCGCCATCCGAACAGTCTCTGTCATGGCTCCTGGACATTCTCTATTTCGCTCAAGACAGCGATGAAGACTATTTCAAGCGACACCAGCTTGATCGCAGTCCTGATTTCGAACAGGTGGCAGAACGCATAACCACGCTGCTTGTCACCAATAAGGGTCTCAGAGAAGAAGAGCTGCCCTTCCGCGGAAACCTTCTCGGTGACTGGTACTTAAACCGGATAGATGATTTCGGTCCTCACCTGCTCAACGATTTACGCTGTGCAGACCGCAGCGAGGCCCCAACCAGCAATCGGCTTATACGGCATGCCGCGAATGCGAAAGGAAGCAAACCAACCAAAAAATTCAACACCGCGACCCGTAAGCTCCTCGAAGAGACAGGTACTGACCGGTTTGGAGAACTGCTGCGCCGCTGGCTGCATCTGGCATTGAAGGCCAAGGCAAAGGATGCCGACGAACCGGTGTTCACTGAAGACAATAGCAACCTTATCAAGGGGTTGGTGTGGATGTGCTCGGATCTGCAAGATCCAGCCACGATAAACTTGATTGCAGATCTTTCGGTCAGGGCCATGAAAACCCAACCTGGCGCGGGCGCAACCTCGCAGGCAATTGCCAATGCCTGCCTTTCCTATCTGGCCGAGGCAAAGGGAGCTGTCGCGACGACGCGACTGGCCCAGCTCACCACAGCCATCAAACAAAAAAGCATGCGCAAGAAGATCGAGGATATCGTCGCCGCCAAGGCGGTCGACGCTGGCCTTACGCCTCTGCAATTGCGAGAACGCTCTCTTGCCGATTTCGGGCTGATTGAAGGCAGCAATACTGTTCCGTTCGCGGATTACAGCCTGCGAATATCAGTATCTGGTCCCGGCGAGGTGACGCAAACCTGGCTGAAGCCGGATGGGACACCACAAAAGTCCAAACCGAGTGCCGTGACAAGCGATGCAGACCTGAAGGCGCATTACAAGACTGTGAAGAGCGAGCTGGATGCAATCAAGAAGTCGATTTCTGCCCAAAGAGATTTGATGGATCGTCTCTTTGCGGAGGACCTCAGCTGGCCTCTCGCCGACATCGAGCAGTTTTACCTTCACCACGGGCTCGTCTGCGTACTGACGCGCAAACTCATCTGGGACTTGAAGACTGGCTCGACGACGACTGCCGCCATCTATCACGAAGGTGCGTGGCAGGACCTGACCGGCCGAGAAGTTTCGACAGAATCCGGAACGACGGTACGGCTTTGGCATCCTATCGACCACGGTATCGTGGACAGAGAGGCCTGGCAGGAGAGACTTGAGGCTCTTGGCATCTCCCAGCCGGTCAAACAGGCCCACCGGGAGGTCTATTCTCTCACCGATGCAGAACGCGAAACCGGCGTCTATTCGAACCGCATGGCGGCCCATATTGTCAAACAACATCAGCTATCCAGCCTGATGGCAAAGCGCAATTGGGCTTACAAGCTCCTGGGCAGTTTCACCTATTCGGATCGCTCCCAATTCGCCACAAGGGACTTTTCCACTTCGCCATTGAAAGCGGAGTTCTTGATGCACGCCGACGAGTCCACGGAAGACTTTTTGAACGATGCCGGCATGTTTAATTATGTGGCGACAGACCAGCTGCGCTTTTTCGGTACGGACGGCGAGCCGGTTCCGCTGGAAGGGGTACCCGCCAGGCTATTTTCCGAAACCATGCGCGATGCGGATTTGTTTGTCGGTGTTGCAAGCGTTGGTAACGATCCTGCGTGGTACGATCAGGGTCCAACGCCGGAGGCACGCGAATACTGGGATTCATTTGCATTCGGGGATCTGGATTCGTTTGCGGAAACCCGGAAGCGCACTCTCGAAAGCCTACTGCCCCGCTTGAAAATCGGCAAAGTTGCCAGGATCGAGGGCAATTTCCTCCACGTTCAGGGCAAACTCAACTCCTATAGGATCCACTTGAAGTCTTCAAATATCCGAATGGATCCCGGCAATCGTTTTCTCTGCATCATTAAGGCGCCAGAGAGCAAAGGGAGCAAAGTGCCACTGCCCTTCGAGGGCGATACGAGACTGTCGGTGATCCTGTCGAAGGCGGTCATGCTTGCAGCCGATGACAAGATCACGGCACCTGATATCGTCAGTCAGCTGACCCAGTAATGCTCAAACGGACAGGACGCATCTGTGTCCTGTCCGGTGACGTTCACATTCAGGCCGTTTCGAATGGCGCGAATGAGCTTTCGGCAATGTCCTTGATATCGTCAAACACGCCCGGCGCACCGACAACGACGCGTGCGCCATGGTAAAGAGCATGATTGACGTCCTGCTCGAGGATCTCACCGCCAGCTTCTTTGGTGATCAGCATGCCGGCCAGGCAGTCCCAGGCATTCATGTGGGATTCCACATAGCCGATCAACCGGCCGGCTGCGGCATAGGCCAACATGAGGCCGCCGGAAGCGTTGCGGAAGAAAACGCCACCTTTGGAAACCAGTGCGCCGACTGCATTGACTGCATCCGTCACCGCGGTCCGGCCGTTGAAACCGACACCGACTGAGCCGTTTTTCAGGCTCTGGCTGTCAGAGGCCCTGATCGGCTTGCCATTCAAGAACGCACCGTGACCCGCAGCTGCGGTAAACGTTTCCTTGGAAACCGGATCGTGGATGACGCCAACAATAACCTGTCCCTGGTGAACGCATGCAATGATCACGCACCATTGTGGAATGCCGGCAACGAAATTGGCGGTACCGTCGATCGGATCGGTCACCCAAGTATAGCCTGAGGAACCTTCCTCCATGCCATGTTCTTCGCCAAGAATGCCATCTTCCGGGTAGTGCTCGGCAAGTTCCTTGCGTATGAGCGTTTCCACGTTCTGATCGGCTTCAGAGACAAGGTCCTGGTGGCCTTTTTGCGTGATCGTCAGAGTGTCCAGTTTTTGAAAATACTCCAGACCAAGTTCACCGGCCTTGTGAGCCAGTTCTTCCGCGAAAGCGAGCCGTTCGGAAACCATAAATTATCTCCTCTAGGGACAGAAACAGCGCAGTCGATACGGGCTGGGAGCAGTCACACTTCCAGTCGCAGCCCTTATCGACTGGAAATCGGTTATTGAATCTTGCGTTTTTTCTTCACCGCATAGGGGTTTTCACCCTTTCGATATGTCAAACGGATCGGGGTGCCGTGGATTTTGAAAGTCTCGCGCAACGAGTTGACGAGATAGCGCGTATAGCTTTCAGGCAGCTGCTCCGGACGGGAACAAAAGGCCACAAAATGCGGTGGTCTGGTCTTTGGTTGGGTCATGTAGCGCAAGCGGACCCGGCGGCCGGCAACAGCGGGAGGTGGATGGTTCACGGTCACCCGATCAAGCCAACGGTTCAGTTTCGAGGTGGAAACACGTGAATTCCAGGCCTCATAGGCCGTAAAGACGCTCTCTACCAGCCGATCAAGTCCCTGCCCCTGAATGCCGGACAATGTCGCAATCTGCACCCCACGGATCTGATTGAAATAGCGTTCGTTAGCGTCGCGGATCTTCTTCCACGCCGCTTCCCGATCCTCAATCAGGTCCCACTTGTTGATCGCGATGACAAGTGCCCGGCCTTCGCGCGCTACCAGGTCGATGATCTGAAGATCCTGCTTCTCAAAGGACATGGTGGCGTCCAGCGTGACCACGACAACTTCGGCAAACTTGATTGCGCGAAGAGCATCGGCGACAGACAGCTTTTCCAGTTTTTCCTGAACGCGTGCTTTCTTGCGAATACCAGCCGTATCGAAAAGCTTGATATGGCGGTCGCGCCACGTCCAGTCGACTGAAATGGAATCGCGGGTAATACCGGCCTCGGGTCCGGTCAGCATCCGGTCTTCACCCAACATCTTGTTGATGAGGGTCGACTTTCCGGCGTTCGGACGACCGACGATGGCAACCCTCAGCGGACGCTCTTTCGTGCCCGCCGGGTCTTCTTCATCAATGATTTCGCCATCTTCGTCGACATCGACGTTGGTAATGGCTTCTTCGCGTTTGGCCTCTTCTTCCTCGTCAACACGGTCAACGTGAGGCTTCAAAGCGTCGTAAAGATCCGCCAGACCTTCACCGTGTTCTGCAGAAATCGCAATCGGGTCGCCAAGACCAAGTGAATAGGACTCGTAAAGCCCGCTTTCTCCAGCCCTGCCCTCTGCCTTGTTTGCAAGAAGGATGACAGGTCGGGTCGTCTTGCGCGCTACTTCGGCAAAGTGAGCATCGAGCGGCGTTACGCCAGCGCGGGCATCGATGATGAACAACACGGCATCAGCGGTCTCGATGGCTTCCTCGGTCTGCCGGCGCATGCGGCCTTCCAGAGTGCTCTTGTCTGCTTCTTCCAATCCGGCGGTATCAACGATCGTAAAACGCAGATCGCCAAGACGTGCCTCACCGGGGCGTCTGTCGCGCGTTACACCGGGAGTGTCATCAACCAGCGCCAGCCGCTTTCCGACCAGACGATTGAACAGGGTGGACTTGCCGACATTCGGCCGTCCGATAATGGCGACAGTTGCGCCCACGGCAGTTACTCCTGACAGGCAGGCCAGCCTTTGGCCTGTCCTTGATAGCTATGACAAAGTCTCGTCGGGCAGCGCCAAAGGCAGCTGCTCGACGAGACGGATTTGCCCGCAATTAATAATGTGATTGAGCAACATTATCCAATCGGATTGATCGCACTTGCGTCTCAACCCGACAGATGTTGCTCCAGTCCCCCGACCTAGTTGAACGCAGCGACACCATCATTGCCGGCAAGGACGACAACGCGCCCGCCCGCTACGATAGGTGTCACGAAGACATCCGTATTGGTCCGCTCCGTCATCATGATCTTGCCGGACGCGGCATCAACCATTGCAATCTGGCCATCGCTGGAGAAAGCGACAAGGGTTCCATTGGCCAAAATCGGTCCGGCCCAGTTGCGGCGGCGTTTCTTTTTCTCCGGACGCGGCAATGAAGTCGCCCACAGAGTTTCGCCATTCTTCTGATCGAGCGCCACCATGCGGTCATCCAGGTCGACCATGAAGACCGCACTGCCGGAAACCACAGGCGTGTGGACGCTGCCCAGATCCTGTTCCCACCGGCGTTGACCCGTGCGGGTATCCACAGCGACGGTACGTCCGGCCACACCTGTGGCATAAACCGTGTTACCCGCAACAACAGGGCTGGCTGATACATCAGCAAGGCCGGACAGTGCAAGCGTTCTGAAGCCTCTCGAGACGCCATCGATCCATTCCGGTTCACCGGTCTTGATGTTGATGGCCATGATTTCACCGGAAGAGAACGGAACAATTACCCGGTTTCCGGAAATCGCAGGATTGGCTGCTGACAGAAGACCGGCCGTTTCCTCAATGCCTGCATAGGTCCAGGCAATTGATCCGTCGGACTGCGACAGCGCATAAACCTCGTTGGACTGAGACACGACAAAAACGTGTCCTGCGCCGGCAACCGGTGCTCCGCGTGCCGGTGTGTCGATATCCGCTTTCCAGATAACACGGCCGGACCCAGCCTCCAGAGCAGCCACTTCCCGATAGCTGGTGGCCGCATAGACCACTCCTTCGGAGACGGTCACTCCGCCGCCAGGTCCAATGTCACGCTCGCCTTCGGGGCGCAGGTTCTGTGTCCACTGGCGGGCACCACCTGTCGACAAGGCAATGACCTCACCGTTTGGCTTGTAAACATAAATCCGGCTGCCATCGCTCACGGGACGAGCCGAAACACGCAGAGCAGCTGATGTCAGCCCTCTTCCAGTCGCGCCGACCTGTGACCGCCAGGCCCTGTTTCCGGAAACAGATACCGCAACATTACCAGGATCGTTCGTCAATCCGCCGCCTGCTGTCGGCCAGGTCTGGCCGCCGGTTGCCGGACCGACCTTGGCCGTGTAGCCAAGTGCTTCAGTCGCGGGATCAGCGCCATCAAATACCGGCTGGCGTTCACCCGGCAACGTCTTTTCATTGCCGAAAGGGTTCACGTTGCTTGCGAACTCACTGACCGATCCACACCCGGTCAGAACCAAAGACAACGCAAGGATCCCAAACATGCCTCGCGCGCCGGGAGAAACTGTCGCAAAAATCACTGATTGCTTCCTTCGCCATCTGTCGCCGCGCTGCCGTCATCAGCACGAATTACATCTGCCAGCAGCGAGACCCGCCGGTTCACGTCAACCGGGGTTTGCTGGTCTTCTTCCAGAGCAGTGATCCACTTCTGGGCTGTCGCGGCATCACCGTTTTTCCATGCGCTTAGCGCAAGAAGTTCACGTGCCGCGGCACGGAAAGGACCGGTGTTCCCGGTCAATCTCTCAACCCGGTCTGCCACCGCAGTGTAGTCTTCTAGATCAACTGCGAGATATCCTGCGCGCAGCGCCGCAACATCGCGCAGCGCGCCCATCATGCTGCTGTCATTGGACAGGGCATCAAATTCTGCGAGCGCATCGGTACTTTGACCGGCGTTTGCAAGATCGGTTGCCTGCCGCAATTTTGCCAGCGCCGGATAGCCGCCGATCGACCCTTCCAGCTCACCGTAAATCGCTGCTGCTTCCTGATAGTTCTGTTCTTCGGATAGGCGAACCGCTTCAAAGAACCTGTCACCGGCGCTTTGAGATTGCTGTTCCTGCCAATAGAGCCAACCGCGATAACCGCCTGTACCAATCACGATCAAAACCGCAACGCCGATTACCCATGGACCGAAACGATCCCAAAGCCGACGGTATTTCTCCTGGCGGATGTCTTCATCGACTTCACGAAAAATGTCAGACATGCGTGTCTTGTTCCTGCATTCACTCTATCGTTCCGGCACCGGGGCCGGATCGTCACCCCTGTTTGAGTGGCGCACATTATCCATTTGATACCAATCGGGCAATTCCCTGATCGGGCTTAAAACCACCCTTCGTGGCGCAAGTGGGGCAAACACACACGAAAAGACACAAAACCGGGGGATTTTTGCCTCAAAATACCGATTACCCTACCGGCACGCCGATCAAAAGCACGTGCAGCTTCCAGACGAACAATCCGTAAAGAACCAGTCCGACCAGAATCACCCCGATATCCGAGAATTTTCCCGGCACTGCCGCGACGCTCGCCGCCGGCTCAACTCCCGGCTTTCGCCGCTTCACCGAAATACGGTCCGCGATCGCCCAAACAAAAAAACCGCCAAAAAGCAGAACAGATGCGAGATCACCGTTCGCAAGCAAATGCGAAAAGGCCCAAAGTTTGATTGCGACCAGCATCGGATGTTTCAGCGCAGTCCTGATTTTGCAAGGGACATAGGCGGCAACAAGAAAGATGAATACCGGCACCATCAGCAGCATTGTGACATGGCGCAGCCAGAAAGGCGGATCGTAAACGAGTGGGGGCCCTTCGGCGCGCGCGAGGCCGTATCCATAAATGATCAAGCCCAGACCAATCGCAGCAACAAGTGCAAACAGGCCCTTGAATGCGTTTTCACCGAGTTTCTCAGCGAGTGAATTGTGCGCGGTCGTAAACATGGGCAACGTGTGAATACCCAAAAATAAAATCAGTCCGGCAATCAACAACGCCATGTATGCTCTCCCTCTCCTCGCTCGCAAGGACCGAACAAGAGGCTTGCAAGCGCTGCGGTTCTCTCCACTAACCGCTTGGGGAACATAGGAGGCGTTCTGGGGAGCTGCAACTGCGGCAATCGCCACACCTGGCGACAAACAAAGCCGTGAATGCCATTGCCTCAAAAGCAATGAAGGCCGCTCATGTAAAATGCTGATTAAGAATACTATTTACGTCAGGGTCGGATGAGTTGCTTCAATTTTCCAGTACGCAGTTTCTGCAGGTTCCGCGCAGTTCGATTGTCGTTCTGGATAACCGAAATCCACGCGACTCAGTCCAGTTTTTCAACAAGCTGATTACTTCGTCTGGTGAGAACTCGCTGACATCTCCGCATTCCTCACAAATCGCAAATGCCGCCGCCCCATGACTTGAGCATCCCTTGTGACTGCAAGCGACAAAGGCGTTGAGGCTCTCAAGCCGGTGAACCATTCCATATTCGACCAGTTTATCGAGTGCCCGATAAACCTGCAAAGGCGCCCGGAAACCGTTTTCCCGCAAGAGGTCGAGAATCGCATAGGCCGTAAGCGGCCCTCCTGCGTCCGACAGAGAGCCGAACACCAGAGCCTGGTTTTTCGTCAATTCAGGATGCGATGCATGAGCAGTCACGAACGATCTCCTTGTATGTTCGTTCTATTCCTTCTCACAAGAATCCCCCCGGGGACAAGACTGACAATGAAAAGTACCATTGCAGCAACCACGATCGAGGGTCCGGAAGGCGTGTCGTAGTTAAGCGACGAGTAGAGGCCCGCGACCACGGACGCCGCCCCTGCAATTGCCGCAAGAATTGCCATTTGTTCGGGGGTAGCCGAAAGTCTTCTTGCCGCTGCAGCGGGAATTATCAACAGGGCCGTGATCAGCAAGGCACCTATGATCTTCAGCGAAATTGCAATCACTACCGCGGTGAGAAGCATGAATATCAGTTCTGCGCGCTCGGGTTTCAACCCTTCTCCAGCGGCAAGGTCCGGGCTGACGGTCGCAGCAAAGAGTCGACGCCAGACCAGTAACAGTACCGCCAGCACAAAACCGCCACCGACGTAGATCATTGCGATGTCGAGTTTGGTCACCGCCAAAATGTCACCGAAAAGCAGTCCAAGCAGGTCCACCCTTACCCAGGTCATAAAGGCGAGACTGACGAGGCCTAGCGCAAGTGCGGAGTGGGAGAGCAGTCCCAGGATCGCATCCGACGACAGCGTTTCACTTCGCCGCAAGGACAACAGCATCACGGCAATCACGATGGAGACGGCACCGACCGCAAGTGTCGTGTTGACCTCCAGCAACAAGGACAAAGCGACGCCAAGCAGCGCGGCATGAGAAAGCGTGTCGCCGAAGTATGCCATGCGCCGCCAGATGATGAAGCACCCTAACGGACCTGCCACGAGCGCAACGCCGACACCTGCGACCAGGGCGCGTGTAAAGAAATCATCGAGCATCGGTCATTCCAGTATTTGCCTGTTGGTCTTCGTGAGCGTGCTCATGGTGCTCTCCGGGGCAGTCGGAGCAAATCGTTCCGTCAGCATGACGAACCTGACCATCGGGCAAATGAACATGGTCGTGATGGTGTTGATAGACCGCGAGCCCGGCTCCGGCGCGCGCGCCAAACAGGGCGTGATATTGATCGCTCTTGCTTACGTCCGAAGGTGTTCCGCGACAGCACACATGACCGTTCAGACAGATCACCTGATCGGCAGCCGCCATGACAACATGCAAATCGTGCGAGATCATCAATATCCCGCAGCCCATTGTGTTCCGGATTTCGGAGATCAGGTCGTAGATGGCGATTTCCCCAGCATAATCCACGCCCTGTACAGGTTCATCCAATACCAGCAGATCAGGGGATCGGGCAATCGCACGTGCGAGCATCACTCGCTGCATCTCGCCGCCGGACAAAGTTCGCATTTCGGCGTTGAGCAAATGCCCGGCGCCTGTTTGTTCCAGGGCCTGTCGGCAGTCGGCATCAGACAAGGGATTCGTCAATCGCATGAACCGGCCGACGCTGAGCGGCAAGGTCCAGTCAATCGTAAGTTTTTGAGGGACATATCCAACCTTCAGTCCCTTCCCGCGAAACGCACTGCCCTCGGAAGGTTTTAAAATTCCAAGAGCCATCTTTGCAGTTGTCGACTTTCCGGAACCATTGGGTCCGATCAGCGTTACGATTTCGCGTTCGGAAACAGAAAGATCGACACCGCGCACGAGCCAATTGCCCCCCTTGCGGATTCCTGCCCTGTCCAACTGAACCAGCTGCATTTTAGAAGCTGTCATTATTGAATTAACCTGTCGTGCTTCACCGTGGCGTCAATTCTTGGCGTTATATTATTACATAAGTGACAGTCAAGCCCACTGCTTGCAACATGATTCAGCGATGTTTAACAGTCCCAAAGCATTAGTGATTGCAGTAATCTTTCAATCTCACCTCTGATTCAGGATCGGTTCGATGATTTTTCCGTGCATACTCTCTGGTGGCGTAGGTTCCAGACTGTGGCCACTTTCGCGGACCGACCGGCCAAAACAGTTTCTGCCGCTGTTTGACGGCATGAGCCTTTTTCAGAAAACCTGCAAGCGGGTCAATCACCCTGACTTCTGTGCGCCAATCGTTATCGGCAGCAACAATCACCGGTTCCTCGTCGGAGAGCAGCTCACAGAGCTCGGCATCGAAGCAAACGCCATCGTTCTGGAGCCGGTTGGCAGAAACACGGCTCCTCCTGCCCTCATGGCCGCGCTGATTGCAGCGGAAACAGACCCCGATGCGCTGATCCTCCTGCTTCCCTCAGATCACCTGATCGGCAAGGAAGACGTTTTTCTGGACACGGTCCGCACCGCTGAAGTTGCGGCACGGGCTGGAGATATCGTGACCTTCGGAATTACTCCGACAGAGCCGAACACCGGATACGGATATATCAAGGTCTCTGCCGGTGACGCTCCCGTACGCAAGGTTGATGCTTTTATCGAGAAG
>JBCCVB010000097.1:0-26398 GCA_039195965.1 Pseudomonadota bacterium
AACGAAGACGTTCCTCCATAACGGACACTTCCTTCCACGGCATCGACACCTCCCGCAAAACGGAAAGTGTTACCCATGTGTCCGGAACGCTGTGTCACCTATGTCTCAGGTCGGGCATTGAACGACAATGAAGCATTAGAATACTGTGCAAAACACAGAACCCTTGCTCATGTTTATTTTGTAACAAATGAGCTTGTAACTACTATGATTGCTAGAAAGTCGAACACATCATGGCGAGCTTACCAGTGACTAGAATCGCTTGCTCTTCGACGTTCATATTTACGCAAATGATTTCAGTGTGTTATTAAGTCTAGCAGTAAGTTGATGAATTTAACTCAGATCGTGATGTCCAGATCCCTGCCCACTCTTTCATAGAAGCGGTTAACTTAGAGATTGCCAAGTTAACCCTTTGCCAAAATGCCTCTTTTAATATTGTTAAAATTCTGACAAATATAGACTAAATTACTGATGCATTTTTCGCAATCTAATGAGAATCTTACAGAAACTAGCTGAATTTAATGAGGCGTCTATCTTGTTTGGATTTAAAAGCAAACTTCTGATGTTGTCCGGTGCCGTTGGCGCGATAGCTTTAGCTATGTCCAGCGCTCAGGCAACACCGTTCCGTCTTGATTACTCAGTAACTGATATTGGCGGAACTTATCAGTACGACTTTGATTTAGTTTTGGACAACAATGATGGTTCTTGGAATGCCGGCCAGGAGTTTGATTGGTTCGTCATCGGTGATGCTCGATGGGGAAATTCTTCTCCGTTTAGTGAGGGCGGTGGTTTTTTTACTTCGTTACCCGCAGGTTGGAATGGTCAATCTTCTATTGGTGGCCATAATGGTCCAACTTTAGGTTACGGAGGGGTCTCACTACCCGGTTATTCTCCTTTGGCAATTGGCGATGTTTTTTCCTTTACTGGGGTATCTTCCACATTGGTCGCCAATGGAGAACTGAGATGGTCAAACCTATTGGGTAGTTATGGCAATAACGCCAACTACGAGGTTGCCAATCAAGTCAGTGCTGTTCCCGTTCCTGCTGCTTTGCCGCTTGCCTTAAGCGCTTTTGCTGCAATCGGTTTCTTTGGTTGGAGGCGGAAAAAGTTGGTTTCAGCTTAACGTCTTGCATAGTTTTGAAAGCGGTCTTTCAAGACCGCTTTTTTGTTTGGCGACATAGTCGTCATCGCTTCGCTCATGAATTTTCTTGAGTTTGGCACACTAAACAACGACTGAAACTATATTCCAGTTTTTCTATCTCCGCGTGTTATCCGGCTTGAAATCCAGTCTTGCTTTAGCATGATGAAATCATGAGGATTTTGAGTGCATTCAGAAATGGCCTGTCACCGACGGCGCTGATAACCGCGGTCAGTTTTTTCGGCGCCGCCTTGACGCCGTCACTGATGCCACGTGATCCGTTGATTCAGGCGGCGCTTTCCGGGGTTGCAGCGGTCGCAGGGTATGAAATCACCCTGCTCGTGCGTGCGCTGTGGCGGTATATGGAGCTGCCGGAGCTTAAAGGGCGGCTTTTAAAGCTGTGGGTGACAGCCGCTCTTATCATCAGTCTCTGTATCCTGGTCTATTCGCTTTCAAAATCCGCAAGCTGGCAAAACGCGACGCGCGCTGCCGTCGACCTGCCCCCGCTTGAAACCGATGCACCGATCTTCATTTTCCTGGTCGGTGCGGTCATTGCCTTTGTTCTTTGGCTGGTTTTGAGGATCGTTGGCATCGTCAGGCGTATTGTCGCACGGCAGTTGGACAGGATCGTTCCGCGCCGCGTCGGTGTTGTCCTTTCCATCGCCCTGGTTGGGTGGCTGTTTTGGGCACTGGTCGATGGTGCGCTGATCAGCACTGCCTTCCGAACTGCCGATGCCTCCTTTCTGGCTGCCGATCTGCTGATTGAACCGTATATCGCGAAGCCGAAGGATCCGATGATAACCGGCAGTCCGGAATCGCTCGTCATCTGGGAAGAGATGGGCCGCAGAGGTCGTGAGTTTGTAGCTACAGCTCCGACAAAGGACGAAATCTCCGAGTTCTATGACGGTGACGTTTTAAATCCGGTTCGGGTTTATGTTGGCCTCAGATCTGCTGAAACAGCCAGGGAACGCGCTGAGCTTGCGCTTGGGGAGCTCATCCGGGTGGGTGGTTTCGAACGCTCTACGCTGGTCGTTGTCGTTCCTCCCGGAACCGGCTGGATGGACCCGGGCGCTCATGACACGCTCGACTTCATGCTCGGCGGTGACGTTGCGACGATTGCCGTGCAATATTCGTATCTGACCAGTATTCTTTCCCTCGCCTCCAACCCCGGCTACGGCGTCGAACAGGCACGGGAACTGTTTGATGCGGTCTACGACTACTGGACAACCCTGCCCAAGGACGAGCGGCCGAAACTATACGTCTTCGGGCTGAGCCAGGGAGCCTTCAACTCCCAATCCACTTTGCCGCTTCTGGATATGCTGGGTGACCCCATTCAAGGTGCGCTTTGGGCCGGTTCGCCATTCTTTTCCAGATACTGGTCCGAAGTTCGGGACAACCGCAATCCGGGAAGCCCGGCCTGGCGGCCCGATTACGGAAACGGATCCTTGATCAGAGTGATGGACCAATATGGTGGATTGGAAGGAGATTTCAGGCCCTGGGGGCCCATCCGTGCCGTCTTCCTGAACTATGGCAGCGACCCGATTGTCAATTTCACTTTTGACAGCGGTATTCGCCCTCCTGCGTGGCTGAACGAACCGCGTGCGCCGGATGTATCCGACAAGCTGTCCTGGTTTCCGGTGGTGACCATGTTGCAGCTTGCGCTGGATTCCATGTTCGCGCTCGATGTTCCCCGCTTCGGCCACTATTACATAGCGCCGGATTATATCGATGGCTGGGCAGCCGTTGTCGCTCCAGAAGGCTGGTCAAAGGCAAGAGCCGATGAACTCAAGGAGATCTTCGAGCGGCGCGGACCTCCGCTCTGATCGGGACAATCGCTTTACTCGGCTTCCAGCAAAAGACTTAAACCGCGCTTGAACTCCTCGCGAGCCGGTTCGGCTGCTTCCAGGATGTCCTCGATCTTGAAGAAGTCCATAGTGTTGAAGCGACCGATAGGCGGTTCGATGAGCAGGTCGGGCTGCGAAACAGCAAGCTTGGCGGACACAAGCGAATGAAGAGTGATTGAGAACGACCCGATCCAGGTTTCCAACCCGCCTGGCAACCCCTGTTGATCCGTGTAGTCGGTCCCGGTGACATCGACACCTACCGTGAAGTATTTGCTGCCTTCGAAAACGTCGAAAGGCGTTGGATTGACGAACCCGCCGTCGATCAGCACGGTGCCGTCAATTTCCACCGGCGTTAGCAGCATCGGCAGGGCTGAGGACGCAGCGATCGCCGGCAGGAGCGGCCCTTCTGTCAATGTAACCTGTGACTGATTATAAAAGTCAGTCGCGATGACTTTCATCGGAATGCGCAGTTCCGAAAACGTCTTTGCGAGCGTTGGCGGAAAGACGGTTTCAAACAGAACCACCGGCTCTATGATTGCAGGGCGGACGAGATTGAGAAGTGACGACCATGTCTTGCCGTCGGACAGGAAAAGCTTTTGAAACAGCTCCGTTTTCTGGGTCAGAAGCTCGACAGAGTATTCGCGAATTTCCTTGCCAGACATGCCGCTGGCATAGAGTCCGCCGAGAATAGCTCCCATGGATGTACCGGCAATTTCAGCTGGCTGAACACCCATCTCATCCATTGCTTCCAGTATCGGGATGTGAGCAAAGGCTTTCGCGGCACCTCCACCCAGTGCGATTGCAAACCCGTCTCTTGTACCTGTTTTGGGCGCAGGGGCTGCGGTTGTGTCCTGTGCAATTGCATTCGGGATTACAGGAAAGGCTGCGGCGCTTGCCGATGCCGCACCGATGATGAATTCGCGCCGCTTGATCATTTTGCCTTACCGCCGAAAGTCATGAACAGGATCCAAGTGGAACTGGGGCACCGATTATGTGTTCATCAACCTAAAGTAACGCAAGCCTAAATGTGAGCACCGGCATTCACAGCAGCTTCCGGCCTTTGACGATAGCCGCGCTCATCAAAGTGTTTGAGCACCTGCTCTATCGGCGCCGGTTTGTTGTAGAAAAAGCCCTGCCCGTACATGCAGCCCAGGCTTTGGAAGGTTTCTACCTGTGTCTTGGTCTCAAGACCTTCAATCAGAAGATCGGCATTCATCTTATCGGCCAGTGACTTGATGACATTGACTGTGTTCAGTGCCTTTGGTGAGGTCTCACAGGCTATTACGAAGGATCGATCAATCTTCAGTTCGTCCCACCTGAAGTTGTTGAGGTAACTCAGCGCTGAGTACCCGGTGCCAAAATCGTCCAGGGCAATCGTTACGCCGAGTTGTTGAAGCTGTCGAAGGAGTTTCGCAACAGCTTCGACATTGTGCATGACAACACTTTCGGTGACTTCGAGCTTGAGTCTGGATGGAGTCAGGCCTGTTTCTTGTAGCGTTGAGGCAATGAGACCGACGAGATCGTCGTTGAGTAGCTGAACCATTGAAAGATTGACGGCGACCTTGATATTTTCCGGCAATTTTTGAACATCTTCGCACGCAGTCCGCAGCATTGTTCGACCGAGCGTGACGATGTCACCCGTAGCTTCCGCAATGGGGATGAATTCGGCAGGTGAAACGAATCCAATGTCATCGTGGTGCCATCGAGCGAGCGATTCCATGCCTATAGGCTCACCGGTGAACAAGTTGAACTGCAGCTGATAGTGCGGCGTGATCAGTTGGTTTTTAAGGGCGTTGGGTAGCTCTCGTTCAATCTGCAGCCTGCGTTCAAGCTGTGCGCGCATCGACGGTGCAAAACGCATTGCCGACCCTCTTCCGGCAGACTTCGCTTCCGTGAGCGCCAGGTCGGCGTTCAGGATGACATAGTCTACTTCTTCCCTTTCGGAGGCGATCGCATAGCCGATTGAGGTTCCGACAAGCAAGCTTCCAACCGATGTTTCGAGCGGGTCATTGAAAGTCATTGCGAGGGACTGAACCGTCGTCTCGATGTCAATTTCATCCGACCGACACCACAAGAAGACAAGGAACTCGTCTCCACCGATTCTGGCTGCCAGACCGTCTCCAGGCAGTTCACTTACGAAGCTGTTCAAACGCTTCGCAATTGCCGCAAGCAAGGAATCGCCACCTCCATGCCCAAGGGTATCATTGACGGCCTTGAAACCTTCCAGATCCAGCGCGATAGCGTGCACTGCCTCTCCGGCCTTGAGGTATGTTCTGGCCGTTGTCAGATGCTCATCGAGCAATGTGCGGTTCGGCAGTTTCGTAAGGCCATCATGTTTGGCCATATAGGCCAGCTTGTCCGCATCGCCGGCAATCTTGGAATTGGCTTGTGTGAGTGTCCAGTTCTGACGCATGACAAAGGCCATCAGGAGTGTCGCCAGCACAAGTAGCCCGATGACAACTCTTCTTTCGTTCAAAAGCCGTTGCCGAAACTCCAGCCTTTCGCCTGAAAACCTCTTGATGCTCGACTGATAAGATTGACTTGAAATCAGTTCGATGATCGGCGCGATTTCAATAAGCGCCTGCTGAAGGTCTTCTGCATCACCGCGCTGAAGTCGCTGCATCAGTGGCGACAGTGCTTCCAGCTTTTCCGAAAGTTGAGTGAATTCGGATGCCAGGGACGGACTGGATTCAAGAAATATGCTGAAGTTTCCGGAATTCCAGGTTTCCATTCGTCCAAGGAGAATTTCGTATCGCATCTGCGCGTCTTCAAGATGGGATTGATCGCCCGTATTCAAAAAGCGCGAGACGCTGGCCGAATATTTGTAGAACTCTATCCGCCCGTTCGTGGCCGACCAGACAGTGTCGTACTCCAGCGATATTACCTGTTCCTGCTTCAGGTCGTAGGAAACGTAAAAGTAGGTCCAGAACAGGAAAATCGTGATCAGGAAACCGCAAAGAATGCTGAGGTGCCACGGGTTGATGCGTGTCTTCATGACGCTTTATTCGACAACGATGCTGCGGACCTGCCAGACGGACCGGGAATAGTGAACTTCCGTCTTTAGTTCCGGCTTGTCGTCAAACGGGTAAATGACAAACAGAGGCCCCTTGTCCCTGACCCTCATGTATTTGTCGTTTAGCTTATAGGCCAAGATCGGTGCATGCTCTTCGAAATCTGATACAGGCAGAACGGCGCGATAGTCGTTTAGTGCTACGATTTCCGCGCTATCTCCGGTCGCCCCAAGATGATCCATAAGGACGCTAAGCAGAACGCCCTTGAACGAAACCTGGCCGTCGTGCCACGGAGTTGCAGTCACATATTCGACTTGCGGCAATTTCTCGAGGTCCTGAATAGAAAGCTGGGCGGTATCCCCAGTGGCAGTTCCTCCGGAAATTGTCAGAACCTGTTTTTCAATATCTTGCGCAAGCACAGTCGTGCTGACGAAAAGAAAAGGTATGACAAAGAGTAACTTGGCAATTTTACGGATCATGGCCCTGCCCTCCTATATGAAGGCTTTAGTTCTATTTCCAAAACGGGCCAAGGATTCGATTTTGGTTCTTCCGAAGAACCCGACGTTATCAAAAAGTTTTTGTCTCAAAAACGGACAATTCAATTTATACTTGCTGGTTGGAAGAAATACGATTTGTCTTGCTCACGACCGGGTGCAAAATTTCCAAGACGTGACGTTTGATGGTCAAGCCGGGCAGTCGGGCGTCAGTCCCGATTACATGCGTCTCAGCTGAAACATTCAGGAAGCGTACTGGTCCGAAGACAGGCTTCGGACCAGCATTATTGTGTTATTGCGGCAGCTTGTCGTCGACGCCTTCGACGTACCAGTTCATGCCGAGGATCGCGCCGTCATCAAGTCGAACGCCATCTTCTGCGCCTACAGAACCGTCCTGCTTGTTGATCGGACCGGTAAAGGGTTCCCAGCCTTCCTTGATCTTGGCTTCGGTCGCTTTCGCCATTTCTACAACATCGTCCGGCAGGTTTGTGTAAGGAGCCATGACAACGTGGCCTTCCGCCAAGCCGTCCCAGGTGCTCTCTGCATGCCAGTTGCCATCCATGACGGCCTGGACGCGTTCGATGTAGTAAGGTGCCCACTCGTCAATGATGGCAGTGTACTGAGCGTCCTTGGCGAAGTTGATCATGTCGGAAGCCTGGCCAAAACCATGCACGCCGCGTTCCTGGGCAACCTGCAGAGGAGCCGTGGAATCGGTGTGTTGTGTGATGATGTCGGCACCCTGGTCGATCAGAGCCTTAGCAGCATCAGCTTCCTTGCCCGGGTCGAACCAGCTGTTGACCCACACAACCTTCAGCTTGAAGTCCGGGTTGACGGATTGCGCGCCAAGAAGGAACGCATTGATACCGGCAACAACTTCCGGGATCGGGAAGGAAGCAATGTAGCCGGCTACACCGGATTCGGACTGCTTCGCTGCGATCTGACCGATGATATAGCGGCCTTCGTGGAATTTTGAGTTGTAGGTCGAGACGTTGTCGGCTGTCTTGTAGCCTGTCGCGTGCTCAAACTTCACGTCCGGGAACTTCTTGGCCACCTTGATGGTTGGGTTCATGTAGCCGAAAGATGTGGTGAAGATGATGTTGCATCCCTCACGAGCAAAACGCTCAATCGCGCGTTCGGCATCCGGACCTTCCGGCACACTTTCCAGGTAAGCGGTCTCGACCTTGTCACCGAACTTTTCCTCGACGGCCAGGCGGCCCTGGTCGTGCTGGTAGGACCAGCCAAAGTCACCAACCGGGCCAACATAGACAAAGCATGCCTTGACATCAGCAGCATTTGCCGCGGATCCGGCAGCAACAAAAGCAGCGGCAGCAACCGTGGCTTTCAAAAGAGATTTCATGTGTTCCATTCCCCTCTGGTTCGATCTCTCTGTTGCGATCGTTATCGATAGGTCCGTCCCGCGATCGCTTTCAGGTGCGGACAAGACCGGCTGGCGCATGCGCTACCGGTCGGGTACGAAAGGCTTGCCCAGGCACGCGGGCGTGTTGACGAGCGTCAGTCTGCGGTTTGCGGAGATGAGTACAAGCACCAAAATAGTCGCAAGGTAGGGCAGACTGGACAGCAGCTGAGACGGTATGTCCAGTTCCACTGCCTGCGCGTGAAGGTTCAGGACGCTGACGGCACCGAACAGGTATGCCCCAACCACCACGCGCAAGGGCAGCCAGGACGAGAACACCACGAGTGCCAGTGCAATCCAGCCTCGGCCGGCGGTCATGTTTTCAACCCATTGCGGCGTATACGCCAGTGACATGTAGGCGCCGGCAAGTCCCGCGCATGCCCCTCCAAACAAAACCGCTGCGAAACGAATTCTGATCACCGAGTAACCGAGCGCATGAGCTGAGCCGTGATTGTCACCTACGGCACGCAGCACGAGACCAAGCCTTGTACGGAAGAGGCCATAGGCGACAACCGCCACCAGAACAAAACTCAGGTAGACTATGGCGTCCTGCTGGAAGAAGACGGGACCGATAAACGGAATGTCCGACAGTCCTGGGATGTAGAGTTCGGGAAGATCGAGACCCGGCACACCGATATATGCCTCGCCGATCATTCCGGAGAGACCAATCCCCAAGATGGTGAGCGCCAGACCCGTTGCGACCTGATTGGTCACCAGCACAAGGACCAGGAATGCGAACAGCGAGGACATTGCCATGCCTGCAATGATCGCCGCGATTACGCCAAGCGTGCCAGAGCCAGTCTGATTTGCCACAGCAAATCCCATCACTGCACCCATGATCATCATTCCCTCGACACCAAGGTTAAGGACACCGGACCGCTCAACCACGAGTTCGCCGATTGCGGCGATCAGCAGAGGTGTCGCCGCGGTAATGACGGTAAGCAGAACAGCTTCAAACATGAGACGCCTCCCCGGCTGGAGCACGGCGGGAGACCATGCGAATTCGGTACAAGATCAATGTGTCACAGGCCAGGACGAAAAAGAGAAGCATCCCCTGGATAACGCTGGCTATTTCGTTGGAAACGCCCATCGAAGACTGGACGCCCTCACCGCCAATGTATGACAAGGCGAGAACAAAACCGGCAATGATGATACCGATCGGGTTCAAGCGTCCAAGAAAGGCGACGATGATGGCGGTAAATCCGTAGCCGGGAGAAATGGATGGCAGCAACTGGTTGAGTGCTCCCGAGACTTCCATGGTTCCGGCAAGACCGGCAAGTGCACCTGCCAAGGCAAAGGAAAACAGCGTAAGGCGCTTTGCCGAGAACCCGGCGAAACTTCCTGCGCGCGGGCTTTCTCCCATGACACGGATCTCAAAGCCCTTGAGGGTCTTTGCGAGAACAATTGCCAGTATGATTGCAATGACCACGGTGATTGGTGCGGACAGGCTCATGGCGCCGTCGAAGATTTCCGGCAAGGTCGCCGCGTCAGAAAAGATCCGCGACTCCGGGAAGTTATAGCCGCCGGGATCCCTCCAGGGGCCTCGAACCAGATAATCGAGTATCAGGCTGGCGACATAAACCAGCATGAGGCTGGTCAGGATCTCGTTGGTGTTGAATCGGGTTTTCAAAAGTGCGGGGATCAATGCCCACAGAGCACCACCGATCGCGCCGAATACCAGCATGAGCGGTAAGGTCGCGCCAGTTTCAAACTCGGGAAAAAGCACAGGCAATATGGAACCGAACAATGCGCCGATAACAAATTGACCTTCCGCACCAATGTTCCAGTTATTGGAAAGATAACAAACCGCCAGACCACACCCAATCAGGATGAGCGGTGTAGCCTTGTCGATCGTTGCTTCCAGCGACCATTGCTGAGTGAGTGGTTCAATGAAGAATTTATAAAGTCCAATCAATGGATTGTGGCCGGTTATTGAGAAAATAATTCCGGCTGTAAGGGCGGTTAGACCAACCGCAATCAGCGGTGACAGCAACGCCATGGTCTGGCTGTGTTCTTTTCTTTTGACCAGTTCAATACGCATCAGGCGACCTCCCCTTGCGTTTCCGCACCACCTGCCATCAGGAGGCCCACCCGTTCACGGGTCATTTCTCCAGCCGGTTCCGCAGCTGACAGAAAGCCCCTGGAGATCACCGCAATTCTGTCGGCGATCTCGAAGATCTCGTCCAGGTCCTGACTGATGACAAGAACCGCAGATCCGGAGCGGGCAAGATCAATCAAGGCCTGGCGAATGAGGGCAGCAGCCCCCGCATCAACACCCCAGGTTGGTTGGTTGACGACCAAGACTCCGGGTTTCCTGTCGAGTTCACGACCGACGACGAACTTCTGAAGATTGCCACCCGAGAGAGAGCGGGCCTCAGGGTCGTCATGAGACATGCGCACGTCATATGTCTGTTTGATGCGTTGCTCCATCGCACCGGCCTGGGTGTTCGAAACAAACCCGCCACCAACAAGTTTGTCGCCGGTGCTATGGCGCGTCAGCACAATATTCTGCGACAGTTTCATGCCCGGCACAGCGCCGTGACCAAGTCTTTCCTCAGGGACGAACGCGGCATTCTGCTTGCGGCGCCAGGTGATGTTTCTGGAGCCGCATGGTGTGCCATCTAGCTGAACCATCTGAGGCGTAACTGGTACTTCACCGGATATCGCATCGAAAAGTTCTCCCTGACCGTTTCCGGCAACTCCGGCGATCGCAACCACTTCACCGGCACGAAGGTCCAAAGAGATTTTGTTCAGAGCTGTCGCAAACGGAGTGGATGCAGGGAGCGACAAATTCTGCAGTCCCAGCCGAACTTCGCCAATTTGCGGCTTTTGCTCGCTCGCGCTGACAGAGGCGACATCTGCCCCGACCATCATGCTTGCCAGTGAGGCGGGGGTTTCCTTCGTCGGGTCGCATTCGCGAACAACCTGACCATGTCTCAGGATCGTTGCGTGGTGGCAGATCCGTTTCACTTCTTCCAGACGGTGGCTGATATAGAGGACCGCGCAACCTTCTTCCGCCAACCGTTGCAGGGTCAGGAACAGTTGATCGGCTTCCTGGGGCGTCAGGACGGATGTCGGTTCGTCCATGATGATCAGCTGTGGCTCCTGAAGAAGACAGCGGACGATCTCGATGCGCTGACGGATGCCCACCGGAAGATCGGCAACGATGTCTGTCGGGTTAAGCGGCAACCCATAATCGCGAGACACGGTTTCAATCCTGCTCGCCAGATCGGTCATCTTCCCCGGATTTGGCAGCGCAAGAGCGATGTTCTCAACCACATTCAGGGCTTCGAACAGAGAGAAGTGCTGAAAAACCATGCCGATGCCGAGTTCTCTGGCAGCAGCAGGATTTCCGATGTCGACCTTTGCACCGTCCCAGATGATTTCTCCACCATCAGGTTCGAGCGAGCCGTAGAACATTTTCACCAAGGTTGACTTGCCCGCACCGTTCTCTCCCAAAAGCGCGTGTATTTCGCCCTTGTTGATGATCAGGTCGACCTTGTCGTTTGCAAGAGTGTCACCGAACCTTTTGGTCAGTCCTCTTGCGTCCAGCAGTGTGTCCTTTCCGGATCTATCTTGCTGAACCATATTGCTTTCCACCTCTGAATGGATTGTTTCTGCCACGCCGTCCCCCGAGCGTATGCCGCTTTATTGACCATGTGGTACAATTTGTGCAAGCCCCTCGCCTGCAGCGGTCTGTTGATGATTGGCCTCGTCCCTCTGTAGCAGGTCGACCGCTATGCCAGCCGCGATAGCAGCCGGATGCTTCGATCGGATCTGCGAGATCCCTACCGGACAGGCCATTTTTGATACTAGACTGTCGTTCAATCCCCTTGATTTCAGTCGTTTCTGGAACCGCTTTCGCTTGGTTTGGGAGCCGATAACCCCGCAATAGGCAAACCTTTGCGTAAGCAAGGCTCGTGCCATAATTTCTTCATCCAGCGCGTGCGAATGTGTCATGGCGAGAATAAACGCACCTTCAGCTGCATCTGTCAGAATTGACGGCGGGTCTTCGACACATACTTTCTTCACGTTACCCGGGACCGGTCCGGGAAATTGATCCGCCCTGCTGTCGATCCAGGTCACAGCGAATGGCAAGGGCGCGAGTGCGAGAATCAAAGCTTTGCCGACATGTCCGGCTCCGAACACGTAAAGAGACCGGTGATCTGTTCCAAATTGCTCGATAACAAGCGAGGGGCCGCTTTCGTCATTTTGCTCGACGGTAAATCGTTGAGACGGTGTGCCTTGATAGTGTCGGCGACTGCCAACTTTGTCGCCTTCGAGACCGGCAACAGTCGTAAACAGACCGCCCGACGCTTCCAATGCAGAAAGTCGACGTGCTTCTTCCAGGCATTCCTCAGTCAAAACTTCAATTGCCAGCTGAACGCGTCCACCGCAGCATTGACCGAGGTCCGGTCCGAGTGAAACTGAGCGAAGGATAAGTCTTGGTTCAGCTGTCTTTGCAGCGGTGGCTGCCAGTCGAATAGCTTCAAACTCCAGCGTGCCGCCGCCAATCGTGCCGCGAAAATGCGCATTCTGATCGACAATCATTCGCGCACCGATTTCCCTGGGTGTGGAGCCATCAGCTCGTGCCACGGTTACGAGGGCACAGGCGCCGCTGCTCTTCAGGCAGTCAACAATGTGACCCCAAACGCTCATGACCCGGCCTTTCTCCTGCGCAGATCCTGAACGGCGCGCATGATGGATTCAGGTGTTGCAGGCGCGTGTAGGTCCGGCACTTCGCCAGGAGACAGTGAGGCGACCGCATTCATGATCGCGCAGAATACCGCGTTGGCGAGCATGACTGGGGGCTCCCCGACAGCTTTGGACCTGTAGACGGTTTCCTTAGGGTTTCCGGAGCCCTCATAGAGCTTGACCCTGAAGTCTTCCGGCAGGTCCGATGCTGTCGGTATTTTGTAGGTCGAGGGTGCGTGTGTCCGCAGACGCCCCTGTTCGTCCCACACAAGTTCTTCGGTCGTCAGCCAGCCCATGCCCTGAACAAAGCCACCTTCGATCTGGCCCATATCGATAGCAGGGTTCAGCGAATGGCCGACGTCATGAAGTATGTCCACGCGGTCGACCGTCATTTCGCCGGTCATGGTATCGATGGTTACTTCCGCACAGGCTCCACCGAAAGCGAAGTAATAAAACGGTCGCCCAGTCACACTTTCACGATCCCACGTGATACCAGGCGTCGCGTAAAAGCCAGCATGGGACATCTGAATGCGTGCCATGTGGGCTTGCTTGGCTACATCGGACAGAGCAAAGCTTTGATCGCCGACAATGACGTTGTTGTCGCCGAAATGCACAGCCTCGGGCCCGCATTGATGTTGTTCGCACAGGAATTCGATCAGTCTGCCCTTGATGACTTGTGCGGCGTTTTTCGCCGCCATGGCGTTCAGATCTGTTCCCGAGGATGCCGCGGTCGGGCCGGTGTTCGGCACCTTGGATGTATTGGTTGCCGTAATGACGACCTTATCAAGGGACACACCGAACTCTTCGGCAACGACCTGTGCAACCTTCTGATAAAGGCCCTGCCCCATTTCCGTGCCACCATGGTTCAGGTGAACAGAACCATCGGTATAAAGATGCACGAGCGCTCCGGCCTGATTGAGATGTTTCAAAGTAAACGAAATCCCGAATTTGACCGGGGTTAGCGCCAGTCCCTTTTTGAGAACGGCGTTGTTTTCGTTGAACTCTTTAATTTCTTCCCGTCTTTGCCAGTAGTCTGAGCTTTCTTCGATCTGTGAAATGAGGTCGTGCATGACCTCATATTCTTCAACCGGCATCCCATACGGCGTCAGGTTTCGTTCCCCGTCGTAGAAATTCAGTTTGCGCACATCGAGCGGGTCTTTGCCGAGCGTGATTGCAATGGCATCAATCAGGCGTTCGGCCGCGAGCATTCCCTGTGGGCCACCAAAGCCTCTGAAGGCGGTGTTCGAACATGTGTCGGTGCGCAACCTTCGAGAACGGATCAAGGCGTCCGGGTAGAAGTAGCTGGAATCGGAATGAAAAAGTGTCCGGTCATTGACGCCCAGGGAAAGATCAGCCGAATAGCCGCATCGGGCCAGAAACTCCATGTCAACGGCTCGGATCTTGCCGGACTCATCGTATCCGACTTTCCAGTCGACCTTAAAATCATGCCGCTTGCCGGTCATGATCATGTCGTCATCTCGGTCCAGGCGAAGCTTGCACGTCTTTCCGGTTTTTTGTGCGGCAAGTGCCGCGAGGCTGGCCCATTGGTTGGCTTGCGACTCCTTGCCGCCGAAACCTCCTCCCATCCGGCGAATTTCAGCGGTGATTGTCGCGTCCGGAACGCCAAGCACCTTGGCGACGGTATGCTGAACTTCGGTCGGGTGCTGGGTCGATGTATTAACCAGCATGCCGCCATCTTCCTGAGGCAACGCCATTGCGATTTGCCCCTCAAGATAAAAGTGCTCTTGTCCTCCAATGAACATTGAACCTGAGAGCACTTCCTCGGCAGCCTGCATACCGGTTTCCGGAGACCCTCGACGAAACTGGTAGTCAGGTAGAACAGTGGTGTCAGCGTCAACGGCGTCCTGAGGTGTCAGGATGGGCGTGATCGGCGTCACGTCTATTTTTGCCTTGAGTGCAGCCTTGCGCGCGATTTCTCTTGTTTCTGCAACAACCGCAAAAACGACCTGTCCAAAAAACAGGATTTCGTCCTCGGCAAGTACCGGGTCACCGCCGAGCGCTGAAGAACAGTCGTTGATACCCTTGATGTCGCTTGAGGTCAGGACTGCAATTACGCCAGGTGTTTTCTCGACGTCTTCAAGATCCACGGACTGGATTCGTCCACGAACCGCCTGCCTGGTCCAACCCGGCACGACATGCAGGGTTCCCAATGGTTCGACGATATCGTCGATATAGGTGGCTGTTCCTCGCACGTGTTTCTTGGCACTGTCGTGAGCCAAAGGCTTGCGGACGTGCTTCAAGGACATTTCCATGTTCTTTTGATCAAGCGGCGCGGTCATGATTTGCCTCCCGCTTGGCAAGTACTCTGAGGTCTTCTGCCGGTGTGCCGCTGATCTCCATCAGCGCCTTGGCAAGAAGGGCTCTAGCCGTTTCCATACGGTATTCCGCACTGGCTCGCATATCGGTCATCGGCGCGAAATCCGTAAGGAGCGATTGCATGCCGGCTCCCCACGTTGCCGGATCGTCCAAGGAGGCTCCCATCAGCGCTTCCTCAGACCCACCTGCCCTTTTTGGAGTACCGGCCATTCCTCCATACACGATGCGCGCATCGGTTATGATGTTGTCATCTATCGTAAAACGAAATGCTCCCATGACCGACGAGATGTCCTGATCGAACCGCTTGGAAATCTTGTAGCAACGAAAAGCCTGATTGCCGGAAAGACGGGGCACGAAAAGTCCGGTGACGAACTCATCTGTCCCACGGTCCTGTTTGCCGTAGTCGATGAAGAAATCTTCCAATGGCAGCGCTCGCGATCCGTCAGCGGATTGCAGTTCGAGTGTAGCACCCAGTGCGATAAGTGCCGGAGGCGAATCTCCGATCGGAGAACCATTCGCTATGTTGCCGCCAACTGTGCCGGAAGCGCGAACCTGTTTTGAGCCAATACGCTTCCACAATTCACCGAGGTCGGGAGACAATCTTGTCATCGCGGCTTCCGTTGCCTCGAACGTAGCCGTTGCACCAATAAGAACGCCGCTCGGGCTTTCTTCAACCCGGTCCAGACCTTGTATCCGGCCGAGCCAAATCATCTTGGGAAGTTCCCGCAAGTGCTTCGTTATCCAAAGACCGACGTCAGTTGCCCCGGCAACCAGCGTTGCATCCGGATGCTGTCCATAGAAGGCGGCCAATCCATCAAGCGTCGCGGGCGAAGCAAAGAACTTGCTGCTGTCTCCGATGAAAATGTCTCTGCTGTCGGCAAGATCCTGCAGCTTTTCCCGGGTCTGGTTCGCACGCCAGGAAAACACGTCATCGACGGTTTCGAAGCAAGCATCCAGCGCGGATTCTACGATTGGTCTGTAACCGGTGCAGCGGCAAAGATTGCCAGCCAGCCATTCGATTACTGTCTTGCGCGATTTCTCCTTGGACGCAGCATGGTAGAGCGTAAACAAGGTCATCACGAATCCTGGCGTACAGAACCCGCACTGTGAGCCGTGAAACTCCACCAGAGCGTTTTGTACCGGGTGAAGCTTTTCGTCCTGCGTCAGGTCTTCAACCGTGACAAGTTCCGCGCCGTCGATCATTCCGAGCAATTGAATGCAGCTGTTGATTGGCTGATAGTTAAGCTTGCCGTCAATCAGACGCCCGACAGCAACCGTACAGGCCCCGCAATCGCCTTCTCCGCAGCCTTCCTTCGTACCGGTGTCCCGACGGCGAAGCCGGAGATAATCAAGAACCGTTTCGGTTGGGCCGACATTTTCAAGTTCGACCAACTCGCCATTTTTAAGAAATCGGATTGTGTCACGCATCGCTTAGCTCCCCCGATAGGTAGAATACCCAAAAGGTGAAAGGAGCAGCGGCACATGATAGTGGCCATCCGGCTCAGCAATTCCGAAGCGGATTGGAATAACATCCAGAAAAAGTGGCTGGGGTAGCTCCTGGCCGGTTTGTTCCAGGTATTGCCCTGCATGGAACCTCAATTCGTAGGTTCCTGTTTGAAAGGCCCGGCCTGCCAGGATAGGTGTGTCCACCCGTCCGTCTTCATTGGTTTCGTGCGAGGAAAGATGTTCAGGGTTTTCACCCTGAGACCAAAGTTCGATTTTCAAGCCGTTAGCCGGCTTGCCAAGAGCGGTATCGAGTACGTGCGTTGTCAAACGCCCCATCTGTTTTCTCCCTCGCGCGGCAAAGTGCCGCAAACTCTTACGAAAAATGTGCCTTAAAAAAGTCTGGATCCAAAGCGCTCATTTGAGAACTCAATGATGCCTATTTGGCATCAAGTGAAGGAAGATGATCCTTCAGGGCGAGCACTGCATGGTCGAAAAACATTCCAGGAGCGAGTGCCAGAGCGCGCAAGGAAGAGGTTACCACACATAATCTGTCTGCCTGAAGTGGTGCATCCGACAGGGGTTTGAAGACCAGGGTGCCGGACGCCAGGTCCTCTTCGCACCCAATCAAGGTTTGAAATCCGATGACCTGCTCCTCCCTTGCCAGTGCCCGCATCAGGCGCAACGAATTTGCTTCGACATATGTTCTCGAAGCGCCCGGGATGTGTCCCCGGACAAGGTCAATCCTCGTGCGCAGTGACAAACCTTCAGCTGGCAGTGCAACCGGATACTTCAAACAGTCCTGAAGGCTGAGTTTTCTTTCCCCGGCAAGCGGATGGTCAGGTGTCATCAGAGCTCCGATGACCAGATCATGGTGGAAGGCGATTGTCAGAGCTGAAGTTTCAGGCGGATCGAAGGTGAAGCCGACGTCTGCTTCGGCAGCTTCCACCTTTCTCGCTGCTTCCTGGGAGGAAGAAATCGAAACATTCACATGAATGCCGGGATAGCTTCGTCGAAAACTGCTGATGACTGCTGGCAGCAGCTTTTCCGCAACGCTTTCCACCGACGCTATTGAAACCGTGCCTCTGCGCAGACCTTTAAGCGCATCCAGCTCGGCGACAGTTCCCTCGAAATCCGAGTAGGTTCGCCTAATGTGAGCGAGGAGAAGTTCCCCTGCCTGCGATAAGCGAATGCGCCTGCCCACCCGGTCGAAGAGCTGCAGACCAAGAGCTTCCTCCAGCCAGAGAATCTGGCGATTGACGGCAGATGAAGCGACATTGAGTTCGCGCGATGCCGCACGAATGGAGCCAGCCTCAGCGGCAGCCAGGAAGTATCGCATGGCTGGGCTGTATAGATTTCGAGACAGTTCCTGTACCCGGCTAGAAAGCATGTCCTCTTGATGCCTTACGGGATCAGAATGGTTGCGCCGGTGGTCTTTCTTCCCTCCAGGTCCTGATGAGCTTGAACCGCGTCAGCCAGACGATATTCCTGATTGATCTCAATCTTGACGACGCCATTGCGTACAATATCGAACAATTCTCCAGCCGTTTTTTCCAACGCTTCCCGGGTAGCGATATAAGTGAAGAGCGTGGGCCGCGTTGCAAACAGCGAACCCTTTTGAGCCAGTAGACCCAGATTGAAATCGGCAATCGGGCCGGATGACTGTCCGAAGCTTACCCACATGCCAAGCGGTTTCAGGCAATCGAGTGAACCGGGATAAGTGTCTTGCCCGACGGAATCGTAAACTACATCGCAGCCCTTGCCGTCGGTAATCTCCTTGACCCTTTCGGCAAAGTTTTCGGTTCTGTAGTTGATCATGTGCTGATAGCCGTGAGCTTTGGCAAGTTCGATCTTCTCTTCAGATCCGGCAGTGCCGATTACCGTTGCTCCCAAATGTGCCGCCCATTGACCGGCTATCAGGCCGACGCCACCAGCGGCGGCATGAAAGAGCAGCGTCGTTTCCGGTCCGACCCTGAATGTCTGGCGCAGAAGATATTGGGCGGTCATGCCCTTCAGCATCATGGCTGCAGCCGTCTTCTCATCGACGCCTTCGGGGATCACGACAAGTTTGTCTGCCGGGACAATTCTCTCTTGCACGTATGCGCCGAGCGGACCCACATAGGCAACGCGGTTTCCGGGACTGATGTGTGTGACGTCTTCACCGACCGTTTGAACGATTCCGGCGCCTTCGTTTCCCGGTGAGAACGGGAGGCCATCCGGGGCCGGATAAAGACCGGACCTGAAATAAGTATCTATGAAATTCAGGCCGATAGCCGTGTGCCGGATACGCGCCTCTCCGGGCCCCGGTTCGCCGACGTCGACGTGTTCCCAGCGCATCACCTCGGGGCCACCAGTCTCGTGCACGCGAATTGCCTGAACCATTATTTCCTCCCGAGGGTGAATGATCGTTTGTCGAATCTGCCGTATGGCGATTGGGTGTTGCAAGAACAGTAATGATTTCAACGCCTGCGGAAAAGACCGTCGCGAAACAGAAATTCTGATGAGACGAGTCGTTCTCTAGTCGTGGCCGACGTGTGGTTTCACAGGAGACGACAGATGAGCACACCTGAGACGCCTCAAGCGTATGCTCAAGGCGATTCAGATGTTGAAGACGAAGTCTTGATCGGAGGTACGAAACCGGCGGTCTCGGAAAGACCGCCCGGTCGCGTCAGTCGACCCTGTCCAGTAGCTGCTGAACGGCAGACACCGAGAAAAGATAGAGACTTGCACCAGTGAACACTATTGCGGAGAGACCGTTGAGAGACATTCCGTCCAAAATCGCATAGGCGGCCATCCCCATCCACAAAAGTGTTATGGGCAGTGTAATTGCGCGCCAACGACGGACCCTGACCGGGTGAACAAATCTGATGGGCGCAAAGGTCAGAGCGCAACACAAAAGCACCGCAACGATGGTAAAGAGTTCAGACGGAGACAGAACCATCAATCCGAAGACGACCATGTTCCACCCGGCAGGAAATCCCTTGAAAGAACCGTCAGGCGTTTTCATGCCGTTGTCGGCAAAGTACAACGCGCCAGTGAATACAACAAGGCCACCGCAAATCCAGTTCCACGGTTGAGACAGCATCAGGCTCCACGAAAGCGCAAACGCAGGCAGGAACACGTAAGTTGCGTAATCGATGACGAAATCAAGCGACGCACCGGACCAGCGAGGCAATCGTTCGGCCACATTGAAACGCCGTGCCAGCGGCCCATCGATGCCGTCGACAAAAAATGCCAAGCCAAGCCAGGCGAACATTTCGGCCCAGTTTCCCTGCGCACCTGCCAAAAGCGCGACCAACGCGATCGGTGCTCCGGACGCAGTCAACACATGGATCAGGAATAGAGCGGGTTCCGGCGCCTCTTTGCCTGGCGTTATGTCCGTCACGGGATTTCCTCACAACTGATAGATCGGGGCGCGAATGTAATGCCGCGTTGTCGCATGGGTGAAAATTTACCCATCCCTTGCCAAAGACCTCTTAGGCGCTGGCGCTGACTATTATTGCAATCGTATGACAGTGTGAACCGAAAAAACAGTCCTTGTCGCGATTCTGTAAGTTTCTCACAAAGCAGAGCCTTTGAACAGGATGACGATTGTCAGAAATGCTGCCCATATAACCAGAAACACTCCTATGACTGCCGGAAAGGTTCTGCTGGGAAACGTTTTCTCAAGGGCCATCACACCGCCCAACAATGCAATCCAGACGATATTCATCAATCCGACGGCGAACATGACCGACATAACTGCCCAGCAGCAGCCCAGACACGCCCATCCCTGCACCAATCCCTCACGCAGACCGGTTGTGATGTGATTGGGACCGGTTTGGCTTGCGAACGACCAGCGAGGATACCAGCAACGCTGCAAACAGGAGCGTTTCGCAGGTGTGAACTGATAAAGTCCCGCCGCAAACAACACAGAAGTAGTCAGTGCCAGGCTCACAGGTGCCATCATGTCGTTCAGGCCACCTATCCTTGAAAGCAGCCACTGAGCTGCCGTTGCAACCAGGGCATAGCCGAGCCAGACGAGTAGATAGCCAAGGGTTGCCATGAAAGCCTGGAGGGCTGCGACGCGGGTTGAGCGATCGGGGGTACTGATTTTCAATGTGTATGCTCGCAGCATTGGCGAAGCGCTCGGAAGCATCATCGCCAATGACATCATTGCCCACATAAGAAAAATCTTCAGAAGATCCGCTACGGTCATCTCCGGTCCGGGCATGCCGAATGTTGCTCCCGCCGGGAGGCACAAAGCCGCCAATGCAGCCCTCGCGTCCGCAGAAAGGCCCTTGAAGATATTGAACTGATTGAACACACCCATACCCGGGCCTGCCTCAGTCATATCCATTGCGGGTATCATGTCTGCAATCATGGCAGCCAGATAAGTCCACCCTGCAAGGCTCAGGAGCGTGATTGCCACCAGAACCAGAGGCCAGCCGCTTGTTCGTGCCGGTTGGTCTTTTGGCGAGCGTGCCGAAGAATTTGTGCGTGTTACCGTTGTCATGTCCGAAAATACAAAACTGGCTGTGCCTTCTACAGCCACACTCTAGTTGAAAATGTCGTTGGAAGGTTTGATTTCCCGCATGTTTTGATTTGCGATCAAATATATACGAAAGGCGCGCCGGAAGCAGCTGCGTGGTTTCATCCCGTTGAATTTTGAAACCATTCGAACAATTTCTTAATGTAGTGAAATCCATCCAGGTCAGTCACATGCCCAAATCCAAAAAGACCGAACTATATGATGTAGCCGTCGTTGGCGGAGGCCCATCCGGGCGCATCGCGGCACTTTCGCTTGCTCAAATCGGTCTGAAAACGGTTCTATTGGCCCCCACTGCGGCAAAGGTCGACGGCAGAACAACAGCCCTGTGGCAACAGTCCCTGTCCCAGCTGGAAGACATAAGCGTTTGGCAGGACATCAGGGAAAACGCTGCTCCCTTGCGCAAGATGCGCATGATTGATGATACCGGGCGGCTGATCCGCGCTCCAGAGGTCGTTTTCGACAGCGCAGAGCTGGATCTCGAAGAGTTTGGTTTCAATATCTTGAATAGCGAACTCAATGTTGTTCTTGAAGAGAAGTGCCGTTCGCAGTCAAACCTTGAAGTAATCGAGCAAAGCGTAGCAGCAGCGAGCTTCGGATCTGAACATGCCCTGCTTGAAACAAATGAAGGTAGGACGGTCCATTCGCGTTTGGTCGTTGCTGCAGACGGCCGTAATTCACTCATTCGTGACTCTGCGGAAATTGATGTCAGCACCTGGAAATATCCTCAAGTAGCCGTCGTGCTCAATCTGGATCACAGACTGCCTCATCAGAACATTTCAACCGAATTTCATACGCCAACCGGCCCATTCACGCTCGTTCCCCTGCCCGGGCGGCAGTCATCGCTTGTCTGTGTTGAAACCAGAGAAGGTGCTCAGAGGCTGCTTGCGATGGCAACCAAGGAGCTTGAACGTGAACTTGAACGTCGGGCGCATTCCATATTGGGACCATTCAAGATCGCGTCGAAGGTACAGAGCTATCCGCTTTCAGGTATGACTGCGAGGAACCTTGTTGCGCCGCGCCTGGCGCTTGTTGGAGAAACCGCACATGTTTTTCCTCCTATAGGCGCGCAAGGTCTCAACCTGTCCCTCAGGGACATATCTGACCTCGTAAGTCTCCTAGCCACGGCAAAGGTAAAACAGCTTGATATTGGAGCCCAATCGACATTGGCTCCTTATGAAACCAAGCGCTTCAAGGATATTCGTTCTAGAACAAATGCCGTGGACGCCCTGAACAGGTCCTTGCTGACCGGTTTCCTGCCGGTTCAGATGGCGCGAAGCACAGGCATGTACCTTGCCGGAAAGGTAGGTCCGTTCCGCAGGCTGCTGATGCGTGAAGGCATGGCGCCCGGAAGCGGATTTCAGCTTCATAAATAGAGCCGGCAACGGGCCTATTTTGAGACGGATTTACGCTTTCTGCTGTGATAGGTAAGCGCCATGGTTATCATGTGCCGTGCCGCCTCTTCCGGAAGCGGTTCGACCAGCTTGAAGTGGACGCTTCTGTCTCCACCAAACGTCAGATCAGGAAACAGCGTCCTCCAATCGGACACCAGCGAAGATTGGCAGTTCACATATAGTGCATAGTCGCCGAGCTCTGACTTGTCCCTATCAATGCGGACTGTCGTTCCCGTCTTCGGCCGGACAGTGAGATAACTTGGCTGCCCCCATTTCAAGGTTTCTTGCAATTCGCCAATGTCGGTGTGTTCCGCTGCCGTTTCCAGAATGATCTCGCGCAGTGCTTTCAAGGCGCTGCTCAAGTCTTCGGGATAGCTTTCCAACAGGGCAAGAACCGCCGGGTCGCCTTTCATGTTTCAAAGCCCTCCAGATCTCGTGCGCCCCGGCCTATTTTCTTGGATAGGTCTAGGCTGTGTCGACTGTATCAGGTCGGCAGATACCCTGTGGTCAGCGCCCAGATGAACGCCGTGACGGTCACGATAGAAACTGCGGTACCAACAAGCACGAAACTCGACGCCCTTTGAACATAGGTTCCATATTGCTGGGCAATGACGAACACGTTTGTGGCCGGTGGCAAGCAAGACATGAGAACCGCAGTTGCGACCCAGCTTGGATCGAACCCTCCCAACCAGGTCAAAAGCGAGAAGATCAGTAACGGATGTACGACCAGTTTCACCATCAGCACCAGAGGCAGTTCTGCCGAGATGCGCCCAATTGGCCGCAGAGCGATGCTTACACCCATGGCGAACAAGGCACATGGCGCGGCGGCATTGCTGAGATAAAGCAAAAGCGTATCGATCGCCTGCGGCGGGCGAAATTCCAGAGCGGCCGCAAGTACGCCAGCGATGGTCGCAAGAATGAAAGGGTGCGTGAAGATACGAATGCCGATCTGTTTGAGGGTGCCGGCGATTGTATCGTCTTCTGTTCCCGCCAGTGCCATGAGCAAGGGGGCGAGAATGAACATGAGCGCATTGTCGAACGCCAGGATGAGCGCGGTAGGAACAGTCGCCTGTTCCCCCAACACGGCAAGTGTCAGTCCCGGTCCCATGTATCCGACGTTAGAATACGCTCCGGCGATGCCCAATATCGTGGATTCGCCTATGCTACCTTTCGTTGCTACAACGCCGATGCAAAACGAGATAGCAAACACAATGTAGGTGGTGAACGTTGTGGCAGCCACGAATGAAACATTCGCAAGTTGTTCAAAGGGAGTTTCTGAAAGCAGTCGGAAAAATAGTGCGGGCAACGCCAGGTAGATTACGAAGAAGTTCATCCAACTCAGGCCTGCCTCCGGCAGATTTTTCAGTTTTCCGGCGCCAAACCCCAGGAGGATCAGGCCGAAAAAAGGTAGTGCCAGAGTAATGACGTCCTGCATTCGAATCCCAAATTCTATAGTGACGACAAGCGTGAAAGACGCGATGAGCTCAAGGCGCTTGCATCTTGCGCCTTGCTTGGATAAGGACGCGTGACACTGAGGTCAGCATGTTGATCAGCATTCCAAGCAGTTCTGACGCCACATCGCAAGGGCCCTTTCACCTAGACCCGGTCGGAGATTGCTTTTCCTGAAGGAAAGCGTTGAAAACTGAAAGCAAACCCCGTTTATGTCGCGAAAACTAAGACAGCGTAACCATCCTAAACTCACGGTTTTTCAAAACCGAGTGGAAGGAATAGCTCTCAAGGCGGCAATCCGACTGTTCCGGCTTATCCCGGTGGATATCGCTTCCTATGTGATGGGGGCATTCTGGCGGCGACTGGCTCCCTTCAATCCTCGCCACAAGCGGGCACTTCGTCATCTCGAGATGGCATTTCCGGAGATGAGCAACAAGGAACGAGAACGGATCGTTCGGGGAATGTGGGACAACCTCGGCAGGGTCGCGGCAGAAACGTTTCATGTCGACCGCCTTCACAAGCAGGACTTTCGCTTCGAAATCAAAGCAGACGAAACAACCCAATCTGTCTTGAACGGCGAAATAGGTTGTCTGTTTGTCTCATTTCACAGCGCGAACTGGGAACTATGCGTGCAACCGGCCGTTCGGCGCGGCGTGGAAATCACGGGTGTTTATCAGGCGCTTCGAAATCCGAAGGCGGACAAGGCGTTAAGATCGCTTCGCCAGGATCTTTACAAAGGCGGTCTTCTGTCCAAAGGGCACCAGACTGCGCGCAAAATCCTTGGCACGCTCAAGAACGGCGGCGTTGTAGCCATTATGGGCGATCTACGCGAGACCCGCGGCATTCAGGTTCCCTTCTTTGGTCATCCGGCTTACGCAAATCCCGTTCCGGCTTCCCTCGCTCGTTCCTGTAACGTCCCGATTGTGCTTGGACGTGTCGTACGAAAGAAAGGCGTTCACTTTCTCATAGAGGGGCGCGCTATTTCAGTACCAATAACCGACGACCGGCAGGACGATATTGAAAGAGCAACCGCTGAGATCCACTCTGTCTTTGAAGAATGGATCCGAGAGCACCCGGAGCAATGGATGTGGATCCATAGGAAATGGGCACCTCCCGGGAAGAACGCAGCGGAAAAGCATGCCAGAAGAGCAGCGGTTAAAATCAGCAGACCCAATGTAAACAGCCAATGACCTGACTTCTCCTTTCGGGGGATGGTTGCAGCGCAGCATAAGCGCTATAGCTATAGGACAGTCAGGAGGAGGATAGCTGTTTCATGAAGACCCCAAGCTCATTTTACAAGCCGCTCGCCATTGGAGCTCCCGCCCCTTTCCGCGATCGACCTGTTTCCCTGGAGCGCATGATCCACTTTGTGCCACCGCATATTGAGAAGATGCGGTCCAAGGTTCCGGATCTGATCCGCAAAGTTGATGTGGTGCTTGGCAATCTTGAAGACGCGATCCCTGCAGATGCGAAAACAGATGCCAGACGCGGCTTCATCCAGATGGCGCAGGAAAACGACTTCGGGGCGACCGGTCTTTGGACACGGGCCAACTGTCTGAACAGCCCGTGGTTTCTTGATGATCTTCTTGAAATTGTTCCGGCCGTCGGCGAAAAACTAGATGTAATCATGCTGCCCAAGGTCGAAGGTGCGTGGGATATCCACTACCTCGATCAGCTTCTGGCCCAACTGGAAGCAAAGGCGGGTCTTACCAAACCGATCATGATCCATGCGATTCTGGAGACTGCCGAGGGCGTGAAGAACGTCGAGCAAATAGCTGCGGCCAGCCCCCGTATGCATGGCATGAGCCTGGGTCCGGCCGATCTTGCTGCCTCCAGAGGAATGAAAACCACACGTGTTGGCGGTGGTCATCCGGACTATGCGGTCCTCTCAGATGCAAAGGATGGTACACACAGAACCGCCTATCAGCAGGACCTTTGGCACTATACAGTTGGCAAGATGGTCGATGCCTGCCTGTCTTACGGTTTAAAACCCTACTACGGACCGTTCGGTGATTTTTCCGATCCTCAGGCCTGCGAAAGCCAGTTCCGGAATGCATTTTTGATGGGATGCCTTGGTGCATGGTCCCTCCACCCGACACAAATTGAAATTGCAAAGAAGGTCTTTTCGCCGGATCCAGGCGAAGTCGCATTCGCGCGGAAAATTCTTGAGGCGATGCCCGACGGAACCGGTGCTGTGATGATTGACGGCAAGATGCAGGACGACGCGACCTGGAAGCAGGCAAAGGTGATCGTGGATCTGGCAAAATTGGTGGCCACGAAAGATTCTGAGCTGGCTGAGGTTTATGGTCTTTAGGAAATCGCAAGCCTCGTCGCGTAATGTTTAATATTACAACGCTTGCAAGCAGGTTGCCGACACGGTATCCCGGCATTGCATGCAGTAGGCGGACGAGTAACCATGCGAACGGCAAAATTTAGAATAGGTCAGGTCGTCCGGCACCGGATTTACCCCTTTCGGGGCGTTATCTTCGATGTCGACCCGACATTTAGCAACACGGAAGAGTGGTGGAATGCGATACCCGAAGATGTTCGCCCCCTCCGTGACCAGCCTTTCTATCATCTTCTCGCAGAAAACGAGGAGACAGAATATGTCGCCTATGTCAGCGAGCAAAACCTTGAACCGGATCTGACCGGGG
>JBCCVB010000098.1:0-26337 GCA_039195965.1 Pseudomonadota bacterium
ACACCTATTGGCGTTACCCGGGCGAAGCTGGCATTCCCCCGCAAATCACTTTGACGGACACGGAAAATTTAAGGGAAGTCGAAATCCTCTACCCCGTACCTGAGCGCTACAGCGATGGATTTTCGGAGTCGATTGTCTACCACGACGGCATCGTGCTTCCGATCAGGATTACGCCTGAGGATGCGAAGCAGAAAGTGCGTGTTGATATCGACCTGTTCTTCGGCATCTGCAAGGACATCTGTGTTCCGGGAGATGCGACACTGGCGCTCAATCTTGACCCGTCGGCGGACAAAGACACGCTTGCAGCGAAACTGATTGAACGCGATCTGGCAAACGTTCCCCACACCTCCGAAGCCGACGGCCTCAAAATCGAGTCGGTAAGTCTGACAGGCGAAGACAGGCTGGTTATCGAAACACGTGTGAAAGAGGGATCAACGCCCGAACTGTTCGTCGCCGGTCCTGAAGGATCCTATATCGGACTTGCCAAACTTGCTTCGCAATCCGGCAATCAGGTCACATGGCACCTGTCCACCAAGGGGCTGAAGTCCGGCAAGGACGACGATCACTTGAGACTCGTGCTCGCCATTGAGGGCAAGGCGATTGAACATCTGGAGCCCATTCAGCCTGCCTGGGTGAACTAAATTCAACTGTCTCCCAATAATGTCAGTTTTTGCGGTATCGTCACTCGACGTGCCGGAGCCTGCGCCCTATCTGAGCAGCGGGCTGTGATGAAAGTACGGCCACGTAACAAAGGGAATTTCGATATGACAATCAAGGTAGGGGACCGCCTTCCCGAGGCCAGCTTCAAGACCATGACAGCCGATGGGCCCGGAGAGATTTCAACCAGTGACCTGACGGGTGGCAAGACCGTGGTCCTGTTTGGAGTTCCCGGAGCATTCACACCGACATGCCACATGAACCATCTGCCGGGTTTTGTCGAACACGCAGAAACATTGAAGGGCAAGGGCGTCGATGAGATTGCCGTCGTTTCGGTCAACGACGTGTTCGTCATGGATGCTTGGGAAAAGGCCTCCAACACCGGCGGTCAGATCAAATTTCTCTCAGACACTGCGGCTGAATTCGTAGAGGCAGCGGGCCTCGGCCTCGGTCCTGCACCGATTTTCGGGCACCTTCGCTCGCAACGTTTCGCGCTGATTGCAAAGGACGGCGAAGTCACGTTCCTCGCTATCGAGGAAAGCCCGGGTGAAGCGACCAAAACGGGTGCCGCGGCAATCTTGGAAGCCCTGGGCTAATCCACCTACCTATCTCGACTTGCGTGGCCACAGAACCGTGGCCGCGTAGGTCAAAAACACACCGATCAATGTGGCTGCCAGGCCGAACCAGGTAAGGGCGTAGCCGAGATGGTCGTTCTTGAAGCGAACAATCGTTTCACCCGCCTGCGGCAGTCCGGCCGGTGGGGTCAGGACAGCATCTAGATCAATGCTGTAGGGCGCCAGATCCGCCCCCCCTACTCCCAGAACGTCACCCATCGCTTCGGTGTCACGGGCGAACCAGATGCGATCCTTCTCATCGGGTGCCGGGGTTGTCCAGTTTGGTTTTTCGCTCAATCGCAACAGCCCTGAAATCTCGGTCTGTCCGCTCGGCAGCACAAGTGCTGTCTTTTCCTGTTCTTCAGGGAGCCCATGCGGAAGAAAACCGCGGTTCACCAGCACGACCCAGCCGCCTTCTGTCCTGAAAGGCGAATAGGCCATGACCCCCGGCCCTTTCAAAGGCCCGGCGGGATTTGAAAGTGACGTATAATAGAAGACCGTTCCGTCCTCGTACGTACCTTTTACGCTGACATGCCTGTAGTCGTCTTCCTCGGTGATTTCGTTCCAGGCGGAAGGTGGAGGTGCGACCACGGCAGGTTTCGAGACACCCTGTTCGACCTGGAGAATGAGGGTTTCCTTCCAGGCCAGCCTGTCAAGCTGCCAGAAACCAAGGTTCAACAGGATGAACAGAGCGACCGCTGCTGCAATTGCCGGAATGATGAGTTTACGCGCTGGCCCCATGGCCGGGATTCTCTTTCTTGGCTATTGGGACTTTTCCCGATCAAGGCGGCCTTCTTCCGCCTTGTGCCGGAACTGCAGAGCGATCATCAGCCCTTTGAGCGGACGCAAGGTGGAACCGGCCAACAGTACGGTCAAAGGCAGCCACAAGATCAGGTGCAGCCAGATAGGCGGCTGATAGGACAGTTCCACCAGCAGGACCAGCGCCACCACGATGAAGCCGACAATCATGATAACAAAGACCGCAGGACCGTCTCCACTATCGGCGAAGGAAAAATCCAGGCCGCAGGCCGAGCATGACTTTTTGATGTCGAGGAACCCGTCGAACAGTTTTCCCTGTCCGCATCTCGGACATCTTCCGGAAAGACCGGCAGTCACAGGATTGACCGGGGGAAAATGCGCCTTGTCTTCCATGTCCTGCCTCTTTGCCGTGCTTGAAACGAAAACGCCCGATCCGTCGGCCGGACCGGGCGTCTTCAAATTGCTGACTAGTCCGCCTTAGTGGGCGGCCGGTGTGCCTGCGCCCCAGATGTAAATGGCGACGAACAGGAACAGCCAGACAACGTCAACGAAGTGCCAGTACCAGGCAGCCGCTTCAAAACCGAAATGCTGCTTCGCAGTGAAATGACCGGCAAGTGCGCGCAACAGGCAGACGAACAGGAAGATTGTCCCGACGATCACGTGGAAACCGTGGAAGCCGGTCGCCATGTAGAAGGTCGCACCATAGATGTTGCCGTCGAACGTGAACGCGGCATGCATGTATTCGTAAACCTGACAGATGGAGAACAGTATCCCAAGGAAAACCGTCAGGGTCAGCCCCCATTTGAGGCCTTCACGATCGTCATGCAGCAAAGCGTGGTGAGCCCACGTAACCGTTGTTCCGGAGCACAGCAGGATCAGGGTGTTCAACAGCGGCAGGTGCCACGGATCGAATGTCGCGATGCCATCCGGCGGCCAGTGACCACCGGTGGCTTCAACCCGGCTGTACTGGATGGCTTCCCCGGCAAACAGGGCAACATCGAAATACGCCCAGAACCAGGCAACGAAGAACATCACTTCAGAAGCGATGAACAACAGCATGCCATAGCGCAGATGCAGGGAAACTACGCGGGTATGGTGACCCTCATGAGCTTCCTTGATGGTATCGCTCCACCAGCCGTACATCACGTAGAGAACGATCAGCAGACCGACGGCAAACAGCCCCCAGCTGGTAGAGGCAAGTTCCATTCCGAAGAGTGCGAAGGACTCTCCGGCAGCGGACCGCATCCACGCGATGGCGCCGATTGCGAGGATGAACGCGCCGATTGACGCAATAAACGGCCACGGACTTGGTTCCACCAGGTGGTAGTCGTGGTTTTTGGTATGTGCCTCAGCCATCGGCAAGCTCCCCAAACACAGTCATCTCAAGCGCTTCAAGCGCCATATCTTACAGTTTCGTTTCCGTGACAGGCGCTTCGGCCCGCACATCAACAGGACGTTCCGGTTGTTCTACCGGGAAGAAAGTATAGGACAAAGTGATTTCCTTAACGTGTTTCAGCTCAGGATCCTTGTCCATTTCCGGATCGACGAAGAAGACGACCGGCATTTCGACAGTTTCGCCAGCTTTCAGCGCCTGCTCGGTAAAGCAGAAGCAATCCAGCTTGTTGAAGTAGGCCCCCGCGGTCGGCGGAGAAACGTTGAAGGTCGACGTTCCGTAGGTCGTCGCTTCACCTTTGCTGGTAGCCAGATATTCAAGTTGCGCGGTCTCTCCCATCTTGAGAGTAACCGAACGCTGCGCCGGCTTGAACTTCCATGGCAGCTCGTGATTGACATTGCCATCAAAGCGCACGGTGATCATACGGTTGATGACCAGCTCGCTCTCATTTTCGGCGACTTGCGTCGTACCACCGAAACCGGTGACGCGGCAGAAAAGGTCATAAAGCGGAACGGCAGCATATGCTGCACCGATCATCACGCCGAACAGTCCGACACAGGCCACCGCGACTTTGCGGTTGCTGTTGGCAAGGTTCCGACTGTCCTGTCCGTTGCTCACGTGAATTTCCTCACAGCGGTCTATCGATGACGCCAGGCCCAAGCTTGACGATTGTGACTACGTAAAAAAGGGCCACCAGCGCTGCGAGCACAACGGCGATTGCGACCGATCGGGAACGCCGCCTCTTGGTCTGCTCGGGTGTCAGTTTGATGCCCTGTTCTTCCTTGACCATTGCCTTACGCCCCCACAATCAGGCTTTCACCCAGCAGAAGGGCAAACAGCAGGAAGAGATAGAAAATAGAGAATTTGAAGAGACGCACGCAGGCCTTGCGCGCCTCGTCCCCTTCGCGCTTTCGCCAAACATCAACTGCCAGTGCGACAAAGGCGAGTCCGAGAGCGGCCGAGGCGATGCCGTAAACCGGCGTAGCAAACCCAAGGAAATACGGCGCAATGCCAATCGGAGCCAGCAGCAGCGAATAGGCCAGAATGTGGTGCCGCGTGCTGGTTTCACCAGCGACAACCGGAAGCATCGGAACGCCAGCAGCGCGGTAGTCACCGCTCTTGAACAAGGCAAGCGCCCAGAAATGCGGCGGCGTCCACATGAAGATGATCAGGAAGAGAACGAAGCTTTCCAGGCTAACTCCGCCAGTGACGGAAGCCCAACCGACCATCGGAGGGAATGCGCCCGCAGCGCCGCCGATAACGATGTTCTGCGGCGTCGAACGCTTCAGCCACATCGTATAGATGATCACGTAGAAGAAGATAGTGAAGGCGAGGAACGCACCGGCAAACCAGTTGACGAGCAGGCCCAAGGTGACGATCGAACCGATCGACAGGGTAATGCCGAAAGCAAGTGCTTCGTCACGGGTGATCTTGCCGGCAGGAATCGGACGCTTCCTGGTGCGCGACATGATCTCATCGATGTCAGCGTCGTACCACATGTTCAGGGCCCCGGAAGCTCCGGCACCGATTGCAATGCAAAGGATCGCGACAGCGCCCAGAACCGGGTGAACAGAACCCGGAGCCAGCATCAGCCCGACAAAGGCCGTGAAAATCACCAAGGACATTACGCGCGGTTTCAGGAGCGCCACGTAGTCGCTCACTGATCCCATTCCGCCATCCCAAACGGCAGTGTTCTGGCCAATTGTATCCTGGCGCTCTACGAGCGACATGGGCGCGTCCTTTGAGTTCTTTGTCACTGCCTTGACCCGCTTTTTTCAAAAGTGCGGTCTGAACATTTTACGTTCGGCAGCAATTTTTTAAAGTTTGCACCGCGCCAGTGTCCGGCGCGGTGCCGATTTTAGCTCGGAGGATTACCTCCGGCCACCCATTACTTGATGCGTGGCAGCGTCTCGAACTGGTGGAACGGAGGTGGAGAAGACAGCGTCCACTCCAATGTCGTTGCACCTTCGCCCCACGGGTTGTTGCCCACGGCACGCTTCTTGGAGAATGCCTCGAAGATACCGAACAGGAATACAAGAACCGCGAAGGCAGAGATATAGGAGCCGATCGAAGACACAAAGTTCCAACCAGCCAGCGCGTCCGGGTAGTCGGCATAGCGACGCGGCATGCCGTTCAAACCCAGGAAGTGCTGCGGGAAGAACACCAGGTTCACGCCAACGAAGGTGATCCAGAAATGAGCCTTGCCGATCGTCTCGTTATACATGTAGCCGAACATTTTCGGGAACCAGTAGTACCAGGCCGCAAAGATTGCGAACACGGCACCCAGAGACAGAACGTAGTGGAAGTGAGCAACCACGTAATAGGTGTCGTGGAAGGCACGGTCGAGACCGGCGTTCGCCAGCTGCACCCCTGTCACACCACCGACGGTGAACAGGAAGATGAAGCCGATTGCCCAGACCATAGGCGTCTTGAACTCGATGGAACCGCCCCACATGGTCGCGATCCAGGAGAAGATTTTCACGCCGGTCGGAACCGCGATGACCATGGTTGCCGCCACGAAGTAAGCCTGCGTTTCAGCGGACATGCCGACGGTGTACATGTGGTGTGCCCACACGATGAAGCCGACAACGCCGATGGCGACCATGGCGTAGGCCATGCCGAGGTAACCGAAGATCGGCTTGCGAGCGAAGGTGGAAATGATGTGACTGATGATGCCGAAGCCCGGCAGAATCAGAATGTACACTTCCGGGTGACCGAAGAACCAGAACAAGTGCTGGAACAGGATCGGGTCACCACCACCGGACGGAGTGAAGAACGTTGTGCCGAAGTTGCGGTCCGTGAGCAACATGGTGATGGCGCCAGCCAGAACCGGCAGGGACAGCAGCAGCAGGAACGCGGTGATCAGCACGGACCAGGCAAACAGCGGCATCTTGTGCAGCGTCATGCCCGGCGCACGCATGTTGAAGATGGTCGTGATGAAGTTGATCGCGCCCAGAATCGAGGAGGCACCCGCAACGTGCAGGGACAGGATCGCGAGATCCACTGCCGGCCCCGGCTGGTAGGTGGTTGAAAGCGGCGGATAGATGGTCCAGCCACCGCCAACGCCGTTACCGCCCGGAGGCCCCTCGACAAAGAGAGAAAGCAGAAGAAGCAGGAAGGCCGGCGGAAGAAGCCAGAAGGAAATGTTGTTCATCCGCGGGAACGCCATGTCCGGCGCACCGACCATGATCGGCACGAAGTAGTTAGCGTATCCGCCGATCACTGCCGGCATAACCATGAAGAAGATCATGATCAGGCCGTGCGCGGTGGTGAACACGTTGAACATGTGCGGGTCAGCAAAGATCTGCATTCCCGGTTCCTGCAATTCCATCCGGATACCGACGCTGAGCGCGCCGCCCACGATTCCGGCAAAAATCGCGAAGAAGAGATACATCAAGCCGATGTCTTTGTGGTTGGTCGAATAGACCCACCGACGCCACCCAGTCGGATGGTCATGTGCCGCATGTGCTTCGGTTGCAGCCATTTGGGGCTCCCTCTTTAATCTTTCTCAGCGGCGCTGCGTGTCATCGCGCGCATCGCCAAACACAAGGCTCATCGCCGCGTTACTTCGCGGCGACGGCGATCTCTTCCAGCTTGCCGGTGACGGCAACTTTCTTGGCTTCGGCAAGAGAGGCCATCAGCTGCTGGTTGGCAGTTTCCAGGTCGTCCTGAGCAGCTGCCGCCCAGGTCTGGAACAGGTCATCGGAAACGACACGCACCGCGATCGGCATGAAAGCGTGATCCTTGCCGCACAGCTCCGAACACTGGCCGTAATAGACACCCTCTTCGCGAGCGTGGAACCAGGTCTCGTTCAAACGACCCGGGATCGCGTCAATCTTCACGCCCATGGACGGCATTGCGAATGCGTGGATAACGTCCTCAGAAGTCACCTGCAGGCGAACCGTCGTGTCCACCGGTATCACCAGTTCATTGTCGACTGCCAGAAGACGCGGCACTTCTGCCAGCGTTACACCGCGCGCTTCGGCAACTTTCTGACGATCGGCCAAGTCGGCCGCGGGATCCAGCGAGTTCCCAACCATGAGGGAGTCGAAGTAAAGGTCGCCCATTCCCTCATCGGTATATTCGTAACCCCAGTACCACTGATAACCGATTGCCTTGACGGTCATCTGGTATTCCGGGATTTCCAGCTGCTTGTAGAGCAGGCGGAAGGATGGGATTGCGATCACGACCAGGATCAGGATCGGCACGATGGTCCAGACCACCTCGATCAAGGTGTTGTGCGAGGTACGGGACGGTACCGGGTTGGACTTGGCGCTGAACCGGGTCATGCAAACGATCAGCAAAGCCAGAACGAACAGCGTAACGACAGTGATGATTATCAGCGTGAAGCCGTTGAACCAGGTGATGTCGTCCATTACGTCGGTGATAGAGTTCTGCAAACCGAGCTGCCACTCTCTCATACCGGACTCAGCTGCCAGAGCCGCAGTGGAGGCTCCAGCAAATGTTGCCGCCAATCCGGCCATAGTCATGAGACGCTTGAAGTTACCCTTCACGTCCGCGCTCCCTTCCCTCAACCGCTAGCAAGCGGCACATTCTAAAATACCGGACCCGAATTCCGGCTCAATCCGGTGCGGCAGTAACGGGCTTATCTCAGCTTCGCAAGCCCATTATGCCGACCCAATGCCTCGAACAGGTTCGTCAGATTGCCGGACTATAACCATAAACCCCGGCTGAGAGCGATGGTTACAATCGGCTGTAGCGGCGATGTGCCGCATCCTGTTCCTGACGCCTTAATGCCGCACAAAAACCATAAGACACGCCAAGCTGCAACGGTATTTCCAACTTTTCACACGCCCTGAACGGCATATAGAGCTTGATTGAAGTCAAAGACAGGCGAATTTTCGACAAAAAACCGGGCTAATCGACGGCGTTCCTAGCTTGGCAGACTGGAATCAAGCGCCGTCATGCGGCAATGTCTGGCCGGGACAACATCATGATTCGCGCAGTCGGCCTCATTTTATTACTCAGTCGGGCCACTGCGGGATCCGACAACGATTGACCGGAGGTTTTCTTGTCAACCCAATTGCCGAAAGCCCGAAATGCCCGCCGGACGGGACGTTTCAATTTTTCAATTGCCAGGGTCGTGGCCCTTGCCGGAATCGCCTTTAGCGCCCTTGCACAGGGTAATCTTCCGGCTCTGGCACAAGGTGAAGTGCGCTCCACCCACGGCGACTGGCAAATTCGCTGTGACACACCCCCGGGTGCATCCGGCGAACAATGCGCGCTGATCCAGAATGTCACGGCATCGGATCGGGAAAATGTCGGACTGTCGGTCATCATCCTCAAGACTGCCGACAAGCAAGCCCGCATCCTCAGGGTTCTGGCACCTCTTGGCGTGCTTCTTCCTTCCGGTCTCGGCCTTCGTGTCGACAATGCCGACATCGGCCGCGCAGGCTTCGTTCGCTGCCTGCCGAACGGATGCATTGCTGAAGTGATCCTGGAAGAAGACCTCCTGTCCAAGCTGAAGGCGGGTGCTCAGGCCACTTTCATCATTTTCCAGACGCCTGAAGAAGGAATTGGCATTCCGATTTCACTCAATGGCTTTTCTGCCGGATTTGATGCACTGCCCTAAGACTGCTGAATAGACAAAGAAATAAGGCGCCGGAAACGGCGCCTTTATTGTTCGTAACCTTATTCGACCTGTGCGTCCTTCTTGTGATCTTCGGACGCTTTCTTTCGCGCAGAAACCGGTCGAACACGTTCCGTAGCCGCAGTGCTACCGCCTGCCTCTAGCTGCAAGGCCAAGCGCTCCTCGTCGCGATAGCGGACATCTTCCTCGATCTGGTCGATCCTATCGAGTGGCGTTCCAAGCGCCTCCAGGGCCGCCCGTCCGAAGACGACGCTGGACTCGAAGGTTTCACGGATCTGGAAGTCCACCCCTCTCTTGGTCAGATCGAGGACGTGGGCGCGATCGGTTGCCCGGCAGAATATCAAAGTGTCTGGAAAACCATCCCTGATCAGGTCGATCGCCTTGCCCATCACCTTGTCATTCTCGATGCACATGGCAACGAGAGCGGCTTTTCCGGCACCCGCAGCGGCAAGTACATCGGCCCGGGTCGCATCTCCGTAATAGACCTTGTAACCCTGCTTGCGCGCATACGCGATTCTGTCCGGCCGGTTGTCGATGGCCGTGATTTCATGCCCCTCGGAGGTCAGGACCTGGGCCACGACCATTCCGAACCGGCCAAATCCGATCACCAGAACAGCCGGATTTGCTTCCTCGAAGGTTTCGATCGAGGGATTTTCAACGCCCCGCTCTTTCATTCTGGTAGCGATCCTGTCCAGCCCCAGACAAGCAAGCGGTGTCAACAACATCGTCAGGATGACAATCGCGTTGAGCAAGTTGGCTGTCTGGTAATCAAGCAGACTGTTGCTGACGGCTGCAGTGAACAGGACGAAGGCAAATTCCCCACCTTGCGGAAGGGTGACCGCGATGCGCAGAGCATCGGAGTTTGAGGATCCGGTGCCGCGCGAAAGCCCCCATAAAAAGACGCCTTTCACACCCATGACCAGTGCAACGCCAACGGCGACAATCACCCAGTTCCCCATGACCAGGGTAACATCCAGCGACATGCCGACAGCAACGAAAAACAGACCCATGAGCAACGAGCGGAACGGCTCGATATCGGCTTCAAGAGTGTGCCGGAAACTGGATTCTGCCAGCAGCACACCCGCCAGAAACGCACCCAGAGCCATGGAGAGGCCAACCGAATGCATGATGCCGGCACTGCCGAGCGCAACAAGCAACGCGGCAGTGAGCATGACTTCGCGGGCACGGCTTGCCGCCAGGAACAGGAATATCGGCGAGATAAGATACCGCCCGGTGAGAATAACGGCGGCGACCGCAGCCGAAACCAGCAGGATTTCATTCGCAATGTCAGCGAAAGTGGATGGCCCTTCGCCCGGGGCAAGAATGGCAACCATCGCCAGAAGCGGAACGATCGCGATATCCTGAAGCAGCAGGATACCGAATGCCCTTTGGCCATAAGCGGATGACAATTGCCCGCGTTCCTGCAGGATCTGTAACGCGAAGGCGGTAGATGACAGCGCGAGGCCAAAACCAGCCACAAGCGCCGTTGAATTCGCAAGTCCGGCGAAACGGGCGATCGAATAGAGACTAAGACCCGTGAAGATCACCTGAGCCGTGCCGAGACCGAAGATGTCTCGCTTCATACGCCAGAGTTTCTGCGGATCGAGCTCAAGACCTATCACAAATAGCAGCAGGACAACCCCGAGTTCCGCAACATGCAGAACATCTTCACCTGACCCTAGGAGCTGCAGACCGTGAGGACCGATCGCCGCACCGGCTGCAAGGTATCCGACCACAGAGCCGAGACCGAGCCGTTTTGCGATCGGAACAGCCACGACGGTGGCTGCGAGAAACACAATCGATTCAGCAAAAAACGGAGGTGCGCCCTCTGCGGCCATTCTCTCTCCTTTGATTCACAGTCCATCAACCGTTTCCAGACACGGCATGATCATCATGAACTGATTCTATTTTACCAAATCTTACGCAGCTGACGTGCGACAATTCCGGCGCTACGGCAACAATTTAGGCTCGTTTGCTGCAATTTTACGCGATTGAGACAAAGCGCCACCGTACTATTGACGATATCCTTGGCTGCCGGATGTCTTTTGCTGAACGGCCGGTTGGCCCGGGTGCAAAACAATTCAGGGCAAGGCGCGCTGAATCAAAGAAGATCGTTGTTCTTCAGGTAGGATCTGAAGCTCTCAAAGTCGGTATAGACGTGTCCGGAAAGTCCAGCGGCTTCAGCCCCGGCGACATTTTCCGCGCGGTCATCAATGAAGGCGCTTGCAGATGTCAGATAGCCGTATTTTTCGCAAATCAAGCGATAGACGGCAGGGTCGGGCTTCCGTACCTTGAACTCAGCTGATACATGCGCCTTCTCTCCGAAAATCTCGATCATTTCCGGAGCGCAAACGTGCAGCGTCGCCTTCAGCATCATGCCGTTGTTCGTCAGCATTGCGACATCCGCCCGCTGCTTGAGACGCCGGACAAGATCCAGAACGTCAGGTCTGGCCCGCATCATCCGGCGCCGAATATCGGCCCAGGTATCGAAATCAATAGGATATCCAAGCAATCTTCCATATTGGTCGAGATAGCCTTCCGCCGTATCGGGATTGCCTGCTTCGGCCTCATTCTCGTGAGGCCCGCCCCAGACCGCTTCATCGATTTCCGCAGCCGGTCGTCCCGTCAGGTCTTCAAGCAATTTAAGGCGGACCTGATGCTCGTAGTCATAGAGCACCTGATCCATGTCGAAGATAACGAATTTGATGTCCGGCATCGCCGTCCCCCAGAATAATCCGCCTAGACTGCCGTCCCTCCGATAGTCATTTCGTTGATGCGCATAGAAGGCTGGCCAACGCCAACAGGAACGCCCTGCCCCTGTTTGCCACAGGTTCCCATGCCCGGGTCGAGCTTCATGTCATTGCCGATCATGGTCACGCGTGTCAGCGCATCCGGGCCGTTGCCAATCAGCATAGCGCCCTTGACCGGCGCACCGACCTTGCCGTTTTCGATCCGGTAAGCTTCCGTGCAGGAGAACACGAACTTGCCCGAGGTGATGTCGACCTGGCCACCTCCGAAGGAAACGGCGTAGATACCATCCTTAACCGAAGCCAGGATCTCATCCGGCTCCTTGTCACCTGCCATCATGACCGTATTGGTCATGCGCGGCATCGGAATATGAGCATAAGACTGGCGGCGTCCGTTTCCTGTCGGCTCCATTCCCATAAGGCGCGCGTTCTGCCGGTCCTGCATGTACCCGGTCAAAATCCCGTCCTCGATAAGTACCGTCCGACTTGCCGGAGTTCCCTCGTCATCAACTGTCAACGAGCCGCGACGGTCAGGAATCGTGCCGTCATCAACAATCGTTACGCCCGGAGACGCCACGCGTTCGCCCATCAGGCCAGCAAATGCCGATGTTTTCTTGCGATTGAAATCACCTTCAAGGCCATGACCGACAGCTTCGTGGAGCAAAATACCAGGCCAACCGGATCCGAGAACCACGTCAAAGGCACCGGCCGGCGCCGGGACGGCGTCAAGATTGACCAGAGCCTGACGAAGGGCCTCATCGACCCCACCCTGCCAGTTTTCCGTAGTGATGAACCGTTCAAACCCCTCCCGGCCGCCACAGCCGAACATTCCACTTTCCTGACGATCGTCGTTGCCTGCAACGACCGAAATGCTCAATCGAACCATCGGGCGGACATCTCGCACAAGATGGCCGTCGGCACGAAGGATTTCGACAACCTGCCAGGAACCGGCAAGAGAAGCGGAAACCTGACGAACGCGAGGGTCCTTAGCCCTTGCGTATGCATCAATTTCCTGGAGCAGCTTGACCTTTTCCTCAAAGCTCGGCCCGCCCAGCGGATTGGCATCGGTGTAAAGTGAAAGGTTGGTTCGGGACGGTGCGGCGGCGTAGCTTCCCGAATAACCTTTCTTCACCGCATTGACTGCTTCGGCGGCCCGTTTCAGTGCGCCTTCCGAAATATCGCCGGCATGCGCATATCCGGCAGCCTCACCGGCGACAGCTCTAAGACCGAAGCCCTGGGCCGTATCGTAGTTGGCGCCTTTCAACCGACCATTGTCAAAAACCAGCCCTTCGGACTGGCGGTACTCGACAAACAGTTCCCCGTCATCAGCCCCTGACAGGGCCTCTTGGGTGATCCGTTTGGCAGCCTCCAATCCGAGACCGGAGGATTCAATGAGATCGGTTGTGGAAAGGGTCATCTACTTGTCCTGCATGTGCCCCGTTGCGAAGAGGCTCGATTTTGCCGCAGGTGCCTGCAGCGAATTTGCTCAATATATCCTCAACATAGGCTTTTTGCCGGGTTTTTCACCTTAAAAGCTGGAAATTCCACTTGTGAAAAATTTAACCTGAATGTAGTACTCCACTTTAAGACACTTATTGTGTTGCGTCAGCAGGGCCTGTTCATGGGCCTGGCCAGCTCCCTTTCCCGAAACAATAGAACGACGTCGCGCTCCCTCGCGACCAAGAAGGTTTTGTGCGCATGTTCGAGTCACAAGATCCAGATGCCGGTACGACCATGTCGTCCTTTCACGCAATGGCAGCCAAGCGCGGAGACGGCCTTCACCCTCTCCTTTTGCAAGCCTTTGCGAAGACAGGATCCGTGTCAGGTCCTCCTGCGCCTTCCGAACAGACTGACGACAATGTGGTCGTGGTGGATTTCCAGAAGGCTGCCGACGGCAAAGCCCCCAAACGCGATCGCGCGAGATGAAATCCGTTCTCGTTGCCATGCATCTGGTGGCTTGTCAGCCCGATTTGCTGATTTGTGAAGACGTATCGGCAAATGCGAAACGCTGGGCGGATATCGAGGCCTGCCGGCAAGACCGGGAAGCCGAAATGTATCGGGTAAAACAAGGGCTTCCGGATTGGGCGGTCGTTATGTCGAAGTGTCGCTACCTCATTGGAAGGGACAGCCGCACATCGCCGATGTTCTGAAAACTTCTTTGGCAGTGTCATGCAATGACTTGCCGGGCGGACGCAATCTGCCGTAAAAGACAATTTCGGAACAACAACGACAACTCATCAAATCCGGTGACCATGAACCGCTACGAAAACCCGCGAATCCCCAGTGAAGCCCGTGTTCGCTACCTGGACGGTGATTATCAGGTCGAAACGCCGGGTACTTTCGTACGGTGCGCCGTTACCGGAACAGCCATACCTCTTGATGAACTGAAATACTGGTCCGTCGAGCGCCAGGAAGCCTATGTCGATGCCAAGGCCTCCATGAAGCGCTATGTGGAAACCCGCTGACGACGCCGAGCGTTCTGAAACGTCCGGTCTCAGGTAGTCGACCTCAGTTTTCTTATCTTTTCCCTGATCAAGGCAATCAGACGGTCTTCGTCGTCTATATCCATGCGCACGTCCAGGACCGCAGTGCTGGAGGCTATCCAGCGGAATAACTCGCCATCCGACGTGGAGATGCGGGCCATGTCCTTGGAAGTCGTGACCAGCTGAAGATCGGCCTCTTCCGCCTCTGTCAGAAGAGCCTGAACTTCCTTCTCCGAATAGCGGTGGTGATCGGCGAACTCACGCGTTCTGGAAACCGCGTAGCCGAATTCCCGCAGGGAATCGAAAAATTTCTTTGGTCGCCCGATTCCGGCAAACGCAAACAGCTTTTGTCCATCCAGATCGTCGTTTGGTTGCGGGCGCAAATGCGCATGCAACACGGGCAGCCCGCGCCGCCCCGCGAGATGAACCGCGCTTTCGGCCTCATTTCCTTCGCCAACGAGCACAAGACAATCTGTCTTTAGGATCTGCTGACCGGAGGGCGCTCTCAATGGCCCTGCCGGAAAACACAAGCCGTTGCCGAAGCCGACCGCACAATCAACCAAAACTATGCTCAGGTCCTTTTCAAGCGCCGGGTTCTGGAAGCCGTCATCCATCAGCAGAACGTCGATTTCGTGCAGTTCCGCAAATTTGGCGCCTGCGGGCCGGTCGGCCGAAACAATCGTTGGTCCGTGTCGTGCGAGCAGCAATGCTTCGTCGCCAACCTGACGCGCAGTGTGCATGTCCGGAACCACCAGCAGAGGCCCTTTGCTGCGGCCGCCATATCCCCTCAACAGAAAGCCGGGTTTATAGCCTTCTTCCCGCAGGCGATGTGCAAGCTCGATGGCAAAGGGTGTCTTGCCGGTTCCTCCGACCACAAAATTGCCGATGCAGATAACCGGAAGCTTGCTGCTGCCTTTCGCTCTGGACATCATTCTGCGCCCAGAAATCAGACCATAGAGCCACCCGACCGGTGACAACGCGATAGCTGCACCGGACAACCCTTTCCTCCACCAGAAGTCAGGAGCCTTGCTCATTGGGCGCCTCCGGCATCCGATCCCTGTCTTCGACTGTCAGATAAGGTTGTAACAACCGCAAAGTTTTTTCCAGTGCCCCGCGGCTGCCTTCCACCAATGCCCTGGCTTTGGTCGATTGCTCCGCTGCACGTTCGGGGGAACCAAGTAGTCCCGCGATGGCATTGGCAAGCTTTGCAGGGTCCACAACCTTTATGGCGGCTCCGCTGTTGAAGAAGTCCTTGTAAACCGCGCGAGCATTGGCAACTTTAGGCCCTGTAACCAGTGCCGACCCGGACAATGCAGCTTCAACTGGATTGTGGCCCCCGACATCACTGAATGAGCCCGCCAGGAAAGTTACCGGCGCCAATCGGTAGTAAAGCCCCATCTCGCCAAGCGTGTCGCCCAAATAGACTTCGGTTTCGGCCTGAATGTCATCCCCGGCTGCTCTGGAGGCGGCCTGAAGTCCCCGCTCTTCGACAAACGCCCTGATTTCTGCCGTGCGCGCAGGATGCCTTGGTACCAGCACCAACAAAAGCGCCGGAAATTCTGTTTTCAGGGTTTCGTGAGCCCGGAGCGCTATGTCTTCTTCCCCGGGATGGGTAAGCGCTGCCAACCAGACCGGGCGCTCGCCGATCCGGGCGTTAATGGCAGCCAAGGCTACCTCGTCGGCACTGGGCTTTTGCGCATCGAACTTCAGATTGCCGGGCGTTTCAACGTTCCGGCATCCAAGTTGCCGGAACCGAGTCGCGTCCGCTTCGCTTTGCGCCAGAACCAGGTCCAGACAATTGAAGAGATACGTCGAGACGCTTGCCAATCTGGACCAATTCCGATGAGACCCGTCCGACAACCGTCCGTTCAGAAGCACAAAGGGAATCTTGCGGTTATGGATTTCATCGAACAGGCAAGGCCAGATCTCCGATTCGACAACCATTGCAAGATCCGGTTTCCAATGGTCGAGAAACCGGCCCAGAGATCCTGGTGCATCATAGGGAACGAATTGGTGGATCGCGCCCTCCGGTAAACGGCTGGCGGCAAGTTCCGCTGAGGTTACCGTGACCGTCGTCAGAAGAACCTTGTTTCCGCCGCGCGTCAGTGCATCGATAACCGGCAGGATCGACATGGTTTCGCCGACACTGGCCGCATGGATCCAGACCAGATGTCCAGAGGGACGTGCCATGCCTGCATGGCCAAAGCGCTCGCCTTTTCGCGAAGTGACTTCCTTGCCTTTCCGGCTGCGCAACCAGAACAGCACGTTGAACATCGGCGAGAGAGCCCGGGCAAGGCCCCTATACATGCTGATCAGGAGTGGCCGCCGGTCAGCCATCCGACCTGCCGACCAACTCATAGGCCTGCTTCGTCACCGTATTCAGACCTTCTTCAACCTGCTGACGATAGTCTTCCAGAGCGTCTTCCTCGGTTTCGCCCGGCACCCAGATCAGGTCGCCAACAGCAATGCTGCCCCGGCCAAAGGGAAGGTTGACGCTGGCTTTGTCCCAACTGTTGAGTTCGATGCTGCGGCTGGTGGCAACGGCGACAGGAAGAATCGGACGGCCGGAGTGTTTTGCCAGCTGAACAATGCCAACGCCCGACTTGCGCGCCGGGCCCTTGGGAACATCGGCCGTCATGGCGACGCTTTCACCATCTCTCAATGTCTTGAGAGCTTCGATGAAGCCGCGCATGCCTCCACGTTTCTTGATCTGGCGGGCATTTTTGCCGCCGGAGGCCCGAATAAGCCCCAGACCAAGTTTGCGTGCCGCAATTGCGTTGACCTCGCCATCTGCCGACCGGGAAATCATGACCTTTGCGGGCCAGTGCTTCGGTTTGGCAAAGGGAACCATGAAATGCTGGCCGTGCCACATGGCAACGATCACCGGCAAATCCTTTTCCCTCTCGTCGTGAACTCCCGAAGGCTCGATAACGAAGCGATTGGTGAAATACACCAGTTTCAAATAGCCGGCGAGCACAGTGCCCACTGCGGATAGTACCCAGGGCTGGCGGCCGAGGCGTTTGATCATGTTTCTTGTAGCCTGAAAAGTTTCGTTGCCTAATTGGCCGCTTCCGGATCGAGCAGGCGATGCATATGCACAATGAAATAACGCATGTGCGCATTATCGACTGTTGCCTGTGCCTTGGCTTTCCAAGCCTTGTAGGCTTCGGCGTAGTTCGGATAAATGCCAACAATATCGAGTGCGTCCAGATCCCGGAACGTCAATCCCTCCGGAGACTCCAGCTCACCACCAAAAACCAGGTGAAGTAGCTGTTTCGGGGCGTCGGTTTCACTCATGAGTATCCTCACTCTCTATCGATACTTCATCGGCCGATTATCTGATCAGTTCGTCAAGCACAGTGCGCGCCGGTCCGATCAGTTGTGCGGAGGCTGCGACCAATGCCGGGTGCCCGGTTCTGGCTCGATTGTAGATCAGGTTCCGGCCGGACAGATCAGTCAATTTGCCGCCCGCTTCCTGCACCAAAAGATCCACGGCTGCAAGATCCCAATCACTGGGGCCGCCCCTCGCGGTCCCAACATCGACGCGCCCGGCTGCCACCACAGTCAGCCGATATGCCAGTGATCGAAGAATATCGGTGCCTTCGAACCCGGCAGCGATAACATCCTTGTTTGCCACAATCGAATGGGGTCCGGTCAACGTAGCCCCTTTTACTTCGGTCTGTGCAGAGACGGAAATCGGCTTCTCATTGAGCCGGGCTCCACCACCCGACGAAGCGACAAACATTTCCTCCCGGCGTGGACAAAAAACCGCACCGGCCACAGGTCGGCCATTATCCACAATGGCGACAGAAACCGTCCATTCGTCACCACCGGCAAGGAATGCGCGGGTACCGTCAATCGGGTCAACAATGAAGACACGCCGGCACTCAAGGCGTGTACGATCATCAGCCGTTTCTTCTGAAAGCCAGCCGTAGTTCGGGCGCGCGGTACGCAATTTTTCGGCAAGGAACCTGTCGACCGCCAGATCGGCTTCCGACACAGGAGACCCTTTTCCCTTGAACCAGGTTTCCGGGTCCCGGCCAAAATACCCCAATGCAAGGGCTCCGGCTTCGCGCGCCGACGCTTCCAGCAATTGCAGATCCTGCTTCAGATCCTGGTCCGGGGCGTCTGTATCAGCTTCCGGCAAGCGCCATTCCTTCGATCAGGACCGAGGGCGTTGCCGAGGAATAACGATTGTCGAGGTCGCTTCCCGGTACCAGCCGTTTGAACATATCGTTCAGATTTCCGGCAATGGTGATTTCACTGACCGGTTCAACGATCGTTCCGTTCTCAAACCAGAAGCCTGCCGCGCCTCGGGAGTAGTCACCGGTGATGCCGTTCACCCCATGTCCGATAAGATCGGTCACGAGCAACCCGCTGCCGGCTTCCGCCATCATTTCTTCCAGGGACTTTTCGCCCGGCATCAGAGTTATGTTGGTCGCACCGGGCGTTGTTCCACTGCCACCGCGATGAGCGCGTCCATTGGGGGTCAATCCTAGTTCGCGCGCGGAAGCACCGTCCAGAAACCAATGTTGCAGAACTCCGTCTTCAACCATGTTTAGGACATCCGCTCGGGTGCCTTCGCCGTCGAACGGGCGGGTGGCGGCACCGCGCCTTTTGAAGGGATCGTCAACAACCTGGATGCCTGGAGCGAAAATCGCCTCACCCATTCTGTCTTTCAGAAAGCTTGTCTTGCGTGCGATCGACGCTCCGTTGATCGCGCCTGTCAGGTGACCAAGTATGCTGCGCGCTGCACGCGATTCATAAATGACATTAGCGGTCCGGGTCGTCAGCTTTTGCGGATTCAGACGGCGCACCGCGCGCTCGCCTGCCCGGCGCCCGATCTCCACCGGGTCTTCAAGGTCTTCGAAGTAAGTCCGGCTGTCGAAGTCGTAATCGCGCTCCATCTGCGTGCCTTCGCCGGAAACTGCCGTCATGGACATCCCATAGCGCGAGGAAAGATAGGATCCCTGGAAGCCATGGCTGGTAGCAAGAACAATCCCGGCAAGCCTCCAGGATGCACTTGCACCACCGGATTTGCTAACGCCATCGACCGACAGCCCCGCAGCTTCCGCTTCCAGAGCCATGCCGGTCAGGCTCTCGGCGGTCATTTCCTTGTCGTCGAGAAGCTCCAATTCGGGCAATTTCTTGACCAATAAAGCTTCGTCCGCGAGACCGGCGTAAGGATCTTCCGGGGCAACCTTTGCCATCGCCACGGCGCGCTCGGCAAGACCATCTGCATCATCCAGTTGATTGGCAGATACCGCAGCGGTTCGCTTGCCGACAAAAACCCTGAGCGTAACGTCGTCTCCTTCAGCGCGTTCGGTCTCCTCGACCTTGCCTTCCCTGACATCCACCCCAAGAGAAACGCCAGTGACTGCAATGGCATCGCACGCATCAGCTCCCGCCTTTCGCGCCGCCTCGACGAGCCGCGCCGCGCGTGACTGCAATTCGCTTTGATCAATCAGTTCAGACATGTGTACCGCCTTGAAAGGTCTATTGTGCAGTTGTTTACGCCCAGCGCCGGTCAGCTGCAACCGCCTGACCGGATTTGGTGACAAGCAGTTTCCATGCAAGGGCCGAAGTGATGCGTGGCCAGGATCGCGTGCCTCATTTCGCCACACTCCTGAACGGTGTGTTACCGGCATGCTTACACTCCAGTAACCCTCTTTAAAATCACAGTTTTTTAACTGTATCTCTTAAGTGGTTCACGACTTTTCTCCGCTACCTTGAATGACATCAAGAGACCAAAAGGTCCGACGGAGAGTCAATTGAGACGTCAAACAGAAATACAGGAGCAGATGGCAACCGGGACGGGCACCCAATCGATGCCTCACCCCGGTTGCCTGCCGGTCAGCTTCGAGCAACGACTCGAATCCAGACCCGGCACCCCTTCTCTTCCTGCAGAAATTTTTCTCGACCGCGACAGGGCCGTAATAAAGCGCCGGGTTGCGGGCGTTCCCGTTACCGTTGTCGTGCCGGCAAGCGGATTTGACGGGGTTATGGTCAGGATTGTTCCCGGTGACGCTCCAGGTGAAATTGTCGCCGCCCTTATCCTGAAGCATCCGGACAGTGCGCTTTCCATCACATTGGCCGAAACCGAAAAATCCGATGATCTTGCCGTGCTTTGGAGCCGGTGGGCGCAAACGCTTAACCTACCCATGCTGGTTTGCGATCTCGGCGGTAAAGTCAAGCCGATCGAAGCATTCAGCGCTGTTCCGTCTGCAAACCCGGCACCGCGCCGGAAACTTCGCCTTTTGACGGGTCGCCGCCCGAGGTTCCTGAACAAGCGCGTTCCGGGAACGCACATTTGTGAATCGGTCAATCATGCGAACGAACGCGAGATCATTGCGCGAACCTGATTGCCGCAAGATAATCGGGTAAATTTACCCTCTAAACAGACTTTTAACCTAAATTTTCTTTCCTGAGCTCAAGTGTCGAGGCGGTTAAGAGGCCGTCCTCCTGCCGGGAAGGAGCCCCCATACATGATCACCGTGGCTGCCTTGGCATGCGTCGGCGCCGTTCTGCTTTTGCTGGTCTGGTTGACCATGTTCAGGCATTTCGAGACCAGCGCAGCCGCGATGATGGCCTGGGTCCTGTGTTTCGCACTATGCGGAATTGGCATCCTGCTGATTGCCTTTCGCGGCACCGTACCCCTCCCCATCAGCATTGCGGTGGGCAATGCCAGCCTTTTCCTGGGGTTGGGGCTTTATGGATATGCACTCTCAAAAACACTGTCTGGCCAGGCACGCCTGCTGCCTGTTTTCATCGCCCCGGCCGTCTGGCTCGGTTTGTGCTTCATTCCGATCGTGTACGGTCACTACAGCACCAGGGCGGCATCTGCCAATCTGTTGGTTGCCGCCATCATTTTTCAGGTCACTTACGCAAGCATTTACAGCAACCGGAACAGGCTGTTCATTCCCTATTTCATTGCAGCCATAGCGTTTCTTTATGGTGTCACCCATGTCGTATTTTCGGTTATGATCCACAACGCCGATATCGGCACCATTCAGGAAGCGCTGTCCCATGCGGTCTTTGAAACCTTTTACTTCGTCGGGACGTTGATGTTCTGCATCGTCCTGATGCTTTCCTTTGGGCTGCTTTTCGAAGTGGAACTGCACCACTTCCGTCACAGAGCATTGACCGACGATCTGACGGGTTTGCTCAGCCGCAAGGCCTTTTTCAAACTGGCAAAGGCTTCCACGACCAGTGCGAACGTCCTGGTGATGATCGACATCGATCACTTCAAGTCCATCAACGACACTCATGGACACATATTCGGCGACACGGTTCTTGCCGTTTTTGGCGACAGCTGCAGGAAGGTCCTGCCAACGCGCGCGGTGGTCTCCAGGTTGGGCGGCGAAGAGTTCGCAATCTACCTGGCTGATGCTCAACCTAATCTGGCGGACACGCTGCTGGACAGAATACGCGACAGATTCAACCAGGAAACGTCCAGCATGACCAAGACCGGCAGTCCGGTCACGTTCAGCGCTGGTGTGTTCTCATATCACGGCAACGATCTCCAGCTGGAGCAGGCCCTCGCTGCGGCGGATAAACTTCTTTATGCGGCCAAACAGGATGGCCGGAACAGGGTTCGGTCTAGCGATGCCAAAACCGCAGACCCTCGCGAGGCAGACACGGGTCACGAGTTTGCTCCTGCCTGATTTCTGGAAATCCGCTCGGGCCTGTTAGCCGGACACCAGAGCATCGACGACAAATCCTGCGAACAGGATCCAGCCGTAGGCAGTGTTGGACCGGAACAGCTTGAGACACTGATCGCCGTCATCAATGTCCAGAACAATCACCTGCCAGCCCAGATGAATGATACCCAGGAGAATGCCGGCAAAGGCCGCAGGCCCCGCATCGGCCAATGTTGCCGAGATCGCGAAAAGGATCGTGGCGGCGCTGTAGAGCAGGATAAGCGCCGGCTTGGTGCGGTCGCCGAACAGGCGCGCGGTCGATTTCACTCCGACCAGTGCGTCATCTTCCTTGTCCTGATGCGCATAGATCGTGTCATAGCCAATGGTCCAGCAGATCCCGCCTATGTAAAGAAGGATCGGCGACCACGACAACGAACCGAATTCCGCTGCCCAGCCCACGAGCGCGCCCCACGAAAAGGCTAACCCCAGAAACAACTGAGGCCAATTGGTGAAGCGCTTCATGAAGGGGTAAATGGCAACCGGCAGCAGTGAGACGACACCCAGTGCAATTGTGAAGGTGTTGAATTGCAACAATACAATCAGCCCGACCAGTGCCTGAAGCACCAGAAAGATCCTCGCCTGGAACTTTGTCACCTGTCCGGCGGGAATAGGCCTGGAACGTGTCCGCTCGACCTTTGCATCGATGTCGACATCTACAAGATCATTATAAGTGCATCCCGCTCCGCGCATCGCTACGGCGCCAATGAAGAACAGAGCAAGGTGCCAGGGGTTCGGCCAGCTGTTGCCAGCAGCGATTGCCGCTAGAGCCGCAGACCACCAACACGGCCACAGCAGAAGCCACCAACCGATGGGCCTTTCCCAACGGGCCAATCGGGCATAAGGGCGCAAGCTGGCCGGCAATCGGGTGTCGACCCAGTGCCGCTTGACCGCATCAGCAACCGGTCCGGTATCCTTGGTGGAAAAAAACATCTAACTGCCTGCCCGAGTTTTATCCTGGCGCTCCTGCGTCGCCTCATACGTGGTTCTTCTAGCGACAATTAAGATGAATTTCATCCTGCAAATGGCCATATTGCCCGTGTCGCGGGCCAGGACAGGAGCAAATAGTGAATTTCTCCCCGAAACACCTAACTGCATTTCTTATCGCAATTGCTATCGGATTTTCAGCTGCCCCCGCAGCTTCCTTCGCTCAAAAACCACCGCCGCCACCAGATGGCAAAGCTCCCCCTCCCCCCGGCGGCAAGGGGCGGGACCTGCACCAAAGCAAGATCGACACGAAGGGGGCGCACACCGTCCTCGGCGAAGTGTGGGTGGATAACTGGTTCAAGCTTTACATCAACGGAAAGCCGCTGCTTGAGGATAGTGTCTCAATAAAGACAGAGCGCTCGTTCAACGCAGAACGTTTCGAGTTCAATGCCGATTACCCAATGACCATTGCCTTTGAGTTTCGAGATTTCATGGAGAATGAAACCGGGCTTGAATACATCGGAACCCGGCGTCAGCAGATGGGAGATGGCGGTGCGATTGCACAATTCAAGGACCTTGCAAGCGGTAAGCTTCTGACGACCACCAACTCCAATTGGCGATGCATCACCGTTCAATCCGCGCCGGCAGACAATTCTTGCGAGCGTGAACGTAATCCTGACGTCTCGATGACCAATTGCGCGCAATCTCTGACTGAGGTTCCCAACAACTGGATGGCTCCATCTTTCGACGACAGCTCCTGGCCCAAGGCGAGCGTTCACAGCGCCAGCGCTGTCCGACCCAAGGACGGATATGACCGGATTTCCTGGGACAAGTCTGCCGAACTGATCTGGGGCCCGGATCTTCAAAAGGACAACATCCTTTTTTGCCGCGTAACGGTGAACGGCTGAACGAGCCTCAACGAACAAAGGAAAACGGATTGGAACTTCTGCGTCCAATCCGTCAGTCCGGCCGATAAAGGCCCGCAAGAACTTCCTCCCGCAATTGCGGCCATGAGATCACCGTGATAGACCGCCGACATCATGGCTTGCTTGCGGACATGGCCGGAAGCGGGCTGCATTGCGTCAACTTTCTTCAAGAGACTGGCAATACATGAATCTCCTCCTTATCGGATCCGGTGGCCGCGAACACGCACTTGCCTGGGCCTTGGCGAAATCTCCCAAATTGACCAAGCTTTATGCTGCTCCCGGCAATGCCGGTATTGCGAAGGTCGCAGAACTGTGTGACCTGGATGTTGAGAACCATGAAGCGGTGGTCGCATTCTGCCGCGCAAACAGTATTGATCTGGTGGTTGTCGGCCCTGAGGCGCCACTGGTCGCCGGTCTGGTTGACGATCTGGATGCTGCCGGGATCAAGGCTTTCGGCCCGACCAAGGCAGCAGCTCAGCTGGAAGGTTCCAAGGCTTTCACCAAGGGCGTCTGCGACGAGGCGAACATTCCGACCGCAGGCTATGGCCGGTTTGCCAACAAGGATGATGCGCTCAGCTATGTGCGCGAAAAAGGCGCTCCCATCGTCGTGAAGGCCGATGGCCTGGCTGCAGGTAAAGGCGTCGTCGTTGCCATGACGCTGGCAGAAGCCGAAGATGCCGTTACCGACTGTTTCGGCGGATCATTTGGCGAGGCGGGCGCCGAAGTCGTCATCGAAGAGTTTCTTGAAGGTGAAGAGGCAAGCTTCTTCGTACTTTCAGATGGCGAAAACGCTCTGCCACTCGCCACGGCACAGGACCACAAACGGGCATTTGACGGTGATGAAGGCCCCAACACCGGCGGCATGGGTGCTTACTCGCCTGCCCCGGTCATGACGGACGCTCTTGTTGCAGATGTCATGAAGAGGGTCATCGAGCCGACGATCGACACGCTTGCCAAGCGGGGCACACCGTTCAAGGGCGTTCTTTATGCCGGTCTGATGATCACAAAGGATGGGCCGAAGCTGATTGAATACAACACCCGTTTTGGCGACCCGGAATGCCAGGTGTTGATGATGCGTCTGCAGAGCGACTTGCTGGAACTTCTGCAGGCAAGTGTCGATGGCGCGCTGGACCGGGTGTCTGCGTCCTGGAGGCCGGAAGCTGCGCTTACCGTGGTCATGGCTGCGAACGGTTATCCGGGCAGCTATGAAAAGGGTAGCGAGATCAAAGGCCTTTCTCCACTGAGCTCTGAAACCCTGGAAGTCTTCCACGCAGGAACGAAGGGCAACCACGATCGGGTTCTGGCGAATGGCGGACGCGTTTTGAATGTGACTGCGCTTGGAGAAAATGTCGGTCACGCAAGAACTTCTGCCTACGAGGCGGTCGGGAAGATCGATTGGCCGGAAGGCTTTTGCCGAAGCGATATCGGCTGGAGAGCAATTGCGCGCGAGGGCGACAGCTGATCCTCTTCTTCTTTCGCCCTATTGGGAACGCCCCTGCAATTTGCTAACCAGTTGTCCCGGGAACTGAACACGCACGGGAGGCGGGATTGACAGAGGCATTGCCGGATCTTTATCCAGGGTTTGACAGCATCACCATTGACACTGGTGATGCCCAGCTGTTTTGCAGGATCGGCGGCGCCGGTCCAGCCCTCCTGCTGCTGCATGGCTATCCGCAGTCCAATGAGATCTGGCACAAGATCGCACCGCGACTGGCGAAACATTTCACGCTGATCATGCCAGACCTGCCGGGATATGGCAGATCTTCCATCCCGCCATTGAGTTCGGACCATCGGTCGTACTCCAAAAGAGCCATGGCCGACACGATGGTTGAGATGATGCGGCAACTCGGGCACAGCAGTTTTTACGTTGCCGGGCATGACCGAGGTGGTCGGGTCGGGTATCGCCTTGCGCTTGATCATCCTGAAACGGTCAAACGTCTGGCTGTTCTCGACATCATGCCGACATCGGACTACTGGGACCGGTTAGATCGACCATTCGGCATGAAGATCTATCACTGGATGTTTCTGGCCCAACCTGCCCCCTTCCCTGAAACGCTCATCGCGGCGTCACCGATCGGCTTTCTGGAACACACGCTGGCAAGCTGGACCGGTCAGAAAAACCTCGATTGTTTTTCGCAGGAAGCTCTCGCGCACAATCGGGACTGGTTCCTTGACCCCGACAGGATTGCGGCAACATGCGAGGACTACCGTGCAGGGGCGACCATCGACTATGAGCACGACAAGGCCGACCTGGAAGCCGGAAACAGGATAAGCATCCCTGTTCTTGCTCTGTGGGGAGACAAGGGCATTGCAACAAGCGTCGATGATCCTCTGGCGGTCTGGAGCAACTGGTGTACCGATGTGAACGGCAAGGCGCTGGCTTGTGGTCATTTTCTGCCGGAAGAAGCGCCAGAAGCCACCGGAGAAGCTCTGTTGCACTTTTTTGGCGACTGAAGAATTTACCTTCGAAGTATTCTTAAAATGAACCGCTCTGCACACTTCGAATTCTTAGAAATCAACAAG
>JBCCVB010000099.1:0-26281 GCA_039195965.1 Pseudomonadota bacterium
CCGGCGTGTTGCCAAGGTTTTCACCGAGCTTGAACTTGGATGGATCCGTCTGCCGGATCTTCAGTTCGCCCTTACCCGTTTTCAGGTCCTCGACAAGATGCTGCATACCCTTGACCAGATTTTCGCCGTTGCTTTCCATTGTCAGGCGCAACAGCTCAGGATTGGTCAACACAAAATTGGACGGTGAAACCGCGTTGGATATCTGTGTGACGTAAAATTCGGCCTTGTGGCGGGTGTGTTCGTCCAGCCCCTGTGCATCGTGGACCATATCTTCGGCCCACTTGCTGGTAATCAGATAAAGCTGCTTGATAAAATCGAAGAACTGATTGTTTTCCCAGTCCGGGTCGGCAAAGCGCTTATCCCGCGGCGGAGTTTCAACCGCCGGCTCCGCTTGTTCGCCCATCATGCGTTTGAGAGACGAATTCCACAGGTCGATATATCCGCTCCAAAGTCTGGACTGAGCTTCCACCGCGCGCTGTGGATCGGAAGCCCAGTATTCGCCAACCTGCGCGAGTGTCTTCACCACGCCGGTGAGTTCGTCCGAGGTGTCGTCTTTGATCTTGCCCTGTTCACGCGGCTCGATATAGGCAGCCATCGCCTTGCCAGCTTGCTCCAGGGTTTTTGCCAGGTTTTGGGCAAAAGCCTCCGGATTGTTGATTATGTATTGCAACATCGGATGCTGGCGGTCATCGGCCATAGGCGGGCGTCCCTCCGGTTCATTAGCCCCTTCCGGCCCGGATAAGGCCTGAAAGTGTCAGTCAGTCTGCAGCGTTATCTTGTTCTATTTTCGCTGGTATTTTTGAACTATCAGTTATTTATGACACAACGTTCAAGCTCCGTCGATTGGCATTTAGGCAAGGCTGATATGCACTGACCGAAGCTTTTTTGTGGCTTGTTGAAACCTGTCTGCAGGCGGTGGTTTTTAAAAGAAGCCACAAACTCCAAGCTCGCGGCTCAATGGGTTTTCGGAACAGGCGACATAGTAGCCTTGCGGTTGTATCCACATACGAACGAATATTGGCAAACAGCCATCTCTCGACGCAGCAATGCTCATCCCGTTTGACGGAAGAATTGAGACAAATCCCGAATAAACGTGTTGTAATGACGAATGGAAAGAGAATCAGCTTCCGGCAATCTTGATCAGTTTATTTGCCTGGCTGAAATGAGTGACCTCTGTAAGGACTATTTGAACGTTATGGGCAAGCTAAGAGCAATAATAAGCACCGTCCTTCTTTCGTCTGGATTGGCGGCATGCGCAGTCGGTCCTGGGACACCGCTTGTAGATGCCTTGAGGTCCGGGCAAGGTCCAAAAAGCTCCAATGTACCGGCGCCGAAGGGGTATGGTGCATATGTCAATGCAGGGGAATCAAGCGGTTTGGTCAACCCTCAAGAGCGAAAAGAAACCGAAGAATATCTGGAATCTTTGGCGCAACAGTAGTTCCGATCGTTAAAGTTTAAAGTAATTTCTTTGGCGCTGTAGCGCGAAGAAAAGATGTTGTTTGCGAATAATAACCGTCTAAGTATAAGCATTCTTTTACGCATCAACCCCTATCTTCCTACGGGCAAGGGGTTGGGCATTATATTTTATGACACTTGATACTCCGACATTGTTTACATGTCTGATGATCGCAGAACTCGCTGGTAGCGCTGTGCTGCTGTTGTTCTTTCTATTCTGGAAGCCGCGTGGTGGAGCGTGCTCACAAAGCTTGCTGCTTTGGGCTTCCGGGCTGTTCTGTATCGGTTGCGGCACTGCCTTGCTGGCGATGCGTGGTGAAATTTCCGATGTCCTCAGTATCATTGTGGCCAACACGTTCGTCCTGACCGGTGTGGGCCTGCGGCGCAGCGGCCTGGCAACTTTCTTGAGGAAGCCGTGCCATCCGTGGCTGATTGTCATTCCGACAGCAATCTGGACCGCTCTTTGCTTCTACTCCCCCTTTCGGGAAAGTCTGATTGCGCGGGTCAATTACCTCTATGTTTTCTTCCTTTTAAATGGTCTCTGGATCGTTTGGCTCGCCTTTCGCGAGAATCACGAAAGGCTTCTATCCGTCCGGCTGCTTGGTCTGTCTATGTTTCTGGAGTGCTGTGCTTTCGTCTGGTTCACGCTCAATCAGAATTTGCATGATTTTCCGACATTTCTGTCAGCCTTTCCGGAAGAGTTCATGACCATCTATCTGGTCACGCTCCTGTTCTCCAATATCATGACCATCATTCTCCCTGCCTGCATGGTCATCGAGCGCAGTTTGCAGCGTTTCAGAGAGCAGGCCTTGCAGGATCCACTGACCGGATTGCCAAATCGGCGCGCATTCATGGACAGCGCCGAAACCTGGGTTTCGCAGAAAGGTGCCGATCAGGAAACCTACAGCGTTATCGCCCTGGAACTGGACGGCTTCGACGCGGTCAGAGGCACGTTCGGCAACGCGATGGGAGACGCGGTGCTGCAGCTCTTCGGACGTGTTCTAAAAGACAGTGTTGGCGAGGCAGCGGTATTGGGGCGCATTGTCGGTGAACAGTTCGTGGTGTTTTTGCCAAAGGCGGATCGAGAGTTTGCCGCTCTGACAGCGCAACGTATTTGCAGAAAGTTCGCTGTTGCATGCCAGGAAGCTTCTGAGGGCAAACTGCTTGTAACTGCCAGCGTAGGATTGCTGACAACACACACAGGTGTTGGACTTGAGAGAGCGGTGGAAGTCGCCGATCGCGGGCTTTCGCAGGCAAAGCAACAAGGCCGTGCCCAAGTTGTCACGATGGATCTTTCACCTGGAGGCGGAGCGGTCAAGAAACCGGGCAAGGCAGGATTTTCCTTCCTTCGAAAGAAAGTTGCTTAGGCTGATGCGAGCTCACCTGATTTATAGACATGCAGTGCACGAAGATCATGCGAGGACCCAAGGGCGAATCGATAACTGTTGAGGGGGAGGCGAATTGCTCGACGCAAAAACACTGTTTGCGTGTTTGATGGTTGCTGAACTGGCAGGGGGCTTGATTCTCGCCCTGTTGTTCGTGTTCTGGAAGCATCCGGGTGCCGGAACGAGATGGTCCGCCGGTCTATGGAGCATTGCCTTCTTTGTCGGAGGGGTAGGGACATTCCTCTTGGGACTTCGTGGGACACTGCCTGATGAGGTGACGCTCGTCCTCGCCAACTTTCTGATCCTGTTCGGAACAGGGCTTCGTCGCAGCGCGGTCGCTTCTTTCTTTGGTGCTCCAAAGCGGGTTTGGATCGCAGCAGCCTTTGGAGGGCTTTGGCTTCTGCTATGTCTTGTTCCTCAGTTCGGGAACAGTCTTGTAGCCCGGGTGAACTTCAATGAAGCGACAATGGTTCTGCTGGTAGGCTGGACCATATGGATTGCCGTCAGGCAGAACACCGAAAAGTTATATACGCCAATTATTTACACGATAAGTTCAGCAATCGAGTGCTGCGCATACGCGGGTATGGCGCTCTATTTCAGTGTTTCGTCCTATCCAGACTATCTGGCTTCATTTCAATCCTTTGCTCTGCCTTACCTTCTGCTTGCAATTCTCATATCGATGGTTCTTTCAATGATAAGCGTCGCCGCGATGATCACAGAACGATCGCTTATTCAGGTTCGGCAACAGGCTCATGAAGATGCTTTAACTGGATTGCCTAACAGACGGGCGTTTTTTCAGAATTCGGAAGTGTTAAGGGGCAAGTTGAGCAAGGAAGCACAATTTGCGGTCATCGTCTTCAATCTTGAAGAGGTGAGTTCGATAAAACAGATATACGGCCGTGCCATGGGCGATGCGATCGTGAAGCTCTTTGGTTCTATCTGCCGTGAAGCTGCAACGCCCAACAGGATCCCAGGCCGCTTGAGCGAGGATGAATTTGCCTTGTTCTGCTGCTGCGCTGAGGCCGAAGAGATGGAAACTTTTGCCAATCGTCTCATGCGCCGCTTCTCCGTCAATTGTGAGGAAGCTGCGGATGGAAAACTCAAGCCCGAAGTCAGTGTGGGAATTGCCTTGGCCAACTCGAAACAATCGGTGGAGCGGGCTTTGGAAATAGCGGATCGGGCGGTGCGCAACGCAAAAGAAGATACGAATGCAAAAGTAAAGATGTTCAAGCTGGACGAAAGTGGCAGGGTGCAAGCAACGGAGATCAGAAGTTACGCGCGCTTAACGTCGGGCCATGTTTCAGCATAAATCGATTTAATTGCGGGGCGTTCGATCCTCTCAGCTTTTCTCTTGGAAACTTGTTCTAAAAAACTTTCCAAATTTAGGTGGCTAGTGACGTAAAGACGGGTGTGCATTTTTTTCGTTGCTGCTAAAAGGACCCCGCTGCGCTCACCGCGCCTGGTGGGTATTGCGGCAGGTTTTGTCAATTCACAAGGATCCGCGCCATGGAGGAATTCCATAAGATCAAACGGCTGCCGCCGTATGTGTTTGAACAAGTGAACCGTCTGAAAGCGAAGGCGCGCGCGGCGGGAGCGGACATTATTGATCTGGGAATGGGCAATCCCGACCTCCCGACGCCGAAACACATCGTCGACAAGCTGACCGAAGTGGTTCAGGATCCTCGTACGCACAGATATTCGGCATCCAAGGGAATCCAGGGACTTCGCAAGGCACAGGTTGCCTATTACGGGCGTCGATTCGGTGTGAAGCTTGATCCCGATACACAGGTGATCGCCACACTCGGCTCCAAGGAAGGTTTCGCCAATATGGCCCAGGCAATTTCAGCGCCTGGTGATGTCATCCTGAGCCCAAATCCGAGCTATCCGATCCACACCTTCGGCTTCCTGATGGCCGGAGCATCGATCCGGAACATTCCGGCAGAACCTGGGCCCACCTTCTTTGATGCGCTTGAAAGGGCGGTGATCCATTCGGTTCCCAAGCCCATTGCCATCATCCTGTGTTATCCGGCGAACCCGACTGCCTATTGCGCCGATCTCGACTTCTACAAGGACGTCGTCGCATTTGCGCGCAAGCACAACATCTTCATCCTGTCTGACCTTGCTTATTCCGAAATCTATTTTGGCGACACTCCGCCACCGTCGGTTCTGCAGGTGCCAGGTGCAATGGATGTCACGGTTGAGTTCACGTCTCTCTCCAAGACGTTTTCTATGCCGGGATGGCGCATGGGATTTGCGGTTGGCAACGAGCGACTTGTTTCTGCGCTTTCAAGGGTGAAGTCGTATCTGGACTATGGCGCGTTCACACCCATTCAGGTGGCCGCAACTGCAGCTTTGAACGGACCGGAAGACTGCATTGCCGAAACCCGCGATGTTTACAAGAAACGTCGGGACGTTGTGGTGGACAGCTTCGGTCGGGCTGGTTGGGACATTCCCGCTCCTGATGCCAGCATGTTCTGTTGGGCCCCAATCCCGGAGAAATTCCGGTCCCTAGGAAGTCTTGAATATTCCAAGCTGTTGCTTGAGCGGGCTGAGGTCGCGGTCGCGCCCGGGATCGGGTTTGGCGAGCATGGCGATGAGTATGTGCGTATTGGCCTGGTGGAAAATGAGCAAAGACTCCGTCAGGCCGCGAGAAATATCCGCCGCTTCCTTGAAACTGCAGACCAAAAGCTGCACAACGTCATCCCGCTCGAGAAATCTGGCTGAATAGAACTGGACCTTATTCCCAATGTCTGAAGCATTGAAAGTTGGCATCGCTGGACTGGGCACCGTCGGTGCATCAGTTGTGCAGCTTTTGGCGAAACATGGCGAGCAGATTGCTCGGAAAACCGGGCGTCCCGTAACGGTGACCGCCGTGAGTGCACGCGATCAATCCAGGGATCGTGGTTTCGACCTTGCCGCTTTTGACTGGTACACGGATCCGGTTGAATTGGCCGAAAAGGCTGACATCGACATTTTTGTCGAGCTGATCGGCGGAGACAATGGCGCTGCTGAAGACAGCGTCAGGGCTGCGCTGGCACGCGGCATTCATGTTGTTACGGCAAACAAGGCGTTGTTGGCCAAGCATGGTGTCGATTTGGCGGGATTGGCTGAAGCAAACAATGCCTGCCTCAACTATGAGGCTGCGGTTGCGGGCGGTATTCCAATCGTCAAGACACTGCGCGAATCCATGGCCGGCAACGATATCAGCCGCGTCTATGGCATCCTTAATGGTACCTGCAACTACATTCTGACGCGAATGGAAGCAGACGGCATCGGGTTTGAGGAGTGCCTCGCCGATGCACAGCGCCTTGGCTATGCCGAGGCCGATCCGACCTTTGATATTGAAGGCAATGATACGGCTCACAAACTTGCCATTCTGACGAGCCTTGCCTTCGGAACGAAAATCTCGAGCGACGACATCTACATGGAAGGCATCACTTCCATTACGACAGCCGACATTCAGGCAGCCGATGAACTGGGGTTCCGGCTCAAGCTGCTCGGCGTGGCTCAACGCACCGAAACCGGTATCGAACAACGTGTGCACCCGACAATGGTTCCCAAAACGTCGGCGATTGCCCGCATTGACGGTGTGCTCAATGCCGTGGCCGTCGATGGCGACTATGTTGGCGAAGTTGTTCTTGTGGGCCCGGGGGCGGGCGGCGATGCTACGGCGTCTTCCGTCGTTGCGGATATTGCAGATATCGCCCGGGGCGATGAGGCCCCGGTTCTGGGTATGCCGGCCGCGGACCTCAAGGATTACCAGCGTGCCCGTATGCGGCTTCATGAAGGCGGCTATTACATTCGCCTTTCCGTTTACGACCGGCCCGGTGCGTTTGCCGAAATCGCTCGTTGCATGGGCGAAGCCGGGATTTCGCTGGAATCGATCGTCCAGAAACGGCATGCGGATGGTGAAGCTCCGACCCAATATGACGAGGCGGTTCCCCAACCTGTCATCTTGATCACCTATGAAACCACCGAGGTTGCGATCAAGGAAGCACTTGAAGTGATCATGTCCAAAGGCGTTGTCTCCGAGCAACCGCAAATGATCCGGATTGAAAAACTGAATTGACGAGCAATTACCCGCCGAGGCCTCTTGCGGGGGAAGAGACTGGAGATGTTGATGTCCGAAACTGAAAATCAGCCGGCAAGCGGCCTGGACCGCATTCTGACGCTCGAGCTGGCCCGTGTCGCCGAAAGAGCTGCGGTTTCTGCGGCGCGGTTGCGCGGTCATGGCGATGAAATGGCGGCAGACCAGGCAGCTGTGGACGCAATGCGGCGCGAATTGAATCGATTGCCGATTGATGGAACGGTTGTGATCGGTGAAGGCGAGCGCGACGAAGCGCCGATGCTCTACATCGGCGAGAATGTCGGCACCAAGCAAGGCCCGAAAGTCGATATTGCTCTCGACCCGCTGGAAGGCACCACCATTTGCGCCAAAAACCTGCCGAACTCCCTCGCGGTAATCGCGCTGGCACCGGAAGGCGATCTTCTGAACGCACCGGACAGCTACATGGACAAGATTGCCATTGGTCCGGGTTATCCGGCTGGTCTTATCGATCTGGATGCTCCGATTGCCGACAACATCGCGGCTGTCGCCAAGGAAAAAGGCGTAAAGGTCCACGAAGTGACGGCCTGTGTACTGGACCGTCCGCGACATGCCCGTCTGATCGAAGACATTCGCGCAACAGGCGCAGCTATCCGTCTCATTGGTGATGGCGATGTTGCAGGTGTCATTCACACGACCGATCCGGACGAAACCGGGATCGATATCTATGCCGGTATTGGTGGCGCTCCGGAAGGTGTTCTGGCAGCAGCAGCTCTCAGATGCATTGGCGGTCAGATGCAGTCTCGTCTTGTGATCACACGCGACGAGCAGGTCGATCGTGCGCACCGCATGGGCATCGAAGACATCAAGAAGAAATACACGCTTGAGGAAATGGCCGGACCGGATGTGCTGTTTGCGGCAACCGGTGTCACTGATGGCAACTTCCTGCAAGGTGTCCGCTTTGGTCGCAACCACATCACCACGCACACAGTGGTCATGCGTTCCTCCACGGGAACCGTCCGCTACATCAAGGCCCAGCACACGGATCTTGAAAAATTCCATCTCGACTAAGACGGGACTGAATGCTCGGGACTTCAGGCGAAGAGGAGAGGCGGCTCGTATTGGGGGTCGCCCGTTCCGCAAATGACAATGCCTGGCGGGAACGCCTGAGTGCCGCCGACGCGCGCGCTGCAATGGCTATTTCCCAATCGCACGGTCTGCCAGACGTACTTGCGAGGGTCATGGCAGCGCGTGGGGTTGCGCCGGATCTGGCGCAGGAGTTTCTCGAGCCTTCGCTAAAGACGTTGATGCCGGACCCCTCCGGTCTGGTCGACATGGACGCCGCGGTGAACCGAATTGCCGATGCTGTCCAGGCAAACAAGAAGATTGCGATCTTCGGCGACTACGATGTCGACGGTGCCACGTCTTCGGCCATATTTGCCAAATACCTGCAATGGCTTGGTCTCGATCCTGTAATCCATATTCCGGATCGGATCATCGAGGGCTATGGCCCTAACGGACCGGCGATTGAACACCTTCGGCAAGGAGGGGCCGACCTTCTCGTCACGCTTGACTGCGGAAGTACATCGTTCGAGGCCTTTGAAACAGCCAAGGGTCTTGGTCTTGATGTGGTCGTCATTGATCACCACCAGGTTGGTGAAACGCTTCCTGAAGTGAAGGCACTGGTTAATCCCAATCGCCAGGACGACCTATCGGGTCAGGGGCATCTGGCGGCGGTCGGGGTAACGTTCCTGTTTCTGGTAGGACTGAACAGGGAGCTGCGTCGGCGCGGACATTTTCAGAGCGGAAAGCAACCGGATCTGATGGCGCTGCTTGACCTGGTAGCACTGGGGACCGTTTGCGATGTCGTACCTTTGCAGGGGCTCAATCGTGCCTATGTCACGCGTGGTCTGGCGGTGATGCATCAGCGGAGGAACTACGGTTTGACCGCGTTGGCGGATGTCGCACGGGTGAGCGGCAAACCGGTACCGTATCATCTGGGGTTTCTTATCGGACCGCGCATAAATGCCGGTGGCAGGATCGGGGATGCTGCTCTTGGCGCACGGCTCTTGACGACCGAGGACCCGTTTGAAGCCCGTTCGATCGCTGAACGCCTCGATCAGTTGAATGCGGAACGTCAGGCAATGGAAGCCGCAATGCTGGAACAGGCCGGCGCGGAGGCGGCTGTCGCATTGGAATCACGAGATCCAGCCGTTTTGCTAACCGGTTCGGACGATTGGCATCCAGGCATCGTCGGTTTGATCGCCTCGCGTTTGAAAGAAGCTCACCGCCGACCCGCCTTTGCGATTGCCTATGACCAGTCCGGCAAGGGCACGGGGTCAGGCCGCTCTGTTTCGGGTGTCGATCTCGGAAAAGCCGTTCGTCAGGCTGTTGAAATTGGTCTACTCGAAAAAGGTGGCGGCCACGCCATGGCGGCAGGTCTCACGGTGCGGCGTGAAAAGGCGGCCGATTTGGAAGCATTCTTCAACGAAACTCTCAAAGAAGACGTGGAAACCGCCACAGCTCATAGGGAATTGAAGATCGATGCCGCGTTGACCGCAACCGGCGCGACCTTGGACTTGCTGGAACTTCTTGAAAAAGCAGGCCCTTATGGAGCCGGGCACTCCGAACCGGTTTTCGCTTTTCCAGCTCATCGGGTTTCGTTTGCCGATGTTGTCGGAAAGGGACACGTAAGGGCAACAATAGCGGCTGGCGATGGAACCGCATTGAAAGCCATTTGTTTCAAGGCCGACGATAAGCCTCACGGGCAAATGCTTCTGGAAGGACGGGGTAGGAACCTGCATGTTGCCGGGACGTTATCCATCGACACCTGGCAGGGAACGCCCAAGGTTCAGTTGCGCATTCTGGATGTTGCCGACCCACAGAAAACCAAGCTTTAGCTAAGGTCATAGACACTCAATTAACCAAAATCTAATCGTCTCCACCTAACCTTTGTGAACTCGAAGGAATCGTGAGGGACAGGAATGCGCGCTCAGAATGAGCTCTCGCCGTATTTTGCAGAGATTGATCGCCGGACCGATATTGCGTTGAAAGGTATCCGCGAAGTTCGCCGTTCTGCGAAATTGACCGCATTGCCCAAAGAACCCAAAATCGAAACCGTCGGAACAGCTTTTCTCGTTACCCTGGCTGCCTTTGTCGGCCTGTTTATCGACTGATCTGGCTGGCTCGGCTTCGGGCTTGATCTAATTCGATTATCTCGTTTATGTCTGGCGCCTATTATTGCTGAAACTGGCGTGGCGCTATGACGGATTATCAAATCGCACTTTGGTCTTTCAATCTTGGACGCGCTCCAGAATCGGTGGTCGCATTTGCAGACCAGATTGAAGAGGGAATGAAAAGAGCCGCTGATCGCGGCGCGAAGCTGTTGCAGCTTCCGGAGTATCTGATCGAGTGTTGTCTTGCCTTCAAGCCGGACGGCTTGCAGCCCGATCAGGAAATGAGTTTCCTTGCCGATGTTGGACAGGACCTGATCCAGCGACTGGCACCATTGCCGGAAAAATACGGTGTCTCTCTGCTCGCCGGAACCATGCCGGTCAAGGCAGATATCGGTATCACCAACACGGCGATCCTGCTGACGGCAGATGGGCGTGATATTCGCCAGAACAAGCTTAGCCTGACACCATTTGAGCAAAGCGCTGATACCTGGCAGTTGAGTCCTGGGGACAAGCTTCGAGTTTTTGAACTTGATGGCGTGAAAATGTCGATCCTGATTTGCCTTGATGTGGAGATGCCCGCGCTGAGCAGCCTTCTGGCAAGGCAGGACATAGACCTGTTGCTGGTGCCTTCAATGACGGAAAAGCTCTCCGGATATTATCGCGTGTATGGATGCGCAAAGGCGAGGGCGGTTGAGTTGATGTGCGCGGTTGCAGTTTGTGGAACCGTCGGGACATCGAAGGGAACGACGCAGAACGACACCAACGTTTCGGGGGCCGCCCTCTATTTGCCGTGCGAAGAGGAATTCGGTTTTACCGGGGTAGGCGCAGAGCTAAAGCCGACCGACGGATCAAACCAGGAAGAGCCTCTCCTGTTTGCGTCTGTCCCCTTGCAGCAATTGAGGAAACTCAAGGAAGGAAACGCCGAAGTCTGGCCAGGTGCCTGGACGGCGGATCACGTATCAATTGCTGTGGATTGAGAATATTGTGAACTCTCTAAATCATACATAAATGTGCACAAAGTGCACTTTTTACTGGACGGTGTTCGTAGAACCTCTTATATAGCCGCCTAACTAAAGTATTAGGTGTGGAGATGGGATTCGCTAGGTCGGTACACTTTCAGGATGTCTCGTGGTTGCGGGGACTGGGTGGCTTGTTCGTCAAGCCGGCCAGACTGCAAATTGCGGCCTTGTGTTATCGTCCCGGAGAGAATGAACCGGAAATTCTTCTGGTCTCCACACGCGACACCGGACGCTGGATTCTTCCCAAGGGATGGCCTGAAAAGGACAAGCCAGCATTCGAAACAGCATCCATCGAAGCCTATGAAGAAGCAGGCGTTGTCGGCGAAACAGATCCCAAGGCAATTGGCAGCTTCCGCTCATTCAAGGGATTGGCGGATGGCCTGAGAATTCGAACCAAAGTGGTGGTCTTCAAGATCAGCTTTGAAAAGCAACTGAAAAAATTCCCGGAAATGGGGCAGCGAAAATGTACCTGGCTGCCCTTGTCCGAAGCCGCAGAACTTGTGGATGAAAACACGTTGAGGCGCTTCCTGCATCGTCATCGCTCAAGTCTCGTATAAGCCAGCCTCGCAAAGGTTGATATTTGATCGTCACTGACGCGTCAGTGTCGTCCTCATGTGCGACCCATAGCTAATAGTGGCCAACATAGGTTCTCCGACGCACAAACCGGTTGCAGCAAGACCCAGAATAAGAAAGAGGCAAACTGCGTGCTGACAAACAAGGACTTGAAATCCAAGGCCCTGGACAAAGATCTCGACAAGATCGGGTTCGTCAGTGATGCAGCCGAAGCCATGGGTCGCAGGTTGAGCGGGCCGGGGCTCGCTATCATTTTTCTTGTGCTTTGCGCAGCTGTAGCCGCCACCCAGGTTATGTCGTCGGGTGTTTCCGACGCCCTCCTACTGATTGCAGCTGGCGTGATTGCCGGTTACATGGCCCTGAACATCGGCGCGAATGACGTTGCCAACAACGTCAGCCCGGCTGTTGGCGCACGGGTCGTCAGTCTGACCGGGGCACTTATTATCGCAGCCATTTGTGAAAGTGCTGGGGCATTGCTTGCCGGCAGGGATGTCGTCAACACCATTTCCGGTAAAATTCTGAGTCCCAGCGACGTTCCCGACAATTTTTCCTTCATGCTGGCCATGATTACGGCCATGGCCGCTTCCGCGCTCTGGATCAATTTCGCGACGATTGTCGGAGCGCCGGTTTCAACCACCCATTCCATCATTGGTGGGGTTGTTGGTGCCGGTATCGCGGTTAGCGGCTTTTCGGCAATCAACTGGACGACGATCTCCACGATTGCCGCGACATGGGTCGCTTCACCGGTTCTTGGTGGCGTCGTGGCCGCTATGATCATGGCCTTTATCAACGCTAGGCTGATTTACACGGAAAACAAGCTTGAGGCGGCGCGGTTCTGGCTTCCGGTGTTGTTGGGTCTTCTGGCGGCAATATTCACCGCTTATGTGCTGATCAAGACGAGTGACCTGTTCTGGGGACTGCCTGACTGGGCCGCAGTACTGCTGTCGCTTCTGGCCGGAGCACTGATCTGGAGGATATACGGAATTGTCGTATCTGCGCAGACCTTGGTGCTTGAGAACAGTTCAAGGTCTCTTCGGGGTTTGTTCGCAATCCCGCTCATGGTGAGCGCTGCACTGCTCTCCTTTGCCCATGGGGCCAATGACGTTGCAAATGCAATCGGTCCCCTGGCGGCAATCGTGCTGAGCCAGTCCAACGACATTACGGATCTGAGCTTCTGGTTCATGGGATCGCTCAATCCGGAAATACCGATCTGGGTAAGCGCGGTGGGGGCATTCGGCATTTCAGCTGGATTGTTGCTGTTCGGCCGTCGTCTGGTGACTGTGGTCGGCAAGCAAATAACGAAGTTGAGCCCGGTTCGTGCGTTCTGCATAACCCTGGCTACGGCAGCAACGGTGCTGACCGCATCGGGTTTCGGTTTGCCGGTGTCTTCGACCCATATTGCAGTTGGGGCAGTTTTCGGCGTTGGCTTTTACAGGGAGTGGCACCGTAACCGCTTTGTTGCCGAAGGTGGGCGGCTGAAACCGAGAAAGATGCTCAGGAACCGCGAAGAACGCAGACGACGTTTGCTTGTTCGACGTGCGAATTTCGTGACTATCATTGCGGCGTGGGTGGTCACAGTTCCGGCGAGCGCTCTGTTTGCAGCACTCATTTACAACTTCCTCAGCTTCATCCTTTCCTAGAGAGAGCACCAAAATTACTCGGTGTAGTAGGTGGAATTGCGTGGATGGATCCATAGCCGGGAAATAAATTCTGGCTAAATTGACCAGCGCTGTTGACCTTTTGAGCTGATGATATATGGCAGGCGCCGTCAAGTACCTGCCATTCCTTGCTGTCAGATCTGCAAGTCGAATGCTGATCAGCGAAACATCAATGCAAAATCTCAAGAAACTGACCCTCGACAAGGACCTGAACAAGTTCAGTTCTATGGAACAGGCCGCGGGTTCGATTAGTCGTGGTTTGATTGCCCCGGGTATCGCTCTCATATTCATCGTGTTCTGTGCGGTCGCTGCGGGCGCCTCCATGTCCGGCTCGCCAGGCGGTATCATGATCGTCGCCGCCGCTGCAATCGGTGCTTACATGGCGCTCAATATCGGTGCCAATGATGTTGCAAACAATGTAGGACCAGCGGTCGGGTCGAGAGCCATGACTTTGGTGACGGCTCTGATTATCGCCGCGGTTTTTGAAAGCGCCGGCGCTCTCATCGCCGGGGGTGATGTCGTTGGTACAATTTCAAAGGGCATAATCGATCCGGCGGCGGTTTCCGACGCCAATGTGTTCATGTCCGCGATGATGGCGGCGCTTGTAGCTTCGGCTCTCTGGATCAATCTTGCGACCTGGATCGGTGCTCCGGTTTCAACCACCCATTCGATTGTTGGTGGCGTGATGGGAGCAGGTATCGCGGCAGCCGGTTTCAATGCAGTCAACTGGACCACCATGGGCAGCATTGCTGCAAGCTGGGTCATTTCGCCTTTTCTAGGTGGTGTTATTGCGGCGATCTTTCTTGCCTTCATTAAGGTTTTCATCATTTACCAGGACGACAAGATCGCGGCCGCTCGTCGATGGGTTCCGGTCCTGATTGGGGTTATGGCAGGCGCGTTTGCCAGCTATCTCGCCCTTAAGGGGCTGAAAAAGATCATGAAAATCGATATGCCGCTCTCATTGTTGATTGGTGCGGCAGTCGGGTTTGTTGTGTGGTTTCTTGTCAGGCCAATCATTCGGCGTCAGTCGGAAGGGTTGGAGAACCGAAACCAGTCCCTGCGGATACTGTTCTCTGTTCCCCTTGTTTGTTCGGCCGCCTTGCTATCATTCGCTCATGGAGCGAACGATGTTGCCAATGCCGTGGGACCTCTTGCAGCGATTGTGCATACTGCAGAACTGGGAGATGTCGCAGCAAAGGTCAGCATCCCGCTCTGGGTCATGGCCGTTGGTGCTTTCGGAATTTCCTTCGGTCTCCTGCTCTTCGGCCCCAAGCTGATCAACATGGTCGGCCAACAGATAACGAAACTCAATCCGATGCGTGCCTACTGCGTGTCTTTGTCGGCCGCGATTACAGTGATTATTGCGTCGGGATTGGGTCTGCCGGTCAGCTCAACGCACATTGCGGTCGGAGCCGTGTTCGGCGTCGGATTTTTCAGGGAGTGGTATACTGAACATTCCGCCCGTCGACTGGACTATGTGAACAAGCGGCAGACAAACGGCCAGACAAAGCTCCGTCCGGTGAAAAACAGGGAAGAGCAGGCGCGCCGTCATCTTGTACGCAGGGCCCACTTCATGACCATCATCGCGGCCTGGATAATCACCGTGCCTGCTGCTGCGGTTCTCTCAGCTGTGCTTTACTTCGTGATTTCGACGACAATTCTGTGATTTGATACACGCAACGACGCTCAACCCGGAAGGTGACCGGACGGGTCGAGCGTCAAATGCGCCCAGACGGGCAGGTGATCGGACGCGACACGAGCTGTCTTGGACTTGTGCACACCGGCCTGACGCACGGTGAATTCCGGGCTGGTGATGATACGGTCCAGGCTGCCGACGGGCAGGGGGCTTGGAAAGCTGCGTCCGGGTGTTGTCACTTCATAGCGTTCTTCGAAAAGCTTCAGGCTTTCAGCGGAGTTCCGCCACTCGTTCAGATCTCCGATAAGCACCGTCGGCAGATAGTCAAGGTGCTCATGCAGCTGATGCATGAGGGACGTGATCTGCTTCTTGCGGAAATGACCGACCAGACTGAGATGCATCGCTGCAACGCGTATTTTTTCGCCAGAAATTCCAAGGTCGACGGCAACGGCACCACGCGGTTCAAGTGTCGGAAGGTCTATCCGGCGGTGGCTGAGAATCTCAATGTCGTTTCGGACCAGGATAGCATTTCCGTGCCAGCCAAGGCTTCTTTCACGTGTGGCGAAAGGAACCGGGCGATAGTCGGTCTGTGCGAGGATACTCTCACGGTTCAAGGAGCTTTCCCTCGGGCCAAACCTTTTGTCCGCCTCCTGCAGCGCCAGTACATCGCAATTGAGTTCCTGGATCACCTTCAAGGTTCTGTCTGGACGGCGGCGTGCGTCGACGCCAATAGCCTTCTGAATGTTGTAGGAACCGATTTTGAGCATAGTCAGGAAATTGTCGTGGTTTGAGGAGGTTTGCAAGAGCGAGAGCAGGGCGCGCAGAAAATTGATCCAGGCTCAGGACCTGTTAATCTCAACGATGTCGAATGTCGGTTCCGGCCCAAAGTGCATAACGCCGCCCTGTTTGCGAATGTCTTTTCATTGAAGAGAGCATTGTGCGAGACAACTCTTACATCAGATTGGTTAGCCAACTGCTATCCCTTGCGGGACAAGGCATGGGTAACCACGACGGCGATGCACGTAAAAATGAAAATAGGGATATAGCCAATAAGATTGAAAGACGACAACCTGCTTGCAGGCGCGACCAGTGTGTTTTCAAGCGAAGCCCATTTGTCGACCCCAGCTTCGATAAAGGCGTCGCTGCCGAGCATATCAATCAAGTCTCGACGGCTGCGATACCTGACCATGGCAAAGGAGTCGAACTCGGCGGCGCTCTGACCCAGGGAATTTATGATTGTGTGTGAGCGATCAGCACGTGCCACCGGATAACTTCCTCTTTGCAAGAGGAGGAGAATAACAGCCCGGCCATAAGCTGCTTCTGCATCTGCCCCAGTCCTCGCTTCAGCGACCGAGCCTTCGGAATAATTGGCGACGTCACGCAGTTCCATGAGATTGATCATGACGAAGGGGTGTCCATCATCCTCCCGAAGAAAGGTCTCAAATGCCTCTTCGTCGGTCCAAACACTTCCCCCTGTCTCTGCTTGGTTTGCCAGAAACCTGTCAATTTCAACGTCCGTCAAAGGACCGCGCATTGGCATATGCCAAGCATAGAAGCCCGCAAGGGCGAGCAGCAATGGCGCTAAAACATATGCTGTTCTTTTCACTGGTAATTCCTCGTTTGGCGACTTCTCTGCGTTAAGTGCAGGGTTCCGGCGTTAGGTTCCAAAGCAGCTATTGGTATTGAAGGAATTAACGGTAGCTTTGTCCGCATGCAGATCTTTTGCCTCGACATTATTGAAGGTCTGTTTTCCGGACTAGCCCCTGAAGGAACGAACGTCTGAAATGGGCGCGCGAAGCAGTCTTCCAGTTTATCAGCGACGAACGTCGACTTTGAACCCATACCAACAAAGAAAGCTTGATGCAGCGAAGGTCGGCTGTTTCGCGCAAACACGGAGGTGTCATTTTACTGATGGGTATTGACGGTCTCAAATTTACATCCTAAATGCACGTGGCGACGGAGGTGATGTGCCTCCCTCAATGGAGATTTTATGAAAGAGTCCCGGGCCTAACGCCCGTTCCTGGCGAAGCAAATTCAGGAACCCCAACATTGATAGGCACGCTCACGCGCAGGGCTGAGCGGTCTGTTTTTGTGCTTTCATAAAATCGAGACATCCCAATGAACATCTCAAAGCACGAACAGCGTGTTTTGCATGAACTCGCCCTTGGTGGGTCTATCCATCATGACCGCCTGGAAAACGGCAAAATCAATGACGTCACTTGTTACACCCGTGACGGTCATGTTTTGGCTGACTGCACTCTCAGCGTTTTTCAGCGCCTGCTTAAACGACGCCTAATCCACTCAAAGAATGGTCGCCCCTACCGCGCATCCGCGCGGGGGATCAAATCTGTGCGCGCCCAAATGAACCAAAGATAGGAAAGTACCATGAACCAAGTAGAAATTAGCTCCATCGCGGAAGTTCACCGTTTAGCTTTCGGCGAAGCCGAAGGCGATGACATCGCTCAGCTCGCAAGAGATTTCCTCGGCCGATCCGACACAATCTCGATCAGCGTCATGCGTGACGGGAAGATCGCGGGCAACGTCCTGTTTACGCCGTTTGTCTTCCATGATCACCCAGAGACCAAGTGCTACCTGTTGGCACCTTGCGGAGTATCACCGGAATATCAAGGCCGTGGCGTTGGGAAGGAACTGATGGAAACCAGCATCGATCATCTCAGATCCATCGGAGCGGATGCTGTGTTTGTCTTGGGTGTACCAACTTTCTATCCGCGTTACGGGTTTGCACCAACTGACAAGGAGACACCGTATCCAGACCTCCTGACGGTCGCCGAAGCATGGATGGCGCTTGAGTTGTCAGCGGGATCGGTTGAGAAACTGAGCGGCAGGACGTCAGCCATCCCTCCGTTCATGCGCGCCCATTGGTGGGACACCTCGCAGCACGGGTGACAACGCTCTTCAAACAAGAACCAGACATTCGCTTTGAATGTCTGGTTTGTCCGCAACTTGGTCATTCACAAATACAGGGATACAAATCATGTAATTGGCATGATTCAAATGGGCAGGAGAAATAGCCCTTGTCTGAAGTTTTAGTGGCTCACCAAAGCTTAACTTGAGCGCATCCGACCATACTTTACACGATCCCATGGGAGGCTGCGTGTCGATGACCGTCGTGTCATTAGCGGAAATATCCACGTCATCCGTAATGGCCTGAGATGGCATGACGCATCCAAAGTCCATGGCTCACACAAGACCCTCCATAACCACTTCGTCCGATGGTCGCGGATGGGCATCTTTTGTCGAAATTTCAGTGGCTTGGCATCTGGTGGACCAGAGCCTGATACCCTCATGATTGACGCCACGCATTTGAAGGCTCACCGCACCGCTTGTAGTCTGGCACAAAAGTGGCTGATCCGCGCTGTATTTGCCGAACGAAGGGCGGTCTGAACTCAAGCTGCATGCGTTGTGTGACGACAAAGGTTGGTCGATTGTTCTTTGCTTGAGCGAAGGTCAGTTGTCGGATCATACTGGAGCCAAATTAATCTATACGGCAATGCCGAATGCCAAAGTCCTGATCGGCGACAAGGGCTATGACAGCGATGAGTTCCGCGCTGCGCTGAAGACCCGCAAGATCAAAGCCTGTATCCCGCCGCGTTCAAACCGGAACGCGCCGTGCACTTACTCCAAGACGTTGTACAGGCAGCGTCACAAGATCATGTTCGCGAAGCTGAAAGCCTGGCAGCGCATCGCGACCAGATACGACCACTGCGCACATACATTCATGTCGGCGATCTGCATTGCATCAATCGTCATCTTCTGGATCAATCAATGAGGCTTGACCCTAGCGATTGCCTCCGTTGCGGGAAGGTGCGCAGAAGCAGCATAACTTGCACTGCTTAACGTAACTGCCATAATTCCTTGAGCGAAAGAGAAAGCAATCCGATGGCAATCGCTCGCTCATTGCAGAACCAGATCACCACGCGCCGACCCGGTAAATCGGCAGTGAGCAAGGCTGTTCTGGCAATTGCCATCCTTCTTATGATTTTGCCGCTGCCTGCCAGGGCTTGCTCTCTCGCACTCGTGATCGCCGTGGATGTTTCCGCCAGCATCAGCGAAACGGAATACGATCTGCAACAACGTGGTATTGCTGCGGCGCTGCAGGATGATGATGTTGTGCAAGCGATAGAGACTGTCGGCGGGATCTGGCTGCACAGTTTTGAATGGAGCGGCAGATATCAGCAAAACACCCTGTTGAACTGGCGCTTTCTAGCAGACAAGCAAAGTATCAGGGCTGCAGCCGATGAGATTTTGAGAAACACCCGGGACAGCAGGGAGTTTTTAACTGCCTTGGGGCACGCTCTCGCTCACGCTGCCAAGGTGCTCGGCGGTGCTCCGGCGGTATGTGAAAGACAAGTTGTTGATGTTTCAGCGGACGGAATCAACAACGAAGGCTATGACCCTCACACTGCTTACTTCGTCAACGATTTTGCGAATGTAACCGTAAATGCGCTTGTGATCCGCAAAGAGGAGCGGACATATTCATACTTTGAAGACAAGGTCATTCGAGGACCCGGTGCCTTCATACAGGCAATGAACAGTTATGAAGACTATACCGAGGCAATGATCCGCAAGCTCTTGAGGGAAATTCTCGGGTTGCGATATGCAAAACACCGGTAGAGCCTATTCCGCGCCAGGCCGGAAACATCCATGAAACGCGTTTGGTCGAGCGGCATGACTCTGCGGGACTGTATCCCCGCAAAGTCGTAAATGTGTCGGAAAGTGCCCGGTCGGGATGACCTCAGGCAGCTTTCAACTCTTGCGCTGACTGCACCAGCAAACCAGCAACATAGTCCATGAAGGAAACCCAGGCCTCGACGACAAACGTGTCTGCACCTGTGCGCCAGATCATGACCGGAGACTTGTGAAACACGGTGCGCGTCACGGTGCCAACCGGAAATGCTTCAACGGAAAGGTCGATAAAGATGCCGGTGTTCAGCAGCCAGACCGCCTTTTCCCCACTGACGATAATGGCTTCCGAACGATCCGAAACGTCGACTAGCGCGTGCGGGGTTTCGGAAAGTTTGCTCTCAATACCGTCGAAGACGGACTTGAGTTCGTCTTCAGGTGCAAGAAGTGTCCATTCGTCCGGCCCCATCCAAAGCGCGGCACGTTTTGCAGCCGTTTCTGAAGCCAGAGGCTTTACGGGAAGAGCGGCGCCGAATGCGGCACCGGCATCCTTCAGGGCTGCCTCACGACCCCTGAAAGACAACCGTGTAATCGGTGCGGCCTTCAAGATTGAAACGTCATTGAGGTTGAGGAGCGGGCTCTCGCCCGCATCCGGCGTAATCAGGTCGCCCGCCAGAAGATCAGACATTGATGCGCGCTCCTTCCTTGTCATAGAACACCGTGCCGGTCACTTCGACCGGGATGCTGCCGTCAGGCATCGGGACGTAAAGTGTCTTGCCTTCCAGTGCGTGGCCATTTTTCACCATTGCCAACGCTATGTTCCGGTCAAGAGCCGGACTGTAGTAGGAAGACGTCACATGCCCTTCAGCCGGCGTACCGGTTGCAGGATTTTGCGCAGTCGTGATCTGGGCACCTTCCTCAAGTTTTACCTTGGGATCCTTGGTCAGCAGGCCAACGAACTGCGGACGGTTGTCTGCAGTCAGATCCGACCTTTCCAGGCCACGCTTGCCGACAAAGTCGAACTTCTTCTTGCCGATTGCCCAGGTCATGCCGGCATCCTGAGGGGTGACAGTGCCGTCAGTGTCCTGACCGACGATGATGTACCCCTTCTCGGCGCGTAACACGTGCATCGACTCGGTGCCGTAGGTGGTGCCGTTGTGCTTTTCGATTTCCTTTGCCAACGTTTCCCACATCATCTTGCCGTGCCGGCGAGGAACGTTGATTTCGAAACCGAGCTCGCCGGTAAAGGAGATCCGGAACAGGCGGCAGGGAACACCGCAGAAAGTACCTTCCTTGACACTCATGTGCGGGAAAGCATCAGCGGAAAGGTCGATGCCCTCAATGAATGGAGCAATTACCTCACGGGCTTTGGGGCCCTGAACCGCAGCAACAGCGTACTGCTCGGTCGTGGATGTGATCCACACATCAAGATCCGGCCATTCCGTCTGCAGATAATCTTCCATCGTGGAGAAGACACTCGGCGCACCGCCGGTGGTTGTCGTCACGTGGAAACGGTCATCCGCAAGGCGGCCGATGACACCATCGTCCGTGATGAAACCGGCATCATTGAGCAGCAGGCCATAGCGACAGCGCCCAGGTGCCAGTTTTTTCCAGGGGTTGGTATACATCCGCTCTAGGAATTCAGCAGCGTCCGGTCCGACCACCTCGATCTTGCCAAGAGTCGACGCGTCGAAGAGGCCGACGCTTTCGCGCACCACCTTGCACTCGCGCGCGACGGCCGCATGCATGTCTTCACCTTTCTTGGGGAAGTACCATGTGCGTTTCCATTGGCCGACATCTTCAAAGACGCCGCCCTGTTCAACGACCCAATCGTGGGACGGGGTCTTGCGAACCGGGTCGAAAAAGTCGCCGCGGGATATGCCGGCAAAGAGACCGAAGGTCGTCGGCGTATACGGCAGGCGGAATGTGGTCAGACCCACGTCGACCATCGGTCGTTCCAATGCGCCCGATGCGATCTGCAAGGCATTCATGTTCGACAGTCGGCCCTGATCGGTCGCCATGCCCGTTGTCGTATAGCGCTTGATATGCTCGATCGACTGCATGCCTTCGCGAACCGCCAGCTTGACGTCCTTTGCGGTGACATCGTTCTGGTAGTCGACCCAGGCTCTGACTTTGGACGCGTTGCGGTCGTGAGGGATCGCGCCAAGCGTCCCACCATTTCCTGCTTCGCCACCGGTCGCCTGTGCGTAGGTGATTTTTGCGGATTTTCCAGACGCCGCCTTTGCGGCTTCCTCGCCCGCGGCATATCCGTTCTCAAGGCTCGCCTGAAGTCCGTAAAGACCTTTCGCCGCGCCGACGGACCGTTCGTTCTGAACGGATTTGCCGGGCACATAAGCACCTTTTTCGGCATCCCAGACGACCTTGCCCCGGGATTGAGAATAGAGACTTACGGTCGGTGTCCAGCCTCCCGACATCAGCAGTGCATCGCACTCAACCTGGCCGGCCGAGGCAACCTGGCCGGAAGTCATTAGTCGACCCAACAGCGCGGCCTTGACGCGTTTGCGCCCCAGAGTACCGGTGACAACGCAACCGTTTTCAACCCGGATGCCACGAGCTTTGGCAATCGAGATCAGGCTTTCCGGCGGGTTTTCGCGCATATCGGCTATAGCGACGACTTCCACGCCATGATCTGCAAGGTCGAAGGCCGCTTGCCATGCGGTATCGCAGGCAGTTGCAACAAGAACCTTGTGTCCAACCTTCACGCCGAAACGGTTGAGGTAGGTACGGCCAGCTTCGGCAAGCATGATGCCCGGGCGGTCATTTTCAGGGAACACCATCGGGCGTTCGATCGCACCTGTTGCGATCACAACTTCCTTGGCGCGAACCTGCCACAGACGTTCACGCGGTAGATTCGGGTCGGGATTGGAAACATGTTCCGTGACCCTCTCGGCGAGCGCGATGAAATTGTGCGCAAAATAGCCGAAAGCTGTTGTCCGGTTGAGCAGGGTAACGTTGTCCATCGCTCGGAGTTTGGCGATGGTTTCTGCGACCCAGTCCGCCGGATCCTTGCCGTCGATACTGGCGCTTGTTTCGTTCAGCAGCGACCCGCCGAACTCGGCTTGCTCGTCGCACAGGATAACCTTTGCGCCCGTTTCAGCGGCAGCAAGAGCCGGTGCCAATCCGGAAGGACCCGACCCTGCAACCAGAACATCGCAAAGTGCGTAGATGTTGCCGTAGTGGTCGTGATCCGGGTTCTTTGGTGGCTTGCCGAGACCGGCCGCTGCACGGATGACCGGTTCATAGACCTTGTCCCAGAAGGACTTCGGCCACATGAAGGTCTTGTAGTAGAAACCAGCCGGGAAGAACGGTGAGAGCCAGTCATTAACCGCGCCTACATCGAACCCCAGCGATGGAAACCGGTTCTGCGAGATAGACTGCAGCCCCTGGTACAGCTCGACCTGGGTCGCGCGAAGGTTGGGTGTCTGATCACCGTTTCGGTAGATGCCGACAAGTGCGTTCGGCTCTTCGGAACCTGCGGTAACGATGCCGCGTGGACGGTGATACTTGAACGAGCGCCCAACGAGATGCACGCCGTTTGCAAGTAGCGCAGAAGCGAGGGTGTCGCCCTTGTGACCCTGCATTTGCTCCCCATCAAAGGTGAAGGAAAGCTGTTGGCCGCGGTCGATCCGGCCACCTTTTTCAGTACGGAATGGCTGGCTCATTTGCCGGCCTCCTTAGCAATCGCTTCAAGGTCCGGCATAGGTTCACCGGCCTTGTAGAATTTCAGGAATTTGTCGCTAACGGTGTCGCGCACCGCGTTGAAGAAACGTCCGCAGCCGTTGTTGTGGCGCCAGCGTTCCGCCGCAAGTCCTTTTGGGTTGTTGCGCATATAGAGGAATTCCACCCAATCCTCATCGCTGGCCTTGCTCGGATCGGCCGGACGCGCGATATGGGCTTCGCCTCCGCAGTGAAATTCGGTTTCTGCCCGCTCAACCTGGCAGTAAGGGCAATAAATCAGCAGCATGTCGATGATCTCCCTTAGTGCGCCACGGCGGCAGCTGCCGCTTCGTCGATGAGACGTCCGGTGCGGAATCGGTCGATTGTGAAAGGTGCGTTGATCGGATGCGGTTCGTCTTTTGCGATTGTGTGCGCAAAAACATGTCCCGATCCTGGCGTTGCCTTGAAGCCGCCTGTTCCCCAGCCGCAGTTGACGTAAAGTCCTTGTACGGATGTCTTCGACAGGATCGGCGAGCGGTCCGGTGTTGTATCCACGATACCGCCCCAGTTTCTGAGCATGCGCATGCGACGGAAGTGCGGGAAAAGCTCGCAGATTGCGTCGATGGTGTGGTTGGTGATGTGAATGCCGCCAGCCTGCGAATAGGAAACGAACTGGTCCGTGCCTGCACCGATAACGAGTTCGCCCTTGTCGGACTGTGAGATGTAGGCGTGGATCGTGTTGGACATCACCACGCAAGGGAAAGCCGGTTTGACCGGCTCGGATACGAGCGCCTGAAGCGGGAAGGACTCCAGCGGCAGGCGTACTCCAGCCATGTCCATGACGACTGATGTGTGACCAGCTGCAACGACACCGACCTTCTTGGCCTTGATGAAGCCCTTGGCGGTTTCTACACCTTCAACAGCGCCATCCTGACTGCGACGAATACCCGTTACAGCGCAATTCTGGATGATGTCGACGCCGAGATCGTCCGCTCCTCGCGCATATCCCCAGGCCACTGCGTCATGGCGGGCGGTTCCGCCTACACGTTGAAGAGCTGCGCCCATGACCGGGTAACGAATGTTCTTTTCGATGTTGAGAGGCGGACAATATTCCTTCGCCTGCTCAGGCGTCAGCCATTCGTTTTGCACTCCGGCAAGACGGTTTGCATGGATGTGTCGCTGTGCCACCTGAACATCATGAACCGTGTGTGCCAGCATCATCACGCCGCGCGCCGAATACATGACGTTGTAATTCAGTTCCTGCGAGAGGCCCTGCCACAGCCCGATGGCGTGATTGTACAGGCCGGCGCTTTCTTCCCAGAGGTAGTTCGACCGCACGATTGTCGTGTTACGGCCGGTGTTCCCGCCGCCCAGCCAGCCTTTTTCAAGCACGGCCACATTGCGGATGCCGTGTTCCTTGGCAAGGTAATAGGCTGTTGCAAGGCCATGACCGCCAGCACCGACGATGACAACGTCATACTCGGCCTTGGGTTCCGGTGCACGCCATTGGCGCCCCCAGTTCTGGTGCGCGGAAAAGGCGTTTTTTGCCAATTCCAGGAAGGAATAACGCTTCATAAATCAGCGGCTCCGCACGTTTCAGGCCTCTCCATCACAATGATCGAGAATGGTCCTGATTTGTTGAATAGTTCAGGGCGGGACCTTAGCGAATTTGATCAGCACCCGTCCATTTCCGGCATAATCCCGATTGCACGCAAGCTTGCGTATAAGGTTTCAGTCGCTTGTTTGTCAGAATACGACATAGGTGTCTGACCGGGAGCTTTCACAGGCTTTGAGGAGCCGGTAAGGCTGGGAAATCACAAAGTTCTTTCCTCTGTCGCCAGCAAGTTTTTGGGGAGATTTTTTCATGCAATTGCGCAAACCCGACATGTGATGCCGTTTCGGTTCTTGCAATTAATGCGGGGCGCGGTAACTCTCCATCAAACACTAGAATTGGGAGATCCATCCATGGAAGTTCGTGCAGCTGTGGCCGTCGGTGCCGGAAAACCGCTCGAAGTCACCACCGTGAACCTGGAAGGTCCGCGTGCGTTCGAAGTGCTGGTGGAAGTCAAGGCCACCGGCATCTGCCATACGGATGAATTCACCCTGTCAGGCGCGGATCCTGAAGGGTTGTTTCCTGCCATTCTCGGGCATGAAGGAGCGGGCGTTGTGGTCGAAGTCGGCCCGGGGGTGACCACCCTGAAGCCTGGCGATCACGTCATTCCGCTCTACACACCAGAATGCCGAAACTGCGAGTACTGTCTGAACCCAAAGACCAATCTGTGTCAGGCGATTCGCTCCACCCAAGGGCAGGGCCTGATGCCGGATGGCTCGTCCCGCTTTACCACACTCGATGGTGATCCGATCCTGCACTACATGGGCACTTCGACCTTTGCCAACTACACGGTGGTTCCTGAAATCGCACTGGCAAAAATTCGCCCTGACGCGCCGTTTGACAAGGTCTGCTACATCGGTTGCGGTGTAACCACCGGTATCGGAGCGGTCATCAACACTGCCAAGGTTGAGGAAGGTTCCCGGGCTATCGTGTTCGGCTTGGGTGGAATTGGCCTCAACGTTATTCAAGGCTTGCGTCTTGCTGGCGCTGACCAGATTGTCGGTGTGGATCTGAATCCGTCGAAGGTTGAAATGGCGACCCGTTTCGGCATGACGGATTTTGTCAACCCGAACGAAGTCGACGGAGATTTGGTTCCGTTCCTTGTGGACCTTACCAAGGGCGGAGCCGACTACACCTTCGATGCGACCGGCAATGTAAACGTCATGCGAACCGCACTGGAATCGGCCCACAAAGGCTGGGGTGAGAGCATCATCATCGGTGTTGCACCAGCAGGCGCCGAAATCGCGACCCGTCCGTTCCAGCTGGTGACGGGGCGTGTCTGGAAAGGAACTGCGTTTGGTGGCGCAAGAGGTCGTACCGACGTTCCGAAGATCGTTGACTGGTATATGGACGGCAAGATTGAAATTGATCCGATGATCACCCACACAATGCCGCTTGAG
>JBCCVB010000100.1:0-26276 GCA_039195965.1 Pseudomonadota bacterium
ATTCGAAAAGCTCGGAGCCCCGTTTTTCAACCTCCGATTCAACTACCTAGGTGGCGGAGACATGGATTTTTTTACCCGGTGCCGAATGGCCGGCTTTAAAACATTCTGGAGCGCTGAGGCGGTGATACACGAGTTCGTTCCGGAAGAACGTACGACCGCAAAGTTTCTCATGACCCGGTCTATCCGAACAGGTTCGATCAACTATATGGTCGACCGCTCAAATGGCATGTCCCCCATCACTGCGTTTGCCAAAAACGCAATCAGTCTGGCGTTGGGTATTGGACGTTCGGTTTCGCTTCTGTTGCGCACGCGGCACTTGGTGCAAGCCTCGCATCCACTTCTTGTTTCCATTGGAAGAATCTGTGCAGCGTTTGGGTTCGTCCCCGAACCGTACAAAGCAACTCCAAAAACCTAAGCGGCTTTCATCCTGTCGAGAACAATCTCTCTTATGAGGTCGATCGGAGTACCTGTGTGTGACTGGATCGTAACGGCAAAATGGTGAGGCTTGAGATCCATCAGGAATGAAGAAAGACCCTCACGGTCCAGATGCTTACCATCCCAATACGTCAGACAATGGTTATCGGTCACAAACTCATGACGGATCGAAAGTTCAGGTTCGTTGACGACTGCAATGCCGTATATCGTATACTCGGAGAACTGCCGCTGGCGCGCTAGCGCCAACCACCAGGCGCATCCGCAGACTTTTTCTATACGCTTCATCAAAGAAGTAACTGTTTCTTTTTCCCAAACAACCAAGGGTCCGATGAAGTCGTCACCGGGCAGCTCATGCTCGGTGTACCCCAGACATTTATGGGCATTTCTCCACCACCTGACATGATCAGGCCGCAGATCATTTACGTGTCCGGGCGTCATGAAAAGAGGTGAAGTGACCTGCGCGGCATAGTCGCGTAAATCAATTGGACTGCAGAAAACACAATCTGAATCGGTGAAGATCACGCGATCGCTGTCCTGTGCACGGGTCAGTGCAAACTTACGAAGCTGCTGCAAGTGCCATCCATAGATAGGTATTCTTACTTGAGGTGACCACCAATACTGTCGTCCTCGCCATTTCATGACCGGCAGAAGTTTCGGCAACAGAGCAGAAGAAGCGACCACTTTTCGTTTTGAATCGTCAAGGTGTTGAAACAACTCAAGATCTTCGTCGCCTACAACAATGTAGTGATAGTCATATCCGGACACAAACAGATCGATTGACTCACAAAGCAATTCGCACCGGCGCAAATCGGCAAAGTAGCTTGGTGTCATGATCGAAATTGAAGGCAAATGCATGTTGTGTCCGCGTTCAGTCCCTGGCTTTTTCCAATTCATTCGTCCAGCGTTATGCAACCGTCTAGCATTCTTGGCGAGCCGCTCATAAAATCGGCCATCGGTAACAAGCTTGAACACTTCTTCTAAAGATCTTGTTTATATCGATAAAAACACAACAATCCGGTACTCTGACGAACTGAATCGATAAGTTGAAAATGTCATCCCGCCGCTACCTAGTTATGACTTCCGGAACCATGCAAACCTGTGGAGTCGAGGAGTTTTCCAGATTGTTGGCGGTGAAATTCGGCACGAGGGCTAAACAGAATGTTCTCGACTTCCAGTTCTCCGAGTTGCGCACAGCACTAAGAAATTCGGACGTAGTACTGTTCAATTTTCCCATCGTCGCCTGGAAAAAGAAGCTTCTGGAACCCTTTCTGGCGGCGTTGACAGCCCGCGTCCTGCGAAAGGAAGTCATTGTCATTCCGCATGAATGGGATGCCTTGAACTGGAAACGGCGAGCCGTTCTGACGCCTGTACTCATGCTTGCCACGAGGATCTGCTTTTCCGCACCTGAAATCGCGGATGAGTTTGCTGTTTCTCCGCTCTCCCGCATCACGACCGACCATCGTGATGTCGTTCCCATTCCTCCGAATATTTTACCGACTGAACGGACAAGACCCTGTGCTTTTTCCGAAAAACTGAAACAGGTACGGCAACAGGGGAAGTTTGTTCTGGGACAGTTCGGTTCGATCTACCCGCAAAAACAGGTGACGGCGGCCTTGTCCGTCGCCGCAGAACTTCACAAACGTGGTGTTGACGTTTTCGTCGCTTTCGCCGGGTCCTTTATCCGTGGTCAGGACAATGTCGAACAGGATTTCTTCAATACGGTCAAAGCTCTGGGACTGGAAGACCGGGTCGCTGTCAGCGGTTTTGTCGAATCCCCCGAGGAGCTCTTTGCGATCTTTCAGGAAGTTGATGTGTTCTGTTACCTGCTTCCGGACGGGCTCTCATCACGCCGGGCCAGCGTTCTGGCTGCCGCAGCATCCGGAAAACCTGTTGTCGTGAATGCCCCTCGCCGAGACAACTCCTTCGAACACCACAGGCTCTTTCAGCAATTGATCGATACTGGCGGAATTAGACTGGTCCCCACGGACGCGGATGTCATTACACTTGCTGACGAAGTGTCCGCCGCCAGCCAGAGTGAAAGAATACAGTTTCCGTTCAATCCGGAAGCTCAAGAACTCTGGAACGATGCCTTGCGAGCAATAGACAACGGCTGAGACACCCAGGGCGCTGCCGTTCCTATCTGGAATTGAACAACAGCTCACGCAGCGCAATAGGATTCGTAACCAGGTATCTCCAGGCGAGACGCTTGGGTTCCAGCATAATCCTGTACAGCCATTCCAGGCCGATTTTCTGCATCCAAGAAGGCGCCCGGCTGTTTTTGCCGGAAACAAAATCAAACAGCCCGCCACTTGTTTTTATGACACCGACGTTCCGTAGATTTTTAAGGTTGCGCATCACGAACTTGTGCTCGGCAGGAACTCCCATTCCAACCCACAGGATATCGGGCTTCAAGCGATTGATTTCGTCTACAACAGCCTGCTCTTCTTCTTCGGAAGAGAGGTACCCGTTGGAAGAACCCGCGAATTTCAGTCTGGGATACAACTGCTGCATCCGCTCGACCGCAAGCCTGTTGACTTCCTCACTTGCACCCAGAAAGTAAAAACTGGCGCCCGCATCCTGAGCCTTTTTCGCTACGGCATGGACGAGGTCCGTGGTTGCAACACGTCCCACAAGCGCTTTTTTGCTTACCAATCGAGATATGAGCACCATGGGCATTCCATCTGCGTGGATCTGATCCGCGCGAAGGAGCAATTTCTTGAATTCCTCGTCCTTTGCAGCCAGAGCGATAACCTGACCATTCGCGGAGGTGGAATAGAAGGGTGCCTTGTTCTTGTCGCGAGCTTCCAAAGCAAAAGAAACAAATTGCTCAGCTGTTTCCTCAATTCCGATATTCGCAATCGGGAGCCCACCAAGCAATGTTGTTGCCGGGCAGCTTATAGAGCCAATTTGTTGCCATTGTCCGGCTTCAGTTGTAACCATCTAGCTTGAAGCTCTTCCTCATCGGTGACGTCTAATGTCGAGATATCACATAGGAAGTTAAACCGCGGTTAGAACTGCTGAATTGTTAAACTTATTTAATAATTATTCATGCTCATTGTTACTGACAACTTAATTCACTTATTAAAAATGCCACATTCGGCTGCAATCAATTGCAGTCAATGCATACACAGCAAGTGAAACCAGCCGCGACATCATTGAATGTCACAGTGGTGAATCATATCTCCTGAAGACACCACGACGCGAAGAACCATTAGTCAGTTGCTAACCAAGTTTATGTAATTTACGCGGAACAACAGAGTTAATGCAGTCTTAAAATCCAAGATCAATCAGGACGGTCAAGTGGCGGAAACGGCGCCGACAATCAGAGACTTAATCGACCTTCTGGCATTGCTGCGACGCAGGATCTGGATTGTAATCCTGCTTGCAGTTGGTGCGGCAATCGCCGCGGCAGCCGTATCAATGACACTCAAGCCTGTTTACCGGGCCACGACGCAAGTTCTGATCGATCCTTCAATACGACAACCTTTTGAAGATCAAAGCGCCCCAACAAGATACTTGGAAGACACGTTTGTCGTCGATAGCCAGGTCACCGTACTCCAGTCCTATTCAGTCTTGCGCGAGGTCGTTACACAGCTCAACCTGACGGAAGATCCCGAGTTTGGCGAAGGTGCACCGGCCCAGGGTTTCATGGCCCTGCTGGGGTCATTGTTGGGAGGTTCGGAAGAAAGGTCGCCGGAAAGTCTTGAACTTGCCGCCAACAAATCGGTCGATGCACTTCGCGACGCCACGAGTGTGAGCCGTGACGGTCTGACCTTCGTTATTAACGTTTCCGTTGATGCACAGTCACCGGTAAAAGCCGCGATCCTCTCAAATGCAATTGTCGAGACCTACATCAGCGACCAGAACGGTCAGGTTTCCAATCTCTCCCGCACGGTTGAAGAGAAAGTCGGCGACCGGCTGAAAATTCTGAGGGAGCAGTTGCGCGAGGCGGAAGCCAAGGTCGAGGCTTTCAAGGCGGAGAACAATCTTCAATCTACCGGTCAGAACGCCCTGCTTACCGACCAGGAACTGACCGAACTCAACACAAGACTAACCGAAGAACGGGCGGCTTTGGCGGCAGCTATTGCGAAGAGCTCAGAGATACAGCGCATCATAAACTCCGGCGCGAGCGTGGACGCACTTTCCGATGTGACTGCCTCTCCGACAATTGCGAACCTGCGACAGCAATACGCCACCGCCGCTCGCACTCAGGCAAATTTGTCAGCTGAGCTGCTGCCCTCCCATCCGGACCTGATCAGAGCGCGCGCTCAAACCCAGGAAATTCGTGGTCTCATTGATGCGGAAGTTCAACGGATCGCCAGTTCAGCGAAACTTGAGGCAGATGTACTTCGAGACCGCGTTGCCAATCTTGAAACCCAGATGGATAACGTGCGCGCAAAGTCCAATATCGATCAACAGTCCCGCATCGAACTGCAGGAACTCCAGATCGAAGCAGATGCCAGCAAAACGCTTTATGAAAACCTGTTGAGCCGCACCAAGGAAATCACCGAAATCGAACAGATCAGCATTCCGAATGCACGGATCATTTCTCCGGCAATTCCACCGGAAACACCTGTTTGGCCGAAGAAAAAGATCCTTGTTCTGATAGGTGGTTTTCTTGGCGCGCTAATCGGTGGGCTGCTTGCAATCGGACGCGAGACGTTTTCGCTCGGGATACGGTATCTGCTTTACCCGCAAGATGCCGGTAACTACGCGCTTGTGTCGGCTTCGCCAAGTCAGTCGCCCCCTCAGGCACCGGCACCCGCTGCTCAGGCTCAGCCAGTAAGCGTTCCTCCCGCCAACCCGGCGCAAAACTCGTTGGATGCGTCAGTCTCGTATCTTCCTCGCCTTCCCTACCAAGATGAAGAAGACGAACTGAACGCTCGTGAACTTCTGGATTCCCTCTGGGACTTCAAGAGCGGCGTGACCGATCACGAGATGCGTCCATACTGGAAATCTGTTTTCACCATCCTGAAACAGATCCAGTCGAACAGGATCGATGGATTTGCAAGTACGGTGGTTGTGACAAGCCCTGATGGCGACCACAACATGGCTACGCTTTCGATTGTGTTTGCTGCCGCAAGTCTCAAGAACTTCCGAGTACTACTGGTGGAAAACAATTCCGTCAGCCAACAGCTGACAGGTGGTACGCTCCCGACCAGCCATCGGACTGCGGACCTGCAACACGCGATTGAACTTCCCGATCTGGATATCGGTTTTCTCAGCCTCAACCATGGTCGCAGGAAATATGAAGGCAGTGGGAAAAACAGCTATCAGGCGCTCAACAAGTCGAGACTGGACCCCGAGTTCGATCTTATCGTTATCTCGGAATCACCAATGTCCCAGCCTCAGGCAGAAGCACTTCTGCAGACCGCCGCCGATCACGTCGTGTTTTCCGTTGAAGGCCCCGCAGTTCTTACTTGAAGCCTGCGACTCCCGGTAGGTTCAGGGCAGAAACAACCCCACCCGGCCTTGAAGAACCACCGTCACGGTCAAGCGAAGCCAGCACGACCCGGCGCCTGAATCCCGGTGCCAGGTGAAAGCCGTTTTCCATGGGTAGATGAGCGTCACAGCTGATCGTCACCGCCTTTGTCAGCCGATCAGTCTCGAGCTCAAGCGACCAGTCACCCTGTTCGTTATGCTGAAGTTCAGCGGAAAGTGTCGCAGGGACGTGTGTGAAATCGTATCCCGCCGGAAAATGGAATGCATCTGCCAACTGCTCCTCGGTCTCACCATCCAGCAATTGCACGACCGTCACATCATGTGAAAGCGGTCCGAACCGGTAGGCGTAGTTGACGTCAAAGAAGGCGCCAATCAGGTCGACGGCATTCAACTCTTCCGCACTATGAGGTTCGAGTGTTAGTTCAGTCTGCCCGGAGACAATCGGCAAATGACCATCACGCAGACAGCTTAGCGTCAGGCGAACGGACTTTCTTTCGGGCAGATCATTGATGACGTGGATCGAAAGACCATTGGTCCCTTCGTCGGTCAGACAAACCTGGAGCGGCCTGAACGCGCGTTTGAGCGCATAAAAGGCTGGTTTGGGCCGCCCGGTTGCATCAATCAGCCCCCAACCTGCGCCCAGCGCGAGGTCCTGATAGGTCCAGACAAGAGCGCCCTGGCAGGTTGATCCCTTGCGCCGCCATTCGGCGAAGGTCTGTTCCATAACCTCGCCCGTGACAGCTCGCCCGAGATCCAGATACCGGTCTGGATCACCGTAACGAAGGGCAAGCGGATCGATGCCGTATAGCGTTTTCAGATAATGATCGCGAACGTCTTCAAAATCCCATCCGGCTCCACGGTCCCGTGGTATACGCGCTTTCCAGCGCGGGTCGTGCCCGGGTTTGACCGGCAGAGCGCCGTCGAGGCTTCCTTGTTCCGGAATGTTGGAAAAGGCCAGACATTCCCCGGCAAACCGTACGTTTGCGCGGCGCGCATCCTCCAACGGTCGCAGATAAGCGCCGACCCCGTAGTAATGTGCGATGCCTTCATTTGGGGAGAACGGTAACACCCCTCCATAAGGCGAGTTCGATGCATAGGGAACGTCCGGCCGAAGGGTATTCGCGAGTGGAGGCAGGATTTCCTCGCATAATGGTCCTTTCCAGCGGCTTTCCGGCAGGCCCATCATTGCGCCTTGCTGATAGATTTCACTGCCTCCGCAAAGGACTGCCAATGAAGGGCATCCCTGGCTATCCGTCAGCTGGTCGTCGATTTCCGCGCGCACCTCTTCAACAAAGGCCTCGTCCTTGACCGGATAATCGTAGTTGGAAAACTGGAAGTCCTGCCAGACAAGAAGGCCCAGTTCATCGCAAATCTCGAAGAACGTGCGCGTTTCATAAAGCATCGTGCCGCCGATACGCAGCATGTTCATACCGGCATCGCGAGCCGTTTCAAGTAGTGGCCGATACGTTTCAGCGTCTCCGGAAAGCCGGAGAAGGTCGGCATTGGTCCACACTGCGCCGCGACAGAAAACGGAGACTCCATTTACTTTCAGACCGAAACCCTTGCCATCCGGCCCGTGATCAATCTCCAAACGCCGGAAGCCCGTCTTGCCGAGCGAAAGATGCTGACCGTCCACGACAAGCGTCACGTCATAAAGAACCGGTTTGCCGTGAGTATGCGGCATCCAAGGCAGAACATTTTCCGGTCTGAGTGTGGCGGATAGGGATCCGTCTTGTTGCGCCGTCATCTCAACCGATGTACCTGCGCAGTTCAGAACTGCTGCCCCATCCGCGTTTTCCAGTTTGACGGTAACAGTCAGGGTGCCACTGCCATCCGGCGCAAGATCCGCAAGTATCCGTTTATCCGTAATCCGCAGATCGCTTGCCTTCTGCAACCAGATCGGCCGGTAGGGTCCGACCGCGTGGATCTCCGGACACCAGCCCGGCATGTGACCGAGAAGCGTTGTCCTGACGAGACGAAGCCCTTGCGAAGTTGCGAGCTGAGGCTTCCAACGCGCTCTCGGTCCCTTGGCGTTCAGGTGAGGCTCGAGGGCGCGGAAGCAGATCTGGAACCTGTTTTTCTTCGACAGGTCCACCGGCACGTCGTACTTGCGAAACATGTTGCGGCTTGCCAGAACCTGCTCACCGTTCAGGAAAACCTCGGCAATTGTCGCCAGCCCCTCCAGTTGAAGCCGATAGCTTCCGGGCTCGGCTTCGAACCAGGCTTCGTACCAGACGTCCTTGTTGTGAAGAGGGGTCGGATTATCAGGATCGAAACGCCCTGCCTCGGAAAGAGCGCCTGCGAGTGTTCCCGGGACCTGTGCCGGGATGAAGTCCAGAGTTTGTCCGGACACACCAGGTTCAGCAATGGCGAGGCTCCATTTTGCCGAAGACAAATCGATCATCTAGGCACTGATCGCGCTGATGAACGGGGCCGGTTCTTTGCCTTCATGACCATACCGGTCATCAAGCAGCTCCATCAGGTTGGTCCAAGCGTTTGCCGCGGGCAGAAGGCCCTCTTCCAGTCCCTGGAACTTCTTGCGCATGACCGCTCTGGCCAGTTTGAACTGCACCATCTTGCAAGTGGCTGATATCGACTTTGCTTCGGCAATGCCGTCCGTCAGTTCATTTCTGCCCTGACCAACCAACCATTCAAGATAGGATGAAAACAGCTCGAAATTCGCGCCCAACTGGCGAAGCGTGTTGAAGGCATAAAGGTGGAAGAACTCGAACTCACGTTCGCTGACCTTTTCCACCTGTCCGGGAAAATCCCTCGCGAATGCCGCCACTGGATTTTTGAGCGGCCGGCGCTTCAGATGATGACGCAGCAACGCTTCGGAGACCGAAAGAATGTGCTCGGCCGACGGCTTTTGCTCCGGGAATTTCACAAATTCCGTGTAAGGCAGGAAAGTAACGGCTTTCTGATGCTCACCACGTTGGAAGACCCCGTCAAAGTCATCCCCTTCAAGCCGATGCAAACCGAGGCCATGGAAGTACTCCATTACCCGATTGCCGAAATCCATCCGGTTCACGGCAATGGTGGTCTTGCCATGCGCTTCACGATATCCGACACCATGCGTGTCCGGCAGGAAAAAGCTGTCCACTTCGACAAGGGAAAGGCGTCCGCGGTCGATTTGCTGCTGAACGTGGGTCTCAACACGATCGTAGATCGCAAGTTCCGTCACCTTCAGGCCATAAAGCGCCTCAAGGTCCTCCAGCGGCACCTTGAAGAAAGTGAACTGATCGCCTTCAAAGTCCTGGGTGACGGAATATGCCAGACAAGCCTCCGCGGGAAAGCCCAGCGACGGCAGAACCTCGATCCAGACATCCAGATAACAATTGGTTTCCGGCCAGTCGCGATCCTGCGCATGAAGAGAACTACGCACGTAGGTTTCCGCATCAAGCCCGTCAAAGACAGCTTCACTCATTGAGTGCAGGTTCCTTTCAACCCCAAAGTACGACCCTGACACCGTCAGGCCAGCAGGACCTCTCAAAGCCATGATCGCCGAAGAGGCTTTTCTCGTATGCGCCGGCATCGAATTCCTGCATGGTCATTGCCGGCGGCAAAACCATCGCTCACCCAAGCAGGCTGGCGTCTTGTTTGTTAACCAGCAGCATCGTGGACGTATTGCCCAAGATCCGGTCATTGGAAATCATCAGCTGAGCCGAGTGTGCATCGCGCAAGTGCCTGCCGAGACTGAAAGGCGTACCGTTCTTGTAACCGGCAATTCCGCAAATCAGCATGCAGTGATTGATGATCACCAGGATCGTCTGAGAAATGCCAACCTTCACATTGTTCATGGCGACGGAAAAGCTCATTGCATTGAGCGCATCGCCATCACCCTTACAATTTTCAAACTGCTTCAGACCGGCAACCACATTGCTCTTGGCTTGCTGCAACAGATTTGAAGCCTCTGCCAGGCGGAGCGCGCCAGGAGGAACCTGACCCGGAGACTTTCGGGCAGCCGCCTTTACAAATGCCTGCGCCCGGGCAACGGCGTCGGCGGCGATGCCATACCACAGTGCACCCCATAGAAGGTGAGACACGGCAAGCATGGACTGGGCCGCAATTTCCGCAAACGGTCTCGGCAGGATCTGTTCCTTCGGCGCTTCACCTTTGAAGATGTAGCCGTCAGAACATGTGCCGCGCATGCCAAGCGTGTTCCATGCACTTGTGTGTTCCAGCCTGTACTGGTCCTTCAGAAATGTCGTTGCAACCTGATCGGAATGTGCAGCATCAGGATGACGGCGCGACGTGACCATGATCGCGTCAGCGTCAGCTCCGTATGAGATGACAGTCGCATCCTTGGTCAGGCGGGCCGTGTCGCCTTCAACTTCGATCGCGCAGAGCGAGTTTCTGAGATTGCCACCAATACCCGCTTCACTTGTCGCCGAACCGACCAACAGCTGTTCGTCACAGATTCGCGTCAGAAACGCCTCGTGCCATGCGCTACCGACAGCATAGTCCGACAAGCTGGCTATCTGGATCTGATGCATGGCATAAGTCATTGCCGTTGCCGCGCACGCCTGACCAAGGATCGCACAGACGTCAGCGACTTCGGTCAGGCTGGCACCCTCACCTCCCAGTTCCGGACGGATCATGACGCCCATCAGGCGTTCAGCCTTTAGAGCATCCATGCCCTCCTTCGGAAACCGGGCCTCGGCATCAACCTGGTCGGCATGCTGGGCAGCAACCTTGGTGGCTCGTTTCGCGCGATCGGACAGGCCCATCGCAGTGATCTTGCTGGCGGCGGTCATGGATCAGGCCGCCTGTTCTTCAAGAATTTCGGTCAAAGCCGCATTGATCGCTTCGATGGACGAGAAAGACTTCCGGTTCAGCAAGTGTTCCGGAAATTCGATATCGAATTCTTCTTCCAGCGCCAGCATCACCTGAACGGATGCGAAGGAAGACAGTCCAGTGTCGTAAAGATCTGCCTCGTCTGCAACGCCATCAATCGCAACCGGCAAATTGCCATGTTTTCCCAAAAGGGTACGAATTGTCTGTTTCATATCGATCCTTGCCAATTAGTCCGGCCCCAGAAGAACCTTCGCCTGCTGTCAAGGAACAACTAATGTAAAATCAATAAACTGCGCTTAAGAGGCATGGTTAAAAAACTGCAAAACAAAAATATAAAAATTATTTAATTGAAGTTATCTCAATTTTCATTAGCTCCGCTATTTCAAAACCAATAACACAAAGTATTTACTGATAGTTTCTGCATAAAATTCGATGATAGACATGACAAAATCTTGATACGCATTCTGTCGCCCTGCGAAACAGTTACTATGATGAAGTAAGTACAGTTTCAGAAGGCAGCTTTCGCCAGCTGCCTGGCCAATCGTTCAATCAACGGCTTGGATGGAGCATTGGTGAACTTTCTCTCAACTCCTGACGCCCTACTGCGGGAAAGCGGCGAAATCTATGTGTCCTATGACAACGTGCAGCCGACCATCCTTGATCTGCGATGTACGCTCCTGCCACCAACTGTCCAGCGCTTTGGGGTCAAATCCAACTTCCCGGCCGACACGAACCCAACCGCCCAGAAACTCTGTCAGAAAATCTTGAGACGAAGGCTGGACCTGCCAGTCCGACAGTCCTTGAACAACACGGTAGCGTTGTTGTTCAAAACGTTCGATCGCCCGGCTGGCTGCGTCCGGCCCCAGCGCTGTGCCGAACCCCTTTTCGGACCGCTGATGGCCGTTCAGCGCCGACAAGAGCTCATTGTCCGAAGGATGCTCCGGCGAAAAGTGTGCCCGCCCGTCATAGGTCAGGCTCGCCAGGAACGGCTTGCGTGCCTTGACCACCTGATCAACAAGGCGCGCAAGAAACGTCTCTGAAACCAGATCGAGAAAGGCGGACGTCGTGACCGCGTCGACTTCATCGAAAGGCAGCTGCTCAAGATCCCCGGCCAGATCGATCCTGCGGACCGAGACATCTCCGCCGGCGCGTTTTTTCCACCGGTGGCTCGCGATCTCAAGCAATCCAGGATCGTAATCCGTGAGCAGCCAATCGGCCGTTTCCGGCAGTCGCTTGCCGAGCGCAGCAACAGTTGATCCGGCTCCGCTTGCCAGATCCAGCATTTGCAATCGGTACGCAGGAAGTTGGGCAAAGAAAGCTTCTTCAACAGTTTTGTCTCGAGCTTCCAGGTCTAGAGGTTCGCGCAGGGCAAGCCATTCAGAGGAAAATCCGCTCATGTCGCAGCACCCTTCAATACGTCCGCAAATTTGGTCGCCGCATCCTCCCAGGTAGGAAGTTTCGACGCTGCAACTCTCGCGGCCTCAGCCATTTTCGACCTCTTCGCGCTGTCTGACATGATCCGTTCTAGAGCTTCGTGAAGAAGATCTACATTTTCCGTTCCACAATAGATTGCGGCTTCTTCCGGCAATGTGTCCCTGACGGCACCTCCACCGCTGCCGATAACGGGAAGACCATGTGCCAATGCCTCCGTGTAAGCCATCCCGTAGCCTTCATAGCGGCTGGCCAGGACGAACACGTCTGCGCTTTGGTAAAAGGCAGACAGCTCATCGGGTGAGACAGCGTCGTGAAACGTAATTCGATCGGCGAAACCGTACTCGTCGACCTGCATCCGGAGTGAACGATAGCATTGCGGATCGGCGTCAAGCCCGCCGACGATATCCAGATGCCAGTTGGTAACGGAAACGTCCTTGAGCGCTTCAAGCAGCAAGTCGTAGCCTTTGCGCGGAACGACGGTACCTACGGCAAGCAGCTTCAGCGCTTCCGATGTCTGGCGAAGAGAAACCTCCGGTCTTTCGGTGCCCGGCAGAATAACCGTGATCTGTTCCTGCGGGATCGCGAACAGTTCTTCCACCTGAGTTGCCGTCGCCGCGCTGGTGACAATCACGTGCCGAACGAAACTCAAGGCCTTGCGTTCACTGGCCAGAAGGGCATCAGCCTGACCGGACCCGAGACCATTTTCCTGACAAAGCGGATGATGCACCAGCGCAATCAGCTTCAGTCGGCGAAAAACAGCTTCGGCTGCCTCCGCCATGACACCGAAGGCGAGCCCGTCAACGACCAGACAGGTTTCTGAGGCAAGGTTTTCGAGTTTCCTGCGTGCGCCATCTAGCGTTTGTGCTGATGGATACGGAAAATCCGGCCCAAGCGGCAGCAGGTCCACCTGCCATCCGAGAGCGCGCAAGCCCGCGATTATGCGTCGATCATACCCATAACCGCCGGTTGGCGTATCGATGTCACCCGGATAGGCAAAGACAAGCTTCTGCATCTGTTCGTCAGATCTTCGCTTCATACCAGGCACGAGCCACATGCGATTCCGAAATCGTCACGCGGATGGCATTCAGCTCTGATCCGGGCCGCCCAAGGCGGTTTTCACGGGCTGCCTTTGCCAGGTGATCATGAACATGTTTGGTCAAGAACTCGGTTGTCGTGTTGATGCCGGCAAATTCGGGAACTTCGTCCAGGTTCTTGTAGTTCAGTGGCTGCAAGACCTCTTTCAAAGCCTCGTGTGCGCGGCCGATATCGATTACGACGCCGTTCGAATCGAGTGTGTCGGCAAGAAAGGCCGCGTCGATGACAAAAGTTGCGCCGTGCAAGGCCTGCGCCGGGCCGAACAGCTCTCCCTTGAAGGAATGGGCAATCATGACGTGATCGCGAACTTCAACTGCAAACATGTCCAGGGTCCTGAAATTTATGACTGAATGAAGGAGGATGACTTGGGTAAGGGTTATCTCGACGACTGGTCATATACAACGACCGCTGCGAGTACATCTGAAGCTTTGTTCAACAAATCGGGAAGTTGATGCGGAAGTTCTCCAAAGGGCACGCGGTGACTGATCAACCGATCCAAGGCAGGATCGTGCAGAAGCGACAAGGCGGTTTCAAGGCGGCGTCGATAAGTCCAGCGTAGTTGTCGCTCCAGGGGGATGGTTCCAACCTGGCTCGAAACGAGTTTCAAGCGGCGGCAATGAAAGTCGGCACCAAGCGGGGCCAGGACGTCCTGAGCTCCATACCAGCTCATTTCAACCACTGTTGTTCCGTCTCCGGCACTGGCCAATGCGGTCGCAAGCCCTCCCTGGCTCGCGCTCGTATGGAACACAAGATCTTGATCGCGAGGTGCGTCTTCAGGCAGTGAAAAGGACAGACCGAATGCCTTGGCAATTGCCGCGCGATGAGGGTTTGTGTCGACTACAGTCACCTTCGTTCCAGGTATCCGGCCCGCGACATAAGCCGTGAGCAGGCCGACCACTCCGCCTCCGACCACGCAGATGTGATCCCCAGGTGATGGTTTTCCGTCCCATAAAGCATTGAGAGCCGTTTCCATATTGGCAGCCAGAACAGCACGTTCGGGCGAAATGCCCTCAGGAAGCGGCACACAGGATTCAGACGGGAGCGCAAATTCATTTTGGTGCGGAAAGAGCGAAAAGACGATGCGACCGGTGAGGTCGGGGTCTCCATCGAGGACCCTGCCGACATTGGCATAGCCATATTTGACGGGAAACGGGAAATCGCCGGCCTGGAACGGCGCCCGCATGCGTTGCCATTCGCTTTGGGGAACCTCCCCCCTGAAAATCAGCCCTTCCGTCCCACGGCTGATACCACTATAGAGCGTGTGCACCCGCACCTCGCCGGGTTGCAGGTCATTACGAAGGACAGTTTCCAGTTTGCAAAGTTCCTGACCCACATACCACAGAGCCTGCGGGTGGGCTGTGCCGTGCGACACCACCTCGTTTGCCTTCATTCCCATACCATTTCCGCTAATTCACCTTGCGATTGTCAATATTAGGACATTTTGACATGCGCACTATCTTTACGATTGCCCTGATTGGAAGTCACAAAAATGTTTCGGGTCTTTGACATGTCCATTTCAGACAAAACAGATACAAAAATGACGATTAGACGCTTTACCTTTCTCAGCCTCCTTGTCGTGAGCTTCCTGTCGCTAACCGCGTTGATGGCCATTACATTGACCCCCGGCGGGCTGACACCGCTCGACTTTTTCATTTTGTTCTGTTTCATGGTGACACTGCCATGGACGATCATTGGCTTCTGGAACGCGGTGATTGGCCTTCTGGTCATGCGCCTTGCGAAAAATCCGGTCGAAGCCGTCTGTCCGATCGATGCCGGGGACCCGGACAGTCCTCTGAAAAGCTCAACTGCCCTGCTTTCCTGCATTCGCGACGAAGATACGGAGAGTCTGGAAGTCAATCTCAGCGCCATGGTTTCCCATTTGATACGCGCTGGTCAGGCAGATCATTTCACGCTCTACGTCTTGAGCGACACGTCAATGGACGACATCGCGCTTCAGGAACAGGAGATGAGTGCACGGTTGTCCGAGCGGTTCCAGGGACAGATGGATGTCATCTACCGCCGGCGTTCCGTGAACACCGGATTCAAGGCAGGCAATATCGAAGACTTTTGCGAGCGCTGGGGCGATGACCATGACTTTGCTCTGGTTCTGGACGCCGATAGCTACATGTCTTCTGAAGCGATTGTAGGTCTAGTCCGGCGCATGGAAGCCAATCCCAAGCTGGGTATTCTGCAAAGCCTTGTCGTCGGATTGCCGACCGACAGTGCTTTTGCACGCGTATTCCAGTTCGGAATGCGCCTTGGCATGCGCTCCTACACAATCGGCAGCGCCTGGTGGCAGGGCGATTGCGGTCCATACTGGGGCCACAACGCCCTTCTGCGGCTTAAACCTTTCAAGGAACAATGTCGCTTGCCGGTGCTCCCCGGCAAGGGTCCGCTGGCAGGCACGATCCTGTCGCACGACCAGGTCGAAGCCGTCCTGATGCGCCGGGCCGGGTACGAGGTTCGGGTATTGCCACTTGAGACGGGCAGTTACGAAGTCAATCCGCCACATATCCTTGAGTTCATCCGGCGCGATCTTCGCTGGTGCCAGGGCAATCTGCAATATCGCCGTTTGTTGAGCATGCCGGGGCTCAAGCCTGTCAGCCGTGCACAACTGTTTCTGGCCATCCTGATGTTCCTGGGTTCACCGGCCTGGATCGGTTTCATGACGGCCGCGGCAGTCCTTGGCATGACGACCGACTATGCGCCGTATCGGGCCGACACCGGTCTCGCCCTGTTTGCAACAGTCCTGACGATGGTGTTTGCCCCCAAACTGGCAACTGTCGCAGATGTTCTGGCACGACCCGACCTGAGGAAAGCGTTTGGCGGGCCTTTCAGGGTGGTTACAAGCGTTTTTGCGGAGATTCTCTATGCGGCAATGCTGGCGCCGATCATGGCCGTAGCACACACGATATTCATGGCTGGTCTCCTTGCCGGCAAGACCATCGGTTGGGGAGCGCAGGCGCGAGGGGTCCAGCGCCTTCCCATATCGCTTGCCGCGCGCAAACTGTGGCCACAGACCCTGTTCGGTCTGGCCGGTCTGACTTGGCTGGTCTCGCAGCCAATTGATCTTGTGTGGCCAGTCATTCCAGTCGCAATCGGTCCGCTTCTGGCGATGATGATAGCGGTAACGACTTCGACGAAGTCCCTTGGCAAACTCGCTATCCAGTCAACGCTGTGGCGCATTCCGGAGGAAACCTCACCACCGGAAGAATTGGCGGACCTGCAGTTGCCCGCACTTACGCAAGGCCCACTGTCCGTATCCGGCAAACAGGGGCTGGTGCGGGGCGAAGCCAAACCGGCAGAAGCATGAAACAAAAAAAGACCGGCAAGTGCCGGTCTTTTTTTCGGGATTTTAGACGATCAGGCTGCGTTGGAAGACGTCAGTGACTGCGTCAAAAGTTCGTACATTTCTTCAACATCGGAAGAACCACGCAGTCCTTGCGTAACGTTGGCGTCCCTGAGCTGACGGGCAATTCTGGCCAGCGCCTTCAAATGGTCCGCCCCGGCACCTTCAGGTGCGAGCAGCAGAAACACCAGATCGACAGGCTCATCATCCAGAGAATCAAAGTCGACCGGTTTTTCCAGTTTGGCAAAGAGGCCCACAAGGCGGTCGAGACGCGTCAGTTTGCCATGTGGAATCGCAATGCCGTGGCCGACACCCGTTGATCCCAAACGTTCGCGCTGAAGCAGCGTGTCAAAGATTTCGCGTTCTGAAAGACCAGTGAGGCTTGCCGCCTTTGCGGCTAGCTCCTGAATTGCCTGCTTTTTACTCTTTACTTTCAGTCCGGCAATTACCGCATCTTTAGCTAGAAGATCACCAAGATCCATAAGTTCGCCTACAAGTTTCAGAAGCCGGCTTCTTAAGGGAAGCCGACTTCTTCCGCATTAATTATTGGGCAGCTTCGCTTGCTACCAGTGCCGGGTCTATCCACCCTATATTGCCATCAGAACGGCGATAAACAACGTTTACACCGCCATTTGCCGCATTTTTGAACATGACGACAGGGGCTTCTGTCAGATCCAGCTCCATAACAGCCATTCCGACGGTCATGGTCTTAACCTTCGCGGAGGTCTCGGCAATCACAAGCGGATTGAAGTCCGCCGGCACTTCCTCGTCATCCTCCGGTGAGGCAAGCACATAGGAAGCTGCCTCGAATGTCTCACGACCATTGCCGTTGTGGCTATGGTGGTCCTTAAGCTTGCGCTTATAGCGCCGCAATCGTTTTTCGATCTTATCCGCGGCCTGGTCGAAACTGTTGCGCGGGTCCTGATCCTGCGCGGACACCTGAAGCACAATGCCGGTATTCAGATGCACGCTACATTCAGACTTGAAACCCGTGCCCTCCCTGCTGAGAGTTACGTGGCCAGTGAATCCGCCTGTGAAATACTTCGACAAAGCATCTTCGATTCGGTCTGTGATGTGCTCGCGCATTGCATCGCCGACATCAACATTCTTACCCGAAATCCGCAAAGCCATGGGGACCTCTTCTTTTTCTATTGACCGATAGGTCACCGGCGGGCAGCCGGTGTTGAAACGCGAAACGTTTCAGGCCCACAGAATGGACCAGTAAGCGCCGAAGCGCCATCCCCTGATTACGCCATGAGGGCGGTGCTATAATTGCGGTAACGCAAAGAGTCAATTCTTTATGAAAAAAGCTTGCAACCTGCGTGGAATAACCGTGTAAACTGCTTGTATTGTTTCAGTGGAAATCGCTGATTTATTTGAAAATTTTTATTTTAACGCGTTACCTCGCGTCACGGCAGTTTTCTAAAGACGGGTCTTTTTCTCTCTCCTGCGCTGAACCGACGACCCGATTTTCATGGCTTCACGATATTTGGCCACAGTTCTGCGTGCGATGTCTATCCCGTCATCCTTGAGTATTTTGACAATTGTATCGTCCGAAAGGATCGCCTTGGGTTCCTCTGCGTCGATCATCTGCTTGATCCTGTGCCGGACCGCTTCTGCCGAGTGGGCATCCCCTCCGACCGTCGCCGAAATCGCGGAAGAGAAGAAGTATTTCAGCTCATATATGCCGCGCGGCGTTGCCATGTATTTGTTTGACGTGACACGGCTCACAGTGGACTCGTGCATGCTGATCGCCTCGGCAATCGTCTTCAGGTTCAGCGGCCGCAAATGTTCAATGCCATAGGTCAGGAACCCGTCCTGCTGGCGAACAATCTCCGTGGAAACCTTCAGGATGGTTTTGGCGCGCTGGTCCAGGCTTTTCGCCAACCAGTTCGCCGTCTGCAGAGAGTCCGTAAGATACTCTTTTTCTGTCTCGTTCCGGGCGGTCTTGATCACCTTGGCAAAATAGGTCTGGTTCACAAGAACCTTGGGCAAGGTGTCTGAATTCAGTTCCACTGCCCATGTGCCGTCATTGGCCGGGCGCACGAACACGTCCGGCACGACCGGTTGGACCAGAGATGTGCCGAACACACTGCCCGGCTTGGGGTCAAGGGCCCGGATTTCCGAGATCATCTCGATCAAATCTTCGTCGTCCACGCCGCATATCTTTTTCAACGCCGCAAGCTCGCGCCTGGCAAGCATTTCAATATTTTCGATCAACGCTTCCATTGCCGGGTCGAAGCGGTTCTTGTCTATCAGTTGAAGCTTCAGGCATTCGGCCAGATCCCTGGCGAATACGCCTGCCGGCTCAAAGGACTGCAGAACTCCGAGAACGCGCTCCACTCTCTCGCTATCCACGCCAAGCTGATCCGCGGTATCTGACAGATCAAGATAGAGATAGCCGTTTTCATCGAGCGAATTGATCAGGTGACCGCCAATCAATTTGTCGACCTCGTCGCCGAGGGCAAGATGCATCTGCTCTTCAAGCGTATTTGCCAAGGACGCTTCTTCTGCGACAAAAGCTTCCAGATTGTAGTCTTCGGATGCGCCGTTCGAAGCGTTGTTCTTGTAGCTGTCCCCCGTCTTCAGAACCGCCGGGTCAGGTGAAGCGGGTACGCCCGGTTCGTCGGGGAAGACATTGCCGAGATCGGTGTCCATACGCGATGCAATGGCTTCAGAACCGGTTTCCAGATCGCTTTGCATCCAGTCGCTGGCGCCTTGCTCCTCGCCTTGCTGACCCGGCGTCTCGGTGCTTTCTGAAGATTGGCCGCTATCCCCACCTGGTTCTGCTTCGCTCGCGGCGGTAGCTCCAGCTGAATCCCCTTCGCCTTTTTCCAGCAGAGGATTGCGTTCCAGTTCCGCTTCAACATAAGCGACCAGATCGAGATTGGACATTTGCAACAGCTTGATCGCCTGCATGAGCTGCGGCGTCATGATCAGCGACTGACTTTGCCGCATCTCCAGCTTGGTTGAAATGGCCATGGATATTCTGTGCGCCTATCAGGTCGTTCTGGTCTGCTTTTTGCTTCTTCGTTGCTGACCGAGTTTATAACCTAGCGCACCGCCTGTCATCAAAGCGTAAACTGTTCACCCAGATAAAGCCGTCGTACATCCGGATTGGTCACGATTTCCTGCGGCAGACCTTCCGTCAGAACTTCACCAGCTGCAATGATATAGGCACGGTCAATCAGACCAAGCGTTTCGCGCACGTTGTGATCCGTTATCAGAACCCCAATGCCACGCTGGGTCAGGTGTCTCACGAGTTGCTGAATATCACCAACCGCAATCGGATCAATACCGGCGAAGGGCTCATCGAGAAGCATGAAGGATGGGCGGCTCGCAAGTGCGCGCGCGATTTCAACACGCCGTCGTTCCCCGCCCGACAACGCGATACTGGGGGACTTTCGAAGATGGGTCAGGCCGAATTCCGCAAGCAGCGAATCGAGTTCTTCACGCCGTTTCTGCCTGTTTGGCTCGATCACCTCCAGAACGGCTCGAATATTCTCTTCAACGGTCAGTCCACGGAAGATTGAAGCTTCCTGTGGCAGATAGCCGATACCAAGCCGGGCACGACGGTACATCGGCATTCGGGTGATATTGAAGCCTTCCAATGAAATCTGGCCCTGATCCGGCCTGATCAGACCCGTAATCATGTAGAAGGTCGTGGTTTTTCCGGCACCGTTGGGGCCGAGCAAACCCACGGCTTCACCCGGTTTTACCGTCAGGCTGACATATTTCACGACCTGACGACGGCCATAGGTCTTGCCTATGCCCTCGACGACCAATGCCTGCGAAAGGTCTTCCCGGTCATGCTCATGACCCGGTGCGCTTCCTTGCAACCCGTTAAAATCCGTAGGGTTTGTCTTCACCGATGTGCCGTCCATCCGATCCTTGCCGAAGCTCCACATAGGGTCTGTGACAGTGCGTGTCGAGTCAGGTCACCCAACAAACTTAATTGTCCTGAACACTGTTAGGCTGAATCCGGACCTTGACCCGGCCACTACCGCTGCCTTGACCAGAGACCTTTCCGGAACCAGCAGTCAGGTTTGCCTGACCCGTTTTCAGGTTGACGGTCAGCTTGTTGCCGACAACCACGTTCGGTCCCTGGGAAAGCACGACTTCCTTGCCGGTCATAATCATGATCTCGCGGTTCATGTCGAAGCTCGCCGCGTCTCCTTTGGCGGTCTGATCCTTGGATGTAATGTAGACGCCGCCTTCAGCCTCAAGGCGGGATATCCGCTGCTGAACAGCGTTTTCCGTGGCCTCAGCACCTGATCCTGCATAAAAAACCTTTAGCCGTTGCGTCTCCAGGCTTGTTTCGCCCTGAGTGACCACAACATCCCCGACGAATGTCGCTGTGCTGTTGTTGTCTTCGACGCGCAGTTCTCCGGCCTCAATCTCAATCGGTTCGCCGTCATTGGAACCGAAACCGGCGAAAGCGTCCGAAAAGGTCTGGGCCTGCGCGGAGCCGGCAATGAGCGCCGCGGCAGATGCAATAATGATGCGTTTGAATAAGGTCATCTTTTACCGTCCTTCCGAGGCCGGATTGAGGGTCATCTTGATCCCGTCGGAGAACCTGACGAGACCTTTGTTCTGATCATAAGTGAGTTTGCCGGAGACCACATGCCCCTGTTCAGAGCGGATCGAGACCGGCTCCGTCGTCGACATGGCGCCGTTGTTCAGGTCAATTTCCACTTCAGACAGGTCCACCTTGTAGCCTTCGCTCCATTCAAGTTGGATACCGTCATAAAGGCGCAAGGTTTCCGCTGCGTTATTGTACGTGCCTTTCAAGGCGATAATTTCAGCGTTCTCATCCTCGCTGAGAACAATATCCGCCCTAATAATTTCCAGATCGATGATCCTGGGGTCGCTCAACCTCTGGATCGCCCGGCGCGCTGTCACCTTGTAGGACCGATCATCATCGTGTCCCGACAGCTCGGGGTGATCCATCACCAGCCCTTCGCTTGTAAACATCATGTTTGCAGCGCCGAAACCGCTCAGAATATTGAAAAGCAAGACCAAACCAACCATGCCGCCAAGGATCAGAAGGCCGATAGCAGGAAACAGCCACCGCAAAATCCGCACGAGCGCACTGTGCCTGCGCGCAGAACGCTGCGCGCGGCTGAGCTGCCGCCTGGGAGCCAGTTCTCCCGGAAATTCGCTGGTGACGCTCAACGCGGCCTCCGAAACCCAATGGCTACCCGCCAAATCGGCAGGAATGCCTTTTCAAATCTCACGAATGGGCGAAAATGTCCGCTTCGTCCCATCCCTTCAAATCAAGTTCTGCACGCACCGGCAGGAACTCAAAACAAGCCTTGGCAATATCGCTACGCTCTTCCCGCTCCAGCATGAATTCCAGCTTTTCCTTCAAGGCGTGCAGATGCAGCACATCTGAAGCAGCGTAAGCCAGTTGGGCATCAGACAATGTTTCTGCCGCCCAGTCCGAGCTTTGCTGTTGCTTGGACAATTCAATACCCAGAAGTTCGCGCGTAATATCCTTCAATCCATGTCGGTCCGTATACGTGCGCACCAATTTCGAAGCGATCTTGGTGCACCAGACCGGTGAAACCTCGATGTTCAGATAGTGCCGCAACACCGCAACATCAAATCGGGCAAAATGAAAAATTTTCGGTTTGGTCGGATCTGTAAAGAGAGCTGCAAGGTTGGGGGCCTCTGTCTGGCCACGAGCTATCTGAACCACATCCGCGCTTCCGTCCCCCGGCGACAATTGCACGACGCACAATCTGTCCCGGTGCGGATTGAGGCCCAGGGTTTCGGAATCCACAGCCACCGCACTCGCCTTTTCATAGGCTTTCAAGTCGGGGAGGTCCCCCTTGTGGTAGCGAATGGTCATGTTTTCAGTCTCCTGTTGCCGCGTCGGCGAAGCACATATTCTTCAATTCGGTCACGACCTTATAACCGAATATCATGACCAAGTTGACCGTCAGGTAAAACATGTGCCGTGCCGTGGCAAGCAGATTGCTATGCGCGTCGAACAGGAGAGCGGGTTTATCGTCTATTTCTTGATCCGAAATGCCTCATGACATGATTTGCAGGTGGCCGCGATCTTGCCGAATGCACCCGCGACGGCTTTCTTGTCCGCTCCCTGCCCTGCCAGTGTCTTCAGGTCCAGTGCGGATGACTGCAGTCTCCCGGCCATTTCCGAGAACTTCGTCCAATCGGTCCAGATGGCCGGACTTGCTTCTGTAGGTGTCTGCAGACTTCCTTCGGGAAACAAATTCGTCAGCGCCGTGCCTCCATGCTCGGCGATTGCCTCGCTGGCGGTTTCAATGGTCACCAGATCATAAGGCGCTTTGCCCTTCAGCATTTCGCCGATGGATTTCACGCTCTTGCCGATTGCGGACATCGCATCCATACGCTCCTTGACGATACCGGTCGCGCCGCCATGCGCCCAGGCAGCTCCCGTCATCAAGGTTGCCGCAATCAGGATTCCTCCTGCGTATCTGATTTTCACGTCCTTACCTCTCCCTAATAAACTCCGTTTTCGCGTTGGAGCCTCCTCACAAATAAGACGATCCTGCCGATTTCCTGCCTACTCACGTCCGTGACAGGCGGCATGTCACCAAATGTCCAATGATGTGCCCGCACACCCCGGTCGGCAGCCAGAAGAAATGCGCCGTCGCCGTGGTGGGAAGGTTTGTAGATATTGTGTACCAAAGGCGGACCAAGCCCTTGCCTGCCCCCGGCGGTGCCGCCATGGCAGGCCGCACAACTCCCCTGAAACGCAACCTGCCCCTCTCGCTCCTCGCTCGTGAGTTTTGGAACATTGACGATGACAATCGGCCCTGCATCTTCAGCGGGCAGACCTGTTGGTGAATTCTGACCTTTCAGGAGCTTCCCACCGGTAACAAGAAGGGCAACTGTTACCGCGAGAGCTGCAACCAGCCGGACATTCAATGCCGATCGTCTCCCGATTTCTTGGTTTCGCCTGAAAACGCTCCAGCAAGGTCGTCAATGATGGGACACTCTGGACGATCGTCACCGTGGCAGGCATCCATCAACGTCGTCAGGACACGCTTCAACGAATTGAGTTCGTCGATCTTCCGGTCAATCTCCTGTATTTTGCTCCGGGTAATGGCTTTGACATCGGCGCTCGCCCTGTTCCTGTCCTCATAAAGAGACAGCAATTCCCGGCATTCCTCGATCGAAAACCCCAGACTTCGCGCACGCTGAAGAAACTTCAATCGTTCGACATCCGTTTCGGAAAAGTCACGATAGCCATTTCCCGTCCGTCCGGGATCAACCAGTCCGATTTCTTCGTAGTACCGGATCGTCTTGACCGGGAGCTGGCTCAGCTCGGATGCTGTTCCAATATTCATGGGGTGATCCTCACAGTTTCAATGCCCGCAGGCGCAGCGCATTGCTGATCACGGATACGGAAGACAGGCTCATCGCCGCTGCTGCAAGCATGGGCGACAGCAGAATTCCGAACACCGGATAAAGAATGCCAGCGGCGACAGGTACGCCGACCGCATTATAAATGAAGGCAAAGAACAGGTTTTGCCGGATGTTGCGGACTGTCTCTCGAGAAAGAGTACGTGCGCGCAAGATGCCTTCAAGATCACCTTTCAGAAGCGTCATCGCTGCACTCTCCACGGCAACGTCCGCTCCTGTTCCCATGGCAAGGCCAACATCGGCTGCCGCCAAAGCCGGTGAGTCGTTGACGCCGTCACCCGCCATGGCAACCGTACGACCGGCGGATTTCAGATCCTCGATCAGCTTCTGCTTTCCTTCCGGAAGCACTCCTGCACGAACCTCATCAATCCCAAGCGACCTGGCGACCGCTTCGGCCGTTTTCGGAGCGTCGCCTGTGGCCATGACAATACGGATACCGTCCGCATGAAGGGCCTTGATCGCTGCCTTGGCATTTGCCTTGACCGGATCGGCCACAGCGATCAGGCCCAGTAACCGGGCGTCCTCTCCGGACTTTCTGACCAGATGCATGACTGTCTTGCCAAGCTCCGCAAGCTCCTCTGCCCGGCCTCCCAACGCAGAAACATCCGCGCCCGCCTCCCTGGCGAAGGCCGCGTTTCCGAGAATAACCTGGTCACCGTCAATCGAGGCTCTGACGCCCTTGCCGGTGATCGCCTCAAATGCTTCTGCCTCCGGCAGATGCAATCCTCTGTTCTCGGCAGCAGCGAGGATTGCTTCGGCCAAGGGATGTTCAGAGCCCTTTTCAAGTGCAGCTGCAAGCTTCAGGACTTCCTCGTCCGAAACATCTGACACGGGCTGAACATCACTCAAGGCAGGTCGTCCTTCCGTGAGCGTCCCGGTCTTGTCGACAACAATCGTGTCCACAGACGCCAGCCGTTCAAGACCTTCCGCCGTTTTGACCAGAACTCCCGCCTGCGCACCGCGACCTGTTGCCGTCATGATGGACATCGGTGTTGCAAGACCAAGCGCACAAGGACAGGCGATGATCAGCACCGAAACGGCTGCAATGACCGCATGAACGAGTGAGGGTGCCGGCCCGACCATCAACCAGACGACAAAGGCGAGAAGTGCAACGGCGACAACAGTCGGTACGAAAAATCCCGCAACGCGGTCGGCCAGGCCCTGGATTGGTGCCCGGGAGCGTTGAGCCGATGCAACCATGTCCACGATTTTGGAGAGCATGGTATCTTCACCGACCAGCTGTGCTTCCATGACGAATGTGCCGGTCTTGTTCAGTGTACCGCCGGTTACCGAATCGCCAGCTGTCTTTTCCACCGGAACGGGCTCTCCCGTCACCAGGCTTTCATCAATGGACGAACCGCCCTCCAGAACCACACCATCAACAGGAATAGCTTCACCGGGCCGCACCCGCAGCCTATCTCCGGCAAGGATGTTTTCCAGTGGCGCGTCATATTCCTCCCCTTGCGGGGTAATACGGCGGGCGGTCTTGGGCGCAAGGTCCAGCAGAGCCCGGATCGCATCTCCAGTCCGCTCCCGGGCATTCAGCTCAAGCACCTGCCCGACGAACACCAGCGCGACAATGACGACCGACGCCTCAAAATAAACCGGCATGTGACCGGTTGGTCCCTTGAGAGTATCGGGAAACAGAAACGGCAGGAAAGCGGCAACCATCGAATAGAGATACGCCGCTCCAACCCCGATCATGATCAGGGTCCACATGTTGAAGTGGCGCGTGACAACAGATGTCCAGCCACGCCGAAAGAAGGGTAGCGCTGCCCAGAGAACCACCGGTGATGCCAGGAGCGCCTCAAGAAAGATCGCAACGCCCTCACCGATCCACTCCCGTACCGGAACCCCGACCATCGGCCCCATCGTCAGGATCAGAAGCGGGATTGCGGCAATTGCGCTCACCCAAAGCCGGCGCGTGAAATCGATCAGCTCATGATTGGGTTCATCGGAAACACCACTCATGGGCTCCAGCGCCATGCCACAGATCGGGCAGGTTCCGGGCCCTTCCTGTACAATTTCCGGATCCATCGGGCAGGTAAAAAGTACACCACCAGCGGACTTTTCAGCCTCCAGCGCCTTCTTTTTCTGGCTATTGCCGGACAGGTAAAAGTAAGGGTCCGCCTCGAACTTGTCGTGGCACTTCGGATTGCAGAAATGATAGTCCTCGCCCTTGTATCTCAAGGTCGGCTTGCCTTTGCCAAGCGTGACCGACATCCCGCAAACGGGATCGGTGACTTTTTTAGGCTCCGTGGACTGAGCGGACTGAACGGCTGTTTCCTGCATTTTCTCTGACGCTTTG
>JBCCVB010000101.1:0-26161 GCA_039195965.1 Pseudomonadota bacterium
CGTCAACCCGCTGTTTCTGATTACGGAAGATGAATCGGCTGAGTTCTGTCACGGCAACGACCTGACCAAGTCCTGGCAGGATATAGAAGCCACCCAGTTCAATCTGAAAACGCTGAAGCGATACGGCAGGCGGCTCCAGGAACTTGGTGATACTCGTCTGGAAATTGCCAGAACTCAACCCGAAGGTCAGGAGATGCTGGATCGTCTCATCATTCAGAAACAGCGCCGTTTCGAAGAGACCCTTGTTCCGACTTTCAAAGAGAACCCAACAGCATTGGTTTTTCTGGACCACGCAACTCGAAACTTTGGAGAATCCGGCAATCTCTTTCTGGTGTCCCTTTTTGTTGGAGACACACAAGCCGCTTCAACCTGGTCGTTAAGCCACCGAGGCTGTCTTTATTCGCTCATCATGGGGTTTGAAGACGGGATCTACAGAAAGTACTCAAGTGGAAGAATTTTAAATCTCAAGCTTTTGCAATGGCTTAAAGAGAATGACTATGAGTATCTGGATCATGGTTTCGGTGACGAAGACTACAAGGTCAAGAGCTGCGACACCACTGTTCGACTGAAAGAAGCACTCATTCCGTTCACAAACTTCGGAAGACTGTTTCTATTCAAGAAAAACGTGATGGCGCAACTAAGGTCCACCAGGGTCTGGCAGAAATTCCGACCTTACAAATGGAAAGTCATAAACAAGCTGCGCGAGATCTCCGCCAAACGCGCAAGCTGATTCAGTCGCTAAAACCGCCGGACCGCGACCGAAGCTTCTTGATCTGCCCGCGTTGCTTTTTGGCGTCAAGTCGCCGCCGTTTGGAACCAAGTGTCGGTTTCGTCGCTTTTCTCGGTTTTGGTTTTTCAGTGGCCTTGCGAAGAAGAGCGAGCAGTCGCTCCAGAGCGTCTTCCCGATTGCGCTCCCGGGTTCTGAACCTATCGGCCTGAAAGATGACGTGTCCGTTCTGCGTGAGACGACTGCCGGACAGTTTTGCTGCTCGCGCTTTGACATCCTGTGGAAGCGTCTCATTGCCGAACAGGTTGAAACGCAACTGAACCGCAGTTGAAACCTTGTTGACGTTCTGCCCTCCGGGGCCAGAGGCTCTGATAAACTCTTCTGAGAGGTCGTCTTTCAGAATAAACAACTTCCCGATCACCTGTATCCGGGATGATGCTGGATAGTTCTCCAATAGATCTTCCGACATGAGGTCACTCGCCTTCTGGCGGCCAGGCCAATCCGACGCCATTCAGGATTAGCGAAGTGACCGAGGCCTCGGTTTCCCGCAGAAAATCAGGGTCGGTAAGGTCACGTCCGGTCAAAGCTTTGATTTGCACCGAAAAGTCCGCGTAGTGCTGCGTTGTGGCCCAGATAGTGAAGATCAAGTGCACGGGATCAACGCGGCGCAGTTTGCCGGCTTCTATCCAATTTTCGATCACCAGGCTCTTTTCTGCGACAAGACGTTTGAGGTCCGTCTGAAGTATCGGCAGGATTTGCGGTGCGCCCTGCATCACCTCGTTTGCAAACAAACGGGATGCTTCCGGAAAATTCGCGGACATCTCCATCTTTTGACAGATGTAGGCTGCCAGTTCCTTTGCAGGATCACCGTCCTGGTTCAAAGTCTTCAAAGGCGCCAGCCAGACTTCGAGAATATGCGCAAGCGTTGCGTTGTAGATCGCCTCTTTGGAGGAGAAATAATAGAGCAGATTGGATTTTGACATGCCTGCTTCGGCAGCGATCCGTTCTACTGTTGCCCCCGAAAAACCCTTCCTCGAAAATTCGGTCAACGCCGCATCCAGGATGAGATTGCGATTTTTTTCCTGAATTCGGCTCAATCCGCCCGGTCTGGAATTTTCTGGCGTTTGCCCGCTCAAGCTCGTCATCAAATAAATCCGCTCCCGGCCGCTGTGCCGACCATCCCTCTACGCTACCAATGAGCCGCAACCCTCCGATTTCCGGCTAACATTGGCCAATCTCAGCACATCCTCCGATTGATTGACCGGAAATTAGTCTTATCGGGCAGATTTGCATCTTGACCATCTGGTCAAATCACTCCTAGGTTAAATTGACCAGATGGTCAGAAGGCTAGTCGATCAGGTTCGGCCCTGCAATGGGGATCGCTTGAAGTGCTTGCTTGATATGATCATCACAATCAGAACCGGTTGAACCGGACCCGGCCAAAAGGCCGCCAGAGACATAAGGCACTATAGGAAGAGGCGAAACTGCCCGCCTGTAATGTCTGGAACAGCGTGGGGAGAGGACCAGAGCTGACGACACTGCCTGAAGCGGCAGATGGCGAGCTTGTGTGTTCCCTTCCCCTACCAACCAGCAGTCGACCCGTTTGACCGGGATCGCAAGGAGGACGTATGTCAGCACCTAATCAGGCTGCCACAAACAATCTTGAAGCATTCTGGATGCCGTTTACGGCGAACCGTCAATTCAAACAGACACCCCGCATGTTTGTCTCGGCAAAGGACATGCACTACACCACCGCAGACGGTCGTCAGGTGCTGGACGGAACCGCCGGCCTATGGTGTTGCAACGCAGGTCACTCCAGACCAAGGGTTGTTGAAGCAGTTCAGAATCAGATTGCCGAACTTGACTATGCTCCGGCATTTCAGATGGGGCACCCAAAGGCATTCGAGCTGGCTGCTCGCCTTGCTGCAATGACACCCTCCCCTCTGGACCATGTCTTCTTCACCAATTCGGGTTCCGAAAGTGTCGACACCGCGCTCAAGATCGCTCTCGCCTATCAACGCGCTATCGGGCAAGGAACGAGAACGCGCCTGATTGGACGAGAGCGCGGCTATCATGGCGTTGGTTTCGGCGGCATATCAGTTGGTGGCATTGTGGCCAACCGCAAGACTTTCGGCACCCTTCTGACGGGCGTCGACCATATGCGCCACACCCACGATCCGGAACGCAATGCCTTTTCCCGTGGCATTCCGGAAAGCGGCGCGGAGTATGCGGAAGATCTCATCCGCATCATTCAACTTCACGACCCCTCTACAGTTGCAGCGGTTATTGTTGAACCTGTTGCGGGTTCTACGGGTGTTCTCATACCGCCCCAGGGCTATCTGGAGCGCCTGCGGGAAATCTGCACTCAAAACGGAATCCTCTTGATATTCGATGAAGTCATCACAGGCTTCGGTCGACTGGGATCTCCGTTTGCGACCGACTTCTTTGGCGTGACGCCGGACCTCGTTACAACCGCGAAGGGCCTGACGTCGGGTGTCATCCCCATGGGCGCAGTCTTTTGCAGCTCTGAAATATACAACACCTTCATGACCGGCCCGGAACACATGATCGAGCTGTTCCATGGTTACACCTACTCGGCTCACCCCGTTGCATGCGCGGCCGCTCTGGCTACGCTCGACACTTATGAAGAAGAAGGCCTGCTCACCAGAGCTTCCGAACTTGCCCGGCACTGGGAAGACGGGCTTCATTCGCTCAAGGACTGTCCGAATGTAATCGACATTCGAAATCTCGGCCTGATCGGCGCGATAGAATTGGAACCGATCGCGGGAGAACCGACCAAGCGTGCATTCTCCGCATTCCTGAAGGCCTATGACGACGGAATACTGATCCGGACAACCGGCGACATCATCGCCCTTTCACCACCTCTCATCATCACCAGAGAACAGATCGATGAGTTGTTCGGAAAGCTCCGGACGGTTTTGAAGAGCATCGACTGATGTTGACAACGGCGGAGGCTCCTGGCTTTCGCCGTTTTTTGTATTCCTGTGGGATTGGCGAGCGATGACAAGACAGCAGGCAAAAGCCAGCCAGCTTATTGACGACGACAGGGTCAGAGTAACCAGGTTCGATTTTGAACCTGGTGCCGAGACCGGTTGGCATCGGCATCAGATGGATTACGTGATCACGACCTTGACCGATTGCCAGATGCTCCTTGAGGAACCGAATGGCGAAACCCGTGAAGTTTTAATACCTTCAGGTACGGTCTATCGTCGTGACAAAGGCGTGGAACACAATGTGATCAATGGCGGAGACAAGCCCATGTCCTTCGTCGAAACCGAATTGAAGTAGGAGGGTTAGCGTATGGCAGCTCCGGGCGAAAATCTTAGGATCAACGCAGACCGTCTATGGGACAGCCTGATGGAAATGGCCAAGATCGGCCCGGGTGTTGCTGGAGGCAACAATCGCCAGACGGTAACGGACGAAGATGCGGAAGGCCGCCGGCTCTTTCAGAAATGGTGTGAAGAAGCCGGGATGACGATGGCCGTCGATACGATGGGCAACATGTTCATGACCAGACCCGGTACGGACCCTGAGGCCCTGCCCGTTTACGTCGGCTCCCACTTAGACACCCAACCAACTGGTGGTAAGTATGATGGAGTCCTGGGCGTCCTCGGCGGCCTGGAAGTGGTCCGGACGATGAACGATCTCGGCATCAAGACCAAACATCCGATTGTTGTCACCAACTGGACAAACGAGGAAGGCACACGGTTTGCCCCGGCAATGCTGGCTTCGGGAGTTTTCGCCGGGATGCACACCCAGGATTGGGCTTATGACCGGGAAGATGCGGAAGGCAAAAAGTTCGGCGACGAACTGAAACGTATTGGTTGGGTGGGTGACGAGGAAGTTGGTGCTCGCCAGGACAAGATGCACGCAATGTTCGAGCTTCACATCGAACAGGGACCGATCCTGGAATCCGAAGGCAAGGATATCGGCGTCGTCACCCATGGCCAGGGCCTTTCCTGGACCCAGGTAACCGTTACAGGAAAAGACAGCCACACCGGCTCCACACCGATGCCGATGCGCAAGAACGCCGGTCTTGCCATGGCGCGCATTCTGGAGCTGGTTGATGAAATTGCATGGTCACACGCCCCCCACGCAGTGGGCGCAGCAGGCCATATCGATGTTTATCCGAACTCGCGCAACGTGATCCCGGGCAAAGCCGTTTTCACCGTCGATTTCCGCTCTCCTGATCTTGCAGTCATCAAGGACATGGAAGACCGGCTGAAAATCGGCGGGAAGAAGATTTGTGACGAGATGGGCCTTGAGGTGGAGTTCGAAAAGGTCGGAGGGTTCGACCCGGTCGAATTCGATAAGAGCTGTGTCGGTGCAGTTCGCAATGCAGCGGAACGCCTCGGTTACACCCACCAGAACATCATTTCCGGCGCCGGGCACGACGCCTGCTGGATCAACCGCATTGCCCCGACGGCCATGATCATGTGCCCCTGCGTTGACGGCCTTTCTCATAATGAAGCCGAAGAGATCTCGAAAGACTGGGCAAAGGCGGGAACGGACGTTCTGTTTCACGCAGTCGTCGAAACAGCGGAAATCGTGGAGTAACGAAATAGGACTTCTGCTCCAGGGACATGCCTGCAGATAACGGATTTCGGAGTTTACACCGACCAGGACGTTAACCGGGTCTGGTGACAAAAGAAGGGGAACAACAATGGCCAGCAAAGTGATCAAGGGAGGAACGGTTGTAACCGCTGACCTCTCATACGACGCAGACGTGAAGATCGAAGACGGCAAAATTGTCGAAATCGGTCCAAACCTTTCCGGCGACGAAACGCTCGATGCCTCAGGTTGCTACATCATGCCGGGTGGGATTGACCCGCACACGCACCTGGAAATGCCTTTCATGGGCACGTTCTCCTCCGACAACTTCGACAGCGGCACGCGCGCAGCCCTGGCAGGCGGCACCACCATGGTTGTCGACTTCGCTCTGCCCTCACCCGGTCAATCGCTGATCGAGGCGCTGCAGATGTGGGACAACAAGTCCACGATGGCGCATTGCGACTATTCCTTCCACATGGCGATAACCTGGTGGGGAGAGCAGGTCTTCAATGACATGCAGACTGTTGTACAAGAAAAAGGCATCAACACCTTCAAGCATTTCATGGCCTACAAAGGTGCGTTGATGGTGAATGACGACGAAATGTTCGCGTCGTTCCAAAGATGTGCTGAACTCGGTGCCTTGCCGCTGGTACATGCGGAAAACGGCGACGTCGTCGCAACCTTGCAGCAGAAACTGCTCGCCGAAGGCAACAATGGACCCGAGGCTCATGCCTATTCGCGCCCGCCGGAAGTCGAAGGCGAAGCTACCAACCGGGCCATAATGATCGCCGATATGGCAGGCGTGCCGATCTACATCGTGCATACGTCTTCCGAACAGGCGCATGAAGCAATCCGCAGGGCGCGGCAGAACGGTATCCGTGCCTATGGCGAGCCGTTGATCCAGCATCTGACACTCGACGATAGTGAGTATCATCACCACGATTGGGATCATGCAGCCCGCCGGGTGATGTCGCCACCGTTCCGCGACAAGAAACACCAGGACTCTTTGTGGCATGGATTGGCATCCGGTTCCCTGCAGGTGGTCGCTACTGACCACTGTGCCTTCACCACCGAGCAGAAGCGTACGGGCATCAACGACTTCACCCAGATCCCAAATGGCACCGGTGGTCTTGAAGACCGGATGCCCATGCTCTGGACCTATGGTGTCAACACGGGTCGTCTGACACCAAACGAGTTTGTAGCGGTCACTTCAACCAACATCGCAAAGATCCTCAATATCTATCCGAAAAAAGGCGCGGTTTTGGTTGGGGCAGATGCAGATCTGGTGGTCTGGGATCCGGAAAGGGAAAAGACCATCTCCGCCACAAATCAGCAGTCTGCGATCGACTACAACGTCTTTGAAGGCAAAAAGGTCAAAGGTCTGCCGCGCTACACCCTGACGCGTGGCCGCGTCGCGGTGGAAGACGGGACTGTCAACCACAAGCAGGGCCACGGCGAATTCGTGAAACGCGAACCTTATCACGCTGTCAACAAGGCTCTTTCGACCTGGAAAGAACTGACCGCTCCAAGAAAGGTTCAGCGGACCGGCATTCCGGCCAGCGGCGTATAGAAAGATCGCATCCCCAGTCATCTCCGGAAGGGGAGCATCTGGCGTGAAATCAATCGGCAGAGGTCTTTACCGGCAAAAGACCTCTCCCGTAACTGTTTCCGGCACTGTTTTACAGCAGCCGACTCGTGTAGCGAGGAACTTATGACTGCTCTTGCCAGCGCAAAGGACACCGAAATGGTGGAAAACAAAATTGGCGCCAGCCAGAACCGAGTGATCGATATCGAGAATCTCTCGCTGACCTTCGAAACCAACGATGGTCCGGTACATGCTCTCTCCGACATCGATCTGAAAATCGAGGAAGGCGACTTTGTTTCCTTTATCGGTCCTTCTGGTTGCGGCAAGACAACACTGCTTCGCGTGATCGCTGATCTGGAAAAACCAACAGCCGGTGCGATCACCGTCAATGGAGTTTCTCCAGAGGAAGCCAGACTAAAGCGCGCCTACGGTTATGTGTTCCAGGCAGCAGCTCTCTACCCCTGGCGCACCATTGCCAAGAACATCGCCCTACCGCTTGAAATCATGGGACTGTCAGGTGCAGAACAACAGCAACGCATCGCCAAGAACCTCGAGCTGGTAAATCTCTCCGGTTTCGAGAAGAAGTATCCGTGGCAGCTTTCAGGCGGCATGCAGCAAAGGGCGTCGATCGCCCGCGCCCTTGCCGTTGAACCCGACCTGCTCTTGATGGACGAACCGTTCGGAGCATTGGACGAGATCGTCCGAGACCATTTGAATGAGCAGTTGCTTCAACTTTGGGCAAAGACGAACAAGACAGTCGTTTTCGTGACGCACTCTATACCTGAAGCCGTTTTCCTCTCCTCCAAGATCGTCGTTCTCTGCCCGCGCCCAGGCCGCATTTACGATGTCATCGAAAGTGATCTCCCACGCGAAAGAAATCTTGATATCCGTGAATCGCCCGAGTTCCTCAGGATTGCCCACCGGGTTCGCGATGGATTAAGGGCGGGGCATTCCTATGAGGACTGAGGCAAGCCACGACCACACCTTGCGGCCAGCACGGGCTGAAGACATGGCTATGTGCGGACGAATACTGAACGATTGGATTGATGAAACTCCTTGGATGCCGCGGGTCCATCCTCGCGAAGAGGTCGTTCGCTATCATTGCGATTTTGTATTCAAAAACCAATCCGTCCTAGTTGCCGAGAGTGTTTCAAGCGAAATCGAAGGTTTTGTTGCCACTAACGATGATCAATTCATCACCGGCTTTTACCTTGCACCACAGGCCCGCCAAAATGGGCTTGGGACATCGATGTTGAGCCTGGTCAAGCATGGAAATCCAAGTGGTGTGAAGCTTTGGACCTTTGTTAAGAACCGAGGCGCACAGCACTTCTATGAACGCGAGGGGTTTCAGGAAGTTCGCCGTACTGATGGTGACAATGAAGAAAACCTCCCAGACATTCTGTACTCTTGGAAACCGGAAGGAGTGGCTTCATGACCGACGCAACCCTTTCAAACAACCGCAGCCTAAGCCCATTCGCCGGTCTCATGTCCGGTACTGTCGGCCCGGTAATCGTTGTCGTTCTCTCGATCATCAGTCTCTGGTACATCGCGGCAGTCCTTTTGAACGCCCCGTTCCAACAGGAAATGTATGAGCGCGCCAACCGGACAGACGTTCCGGTGACCCTGTTCATAACAGACACGCTCGCACAGGAACGTCCCGTTCTTCCCGCCCCCCATCAGGTGATCATCGAGATCTGGGAAACCACGGTAGAGAAGAAAATCACGTCAAAACGTTCGCTGATCTACCACACAGGCATCACGCTCTCGTCGACCCTGCTCGGTTTCCTGATCGGCACGACACTTGGCATTCTTCTGGCCATCGGTATCGTCCATTCACGGGTTCTCGACAAATCACTGATGCCATGGGTCATCTCCTCGCAGACGATCCCCATTCTGGCGATTGCACCGATGATCATCGTGGTCCTCAACGCAATTGGTGTCTCCGGATTATTGCCGAAAGCGATGATCTCGACCTATCTGTCGTTCTTTCCGGTTACTGTCGGAATGGTGAAGGGCCTCAGGTCTCCTGAAGTCATTCACATGGACCTCATGCACACTTACTCAGCAACCAGGGTACAGGCTTTCTGGAAGCTTCGCCTTCCTTACGCAGTTCCCTATCTCTTCACTTCCATGAAGATCGGCATGGCCGCATCCCTGGTTGGAGCAATCGTCGGTGAGCTGCCAACCGGTGCAGTGGCCGGATTGGGTGCTCGTCTGTTGGCTGGATCCTACTACGGTCAAACGGTGCAGATCTGGTCTGCGCTTCTCATGGCTGCATTTCTTGCCGGATCTCTCGTGGCGCTGATCGGCGTTCTTGAAAAAATCACGCTGAAACGTATGGGAATGGCACGATGACGACGACCACTGTTTCCAAACGCCGTCTGGACATGCCGGCCATGCTTGCATGGTTTGTCGTTGCCATGGTCATTGTCGGCCTGTTCAGCCCGATTTTCAAACCTGATATCGGCGTGATGGACGTACCGCGGATTTCCATCTGTCTTGTCATTCTGGCAATCGCTGGCGTGCGTTACGAACTCGGTTTCATGCGCAACTGGTTCGGCGACCTCATTCTTGGAGTGGTAACGGCAATTGCAGCGTGGCTGCTTGTGACCACCGTCTCGAACCATGTCGGTCAGGCTGCGCTAGGGTTCTGGGCACTGGTCGCCGCCACCTGGGCCGCTTCATGGCTCTTCGTTGAGCGTCTTGCGATCTGGAAGAGCAGGTCCCTGCTCACGATGCGGGTCATCAATCTGGTCATTCCCGCACTGTTCGGAATTACGGTCATACTGATCTGGCAGATCGTCGTTAAGGGCGCTGGAGTTCCGAAGGTTCTCCTCCCCGCGCCATCGGAGATCTGGATACGCCTCACCACTTCCGTACCGACCCTATGGGCTGACTTTCAGCAAACGTTCCTGAAAGCGGTTCTCGCAGGTTATGTGATCGGTTGTGGCTCAGCCTTCCTCACGGCTATCCTCGTCGACAAGATACCTTTCCTGCGCAGAGGATTGCTGCCGATCGGCAATCTGGTCTCCGCATTGCCTATCATCGGCGTGGCTCCGATCATGGTCATGTGGTTCGGTTTCGATTGGCCTTCCAAGGCTGCAGTCGTCATCATCATGACCTTCTTTCCAATGCTCGTGAACACCGTTTCCGGTCTCGCCGCTTCTGATGCAATGCAAAGAGATCTGATGCGGACGTATGCATCCAGCTACTGGCAGACACTTTTCAAGTTGCGTTTGCCAATGGCAATGCCCTTCATCTTCAATGCCCTGAAAATCAATTCCACACTTGCACTGATCGGTGCAATCGTCGCGGAATTCTTCGGCACTCCAATCGTTGGAATGGGTTTCCGGATCTCCACGGAGGTGGGCCGCATGAATGTGGACATGGTATGGGCGGAGATAGCCATCGCCGCCCTGGCAGGTTCTTTGTTCTATGGGGCTGTCGCCTTACTGGAACGTGTAGTCACCTTCTGGCACCCTTCCGTCAGAGGATAATCACAGGGCGCAAATACCACCTTGTGAGCAGCACATGATCATGCAATTTAGAGGCATCCCGATGGGGTGCCTCTTTCCATTTTGACAGGACGTTCCATGAAGCCCAGTCGCGAAATCTCCCGCCTCATAGAAATCATGGCGGCCTTGAGAACGCCAGTCACCGGTTGTCCCTGGGACCTGGAACAGAATTTCGAAACGATTGCCCCTTACACGTTGGAGGAAGCCTACGAGGTTGCCGACGCGATCGCTCAGAATGATCTGGTCAATCTGCGTGAAGAACTTGGAGATCTCCTGCTTCAGGTCGTCTATCACGCGCGTATGGCTGAAGAGGAAGAAGCCTTCGACTTTGGCGACATCGTTGAGGGTATCACCAAAAAAATGATCCGCCGGCATCCGCATGTCTTCGGCGATGAGAATGGTGAAAAGGCTGAGCACGTCAAGGGCATCTGGGAGCGCATCAAAGCGGAAGAAAAGGCAGAAAAAAGTGCCGAAAGAGATGCCCTCGGCATCGCGGAACACAAGAAAGGCTTTTTGGACGAGGTCCCGTTCGCCTTCCCTGCCCTACAGGAAGCCGATAAACTGCAGCGGCGGGCTTCAAAGGTCGGTTTCGATTGGAGTGACGCCCGTCTGGTTCTGGCAAAGATACGGGAAGAAACGCACGAGCTCGATGAAGAGCTTTCCAGGAGCTCACCTGACAAGGCTCGAATTACTGACGAACTGGGAGACACGCTCTTCGCACTCGCCAATCTTGCCCGCCATCTCGACATTGATCCGGAAGAAGCCTTGCGTCGCACCAATCGAAAGTTTCGTCGTCGTTTTGCAGCAATCGAGGAACACGCAGAACGAACGAATACAACGTTGGAGGCTATGGACCTGGATGAAATGGAAAACGCATGGCAAGCGGCTAAATCTACCAAGGGTTGATTTGTCGGTTTATTGTTTAAGACACTGTAATTTTATACCTTTTCATAATTTGCATTAAACAAGAACTTCAATCACCATAGGATGAGTTGTATTCTCGCGAAATGGAACTCGCATGGTGCTGTTTCGAACTCTTGTAGGCCTGATCATGCTGACCAGCGTATCGCTGGCGCCTGCAAATGCCGAAACATGGAGAATTGCTTCGCCGGAATGGCCGCCTTACGCCAGCCCTACACTGAAGGGAAATGGCCAGGCAATTACCGCGCTTGGAAAGTTGCTTGCCCAGGCAGGTATCGACCTGAAAATCGACTTCATGCCTTGGACAAGAGCGCAGACCGTTGCAGCCTCTCCTGACTTCACCGGCTACTTTCCTGCCTGGCCGGAAGAAGTCCTGGATGGTTTTGTGGCATCTGAACCGGTCAGCTGGTCAATGGTTGGAATAGCTCAGCGGTCTGACAACAAAATAGAATGGTCGACACTCGACGACCTGTTTCTCAATTACCGCGTCGGCTTTGTCAGAACATATGTTTATCCATCAGAAATGCAGCGACAGATCTACAGATACTATGAACCCGAGGACGGCGCAGAAAATGAAAAGGATCTTGCCCGTGTCCTCGCCGCAGGACGGGTCGACGTCGCGCTGACAGATCCCATTGTCATGTTGCACACGGCACAAGAACTATCTTTGGAGGGCATCGATGAGGCGGTGACGATCCTTCAGAGGCATCCACTTGTTCTGGCGTTCGCGAAACAAGAAGACTATGAAGACAAACTTCGCTTACTCAACGACCTGCTTTCCAAGACCTCGACTATCGAAACCGCTTGTTGCCAGACGACCCAGCCGACGCCGGAAGACCGATCATCGGATTAGTCGGCTGTGTCCTCTACACTTGTTTCTCCCGGCACAATGAAGTCGGAGAACACCTGTCTGAACGGTCCGCGTTGTTTATCCGATACACGAACTTCTGCCGTTACGAAGTCTTCAGCATCAACGCGCTCCAGCACTTCTGACAACTGATAAAGTTTCGCGAGCAGCGCCCCCTCGTGAACCGGCACTCGAACGCTCAGGATATCGTCGTGTTGCGCAATAAAAGCGTCAATCCGGGACGACAGTTGCTCAATACCTGCCCCAGTCAGCGCGGACAGGGCGATAGGCCCCTCGTCGTCGGCTTCGGCCAGTAGTTTTTCGCTGTACGCTGGGTCCAGGCAATCAATCTTGTTCCAGACTTCAATGACCGGAGCGCCTGTCTGAGCGTCAACGCCCAAATCATCTAATGTCTTTTTGACATCCTCAGCCTGCGCGTCTGTATCCGCGTGCGAGATATCGCGAACATGCAAAATGAGGTCCGCCTCCAACACTTCTTCAAGTGTAGCCCGGAAAGCAGCTACTAGGTGTGTTGGCAGGTCCGAAATAAAACCGACGGTGTCGGACAGAATGACCTCTTTGCCGTGAGGCAGCGTAACCTTGCGAAGAGTTGGGTCCAGTGTTGCAAACAGCAGGTCTTTTGCGAACACATCCGATTCAGTCAACCGATTGAAAAGAGTAGATTTCCCGGCATTGGTATACCCGACAAGCGCAACGACCGGCTGGGGTATCTTCTTGCGTTTCTTGCGATGCAGGTTTCGTGTGCGCCGCACGCTTTCCAATTGCTTTTGAAGAGCAATGATGCGGTCCTGAATCTGACGACGGTCAGCCTCGATCTGGGTTTCACCTGGCCCGCCCATGAAACCGGCACCGCCACGCTGTCTTTCAAGGTGCGTCCAGGAACGCACCAGTCGGCTCTTTTGCCAGGTAAGATGCGCCAGGTCGACCTGCAGTCGGCCTTCCTTGGTTCTGGCCCTGTCACCGAAAATCTCAAGAATGAGACCGGTACGGTCAATCACCTTGGTCTTCAGACGTCGTTCCAGGTTTCGTTGCTGGACGGGGGTCAACGGATGATCAATCACCACCAGGTCGAGATCTTCGCTGGCGACGATCCCAGCGATCTCGGAGACCTTGCCATCACCGAACAGTGTCGCAGGCTTGGGATTGTTTACGCGCACAATGCCTGACTGGACAATATTCAGGTTGATGGCTGCGCTGAGGCCGATGGCTTCTTCAAGACGTGACTCAGGACTGCGGTTACCTCGCAGGTCCTGTTGGCCACCATCTCCACGGAGCTGCAGCACCGGCTCAAGTATCATCGAACGAAAGCGCTGGGGCAGACGATCTACCCCAGTATCCTTCACTCGAAGTGTTTTCTGACCTGGCTCTTCAGCACCATTTGATTTTGAAAAGTCGTCCGCGCGAGACTTCGGTTTCAATCAGCTAGCCTTTTCCGCGTTTTCCTCAGCCTGGTCGAACAGTTGAACAGGTCCATTTGGCATAATTGTGGAAATCGCATGCTTATAAACGAGCTGGGAATGACCGTCGCGCCGCAGCAGGACACAAAAATTGTCAAACCAGGTCACGACACCCTGCAACTTCACACCGTTGATGAGGAAAATTGTCAGAGGAGTTTTTTGTTTGCGAACGTGATTAAGGAAAGTGTCTTGGAGATTTTGTGCGCGCTCAGCCATCAGTTTTTTTATCCTATTTGTTCCGGATGCGGCCGAGCATCCGGCGTTTCAGCAGCTTACCGTCAAAAGCCGTTCTATTTCAAACGCTAAGCATTGACGCTCTGCTCGCTCTTTATATTGCCCACCAAAAAAGAGCTGTCTGCCCCAGCTCCACATATTGTCTCATTATCCGGGCCTGACAAGGCCAATCGAATCATACCGCCCGCAAATCAGTAGCAGTATGGAACAATTCACGCAATCGGGTAGCTACCGAACCCGGATGACCGTTGCCTATCGTCTTGCCGTCAACGCGTGTCACCGGCATCACCAGTGTCGAAGCAGCTGTCACGAACGCTTCCTTGGCTTCCAAGGCCTCGTCCAGACTAAACGGCCTTTCCTCAAAGGTCAGCCCTTCCTTTTGGACTAAGTCAAGCACGACAGCACGCGTAATGCCACGCAAAATGCCGCTTTCGGCCGGGCGGGTAACAAGCACGCCGTCCTTGGTGACGATCCAGGCATTGGTAGAACCGCCTTCCGTCACATTCCCATCCGTGTCCAGATACCATGCCTCCTTGCCGCCATTCTCTTTGGCATTTTGCTTGGCAAGCACGTTTGGCAGCAACGCAATCGTCTTGATATCCACCCGTGGCCAGCGGTTTTCCGGATAGCTTACGACGGAAATTCCCTTCTCAGCCTGTGCTTCCGCAGCTTTCGGGCTGGTGGAGCGGGCCGTCACAACTATTGACGGAGCAACGTCCTCGGGCGGAAAGAAATGGTCCCGGCGCGAAACGCCGCGCGTGACCTGGACATAAACCAGGCCATCACGGACCCGGTTTCGCCGAGTAACTTCGTGCAACACGAACTCAACAGCGGATCTTGTCATAGGCCAGTCGATGCGCAGCTCATTGAGGGACCGGTCTAACCTATCCAGATGTCTTGGCATGTCGACAATCTTGTTCTGCCAGACCTCACAGACCTCATAGACCCCGTCCGCAAACTGGTATCCACGGTCTTCAACATGCACCGCAGCATCCGCGTGACGAACGTACTGGCCGTTTACATATGCAATCCGGCTCATGGCCCCTCCAGAACAAGCAAGATAGAATTAAACCGAACGGTAACGCGGGCAGTTTTGACCTTTCGGTCTGGGAATTGCAAGGCCTGAAAATGCGCAAGCTGCCTCAAAAGAAGTCGAGGCTGACCCGGAACATTTGTTCTACCTGTCGCACCCTGTTTGCCACTGCAAAAATGACGATGCGGTCCTGCGCCTGAATCTGCAGATCGCCATTGGGCGTAAGAACCTCGCCGTTCCGGAAGACCGCACCTACACGAATGCCTGACGGCAGATCTATGACACGAAGTGGCTTTCCAACAAGCGGTGAGGTGTCGAGAGCCTCTGCTTCCACGATCTCCGCAGCGCCGTTTTGGAGCGAGTGAACACCGCGTATACGGCCGCGGCGCACATGCTGCAGGATCCTCGATATCGTTACGGCACGCGGATTAATGAACGCATCGATCCCAAGAGCATTTGCGAAGGCCGGGTAACTGGGATTGTTGAGTAGAGACAGCGAACGCTTACACCCTAGTTTCTTTGCCATGACGGAAGACAGGATGTTTACCTCGTCTTCGTTGGTCAGCGCCACCATTGTGTCGGCGTCGCCCGCATCAGCTTCGTTCAAGATGATCTGGTCAAGCGCGCTGCCATGCAAAATGACGGACCGCTTGAGGTCATCGGCAACGGCCATGGCGCGCTCTCGCGAGGCTTCGATCAATTTGATCTTGGTGCCGGTCTGCCGTTTTTCCAATGCCTTGGCAACATAAAGGCCAATGTTCCCGCCACCGGCAATCACCACCTTGGCGGCCTCGGGCTCTTCGTGTCCGAAAATACCAAGCGTCCTTCGAACCTGGTCACGCCGCGCAACAACATACGCGAGATCCCCGGTCAGAATTGAATCGCTGCTCTTGGGAACAAAAAGCGTGTTGTTTCGATAAAGACCGACCACGACCGCTCCAAGGTCCGGAAACAGTTCCGTCAACTGTCTCAAGGGTGTGTCGACAACCGGGCAGTCTTCCTCACACATGATACCGACAACAACCACATGATCATCGGCAAAACGAACCGTTTCGACCGCACCCGGCAGTGCCAGGCGGCGCAACACCATTTCACCAACTTCGATTTCCGGAGAAATGATCACGTCAATCGGCATATTCTCGCGCGAAAAGAGATTACGCCAATGCCCTTGCAGATAAGACTGAGCGCGAATACGCGCGACCTTTGTCGGGACATTGAACAGGGAATGTGCGACCTGGCACGCCACCATGTTGACCTCGTCATAGAGGGTCACGGCGACAATCATATCTGCTTCTTCTGCCCCGGCCTGCGCAAGGACATCGGGATGAGCGCCGTGCCCGACGAAGCCGCGAACGTCCAGCTGATCACCGATCGCGTTGATCAGCTGAGGTGAGGAATCGATCACGGAAACATCGTTCTGTTCCGCTGCCAGGCGTTCGGCAATGCCGTATCCCACCTGACCGGCGCCGCAAATGACGATTTTCATGGAAAGGCCCCTTTACCGCTTCCCTATTCAGTCCTTAGCCACACCTGCTTCAGGTCATGCCCAAAGTTTTCAGTTTGCGGTGCAGCGCAGACCTTTCCATACCGACAAATTCGGCCGTCCGCGAGATGTTGCCGTCAAATCTTTTGATCTGAGCCTGAAGATACTCACGTTCGAAAATCTCCCTTGCCTCGCGCAGGGGTACGGACATGAGATGCTCTCCGGTGCCCGAAGTCGGCAAATTCGGCAGGGTTTCTCCAATTTCGGCCGGCAACAGGTCTGCTGTGATGGTGCTGTCCGGATCACCACGGCTGAGGATCAGAAGTCGCTCTACATTGTTTCTCAGCTGGCGCACATTGCCCGGCCAGTCATGGGTCTGCAGAACTGCCATGGCGTCATCACCAATCGGACGCAACGGGATCCCGGAAGCTGCGGAAATCTGTTCCATGAAATGATGCACAAGAACCGGTATATCCTCACGGCGCTCTGCAAGTCCTGGAACCCTGAGCGGGACAACACTCAGTCGATGGTAGAGATCCTGTCTGAAAAGTCCCGAGGCGATATGTTCCTCAAGGTTCTTCGAGGTCGAAGACAGGATGCGGATGTCCACTTGAACTTTCTGCGTACCACCAACACGAGAGAAGCTCTGCTCTACCAGAACCCGCAGGATCTTGCCTTGCGTTTCGGCCGGCATGTCAGCAACTTCATCAAGGTAGAGGGTGCCGCCATGAGCTTCCTCAAGAGCGCCAATCTTCCTCAAGTTGCCGTTTTCATCTTCGATACCGAAGAGTTCTTCTTCCATACGCGAGGGCGTGATTGTCGCCGCGTTCAGAACCACGAACGGACTCTTCGCACGAGGAGACATGTCGTGGATCATTCTCGCCGCGCGTTCCTTACCCGCACCGGAAGGTCCGACAATCAGAATTCGGCTGTTTGTGCCAGCGATCTTCTGGATCGTTTGCCGCAAATTATGTGCAGCTGAAGACCCGCCAATGATATCGCTGGTTTCACCGCTTCGCTGTTTGAGGTCGCGAATCTCGCGTTTCAGGCTAGAAGCCTCCAACGCTCGTTCAACGATCAGGATCAACCGATCCGCCTTGAAAGGCTTTTCGATGTAATCGTATGCGCCACGCTTGATGGCGGAGACAGCTGTCTCGATGTTGCCGTGACCGGAGATGATCACTACCGGCAGATCCGGGTCGGTTTCCTTGAGAACATCCAGAAGCGCAAGCCCATCCAGCCGGCTGCCCTGAAGCCAGATATCCAGGACGACAAGAGAGGGCTTCCGCTCCTTGACAGCAGCAAGTGCGCTGTCTGAATCATGAGCCGTTCTGGTTCCGTAACCGTCATCGTCCAGAATACCAGCGATCATCTCGCGAATATCAGTTTCGTCATCTACGACAAGAATGTCATGCGCCATGGCCAGTCACTGCTTGGTCTTGTTGATCGGCACCCTCTTCGGATTCGGCATGAGCAGCCAACGTCAATCGAACCAGGGTTCCCGTATCATCAGGGTTTGATTTAGGGGCGTCGAGCAATTCAATACCGCCCCCGTGGTCTTCCAGAATTTTGCGGACAATTGCGAGACCGAGGCCAGTCCCCTTCTCTCGCGTCGTCATATAGGGCTCCAGCAACCTGCTGCGATTTTCCTCCGGCAGGCCGATACCATTATCAATCACGTCAATAACAACGCGTCCGGTGCCATCTTCGTTTTCATTGTGAAGATGTACCGTCACCTTTCCTTTGGGTAGGTCGTCTCCGTCTCTTGCCGAAACAGCTTCGGTGGCGTTCTTGACCACGTTGGTCAGTGCCTGACCGACCAGCCGGGCGTCATAAACTGCCTTGACCGCCGTGTCGGGCACATCTGCCGTAACGCTTATTTCGGGGTTGGCGACCGACTGCATGAAAGCAGCGTCCCGTACTGCTTCACGCAAGTCGCCAAGAGATTTCGTCGGCTTTCGCATGCGCGCGAAGGAAGAGAATTCGTCCACCATCTGACCAATGTCACCGACCTGACGGACAATTGTGTCGATACATTGATCGAAAACCTCACGGTCTTCCTGAATCCGCTTACCGTATCTGCGGCGAATGCGTTCTGCCGAAAGCTGGATTGGCGTCAGCGGGTTCTTGATCTCATGCGCGATACGCCGCGCAACATCAGCCCAGGCGGAATTGCGTTGCGCTGACACAAGGTCGGTAATGTCGTCGAGCGTAACCACAAACCCGTGTTCCCGGCGCGTGGACTGCTCGCTGGTGATGCGCACGTTTATGGTTCGCAAACGACCACCTCGGGCAATTTCAATCTGCGTCTCCGGCAGCCGATCGTTGTCGTTCTTGAGTGCTTCCGAAATACATTCCTCAAGTTCGGGAACGACTTCGACGAGAGGTTTATTCAGGATCTGGACCTCGTCGAGCTGAAGCAATTCGAGCGCCGACAGGTTGATCAGCATGATCGACGCCTCATCGTCCACACCGATCACGCCAGTGGAGACACCGGACAAGACAGCCTCGTTGAAGCGCCGGCGCCGATCGATCTGTTCATTGGCGGCAAGCAAGGCATCACGCTGACCAAGCAACTGCCCTGTCATCTTGTTGAAGGTAATTCCCAGATTGGCGAGATCGCCTCCGGACTTCTCGGTCCTCACCTTCACCGCGAGATTGCCTTTAGCGACTTCATCAGCAGCGGATATCAGGGTCCTGATTGGTGATACGAGACGGTTCGCAAAGCCGAAACCGATCCAGATGGCCGACAACAGCAGCACAAGGGCAACCCCGAGATACACAAGTGCAAACGCCACTTGAACACCGAAGCGACTGTTCTCCATCTGCTGGTATTGCGAGGCCCCGGTTTCCGCCAATCGCAGATATTCAACCACCCTGGGATCTATGGCGCGCACGGCATAAAGGTAGAAATCATCATAAGCCGACAACTTCATGATGCCGCCGACAATGTTCGAGCTCCCCGGAGCGATCAGGATCGGATCACCGGATTTCGCCTTGAAGAAACTGTCCGCCGGCGGAAGCGGAATTTCTGCGTTGGGATCAAGTATGACCCGGGTGACCACGTCTCCATTGCCGTTGAGAATGAACGCCCCAAGAATCCCGCGCAGCGACACCTGCGTTGCGAAAAACTGGTCAAAGCGCGAAGGCTCAAACTCATAAACGGCCTTCGCACGATCGATATCGTTGGTCATCGCTATCAGGTCGCCACGCAGAACCCTTGCATGTTCCTGCAAGTAAGCCTGGGCAACAGTCAGTGCGTTGTCGATGATCTGTCTCGTGCGGTCTTCGAACCATCGGTCAAGTCCGCGATCTAGTGTGACTGCGGCCAGCACCGCCATCAAGACGGCCGGGACGGCAGCTACCAGACTAAACAGAGCGACAACGCGGACATGAAGCCGCGCAGCAGCGCGCCCTCGCCGTCGAGCCTGCCAAAGCTTGTAGATTTCAAGCGAAATCACACCCAGAAGGACTGCAGCAAGCGCCCCGTTGATCGTCATCGCGGTCATGATGACCTCTCGCGTCGGATCAATGGATGTCAAACCCATGAGGATCGCAAAGGTCACTGCAATCGAGATCAGCGCGACGACCATGATCGCCAGCCCTACCCTGCGCCATAACCGCCCGGAGGAACTCGATTGCGCCACGGATTGCTGTACAGTTTCCAGTATCATTCAGCCTCAAATTGCCAGCGGCTTGCTACTCATGCTGGCCTATCGCAATGTTTGAGGCAAACTTATCACACAATGTTGCGAAATTGCGACAGAGATCGGATCAACCGGAAATTTCTGGTGGAAGAGCTAAAAAGAACAGCTAAGTCCTGGCATTTCAAGAAAAACTACTTTTGCGCAGCCAACAGCCTTATAGCGAAAAACCGGCAAGCCACCGGCAGCAGCACGCGAATCGAACAAAAACACTCTTATTGCGCGAAGGGTAAACGAGCGATAATCCAGTTCACCGGTGTGACATCCGCATAGCAACGATTACCTTTGTTCGAAAACCAGATTTCAAATCAGGCAAATAAGAAAATGCAATGGATCCTGCAGGAGTTTGAAGACACTACCAAACTTGCCGATGCGCTTGACCGGCTTGAGATTTCTTACACACTCCACAAAGTTGTTCCCTTTGTTGGAGACCTATTGCCCACACCCGAAATTGAAAATCCGGACTCAGTGGTACTATTCGGCGCATATACTCTTTGGAGATACGCTGCGGAGAAGAAACTCCGCCCGGGCGTTTTCAAAATCACGCCATTCATCAATGAAGAGCCCTGGCATCCCTATCTACTGAACGGACCGGGAGCCTTGATTGTTTCGCTGCGTGATATCCCGGCGAAACTCGAACCCGATGAAAGAGAATGGTTTCTCCGCCCGGTGGACGACAGCAAGGAAGAGCCCGGCAATGTCAAATCAGCAAGCGACATCATCAGGATGGCGCAGCGTGTCCTTGCCCTCAATGTTGACGACATCCCCAGAGGATCGCTTCGTCACGACACGTTGTTGATGTTGACGGAACCAGTGCGAATTTTGAAAGAATGGCGGGTCTGGATCGTTGACCAGACAATCGTCACCTATTCCGTTTACAAAGAGGGCAGCCGCGTTGAATACCGTTCGGAAATAGACGATGACGCGCTTGAATTCGCCCAACTGATGGTTCAATTGAATCCTGGTTATTCACCTGCATACGTTATGGATATCTGCAGAACCGCCAACGGTTTGAAACTGCTGGAAACCAACTGCATCAATGAAGCTGGATTTTATGCTGCAGATACAACAGTGCTTGTGATGGCGATTGAAAAGTTGGGCTCAAACTAGTCAGTCTTGGGAACGATCGATTATTCCAAACGTACGGCAAGAGCTTCTACCTTGCCGAGCGCATGACCTGAATATCGAGGTCCCGGATCTTCTTTCGCAATGTGTTGCGGTTTACACCAAGAAGTTCCGCAGCCTTGATCTGATTGCCACGCGTCGCTGCCAGGGCCGCACTGATCAATGGATACTCAACTTCCCGCAAAATCCGATGATACAGTCCGGGAGGCGGCAGGGCCTCGCCGAATGTGTCGAAGTATCCGGAAAGATAACGCTCCACTGACCCGCCGAGATTGATGTTCTCGGCCGCTTCTTCCTCTATCTGGGCAACTGAAGGCTGACTGAGTTCATTCTCAAGCAGCAATTCAGTAATGACGTCTTGCGGATAAAGCGCTGCAAGCCGGCGAACAAGGTTCTCAAGTTCCCTGACATTCCCGGGCCAACGGTATCGGCGAAGGAGATTCAAGGCTCCCTGGTCGATCTGCTTGGCCGGTAGTCCCTCTTTCTCGACAATGGAAAAGAAATGCCTGACAAGATCCGGAATGTCCTCAACGCGCTCGCGCAGAGGTGGCAAGCGGATCGGCACGACATTCAGCCGGAAATAAAGGTCTTCGCGGAAAAGTCCCTGATTGATCAGATGGCGCAAGTCCTTGTTGGTGGCCGCAATGATGCGAACGTCGGTCTTGATCGGCGTTCGCCCGCCCACAGTCGTGTATTCTCCTTGCTGCAGAACACGCAACAATCGTGTTTGCGCCTCCATCGGCATATCGCCGATCTCGTCCAGAAACAGTGTTCCGCCATCGGCCTGCTCGAACCGGCCAGAACTTCGGTTTTGTGCACCGGTAAAAGCACCCTTCTCATGGCCGAAAAGTTCCGCCTCGATCAGATCCCGTGGAATTGCGGCCATATTGATGGCAACAAACGGTCCGTTTCGCCGCTTGCCATAATCGTGAAGCGCTCGCGCAACCAGTTCCTTGCCGGTCCCGGATTCGCCGTTGATCATGACCGTAAGGTCGGTCTGCATCAGCCTGGCAAGAACCCGATAGATCTCCTGCATGGCAGGTGACCGCCCTACGAGAGGCATCCCCTCACCTGCATCATCAAGTTCGAGCGCCGGCCGTTTCTTCGGTTCTTCCAGCGCACGCTGCACGATACTGGTCAGTTCTTTAAGGTCGAACGGTTTAGGAAGATACTCGTAGGCTCCCTTCTCCGACGCCTTGATCGCCGTCATGAACGTATTCTGGGCGCTCATGACAAGGACCGGCAGATCCGGCCGCATCTTCTTCATACGCGGCAAAACATCGAAAATGTTCTCGTCCGGCATCACCACGTCCGTAATAACCAGATCGCCGTCACCCGACGACACCCAACGCCACAAGGTAGACGCATTCGAAGTCAGACGGACGGTGTATCCAGCCCTTGATAGAGCCTGGTTGAGAACGGTACGGATCGCGGCATCATCATCCGCTACGAGAATTGTACCTGTCGGCATGGTCAATCAGTTCCTTTTCTCGTCCCGTCGATATGTGCTTCTTCACCACCTGAAAAAGCAGGCATGAGGATGCGGAAAACAGTCTTTTGGCGCTGACTGTCGCATTCGATGACACCGCCATGATCGCCTATGATTTTCGCCACAAGCGCCAATCCCAACCCTGAGCCGTTGGTCTTGGTGGTAATGAATGGTTCAAACAGATGCGGCATGAGGTCATCGGGCACGCCGGGGCCGTTGTCTTCAACGCAGAATTCTAGTGGGAGGCTCACCCGTTCTTCCGTGCCCGGAACGGACAGTCTCACGCCGGGCCTGAAGGCAGTCGAAATACGGATCTCACCATCAGGATCGTCCCCGATTGCTTCGCTTGCGTTCTTTACGAGGTTCAAAAAGACCTGAATGAGCTGATCCTTGTTTGCAAAGACCGGCGGCAACGAGGGGTCGTACACTTCAACAATGCGCTTACCTCGGGCAAATCCGCTGTCGGACAAGCGCTTCACGTGATCCAGAACGATATGAATGTTGACAGGTTCACGTTCGATCGGCCGTTCGTCGGAAAATACTTCCATACGATCCACCAGTTTCACGATCCTGTCGGTTTCATCCATGATCAGCCGTGTCAGAGCACGGTCTTCGCTCGGAACCGATTGCTCCAGCAGCTGTCCCGCGCCACGTATCCCTGAAAGAGGATTTTTTATTTCGTGGGCCAGCATCGCAGCAAGACCGGTCACGGTTCGCGCGGCCCCCCTCGAGGTCAGCTGACGGTCGATCTTTTCCGCCATCGTGCGTTCCTGGAACATCAGCACAACCGCACCGGGTCTGTCAGAGACCGGAGCGGCGTTGATATCAACCACTCGCGGTGCGCCGATCCTTGGGGAACCGATATCCACCTTGTATTCGTTCACCGGAGCGGCCCGTTCGCGCACTTGTTCGATCAACGTAAGAAGCGGGCTACCGAAGGGCACAAAGTCTTTGATCGGATGGCGGCGAAGTACCGAGACGCTCGAACGCATGAAAATCTCGGCTGCCATGTTTGCCGTTTCAATCACGCCGTCGGGTGCAACAAGAAGCACCGGGTGTGGAAGTGCATCCAAAATCGCCGGGCCATCGCTGGCAAGCGCAGCCGTCCGGCCTGTCGCGGAATCCTGATCCGTCACGCAGCTGTCCGTTCGTTTGAAGAAGAAAACCATTCGGTCGCCAGACGAAGAACTTCTGACGGGTTCTTTGATGTCATCAGTGTTTTTTTGATCGCCCTGGAAAACTCAGGCTCAGCAGCTGCTCCAGCCTCGTCCATGTACCAACCAAGGTGTTTGCGCGCGATCCGCACTCCGGCCAATTCGCCATAGTGACTGAGTATAGCCTCATAATGCTCGGCAACGAGTTCAGCCAACTCCCTGCCACCTGGCGCACTCAACACCTCTCCGGTTGCCAGAAAATGCCCGACGTGGCCGGGCAGCCAGGGCCTGCCGTACGCCCCTCGCCCAATCATCACACCATCAGCACGAGACTGTGCCAACATGTGCTGAGCATCTTCGATGCCCTTGCAGTCACCATTGGCGATCAACGGGACAGTAATAACTTCCTTGACCCTGGAAATCGCCGGCCAATCCGCGGTTCCCTTATAGAATTGGCAGCGGGTGCGGCCATGAACCGTGATCAGCTGCACCCCGGCGTTCTCAGCCCTTTTGGCAAGCTCAGGTGCATTGAGAGACTTGTCGTCCCAGCCAAGACGCATTTTCAATGTCACCGGAACATCAACGGCGGCTACGGTGGCCTCGATCAGCGTGAGCGCATGATCAAGATCCCGCATCAGCGCCGAACCGGAATAACCGGATGTGACCTTCTTTGCCGGGCACCCCATGTTGATATCGATTACATCCGCCCCAAGGCCCGCGATCACCTTTGCAGCCTCACCCATCCAATGTGCTTCTCGTCCAGCGAGCTGCACGACATGCAACCCATTGTCCTGGGCCTCTGCGCGCATCTGGGTTTCAGCGTCACCTTTGACAAAGGATTCGCTGGCGACCATCTCGCTGACGACCATTCCCGCGCCAAATCGCGCAGCGAGCCGTCGAAATGGCAGATCCGTAACGCCAGACATAGGTGCTAGGACCACCGGATTTGTCAGGGCATGCGGCCCGATTGAAATTTTATTCTTCAGCGGAGACACAAGACTCTCTTGCCTGCTCAATGGATGTGCATTTTCTAAACTGCCTATATTGTAGACATATTCCGCAATGCAACAAGCCTAAATTTGCGATCTGGACAACTTCTTCGCTAAAGACCAATAGCCAGTCGACCTGGCGAAGGTTTCTAGGAGATCATTGTTCATGGCGAAAACAGTGGCAGCCCTGGTTGTTGCAGCGGGTCGCGGCGCTCGCCTGGCGACCCCTGATAACAAACAACCCAAGCAATACCGTTTGCTGGCTGGGCGTCCGGTGTTGACACATACACTGAATACCCTAGCGAAACACCCTCGAATTTCCCGCATTGTCACGGTGATTCATCCAGGCGACACAAACCTCTATCGCGATGCAATTGCCGCGCTTCCCACGGAACACCTGAAAAAACTTCTCCCTGAAGTTCCTGGCGGTGACACGCGTCAGAAGTCTGTCTTTGAAGGATTGCGCGCGCTGTCTGGCAAGAGCTGCGACTACGTGCTCATTCACGATGCAGCCCGACCATTCGTAACCTTCGATATAATCGACAGTTTGGTGCATTCGCTTGAATCAGGCACAGAAGGAGCCCTCGCAGCATCTCGGATTGCCGACACACTTAAAAGATCACAGGGAAACGGAAAACCGCTGGTAACAGTCGACCGATCCAACCTCTGGGCCGCTCAAACTCCTCAGGCTTTTCCGTATCGACTTATTCTTGATGCTCATGAAAAAGCCGCTAGCGTAAACAGGCATGACTTCACGGATGACACGAGTCTTGCGGAATGGAACAAAATGACCATTCAGCTGTGCGAAAGCGATCCTGGAAATTTCAAAATCACCACGATGGCCGACCTCAACCGTGCCGAACGGCAAGCCAAGATCCTGACCATGAACGAACAAGTCTCTGCAGCTACGCCGTTATCGACTCTCCAGGACATCAGAACCGGTATTGGTTACGACGTTCATGCCTTCGATGAAGGTGAGAAGGTTGTTTTAGGCGGCGTCGAGATACCGCACACACGAAAACTGAAGGGGCACTCGGACGCCGACGTTGTCCTACACGCGATTACCGATGCAACGCTGGGAGCCATCGGATGCGGGGACATTGGACAACATTTTCCTCCCAGCGCCCCACAATGGAAAGAAGCATCTTCCGACCGGTTCCAGCGAGATGCAATGCGTAGGGTGTCAGACCTGGGTGGACGTATTGCACATATAGACGTCACCATCGTGTGCGAGGAACCCAAGATTGGACCCCACCGTGATCGAATTCGAAAATCAATTGCCCAGATTTGCGACATTTCGGAAGC
>JBCCVB010000102.1:0-25966 GCA_039195965.1 Pseudomonadota bacterium
GAGCAGGTTCTGAACGGCCTGCAATTCGGCATCATGCTGTTCCTGATGGCCGCCGGTCTGACACTGATCTTCGGCGTCATGGGGCTGATCAACCTTGCCCATGGTTCGCTCTACATGATCGGCGCCTTCTGTGCTGCCGCCGTAGCTGCTGCAACCGGGTCCTTTGTCCTGGGGCTGATCGCCGCGCTGGCAGGAGCTGCTATTGCCGGAGCCCTTGTTGAACTGGTTGTCATCAGGCGGCTTTACGACAAGGATCATCTGGATCAGGTTCTGGCGACCTTCGCTCTGATCCTGATCTTCTCCGAGGGAACGCGCTGGATCTTCGGCTCTTTTCCGCTGTTCCTCGATGTTCCGGACTTCCTGTCCGGACCGGTCACTCTGCCCGGTGGGATCGAGTATCCGCTATACCGGCTCACGTTGATCGTGGTTGGTCTTCTTGTTGCCCTGGGGCTTTATCTGCTGATCTCCAAGACCCGGCTCGGCGTTCAGATCCGTGCGGGCGAGAATGATCGCGAGATGATCGCAGCCCTCGGGATCGACATCGCCAAGCTCTATACGATCGTCTTTGCTCTTGGTGCGGCATTGGCAGGGCTGTCTGGTGCGCTTGTAGGGGCGATCCAGTCTGTGCAGGTGGGCATGGGAGAACCTGTTCTCATCCTTGCTTTCGTTGTCATCGTCATTGGCGGTATCGGTTCCATCAAGGGCGCTCTGATCGGAGCTATCCTCGTGGGGCTGACAGACACGCTTGGCGGCATCTTCCTGCCTGAGGTGCTGAAACTCTTCTTTGATCCGTCGACGGCAACCTCGATCGGATCTTCGCTGGCCTCAATGGCAATCTACATCCTGATGGCGGCGGTCTTGGTCCTGCGTCCGGCGGGGCTGTTTGGAGCGCGCGCATGATCAGGGAAACTTACGTAAACGCTCTGACGCTTCTGGCGCTTGTCGCGATACCAGCATGGGCGCTCTACGCCGATGAGCCGTTCACCATTACTCTGATGACCCGTGCAGCGATCTTCGCGATTGCCGCTATCGGGCTCAACATTGCACTTGGGATTGGTGGGCTCGTCAGTCTCGGTCATGCCGTTTTCTTCGGAATCGGAGGCTATGCGATGGGTATTCTGGCCCATCATGCCCAGACCTATACCCCACTTGCCGAATGGCCGTTCCTGATCGACGGAACGAAGTCCATGCCGATAATCTGGCTGGTGGCGATCTGTCTTTCTGCTCTGGCGGCGCTGGTTATCGGTGCGCTATCGCTGCGCACTACCGGTGTCTACTTCATCATGATCACCCTGGCCTTCGGTCAGATGTTCTTCTTTTTCGCCATCTCCTGGGCGGAGTATGGCGGTGAAGACGGCCTGTCGATTTATGTCAGGAACGGTTTCCCGGGCCTCAACACGCTGGCTCCGATCCAGTTCTACGGGCTTTGTCTTGCACTGCTGTTCGTTGTGCTGATCTTTGCCTGGAAGCTGTCGAAGTCGCCTTTTGGGCTGGCTCTTAATGCTGCGCGTCAAGCGCCGATGCGGGTTGAGACCGTCGGCCTGGATCCGATGCGGTTGAAGTTGATCGCGTTTGTCATCTCGGGCGTCATCACCGGGTTGGCCGGTGCGCTCTTTGCCGATCTCAACCGGTTCGTTAGCCCGACCATGTTCAGCTGGCAACTGAGCGGCGAGATCATCATCTTCATCATTCTGGGTGGTGTCGGTCGTCTGTTCGGCCCGGTCATCGGGGCACTTGCCTTCGTGGCTTTGGAGCATTGGCTGGGAGGCTTGAGCGACTATTGGCACATCTATCTCGGTCTGCTGTTGCTGGTCGTTGTCCTGTTCGGGCGCGGCGGGTTGATCGGGATGCTGTCGGGACGGGAGGCTGTGCATGACTGATCCTGTTCTGCAGACAAAAGGTATCTGCAAGAGCTTCGGCGCCTTGAGAGCCAGCCGCGACATTTCAATCGATCTGCTCCCGGGAGAAATCCATGCGATCATCGGCCCGAACGGCGCTGGCAAGTCGACGCTGATCGGTCAGATCTGCGGGACATTGAAACCTGATGCGGGAAGCGTTGAATTGCTCGGGCAAGACGTAACTCACCAGACTGCCCGGGCACGTTCCCGAGCGGGGTTGGGGCGGACTTTCCAGATTTCGTCTCTGGCAATGGAAGACACTGTCCTGCAAAACGCACTGCTGGGCGCTCTTGGAGCGAATGGCAACCCATGGCGTTTCTGGAAAGATGTACTGAAGGACGAGAACCTTCGCGCGACTGCTGAAGAGGCTTTGGTCCGTGTGGGTTTGGAAGATCATGCGCGCGTACGGACCGCCGAGCTCAGCCACGGTCAGCGCCGCCAGCTGGAAGTCGCCGTGGCCCTGACTTTGCGTCCCAGGGCGTTGGTGATGGACGAACCGATGGCGGGCATGGGATCGGAAGGCTCGAAACGCCTGACGGGTTTCCTCGACGAACTGCGTCATGAGGCTCCCATTCTTCTGGTCGAGCATGACATGGATGCCGTCTTTGCACTTGCGGACCGGATCAGTGTGCTTGTCTACGGAGAAGTGATTGCAACCGGGACTGTCGAAGAAATACGGGCTGATGCTGCTGTGCGTGAAGCCTATCTCGGGGAGGATGCATGAGCTTTCTGACACTTGAAAATGTCACTGCGTCCTACGGTGCCAGCCAGGCGCTCTTCGGGGTCGATCTTGAGATCAGTGAAGGTGAGGTTCTTGCTCTTCTCGGCCGCAACGGCATGGGCAAGAGCACAACGGTCAAATGCATCTGCCGGATGTTGCAGGCAGAAGGCAGGATCGAGTTCGATGGTCATGATCTGACCCGTCTTCCCAGTCACCGAGCCGCGCGCCTCGGATTGGGACTTGTACCGGAAGGGCGACGCTGCTTCGGCACGCTGACGGTCTATGAAAACCTGATAGCGGCGGCCCGAAGCGGTTCCTGGACGTTTGAACGTGTGATTGACCTCTTCCCGAGACTGGGAGAGAGGCGTGATCAGCAGGCCTATTCCCTGTCGGGTGGTGAACAGCAGATGCTGGCGATCGGGCGCGCGCTCATGACCAATCCGAAGTTGCTCATTCTGGATGAGGCGACCGAAGGACTTGCGCCGATCATCCGTCAGGAGATCTGGGCCGTTATCCGGCGACTCAAGGCAGAAACCGGCCTGTCCATTCTGGTGATCGACAAGTCGCTCAGTGAGCTGAAGGGCGTTTGCGACCGGGCGACGATCCTGGAACGCGGCAAATCCGTCTGGTTCGGCACACTCGACGAACTCAACGACGACGTCGCAGCCAGCTATATCGGGGTCTGACTTCATGTTTCGCCTCGATCAGCCAGTCTTGTTCAAGCATTGCGATCCGGCGGGGATCGTCTTCTATCCCCGCTACTTCGAGATGATGAACGATTGTGTCGAGGTGTTTTTTTCGCAGGACCTGAACTGGCCGTTTCAGGAGATCCACCGGGATGCGGCCGTGCCGACGGCAGAAATCAGAACCCGCTTCGCAGCGCCGAGCCGGCATGGAGACCAGTTGGTGCTGTCACTCGGCGTGACCAAAATCGGGCGCACAAGCTGTTCTCTGACCATTGCCGGAAGCTGCGAAGATGAATTGCGTTTTGAAACCGAGCTGACACTCGTGCACGTAACGGCTGAAGGAAAACCGGCCCCCTGGCCCGAAGAGGTCAAAGCGCGACTGGAACAACACAAGGAAAGTCAGGAGCCATGACGAGCAAAACCATTCAACCGGAAGGCTGGGCACCCGCAAAAGGTTATGCCAACGGCATGCTGACCAAAGGTCAGACGCTACATGTCGGTGGCCAGATCGGCTGGAACAAGGATCAGGTTTTTGAAACCCAAGACTTTGTCGGGCAGATGGAGCAGACGCTTGCAAACATCGCCGCGATTGTCGAGGAAGCCGGCGGTGCGGTTACCGATATCGTTCGTCTGACCTGGTTCATTACCGATAAGCGTGAATACCTCGCTCGCCAGAAAGATGTCGGGGCAGCCTACCGCCGGGTTTTCGGACGTCACTTTCCGGCAATGTCGGTTGTGGTCGTTGCGGGATTGATCGAAGATGAGGCGCTGATCGAAATTGAAGCGACCGCACAGATCGACTGAGCGGCCCTTCGGGTTTTTTAGCCATTTTGAATATATCGGCCGAAGCTGCCGTCAATTGAGCGGCAGGGTTCGGTGACGTTTCGGATTTGCCGGATCATGGAAGTGGCTCATGGGGCCATTCGTTTCGAACTCAGCTGCCCAGTGTCTCATGGCTTCCGGGTCAAGCTCGACGCCAAGCCCCGGTCCTTCAGGAACGGTGACGACATCATTCGTCTGCCGGAAAGGACCATGCCTGATCACGTCACCAACCTGCCAGCGGAACAGGGATTGAGAAGCTTCCGAAATCAGCGGTGTCGCGGCCGAAACATGAAGATATGCAGCCGTCATGATGCCAAGGTCGTTTGAGTAACACCAGAAACCCTTGCCCATTGCCTCACAGGCAGCGATGAACTTCAGTGTTTTCGCAATCCCACCTAGAGCTGCGAAATTACAGACGAAATTGTCTGGCGCCCCAAGCGCGACGGCACGCTTCAGGTCAGGCACGTGGGTGGAAAACGGAATGATGCTGTGCTGCCTGAGCGCTGCCATTTCCTCAAAGGTGGCGACAGGATCCTCGTAGTTGCGGATATTGAAGGGCTCGAGTTCCCGCAACAGCCAACGGGCTGTCGTCAGTGAATACTGCATATTTGAATCGAGCTTGATCTGGGCTTTTTCGCCAAGCCTTTCGCGCAGAAGACTGACGGTTCTGATTTCGAGCTCCGGATCGCCCAGGATCAGTTTGCCTTCGAAAATCGTCGATCCGTGTTCTTCCCGCATTCTCTGGCAATAGTCGACGATGGCTTCCGGGCTCATTTCACCCCCGGCGCCGTTATGCTCTGGCCGGAAAGAGAAGTACTCGGAAAACTTGATCTGCTTTCGTACGGCTCCGCCAAGCAGCTTGTAAAGTGGCAGACCGAACACCTTGCCCCTGATGTCCCAGAGCGCGATTTCCACCGCGCCAAAGGCGACTGAGGCTGCGCCTTCGCCGGTGTTTGCGGTTATCTGCCAGGGAGGGACGCATCGGCTTTCGCAATCTGCAATATCGAGCGGGTCTGCTCCGATAAGGGCCGGTGCGATCTCGCTCTTGATCACTTCGCCGAAGTGATACCAGGGTGCCTCGCCCAATCCGACAACACCTTCGTCGGTTTCAACCTCAATGATCGACTTGGAAGCGCCGGGGTACAGGCCGCCTGTCCACCAGAACGGCGCATCGAACGGAACGTTGACATGGGTCACGCGGATGTTTGTGATTTTCATGAGCAGGCCTCAATACCAAAGATCTTCGGATGCAGCTTTTTTGCGGGCGACGAAATCGTTCAAGGCATCTTCGATTGCCGGATCCAGAGGAGGTGCCTGGTAATCTGCAAGCGTCTTCTTCCAGGCCGTGTTCGCGCGAGTGGCCGCGTCGACCGACCCGCCTTCCTGCCACTTCTCGAACGGATCGTTGTCGGCGAGAGCGGAGTCGAAATAGGCGGTTTCGTAGTTCCGCATGGTATGGTCGCAGCCGAAGAAATGGTTGCCTGGACCAACTTCGCGGAATGCGTCCAGTGCAAGTGCATTTTCATCGACAGGCACGCTGTCGAGAAATGTGTGCAGAGACCCGCAGAAGTCAGCATCCATCATGAACTTCTCGTAGGACATGGAAAGCAGACCATCGAGGAAACCGGCGGAGTGAAGAACGAAATTCGCGCCGCAATTGACTGCAGACAGCATCGACATTGTGCCTTCGTTCATGGCATGGGCGTCCGGCAGTTTTGATGTGGTAAAATTGCCGGAACATCTGAGCGGCAATTTCCGGCGACGTGCCAACTGACCGACAACCAGCGATCCGGATGCGGGCTCTGGAGTTCCGAATGTGGGCGAGCCCGACCTCAGGCTCATGGACGAGAGGAAATTGCCGTAGACGACAGGGGCGCCGGGCCGCTCCAGCTGGGTCAGTGCGCATCCGGCCAGTGTTTCGGCATGGGCCTGGGCAATCGCGCCGGCGACAGTGACCGGCCCCATCGCGCCGCCCAATATGAAGGGCACCAGGACGGAGCCCTGGTTGGCCCGAGCGTAGGCGCGCAAAACCCTGGTCATGGTGCCATCCCAGACCAATGGGGAATTCACGTTCACGTTGCCCATGATGACGCAGTTCCGTTCGACAAATTCCCTGCCGAAGACGAGCCTTGCCATATCGATGGAGTCTTCTGCGCGTTCTTCCGCGGTGACTGAGCCAAGGAACGGACGGTCCGACAAAGTGACATGCGCCTTGACCATGTCGAGATGCCGCTTGTTAACCGGTACATCCACCGGCTCACAAATCGTTCCACCTGAATGATGCAGCCAGGGAGAGGACTGGGCGAGTTTGATGAAGTTGCGGAAGTCCTCAATGGTGCCATACCGCCGGCCTTCATCGAGGTCCATCACAAAGGGGCTGCCGTAGGCCGGCGCAAACACCACATTTGATCCTCCAATCACCACGTTGTTGGCGGGATTGCGCGCATGCTGGGTGAATTCTGCTGGCGCGGTCTTCAAAAGCTCCTGGATCAAACCTTTCGGAAAACGGACGAGAACACCGTCCACTTGCGCCCCGGCTCTTTTCCAAAGGTCCAAAGCAGCCGGGTCATCACGAAATTCAATGCCGATCTCGGCCAGGATCGCATCTGCCGTATCTTCGATGCGTAAGAGACTCTCTTCGGAGAGAATGTCATGAGGAGGAAGATTGCGGACGATATAGGGGCGACCGATAGACGTTGGGGCGGTGGATCGCTTGGCTCGCCTTCCCGCCCGACCGCCCGACCGTGTCTGCTGTCTTGGCTCGACATGAGCGTCTTCGGTTTGTGCTGCATTGGTGTCGGTCATCGCGTCCTCCCTTGGTAGCACTAAAATCGATGCTAAGTTGTTTGGGAGGCCTTGTGACGCTTGAAAATTGTCATGCTTCGCATAATATTTTTTCATGGCAAACTTACGCAGACTTCTTCCTTCCTTTCGTGGGCTGGTTGCGTTCGAAGCAGCTGGGCGGCTTGGATCATTCACCCGCGCAGGGCACGAGCTGGGCATGACGCAGTCAGCTGTCTCCTATTCGATCAAGACGCTTGAGGATGAGGTCGGGCAGCCCTTGTTCGAGAGGGGGCACAGGGAGGTATCCTTGACGTCGGCCGGGAGCCGTCTGCATGTAGAGGTGACCAGCAGTCTTTATCAGTTGGCCCAGGGCATCAGCGCAGTTCGAACGAAACCTCCCGACGATGCTGTCACGCTTTCGGTTTCAACAGCCTTCGCAACGCTCTGGATCGCACCCCGACTGCAACAAATGCGCACCGACCTGCCAGATGTCGAATTGAGACTGCACACGGCCGACCGGGATCTGGATATTGCAGCTGAAGACATTCCGCTCGGCATTCGGGGTGGACGGCCAAAAAACTGGCCGGGATATCACTGTGACCAGTTCGCGGTTGAAGAGCTGATTGCGGTGGCGTCGCCAGCCTATCTGGAAACCAATGGCGTGCCCGAGCTTCCGCATCAACTGCTTGACCACCATCTCGCGCATCTGGACGAACCGTATCGATACGCGGCGACCTGGCGTGACTGGTTGAGGTCGGCAGGTGTCAGCGGTGCAAACAAGGTGCGCGGAATGCGGGCGAATGAATATGTGGCAGTGCTGCAGATGGCGCTGGATGGTGACGCAATTGCCCTGGGGTGGCGGCATCTCGTTGGCGGTTTCCTGAAGAACGATCGCTTGCGCATGGTGACGGGACATACATTTAGGACTGGTAACAGCTACCACGTCATCAGCCCGAAGCAAAAGAACCTGAGTGATCAATGTGCTCGGGTGAGGGATTGGATCCTCAGTCAGAAAGACAACACCGACGGCACGGTGCCGAAGCAAGGTATGGCAGAATGACCGGAGACATCTGGGCTGCGTCGAGACTGGCGGCAAAATATTCCAACGAGGGACGTTTCATGAGCTGATACGGTCTGAATCGGAAGCAATCTTGACGTTTAAATAGTAGCGTTATTTCGCGTAGTGATTGTTAAGTAAACTCATATGGTTGCCCTGTGGAAAGAGTTCTTATTCCCTTGTGCATTGAGGGTGTTTTTCCTTGCTCTCAGAAACCCGCGAATATGTATAATCACTTATTCGCGGGTACATAATCTATGAAAACCACCACATCTTCGTGGAAATTTTTGAACTTCACTACGTAATTTCCTCTACGTATTATTTGCTACGTATTATTACTACATTGAGAACTGTTCGCAATTACGTAAAGTAATATTCGAGTGTTGAGTAAGATTAACGCTCTAAAATGTCAATATTAAAAGGGTTGTTGTTATGAAAGTGTCTCTCGTTAAGAAATCGACTAACCGGAAACCAATCGCAGTATTTGGCGCTAACTGAGTTTTTTTGCTGAGACCCAAGAAATTTTTGTTTCTTGGGTCTCATTTCACGCCTGATTTGTTGTTCGGACCTTATCTTTTGCTTGATATGACCCTGTTGCTTCACCCGCTTGTTAAGGTCTCGCTAGAGCCGGATGACGTGTATTTTATACGCGACACAAGAACAGGGCTTCATTTTGCAGTGTCCCTGGAGCCTGCACAACTCGAAGAGTTTCAATCGCTGGTGCAGTCGCTGGGCCTTGGTCAAGATCATAGTCTTGATGCCGATGAACTCTTGAAGAGGCAATCCCAGTTCCGCGAACAGCTTGTCGAAGAGCGCAGATCTTCCGCGATCGAAACCGTTCTCGACCTTTGTTCGCGAAGTATCCCTTATTACAAGTCGATCACGCCCGAACCGAACGGCGATGTTTCGCTGGCATCCTATCCGATTATGGACAAGGCGGCGCTGAAGAAAAATTATCGCGATCTCATTAACCCGGATCTCGATGTCTCGCAGCATATCAAGGCCGGAAATTTCGCAGTTGTCCGCAACAGTGGAACAACAGACGAGCGGATTCAGGTCATCTCGGACATGAATCTCGATCGCGTGCCGCCTGATTATCAGGATGTATGGCAGGTGAATTTCGACAGCGACACACCCCAAACCGCTATTCTGACAACTCCACTGTGCAGTCCAAATGCCTGCACGCTGCAACAGGATTCGCTGGAAAGCCGTATCCAGTTCAACACGACGCTGTTTTTGCCGTCATCGACCAACATCCTGAAGGCGACCGATGCCTATTTTCAAAGTGTTTGCGACGAAATAGAAGCGTTCTCACCCGAAATACTACTCGGCAGCCCGGTCTACATTCAGATGCTTGGCAAATGGGCTCAGGAAAACACCTGTGACCTGAGTTCGATCAAGGTGATACTGGTTTCATATCAATTCTGTTCCGGAATTCAGAGACGCTATATCGAGCGATTTTTCGGTGTTCCGGTATTCGATCTTTACACAGCGACGGAACTGGGCGGGTGTGGTCTCGGCGTACAATGCTGTAACGGCAACTGGCATGTCCGGGAGGATCATTGTTTTCTTGAAACAATTCCGTTCGGGACAGCCCCGTCGGGTGCGGAAGTCGGCTCGCTAATCGTCACGACACATGCAAATCAGGTTGCGCCACTGGTGCGTTACGATGTCGGAGATCTTGGGATACTCAGGCAGAATGTCTGCAATTGCTCCGTCTCCGACTGGCAGTGCTTCGAACTCCATGGCCGGAAGTCAGACGCAATGATGTTTGGTGAAACCTGCATCACCACCAGGATTTTCGACGACATCATTTCCGGCGTCGAGGGAATTTTCCTTTATCAGTGCCAGCAGACCGCTGACGGAGTTTCGGTTTCGGTCGTTCACGATCCGGAATTTGACTTTTCCGAAACCGCCACCGCGCAGCTTCTGAAGGACCGGCTGAAACTGAGCGCCGTTGACGTGAATTGCACGGACAACCTGATTTTTGAAAGATCTTTCAAGCTTCGTTATACGCGTCCCTTGTAAAAGGTAGAGATAATGTTACGGGCCCTTCATGCCATTCGCGATGATTTTCCTTTGTTGCAGCGGGAAATTAATCAGGCGCCTTTGACATATCTGGACTCGGCTGCAACCTCCCTCAAACCTCGTCAGGTCATTGAAGCTTCGAATCGATACCTCACAAAATACACTGCGAACATTCATCGGGGGCATCACCGGCTGTCAGAGGAGGCATCGGACGCCTTCGAAGAGGCGCGTGACAAGGTTGCGTTCGCTATCAATGCGGACAAGCAATGTACGGTCTTCGTTGGTGGTGCAACGGAAGCGATAAACATCGTCGCAAGCGGAATTGAGGTATTCAACGGCGCGAAAATTCTCCTGCCTGTATCGGAGCATAACTCGAACATTGCCCCATGGATGCGTCTTGGTGAGGTTGAATGGATCACTCCGGACGAGGGGTTGCATTTTTCGCTTGAGAACTGGCGCAAACGCATGGATGAGGTCAGGCCCAAGCTCGTTGCCCTATCCGCGGTCTCCAATGTGACGGGCCTAGCACAGCCTGTGAAGGAAATTTGTGCGATCGCCAGGGAATTCGGCGCCCTTACTCTTGTCGATGCCTCCCAGGCGGTGGGGCACGCGAAGGTCGACGTCAGCGACCTTGATTGCGACTACTTAGTTTTCAGCGGACACAAGATGTTTGCACCGACAGGTATCGGAGTTCTGACCGGAAAGCTGGAGGCGATTAAGCAGCTGCGGCCGCTCGTGGTCGGGGGTGGGGCGGTCAGAGTAAAGGACGACGGCAGCTTTGCCCTCCTGGATCTGCCGGCCCGTCTCGAGGCCGGGACGCCGAACATTTCCGGTGTCATCGGATTGGCGGAAGCCTTCAGTTACGTTGAGGCTCTCGGGTACGATACGACGGGCGCGTATCTCAAGGATCTGTCGAAGTATCTTGTCGAAGCCTTGTCGGATGTCGGTTCGATAGAAACCTATGCGGATAGAGTTGATCCGACACATCCCATTGTCTCGATATGTCCAAAAGATTTTTGCATAAATGCGGATGAGCTATCGATCATCCTGAGCGAAGAATACAATATTTTTTGCCGGTCCGGCAGTTTTTGCGCTCACAATTTCTGCAACTATCTCGGCGTAGGCGGGAATTTGCTGCGCGTTTCCGCTCATATCTACAACACGTTTGAAGATGTGGATTTGCTCTGCGATTCGATCCGCTCTCTGGAGCCTCATTATTGTGCTTAGATTTACCCACAATGGCGGCAAGACTTCCTATTTGGTGCTGTTACTATGCCAGATCTTGTGGATGGCGGTAAACACCACCGTCCTTTCCTATCTTACGCTCAGCGCGCAATACATTTTGAGCTCGAGCCTCACGGCAACCGTACCGCATGCCCTGATGAATCTGAGCGCGGCAGTGCTGAGCGCGCCAGCCATGTACATCTTTCTCAAGATCGGCTGGAAGCCGGGATTTCTTATGGGCGCGCTGATCGGCGTTGTTGGCTGTCTCCTGTTGCTGATGGGCGTGATTTTTTTGAACATTTACGTCTTCACCGCCGGAATTATGGGCTGGGGTGTCTGCGTCGCGTCCGGTCAGTATTACAAATTCTTTGTCAGGAAGATTTTTCACGAAAAGGACATCGGTCGCGGTGTGGGTGTGCTTTTGAGTGCAGGGATCGTAGGGATTGTCGTCGGCCCCTTGGGGACCCGCCTTGTCGGCGGCGACCTCGTTTCCAGTGCCTATGAAACGGCGTTCCTGATTGTCCTGGCGTATTCCCTTCTTCACGCCATCTCGTGCGCTGTTCTGATCGGAGTGGACAGGAACCTCAAGTTCGAACAATCCATCGGGGAAAGGAGCGCGAACGGAAATTCAAACAGGATCAATCTGGTAACTCGCGGCCGGATCCTGACTAGTGAGAATGTGGCATTGCTTGGTTCCATCAGCGCCTTTGGAATTATGGTCTACATGATGGCCTCCGCACCGCTTGCCATGGTTGCCTGCGGTATCACAACGGTGGTTGTCGCATCAGTAATCCAGTGGCATCTCGTTGGCATGTACGTGCCGGCGGTTGTTGCCGGTTTCATCACCGATAAGGTTGGGCCCGAGCCGACCCTGATCTTCGGTATCTTGATCATGATCGCAGGATGTCTGGTTTCGCTGATCGGAACCGCGGAAATTCATTTCTATCTCTGTCTGTTCCTGATTGGTGTTGGATGGAGCCTGGCGATCGTGGGTGCGACGACGATCCTGTCGAACATCAAGGATGAAATTCGCAGGGCCAGATATATGGCGACCAGCGAGACTGGCATTCATGTCACGGTTACGTTTGCAGCGATTTTTGCGGGGCCGGGCATGACCTATCTGGGCTGGGAAAGCGGCAACATCATTATGTTGTTGCTCTGCGTGGTGCTGACCTTTTTACTTCTCTATGCACGCAAGAGATTTCGTGAACTGACCGTCGAAAGAGGTTGAGTTTTTTCTTCAGTCCCTGGTGACGCCGTTCAAGGATGACGACCAATCCGCCATGTTGTGCAGAAACCCCGGCAAGTTGAGCCTGCGCACTGAATTAATCTCTCAAGCTAGTATTCGGTAATTCAGAGCCTCGCCGGTGCAAAACCTTTGCCCAAGCCGGTTCTGCTGCATTCTTCAGACCATGAGATCGCCGCGTGGGGGAACTGGCATTGCCTGCGATGTCATCCTCTAGGGCCGTTTCAATCGCTGGTGTCCATATAGTCACTATCATCGGTGTCATCGTTGTCACTGAAGTCACGGTTCATGAATTCGAACCAGTTCATGCTGTTTCCCCGTTGAGTGATCGCCGATTGCGCCCCGGGAAAGCTGGGGCTGGGCGACAGCGGGGGACGCGTGCCATTGGGGGCAGGATCCAGATCCATCATTTCAGGGCCGCCAGCGTCCAGAGGGTCAGTAATGCGCCAGAGCATTTTATCATCGACCGCGCTGTGAGTGTTGTCGATCTGGTAGCGCTTGATCAATGTGCCGGTGTCGTTCAGCGTCAGGTCTACCTGGAACCCGGACGGACAAAGTCCGCGCGTGTGCGACATCGATCTGCTGTAGAAGAGGTGCACGTTCATCATCACAAGATTGTCGCAGTTTTCCTGGTCCTGGGCGATCCCGTGTATTTCCACTTCCATCCGGCGCCATTCCCCGTTTCGCTGAAATTGCGACCATTGAGGACAGATATTGGCCGGAACATCAGGACCGCCGAGTTCCAGTGCGATGATGTGCCCCTTGTCCATGTCAACCCTGCCGGTGTTGCGCGGGCTGATCAACTTGGCCTTTTTGGGAATGCGCTTTGTTGCTCCGATCCTAAAATTCGAGAACGGTTCGGGCGCTGACTTGCGTCCGGAAGTGGTCTCAAGGGGATGAACATATCCGTAAACGGAGACCTGCCGCTCGTACTGATGAAACGTCCCCGGGCAAATGATCTCTGTCAGCACCGTTACCGAGCCGTATTCGGCGGGGCGGCTGGTCTTGCGGTCATACAAAGTACTGAAGCTATAGCAAGGCATCGGGTAATCCTTCCAAGTCGATGCTCAAGCAATCAGTGTGCGAGCGAAGTGTGGAAGACTGATGTCGATTGCAACTATCGCAGGTGGGTGTCTGTATTGCAAGTTTTTGTCGCAATCGAAGGATGCTGTCAAAGCTGCCGGTTAAGCACGCACGCTCCCGTCCAGCCAGCAATCATTGGGCCTGATCAGAAGACATCGAATTACAATGAAACTCGCTTATTCAGCAGCTCAGGTTGTTTTGTCATGAGTAGTGATGGAGTGTTCACCGTCATGCGATGCTTTCTCGATACACGCAAGGCATAGCCCGTTTGGCATTGAGAAATTTGATGCCCTGCAGGCCTTTGCCCGACCTGTTGCAAACGGTGTGTCGCCCCCTGAAGATGCCTAGACGCCAATACGATCGCGCAACCGGTAAACGAGAACAGATGGTGCCAGAAACCAGGGAGTGCCGCCATAGAGCGGGCGTGTCGGGTAGGAAATCCGTTCAAATGCGGAAATGGATTTGTCAGTACCGGCTGCTTTTCGCCCCATGCGCATTCCAAGGTAACTCGCCATGCCAACGCCGGCGCCGCAATAACCCATTGCGTGAAAAAGTCCTCTGTCTTCACCGCAATGGGCGAGGGTGTCGAAAGTATACCCGACAAACCCCATCCAGGCATGACTGATCCTGACGTCTTCCAGTTCCGGAAAAAGCGCAACCATATCCCGGTGCAGCTTCAGAGCGCTGTTGCGGGGATCTGTTTCGCTGAGTGAGACGCGACCACCAAACAGAAGTCGTTTGCGGTCGGGTGACAGGCGATAATAATAAACCAGCTTCCGGGTGTCGGAGAGTATCCGGTCGGTTGGAAACAGTCGATCAACGATTTCTTTCGAGATTTCTTCTGTCGCTATGACGTACGAACCGATTGGTATGATCCGCCGCTGGTGCCAGGGTGAAAGAGCGCCCGAGTATCCGTTGGTGGCGAGAATAACCTTTCCGGCAACCACCTCGCCATCACCTGTTCGAACCTTGAAACTGGACTGTTCGCGTTCGATCGAAAGAACAGGGCAGTGACCTCTGATCAAGGCACCTGCCTTCAGTGCCTTGTCCACGAGGCACGGGTGATACTTGGAGACATCTATGCTGCAATGGTGCGGATAGACAATTCCACCGCTGTACTGGTCTGTTACAAGCTCTGTCGCCATGTCCGTTTTGGACACCATGTGTGCGTCCGTTTTCCAGACCGGGTGTCCTTGAGCGCACTCGCGGGCGAGGCGCTCATAGAGATGCGGTTTGTGAGCACCGTGAAATCGGCCTACTTCCTGCAAACCGATGTCCATGTCTTCCACCTTTGAAAGGTGGTGCATGTAATCAAGGGAGGCTTGGCCTTCGCGGCACAATTCCGTTGCCGTTTCCTTGCCGTATCGACCGACAAGCCTGGCAAAGGATGGTTTCAGGCTTGTGGAGATCTGGCCGCCGTTGCGCATGCTGCAACCCCAGCCCGGCTGTTCGGCATCCAGGACCAGCGTTGCCAATCCTTCCCTTGCCGTTTGCAATGCTGCATTCAGCCCGGTGTATCCACCACCGGCGACCAGAACATCGACCTCCTTCGGCAGCTCCAAGGAGGGAAGTTGGCTGACCGGCGCTATGTCCTGCCAATAGGGTGATGTTTTGAAATCGTCGGTAAACAGCTGCGAGCGCATGGTTTCCTCACGCGGCTCTGGTATCTTCAAGGATCATGTCCGACCCTTTTTCTCCCACCATGATGGCCGGCGCATTGGTGTTGCCGGAGGTGACGGTTGGAAAGATCGAGGCGTCCACGATGCGCAATCCGTCGATGCCGTAGACTTTCAGGCGATTGTCGACGACATTTTCGCGCTGCTCCGTACCCATCCGGCAGGTGCTGACAGGGTGAAAGACCGTTGAGCAGCGGTTTCGGACATCTTCCAGCATGTCCTCGTCGGTCTCGATCTGCGGACCGGGGGCTATCTCCTCCTCAATGACGGATTGCAGCGCAGGGCTTTGGGCGATTTTGCGCAGCAGTTTGCAGCCCTCTATCATTTCGTTGAGATCGTGGTTGGTGCTGAGTGAATTGGGTTGAATTTCCGGTGCGTCAAACGGGTCGGCTGACCTGAGATCGATATGACCACGGCTGGTCGGGCGAGTGGGTTGCACGCCAAGCAGGAAACCGGGAAAAGGGTCTGGGTTCATCAGTGGACGCTTGCCTTTGGGTGCCTTTGTGTAGCTGACGGGCGAAAAGAACAGCTGCATGTTCGGCCGGCTGCAGTCCGGATTGCTTTTGACAAACCCACCACCCTGATTGACGCCGAGTGACAAAGGACCGCTGCGTGTCAGGACATAACGGATGCCCTGGGCGAGCTTGCCCCACCAGGGATACAGCTGTTGGTTCAGGGTCGGCACTTTGGATCGGTAGAGATAGTCCAATCCCAGGTGATCCTGAAGGTTCTGACCCACAGCGGGCAAATGATGGACTGGTGAGACACCTTTCGCCTGCAGTTTTTCCCCGTCTCCAATGCCTGACAGCATCAGGATCTGCGGCGTGTTCACCGCACCGGCGCTCAAGATCACTTCACGGCGGGCCCTGACCGTTTTTTCGCTGCCGTCGCGGCTGTAGACCACACCGGTTGCTCTGCCGCTGTCCATCATCAGCCGGGTGGTATGCGCCTTGGTGATCACGCTGACATTCTTGCGCTTCTTTGCCCGCGACAGGTAAGCCCGTGCCGCGGACATACGAAAACCGTTCCGTGTTGTGATCTGGTAGATCCCGACGCCTTCCTGGTCAGCGCCGTTGAAATCCGGATTTCGTTGAAATCCGGCTTGTTCTGCCGCCTGCAGGTAGTTGCTGCAAAGAGGATGGACTTCCTCCTCGACGCTGGTGACATGCAAGGGCCCGTTGCTGCCTCGGAATTCGTTGCCTCCTGCATCGTTGGTTTCGGAACGCCGGAAATAGGGCAGCACGTCGTTCCAACCCCAGCCGGAATTGCCCAAGGCTTTCCAGTCTTCGAAATCCGCATGCTGGCCGCGAATGTAGACCATGGCATTAATCGAGCTGGAGCCGCCAAGAACCTTGCCTCGAGGCCAGTAACCGGCCCGGTTGTTGAGCCCGGGATCCGGTTCGGTCTGGTACATCCAGTTGATGTGACGATTGTAGAAAGCCTTGCCGTATCCGATCGGCATCCAGATCCAGAAATTCAGGTCGGAACCACCTGCTTCCAAAAGGCAGACGGTGTATTTCCCATCTTCTGAAAGGCGATCGGCAAGAACGGATCCGGCAGAACCAGCACCGACGATCACAAAGTCAAATTCAGACATAATCTCTCCAACTCAAGCCGATTTATCGCGCTGAATGGCGATCGACAAAAGTGCAAGCAACCCTGAGCCGACCATCAGGAAAAAGGATACGGCGTTGAGGACAGGGGTGGATCCAACCTTGGCCATCCGGTCGTACATGGTGATTGTCAGCGGTGCTTCAGACCCAACCAGAAACAAGGTTGTGTTGAAGTTCTCAAAGGAAACAAGGAAGGCGACAATCCCTGCCGCGATCATGGCCGGGCGCAAAAAGGGCAATGTGATGGTCCTCAAGACACGGGCACGTGTCGCTCCCAGATTGAAGGCTGCCTCTTCCATCGTTGCGTCGAACTTCTTGAGGCGCGCGGTAATCACCAGTGAGGTGATCGTGGCGATGAAGGAAAACTGACCCAGAACCACCAGCAGGATGCCCGGGCGCAGGAACTCCAGCTCAAGGTCCAGTCGTTTTTCAACCAGGTTTGCAGTGTCGCTTGCCAGCACCAGGATCGAGATGCCGAGGATTACGCCTGGGATGACCAGTGGGATCACCATCAGGATGTAGAAGAAGTTCTTGCCCGGAAATTCACCGCGCACAAACAGGAAGGCATTTGTCGTTCCGACGAAGACCGACAGGAGCGACACGAAAATGGCGATAACGAAGGAGTAATAGAGCCCCTGCAACAACCGCCTGTCGTGGAACATGCCCAACTTGGGTTCGGTGTCGCCAAAGAACCAGTCCAGGGTAAATCCTTGCCAGGGCAGGGCAGGGAACAGGCTGTCGTTAAAGGCGAACGCTCCTGCCGAAATCAGAGGCGCCGCCAGGAAGATGAAGAAGGCGAAAACATAAAGTCGGTAACCGAAGAGGAACGGCGTTGTCTTGTTTTTTGCAAGCATTGTCAGCCTCCTCAGCTCTTGGCAACTGTGTTTGCCAGTGTCTGGCCGCTCAGCTTCAAGCCAAGCCAGATAACCAGCGAAGTGAAGACAAGAAGCAACATGCCGAAGGCGGCTCCGCCCTCCCAGTTAAACCGGGTGATGAACTGATTGTAGATCTGCTCGGTGAACCAACTGGAATTCTTCCCGCCAAGCAGAATAGGGGTCAGGTACGATCCGGCGGTCAGCATGAAGGTGACGATGCAACCGGCGACGATGCCGGGCATCGCGTACGGAATAATGATCCGCCGAAGGACCGTGAAACCGTTGCCGCCAAGATTGTAACCGGCTTCGATCATGGAGTTGTCCATGCCGTCCAAAGTGGACACGAGCGGAACGATCATGAACAGAATCACGGTGTAAACGAGGCCGATAATCACCGCCACATCATTGTAGAGAAACTCGATTGGCGTCGAGATCACTCCAGTCCAGAGCAGAAAGCTCGAAATTACGCCGGTTTCCCGTAACAGCAGAATCCATCCGAAGGCCCGGATAAGGTCGCTGACCCATAGCGGGATCAGGCAGAGAAGGAACAGTCCGCCGCGGGAGCGTGGACCGGCAATCTTGGCGATGTAATAGGCGATGGGAAAACCAATCAACAGCGCCAGCGCCGTTACCAGAAGCGACATGGAACCTGTGCGCAGCAGTGTGTTCCAGTAGATTGGCTCGTTTATGAATTCCAGGTAGTTGGCAAAGCTGTATTCATAGACTCGAGGCGCGACCTTTTCGCGGAACGACAGGATCACCATTCCGATATGTGGCAGGAGGATCAGCAGCGCGATCCAAAGCGTGAATGGCGCAAACAGCAATATCAGCGAGAGCTTTTTGATATCCTTGTTCTGCATTACGCCTGCTCCTGGTGAGCAAAGCACATGGCCTGCCTTGAAGACCAGACGAGCTGCACGTCTTCTCCGGGTCTGAGGTCGTTGTCACCGGTCAGCGTTACATCGGATTCAACCAGCTCGCCGCTGCCCGTGCGCACCAGAACGCGGCTGTTGGCTCCATTGAAGAGGAGGCTGTCGACAACTCCCTCCATGGTGTTGTCGCCTTCGGCGCCTTGCGTGGTGGTATCGGCAGTTCTGAGTGTCTTGATGAATTCCGGCCGGACAAATATGTCGACCTTTGTGCCCTCCTGGATGGAGGAATGACCGGCTGAACTGAAACTCATTGGTAGACCCTGGGCAGTTTCCACCTTGCCGCCACTGCCGTCGCTTGCCCTCACTGTGCCGGTCCACCGGTTGCTGTCTCCGACAAAACCGGCAACGAATGCGGTATTCGGATGATGATAAAGCTCCTGCGGCGTGCCGATCTGTTCGAATTCACCCTGGTTCATGATGGCGACATTATCTGACATCACCAGAGCTTCGGATTGGTCGTGCGTGATATAGACGAAGGTGGTGTTGAACTGATGTTGAAGGAGTTTCAATTCGATCTTCATCGCTTCACGCAGCTTCAGGTCCAATGCGCCAAGGGGCTCGTCAAGCAGCAAAACGTCGGGATCCAGAACCATGCAGCGAGCGATGGCGATGCGCTGCTTCTGTCCGCCCGAAAGCTGATGAATTTCCCGCTCGGCGACATCGGGGAGCGCGATCCGCTCCAAAACATCATGCACTTTGCGCTTGATGTGATCATTGCCGACGCCATTGCACCTGAGACCGTAGGCAATGTTTTCATAGACGTTCATCATCGGGAACAATGCCAGATGCTGAAACACCATTTTCACGTTGCGCCTGTTGGGTGGGGTGCCCAGAACGGACCTGCCCTTGATTTTGATGTCTCCGCCCGTGGGCTCCTCGAAGCCGGCAATCATGCGCATCAAAGTTGTCTTGCCGCATCCGGAAGGGCCGAGAATTGAGAAAAATGAACCGCTTGGAATGTTGAAAGAGACATCCTTTACCGCGCGAAACGCTCCAAAATTTTTGGAGATGTCGAGGCATTCAAGGTCGAAATCCGGGCTGTTTGTCATGAAAGTTGGCCAACTGGAGAGGACAGATAGGTAGGGGATGCCGGTATCATCGGCATCCCCTCATGCAGGTGGTCTTTAGCTGTCTTGCTATTTCCTGCAGGGGCGGATCGCCCCTGTCGGTTCGTTCGATCAGCCGCCGGTCGCCGCTTTGATCTTTTCTAGTGTCTTGCCTTCCATGTCCTCGACACCTGGAGGAATGTTGGCAAAGAACTTCAGATTGTCGATATCGGCATCGGTAAAGGCGGCGTTGACGGCGGCCTTCTTGTCCTCCGGCAACAGATCCTTGCCGCCCTTGACGGCCGCAATCGCCCCTGTGCTTGCAGACATCAGGGTGACGTTTTCAGGACGCAGAACGAAGTTGATCCATTTGTAGGCCGCATCGTCCGCCTTGCCTTTTCTCGGCAATGCAAAAGTGTCGATCCAGGCGAGGGCACCTGTTTCCGGTGGCACGAATACGATGTTCTGGTTCTGGTTGAACAGCTTGTAGGCGGTGGAGTCCCATGTCTCGGATGCAACGATTTCACCGGACAGCATCATTGCCGAGAGGTCATCGCCACCCTTCCAATAGGCCTTGATGTTTTCTTTGCAGGTGATCAGCTTGTCGGCGACCTTGTCCAGAATGCCCTGGTACTTATCCAGATCGGAATAGGCAGCAAACGGGTCTTCACCCATGGAAAAGGCGGTGCCGAGCAGGATCGTGCGCTTCAGGCGCATCGAGGTCTTGCCCTGGTAGGCCGGGTCGCACAGGTCTCCCCAGCCTTTGAAATCCGGAGCCTTGGTTTTGTCAGCCATCAATCCGGATGTGCCCCACTGGTGTGGAACCGCGTAGACTTCACCGTCGATCGTGGTGTTTTCCTTCACTCCGTCGAGGAGATTCGCTTCCATCACGTTCGTGTCGATCTTCGACAGGTCGAGCGGCTTGTAGATGTCGTATTCCAGCTGTGCGGCATAGATGCGGTCATGGCTCGGCTGAGCCAGGTCGAAACCAGCCCCGCCGGTTGCGCGCAACTTGGCGATCATCTCTTCGTTGTTGGAGAACGTGACCTCAACATCGATGTCGGGATATTCGGCTTCAAATTTTTGAATGAGTTCTTCCGGAGCGTAGGAACCCCAGGTCAACAGGCGCAGTGTTTCTGCCTGTGCGGCACCTGCTCCGGCAAGCATCGTGGCGGCCAAGAGGCCGGTTATCGTTGTTTTTAAATGCATTTATTCCTCCCTGAACGAACGCAGCATACGAACAGGAAGAAAGCCTAGGTCTGAATTGGTCTGGCAAATATATCCATTGCAGATAATTTAGCAGTCCAATCATGAGTCCTGGTTGTTAGCTGGTGCAGCATTCGGGGAGGATGTCGTTCAGAATTTGAATGCCTTTTCGGATTTCGTCAGCTGCGGAACTGCCGAAACCGAGCACGATTCCGCGTTGTGGCAAACGAGCCAGGGCGTAGCGGGAAAGGGGCGCAGTTGTTATGCTGCGATCTGCCGCTTTTGCCACTATGGCATTTTCGTCCAGCTCCGGAGAGGTGAGGCCGACTGCGTGAAATCCGCTGCGCGTCGGCTGCAGGTCTATGCGTCCCGCCAGACATTCTGCTTCCGACATGAGTGTGTCGTGGCGTTCCTTGTAGAGCTGGCGCATGGTGCGGATATGAGTGGCAAACATGCCTTCGTCCATGAAGTCGGCGACCATTGCCTGTGTAACCGTTGGAACGCCGCTCAGCCAGGTCAGGCAGACCCGCTCGAAACTTTCCACCAGACCTTCCGGGACAAGTGCAAACCCCAGCCTGAGCGCAGGAAAAAGGGACTTGGAAAAGGTGCCGACATAAATCACCCGGCCATGGGTATCAATGCTCTTGAGAGTCGGTGGTGGCTGGTCTCCATAGTAGAACTCACCGTCATAGTCGTCCTCCACGACCATAGCATCGGCATCATTTGCGGCTTTCAGCAGTGCAAGCCTGCGGGACAGGCTCATGACATGGCCAAGAGGCTGCTGGTGGGACGGGGTTACGAATGCCAGTCGGAAATGAGGCGCTTTTGCCAGACCGTCATCGATGCGCAATCCTTCCTGGTCTACATCGACCGGGATCGGGGAGGCGCCAATCGCGATAAACGCGTTGCGCGCTCCGATGGCTCCGGGATTTTCAAACCAGATTGGCTCTCCCGGATTGACCAGCATGCCGCCAACCAGCGAGAAGGATCGCTGCGCGCCATTGGTGATGAAAATCTGCTCAGGCGCGCATTTTATACCTCTTGAGGCGTTGAGCTGCCGGGCGATCGCTCTTCTCAGGGGCATGTAGCCGAAGGGCTCGCCGTATCCTGCAATATGGTCCCGATCCTTGCGCCAATGCCGTGCAGACAACTTTGCCCACTGTGCCATCGGAAAGGCATCGAGCGCGGGAAGGGCGGTTACGAAGGCCTGGGATTTGTGCGGCAGACGTGAACGCGGAGCGAAATCCGGAATGGCGTGGCGAGTTGCGTGCGAAAGTTTCGGCTTTACGGCTACGACGTCGCTTGTTTCGGTGGACGGTCTGGGGGCGAGGCGCGCATTCAGGGCTTCGCTGACAAAAGTTCCGGCGCCGACCTTGGCTTCCAGAAGCCCCTCGGAAATGAGGCGGTCGACCGCATCGATGACAGTTGTCCGGGAAACACCGATTTCCTGTGCAAGGGTTCTGGTTGCCGGCAAACGGTCGCCAGGGGTCAATGCCCCGGTCAGAAGCAAGTCCCTCAGCGCCATGTAGAGCTGGATCGAGATCTTTTTTTCTGCGGTCTTGTCGATCTTGATTGACGACAGGACAGCTCCCGCGTGCCGTTTCATTGTGTTCTCCAAATTGGTATGAGATTTTCCGCAAAAAGGACCTTATTTCAAGTCCAATTTCAGATAGATTGATCGCTCGAACCATGAAATCGCCTTGCGGTGTTGCCGCTCAAGGACCTGAAACTGATATGAAAATTCAATCCATAGAAACGTTTACCAATGAGTTCGTCTGTTTTGTCCGTGTGACGTCAGACAGTGGCGCTACAGGCTGGGGACAGGTTGCGCCGTACTATGCGGACATCACTGCAGAGGTGGTGCACAGGCAGGTCGCTCCCTATGCGCTTGGGGAAGATGCATTCGACATTGCCCGCCTGATGGACATCATCCCGGACAGGGAACACAAGTTTCCAGGATCCTACCTTCGCCGCGCCATGGGGGGGCTCGACACGGCCTTGTTCGATCTGCGAGGCAAGCTGGAAGGTAAGCCGGTTTGCGAGTTGCTCGGCGGAACTCCAGGCAAGGTGCGGGCCTATGGTTCTTCCATGAAGAGAGATATCAGCGCACAAGACGAAGCTGATCGTCTCAGGAAGCAACAGGATGAATTCGGGTTCACGGCCTTCAAATTCAGGATTGGCGCAGAATGTGGTCGCGATCAGGACGAGTGGCCGGGTCGTACGGAGGAAATCGTCCCGACCATGCGAAAATCCTTCGGCGAAGACACAGCTTTGCTGGTGGATGCCAATTCCTGTTATTCGCCGGTCAAGGCGATCGAGGTCGGCAAGTTTCTGCAGGACAATGGTATTTCGCATTATGAAGAGCCATGCCCTTATTGGCACTATGATCAGACCAAGCAGGTAACCGACGCGCTCGAGATCGATGTGACCGGTGGGGAGCAGGATTGTTCGCTCGTCGATTGGCAACGCATGATAGATGAGCGGGTGGTCGACATCATCCAGCCAGATGTTTGTTATCTGGGCGGAATGGTGCGCACCATGAAGGTCGCCCAGATGGCGCATGAAGCCGGATTGCCCTGTACGCCACATGCCGCAAACCTGTCGTTGGTCACGCTGTTCACCATGCATTTGCTGCGTGCAATTCCGAATGCCGGAAAGTATCTGGAATTCGCAATCGAGCAGGAGGATTACTATCCCTGGCAGATCGGTTTGTTCTCTTCATCGCCGTTCACCATTGTCGATGGCCACGCAACCGTGACGGATGCCCCTGGCTGGGGCGTTGAGATCAATCCTGATTGGTTGGCCAGGTCGACCTACAAGATCAGTTCCCTGGAGCGCTGAGATGTTGAACGCAAGCGAGCTTATCGCAGAATATGAGAAGACAGGCAGTCTGGAAGCACTGCCGGTCGGTCATTTCATCGACGGCAGTTTTTCTCAACCTGCCCACAATCGGACAATGGAAAGCTATGATCCGGGCAGGGGAGAGGCATTTGCACGCTTCACTGCTGGTACGGAAGGGGATGTCGATGAAGCCGTCCGATCTTCCAAAAGAGCGTTCGAAACATCCTGGCGGGACGTGTCTCCGGTGGAACGTGCGCGTATTCTCCAACGCGCCTCAGCACTTATCCTGGACAATCTCGATCTGCTGGCGGTCGTCGAGACGCTGGACAGCGGCAAGCCGTTGCAGGAGGCGTATGGGGATGTGAGAGGCGCGGCGCGGACTTTCGAGTACTACGCTGGTGCCTGTGACAAGTTGCAGGGCGACAGTTTTCCGCTCGGTCCAGACTATATCGGATACACGATCCATGAGCCGGTCGGTGTTACGGCGCATATCATTCCCTGGAACTTTCCGATCTCAACAGCGGCGCGCGGCTTTGCTCCTGCACTTGCGGCCGGTTGCGCGGTAGTCGCCAAACCAGCCGAGCAAACCCCGTTTACAGCGCTCTTACTGGCTCGATTGCTGCATGATGCTGGACTGCCGGCTGGCGTTTGCAATGTCGTTACCGGAACCGGTGCCGAAGTCGGAGCGCCGCTGACACGTCATACCGATATCGACCACATCACCTTCACCGGGTCCGTGCAGACCGGCCGCACCGTGATGAAGACGGCGGCGGAAGATGTAACCCGTGTGGTGCTGGAGCTTGGGGGCAAGTCCCCGGTTGTTGTCCTTGGAGATTGCGACAAGGAGCAGGCGCTCAGCGGCGTTCTAGGTGCAATCTTCGAAAATGCCGGGCAGATCTGTTCCGCGGGTTCGCGGCTGGTCATTGAAAAGGGCATTCACCAGGAATTCGTCGCGGAACTCGTTTCGCGAGCGGCGGCGCTTCGACTTGGCCATGGGCTTTCAAAACCTGATCTCGGTCCGGTCAACTCTGCTGAACATCTTGCAAAGATCGAAGGTTTTCTCGATCGGGCGAAGTCTCGTGGCGCAGATATTCTGACCGGCGGATCGGTCGCCAGTGATCCGGCGACCGGCAAGGGTTGGTTTTTTGAACCGACAATCGTTGATGCCGTGTCCGATAAGGACGAGCTGGCGCAGGAGGAGATTTTCGGGCCAGTCCTGACGGTTCAAGTTGCCGAGGATGCCGATGATGCGCTTAGGATTGCCAATGATTGCCAGTATGGACTGGTAGCCGGGATCTACACGTCGGACTTTGCGAAGGCTCACCAACTCGCGCGCAAGATCGATGCAGGGCAGATCTACATCAACGAATATTTCGCTGGTGGGATTGAGGTGCCTTTCGGTGGCAACAAGAAATCGGGATTTGGGCGCGAGAAGGGGATTGAGGGCCTTTTGGGTTACTGCAAGACCAAAAGCGTGGCTGCGAAAATCACGTAAACTGGCGCCGGACAACAGGTTGTCCGCTTGACGGGCCGGCTCAAGTTCCCCGAGCCGGCCCCTTTTTTTGAATTTCTTTCAGACGGGAAATTTGTGGCGACGGAAGAAACCCCATAGTCCTTTGTTTACGGTCTCGGTTTTCAAGATCGTTTCTTTCACCAGCGAAATTTCGCGCTTGTTGATCGGACTGGTTTTTCCAAATTTGATCGCATCCTTGTGGTCGCTAATGCGCATGAGGATCGTCGATGCGTTGCGCCCTTCATTGTCGAACGAATAGATGCAGTGATTGTATTTGTTCTTGAGCTTTAGTGTCTTGTGCATCGCCTGGGTCAGCTCAAGCACTTCTTCGCGCAAATCAGGATCCTGACCTTCCATCTTGACCAGTCGCTCGACCAGATCAATTCTCGCACGTGAAGTGTTCAGCGTCAGGAAGATGACAGTTGCCACATCCTTCCTGACGCCCGTGAGCCCGGCAATCATGTGGATCAGAAGGCTCTCCGTATTTGTCCATGTGTAATTCAAGCGCCCGACAAGGGTCAGGAATGTTTGAAAGTCCTCACTGAATTCGCCAGTCCCCGTCGAACTCATGTCTACATCTCGATGATCGTTGCCCTTTGGTCCGACTGAAGATAGATCGCTGCCGCTTCAGTCCGGTTCGATACACCGAGTTTGGAGATAATGTGATGAATGTGCAACTTGATCGTATGTTCCGATAGGGAAAGCCGGTCTGCGA
>JBCCVB010000103.1:0-25846 GCA_039195965.1 Pseudomonadota bacterium
CCGAACCGCGTCGGCGTCATCGCTCGCGCACACAACAGCAACAGCCCCGGCCGCAATTGCGTTCGGGGCAAATTGTGTTCCATCTACCGTGGTGCCTTTGAAGGCTGCGAACAAATAGCCGGGCTCTACTTTCCGGCTATCCGCCGTCAACCCAGTTATTGTCAGCCCCTTTGCCGTTTCCGGCAGGTTCAGGCCGGCGGCCAAGTATTCAAGATCCATCTCACCTGATCATCCGGTTTGTGCGTCGTCTTTCTGAAGCTGTGCTTGAAAACCGGATTTCGGCTGCGACCCCGCCGATCTTCAAAGCTTCCCGTCTGTCTCCTTAATAGGAAATCTCGATTGGTTCATCCCCTTTGCCGAAACGTGGCATCACACCGAGCATCGGAGCAGAGCGGCGAATGATCGCCCCCGCTGTCGGTGCTGCATTTAGACCGGCGGTCGCGCCAATACCTTCGCGCTCCGGCTTGGGTTCATCGATGACAACCAGAACCACGTAGCGCGGATCGTCCATCGGAAATGCCGACAAGAACGAATTCCGGCGCTTGTTGCTGACGTAACGACCGTTCTCGATCTTTTCCGCTGTCCCGGTTTTTCCGCCAACCGTGTAGCCCGGCACATCGGAACGGCGTCCGGAACCGGAAAGCACATTGAGACGGAAAAGATAACGCATCATCCGGCTGACTTCTGGAGAAATAACCCGTTTGCCAAGGGCTTGGATGTCTTCGGGACTACGCGGCAGGAAGGTCGGCGGAAGCAATGTTCCGCCGTTAACAACCGCGGCCGCCGCAACGGCAGTCTGCATCGGCGTGACTGAGAGGCCGTGGCCGAAGGAAATCGTCATTGCGGCCAGGTCGCTCCATTTCCTTGGCAGAAGCGGCGCTGCATTTTCCGGCAGTTCAGTCTTCAGACGCGTGGTCAGATGCAACCTTTCCAGGAACTCTTTCTGTCGCGCGACCCCTGTTGCCAGCATCATCTTCGCGGTGCCGATATTGGACGAATAGATGAAAATTTCCGGCACTGACAGGATGCGGTTTTTCCCGTGGAAATCTGAAATCGTGCGGCCTGCTGCTCGGATCGGGCGAGTTGCATCGAAACTGTCGTTGATCGAAACCGTTCCAGAATCAAGCGCCATGGCGGTTGTGAACGCCTTGAAGACCGAGCCCATTTCAAAGACCCCGCCAGTCGCACGATTTAAGCGATCTTTCTGGAGCGCCTGCGAACGATCATTGGGGTCGTAGTCAGGAAGGGACGACATTGCGACCACTTCACCCGTCTTCGCGTCGAGCACGATTCCGGCCGCTGCAATGGCACGGTAGCGCTCCATTGCCTTGACCAGCTCATCGCGGACAACGTGTTGCACGCGCAGGTCCATCGACAGTCTTACGGGCTCCATCGTACGGTCAGACGCAAACCCAAGTGACTGAAGGTCTGCAAGCCACTCGTTGTCGATGTATTTCTCGATGCCGGTGAGACCCTGATTGTCGACGTTGACGGAGCCGACAATATGCCCTGCCGTCGGACCACCAGGATAGAAACGCTGATTTTCGGACAAGAAGCCGACACCCGGGAGGCCGAGGTTGTGCACCTCAGCTGCCTTCTGCGGTGTCATTTCCCGCTTGAGCCAAACGAAACCGGTTCCGCTTTCCAGACGACGGCGCACAAGCTTCTCGTCCAACTCCGGCAGAACCCGGGTCAAACCTTCAACAGCCTCCTCCACGTCGATAACCCGACGCGGCTCAGCATAAAGGGAGGCGGTCTTGATGTCGGTCGCCAGGATTTCGCCATTGCGGTCAATCAGATCCGGTCGGGAAGCAGAAATGGAATCCTGCGCCGAGATCCAGGCGCGGGACGGCGCTTCTTCCATCTGAGCCAGCAGCACGAGACGACCGGCGATGGCAACATAGACACATGCGAATGCAAGCATCGCCACGTAGACGCGAGACTTAACCGCGCTTGACGAGACGGACCCTCGCGCTGCCCTTGGCTGCGCGCGCCTTACCTGAAGAAAGCTTGCCGGTTCGCTTACCATCGTCATCGTTCAGCCCTCACCGGATCACTGCCGATGAGCCGGCATAACCGCCCATCTGATTGGAGCCGCCAATGGGTTCCAGCATGACAGGACGGGCCGGAAGGTCTTCCGGGGTCACAATCTGCTTAACATCCAGCGAGTCCAGTTGAAGATATTCGTTGTAACGCTCGACGAGAGCCTGCAGGCGGTCCGGCTTGTTCAAAAGGCTCCACTCAGCCTTCAAGTGCCGAATCGTGTTCCGCTCCTCGTCGATCTGACGCTTGAGCTCGGCCACTTTTTCAGCCGATTTCGTAGCCGCCAGTTTCATGTCGTAGACGGTCGCTGCGCCGATCACGACCGCCAGAATGAACAGGATGTTCAGCGTTCGAACCATTGTCAGCCCCCCAACCCATGAAATTCCGCAAGGCGCGGGACGCCTGCGGCATGAATGTCCAATTCTCTCGACGGCGCCTCGGTGCGCCGCCCCGCCCTGAGTTTTGCCGAACGGGCGCGCGGATTTTGATCCGTCTCCTTGGCAGCCGCCTCAACCGCCTTGCGCGTCAGCAATTCAAATGTCGCCGGTGGCACTTCTTCCTCCGGCATATGCCTGGACCCGCCGCCCCGGGTCCGCGTCCTGTCCTGTAAGAACCTCTTCACGATCCGGTCCTCCAGGGAATGAAAGCTCACCAACACAAGTCGACCGCCCGGCTTCAGAATACGCTCAGCCGCGCCCAGCGCTTCGGCCGCCTGGTGAAGCTCACCATTCACGTAAATTCTGAGCGCCTGAAATGTTCGGGTCGCCGGATGAATCTGTGCTTTCTTGGGAGAGCGCCCAAGCACTTTCTCGATCAGATTTGCCAGCTCCAGTGTACGACTGAAGGGCTTTTCCTTACGAGCCTTGTCGATAGCATGCGCAACTGTTGTCGCTCTCTTCTCTTCGCCGAGCAGACCGATGATGCGGATCAGATCCTTGACAGGCAATTCATTTACAACGTCGGCAGCAGACGGCCCTGCCTGCTCCATGCGCATATCCAGTGGACCATCGCGCAGGAACGAGAAACCGCGATCAGCTTCGTCCAGTTGCATTGAGGAAACGCCAAGATCCAGCACAACGCCGTCGACGCCATCAAAGCCCTGCTCTCTCGCATGGGTTTCCAGTCCGGCAAACTGGCCTGGTACGAGGATCAACTTCCCCGACGCCTGTTTCACCAGCTCCTGTCCGCCTGCAATCGCATCAGGATCCCGATCAATGCCGACAACTTTCGCACCACGTTCCAGGATCGCACGTGAGTAGCCACCGGCACCAAAGGTGCCATCGATGACTACATCGCCTTCTTGCGGATCGAGCCATTCCAGAACCTCATTAAGGAGAACCGGCACATGACGCTCAGGTCCGCCAGCGTCAGAATCAGCATCTCTGCCGCTGTGCGCCATCATGCCGGCTCTCCTTGTGAAGGTACGGGGACTTGCCCCGACAGCATCGCGAGCGCACGCCTTTGGGCCTCTGCGCGGTACTCGCGGAACTTTTCCGGCTCCCAGATCTGGAACTTGTAATTCATGCCGACAAATGTGACGTGGTCGGTGATACCGGTGTGGTCTCGGATCATATCGGAAATGACCATTCTGCCATCTCCGTCGATCTTTGGATTCTCACTCGCCCCGAACAGTGCAATCGCCAGGGCATCGTGATCCGGCGAGAGTTTGGAAAATGCTTCGGAGCGCTTGTTGATCTCCGACAGCAATTCGTTGCCACCGGCGTCAACTGCCTCGCAGTGGGAAGAGGTGATGCAATAAAGGCCTTCAAATCCATCTCTCGCCAATACCGCTCGGAAGGGCGCCGGGATCGACACGCGACCCTTGGCATCCAGCCGGTTGGTAAAGTGAGAAACAAAGCCGGACATAAATCCCCTCGAAGCGGGTCCTTACCCCGCTGAAATCCCCTAAATCACCCTTGAGAAGAAACGGCCAGCTACCTGCCAAGGACATGCAAAATGCGAAATTGACTCTTGCCGAGCCGTTAAAGCGATGTCCTAAGCCCTACTGAAAATGGGCCCGCATTCCCCTTTCTGGGTTCTTATGGGATACCATGGGAAATCATGGGCGGTCAATGGAACCACGTGGATTCCGGCTCGATTTGATCGCACACGACCCCGCCGAACCACCTTATTTGAATCATGCTTAATGAAGCCTTGACAGAAAAGAAGAATCGGATTCGCAGGTTTACGGAGGTTTTGGATTTCAACGGCACATTAACCGGCAAATATTGCCTAGTTTGAAAGACTTGTGGAGAACGAAGGTTATGGAAACGGATCGAGCCACATCGCAGCGAGGCAACCCCGTCATTTGCAATTGCGGGCACATCAAGAGATAAAAAACCCCGCTATTCACCTGTGCCGACCAAATGAAGCCCGACTGAAAGATCAGCAGCGTCCGTGAACCTGAAACCTATGACGTCAACTGACACAAGCTGCATGACGAACATGTCTCAGCTCTATCTGCATGACATGTCCGTGTTTACGAAATTGGGTGTTTCAAGTCATGGCAAATACGAGTTTGATCAGGAAATCATAGATGTGTATTTCCAGGAAGCTCAGCACTTTCCATACTTCATTAATTGCGAAGGTGAAATCGCAGGCTTTGCTCTCGTCAGGCAGTACCCATATGACAGGGACCTGTTGAACTTGGATCAGTTTTTGTCCTCAGAAAGCACACCCGCAGAGGCGTTGGACAAAGAGCTTTCCAGCTCTGCCTGCTAAAACAACACCCTGGGCAATGGCAGGTCCGCGTGCTTCCGGAAAATCTACCGGTTCAGTCTTTCCGAAAAAGTGCCAATTCGAAATTGACCCGAAACGAATTCGACGCCCGGACAGCCGACTACTACGGTCCTACCATGACTTTTCTGAGCTTTGCCTGTTAGGGCTCAGCCGGCATATGGTTCAAGGCGATTACTTCGCAGATGCTCCTCGAGAGCTCAGGCGCCGCGCAGAAGCGCGACACCTTGTTTCTCAAGATGAAAACAGCCGGGCTTAAAGCAGCAGGTCGGCATTTCCCAGGGACTCCAACTGCTCTGCAATCCCCCCGTTTTCGGTGATGACGGTGTTCCAGTTCGCCGCCGTCAGATTGGAAATGGACAAATCTTCTGCCTGCAGGTTTTCGAGCAGATATCCGTGTCCGCCGTTGTTCTGGACTGTAATCAGGAGATCAGCACCAACTTCCTCGATGAGAACGTCCGATACGGAAAGACTGCCGAAATCCAGAATGTCTTCTGACGGGTCGAAGTTCTGAATAGCGAACATCCGACCCCAGTCCCACTTCACCTCGACTGTGTCCACGCCTGACTGCAGGACGATGTTTTCGGATCCATCCAGTGGGACCCCAGGCGTGTCCGGCGTTCCCGGGTCTTCAGGAGTTACCGGCTCTTCGGGATCTGTATCCGGCAACACTCCAAGACCATCGCGAACCTGATATCCATCAGTTGTCTCCCCAGCTGGCGCTTCAGGTGTCAGAAGTCCGGCCCTTGAAACGAGCGATACGTCTTCCTGATCGACACCAAAGGGGACCTCCAGATTGTCCTCCATGACCTGATCATGATGGAACTCCAGGTTGCCGGGAATAAGATCCGACTTGCTGACACCGGTGAAAGTGAAAGTCTGTCCACTTGGCAGAGAACTGATCACCAGCCCATCAGATGTATCCTCGACACTCAGCCGCTCGCGAGTTCCAAAATAGAGGAAACTGATCTTTTGCGTCGCCGGATCAAAGTCGTCGATGATCTGGCTCTGACCGTACTCGTGCGAGCGAATATAGACGGTGTCGGCGTCGCGTGGCCCGATCCCGGTCTCCCACGAGAGGATACCGCCGAGATCCTGCCTCAGATGCTCGTTTCCGACGACACCAAAATTCTCGATCGACAATTCGGACACTTCCACACCCTGCAAGATCAGCATGTCAGGGCCCCAGGGATTGTCGATGATCGGCTCACCATCAGGTGTCATCGTAAGAATGAGCCCATGAACGGAGGCATTGCCGAAGTCGATTTCATCTGTTGCGGGATTGAAGCCGACAATATCATCGACGCCGAAATCCGCGGCCCAGATCACCCCTCCTCGCTCGCTCGCACCTGCTGGCACAGCAGGATTGGACCCGTCTGCGTCGTATATGACGTCAAAGCCCCCCGTTCCCGGGGTGACCACGGTTTGCCCAAGAAGACCGGCAACCTCGTTCAAGGCACTTTCTTCGGCGACCATGAAATTGTTCATCGTCAGATCGCTCAAGGAGACCCCGGTCAATACTGTCTCGCTCACGACTTCCCCGGAGGATGTCGTTACAGTGATGGTTAGCCCCGCGGATGTGTCAGTCACGTCCAGACGGTCGGCGATCACGCCGCTTTCAAGATGCACCATGTCCGTTGCCGGATTGAAGTCGTCCACCACGCGAGACGGGCTGTCCGGAAAGATCATGATCATTTGCGATCCGACTGGAGTTCCCGGATCCTCCGGCTCAACCGGATCGGTTCCACCATCATCGGCAGAACCGACCTCAGACAGAATCTCCCGTCCAGTTTCGGTATTCATGATCGTGAAGTTGGCGGGCGACAGCTCATCGAGGGTAACGCCCTCCAGAGTGACGGTCTGATTGTTCGACGCCATGGTAAAAACGACAGATCCGTCTACTTCGGAAACATCAATCGCCTCCGGTCCGAACCAGTCGATGAAGATCGTATCGTTTTGCGGGTCGAAGTCGGCAAGGGTGCGGGCTGTGCCCCAGGCCCAGGTGATCACCACCGTTGCCGTTGCTGCCGTAACACCGGCAGTCCCGTTCCAACTTTCAGGGTTAGGCTGCGGCACTGGAGTATCCGGGACGTCAGGTGTGTCCGGCTCGTCGGGCGTATCCGGATCGTCCGGGGTATCGGGTTCGTCCGGCGTATCCGGCTCATCAGGAGTATCGGGCTCATCAGGAGTATCGGGCTCATCAGGAGTATCGGGCTCATCAGGAGTATCGGGTTCGTCGGGTACCGTAGAACCGTCACCGATCAACGCAAAGACTTCCGCAGCTGCCCCGGCATCAAGGACGGTGAAATTTGCTTTGCTGAGATCGGAAAGCTGAACACCTGCCAATGTCGTTGTTTGGCTATTGGACGGAACCGCGAAAACCACACCTGCGGCCGTTTGCGTGACTTCAAGGTCAGCTGCACCGATCCAGTCAACAAATATCGTGTCTGTTGCCGGATCAAAACCTTCGATGACGTCATTTTCGCCCCAGGCCCACGTGACCACGACATCCGCAGTGGTTTCGTCGACACCCGCAGTACCGTTGCCGTCATCACTCCCTGGCGCGTCACCGGGATCAGGCGTATCCCCTCCTGGCGTCCCCAGCCCTTCATCGCCGGTAAGTCGGTCCTCGTAAAAACCGATCATTTTCGTGACCGACGGAGACTCAAAACCTCCGAACTGATCGATGTACTGCAGGATTGATGTGCCGTACTCATCCGTGCTTACAGCGCCGCTCTGAAGCAGGGAAGCCGTCCCCCAGGCACCGCGCAAATGAGCTGCTGCAAGGATCCCGGTCAGTGTCAGTTCAACCGTGACTGTCTGGCCGTTTTGAACATAACTTGCTTCCTGACCAATAAAGTCGCTGAGCGACTTTCCGCTGCCGGCGAGTTGCGTCTCCAGAACCTGAAGATTGTATCCGAATGCCTCCTGGATCGCGACCGTCTGCGCTTCCTTGGTCATGAAATCTTCCAGCGAATTCACGCCGTTCTTGCCAGTCCAAGTTCCGTCCCAGGTGTTTGTCGCAGCCCCATTCCCATAAAAGACGTCATCGTCGTAGTAGCCCAGATCAATGAGCAGAGCCTCCCCGAACTGAAACCCGACAAAACCAAGGGAATTCATTGACCGATAGGCCATGGTTTCCCACTCGGTATTGCTCAGCTCCGACCAGCTTGAGTAGCCGGGGAAATGATCTTCAACAGGACCTCCCGCCCATTGGTCAAGCTGCCAATCCTGAATGACACCCGCATCGTAACGCTCGCGATCCCAGCCCGATTCAAAAGCCAGAAGCGCCCCCAAAAAGTCTTCAAATGTACCTGTCATGATTATCCCACCTGTCTTGAACAGAATCACTCAAGACTAGGAACGAACAACGACTGCAAAATGGAATGAAAGTTAAATATTAGCGACGATATTGTGGCAAGAAACACATTTTAATCAAATTTTCTACTTGGCATGCAACACGCTTTTACAAAACACTCGAAATATAAATTTATTCCCGCACGACGAAAAAATATTAGTAAAAAATGACAGGGGTACGTTCGACCTTCAACCGAACGTTCGACCACGCATCGTCTCCCGCGGCATTTCCCCGAAGTGCTTTTTATAGGCAACGGAGAACCTGCCGAAGTGCCTGTGACCCGAGCTTTCGGCTATGTCGGCAATTGATCGATTACCGCTGTCGACAAGCAGCAAGTGTCTTGCAAAGTTCAACCTGGCACTCTGCAGATACCGGATCGGGCTGCACCCGAGTTCCTTCTTGAAGACAAGCTGAAGATTACGGGGCGTCGTTCCGGCGTGGCCACAAATCTCCAACAGGCCGATCTCTTCATCGAGCCGCTCATGTATCAGCGACAGTGCACGTTTCAGGATGGCCGGAGCTGCGCCACAGCCGCGGCGTTCAAGCAGCGGCGAGATCGTATTCGGTTGACTGTTCAGCAGCGACATGACCAGCCCTTCTTCAAGGTACCTCTGCCGCTGATCCGAACTTCTGAATGAACTGCCTTCTTCAGCTGCGCGGAAGACGCCTCTTAGCACCTGGGTCCAGCCTTCACCTTCGGATTTTTCCAGATTGAAATCAGGCCTGAACCGTACCTGCCCGACGGGCCGACCTGCCATTCTTGAGGCAATTTCCTGCATGTAGGACTGTTCGATCTGCAGCAACATCTGCTCGCAGCCTGCATGCCAACGCATGGAGGTATGGCGATCCGGATTCAGGATCGCGCCCATCTTCGGCGATGAGAAGAGCGATCGACATCCGTTTTCGATCTGAGCGGATCCGGCAATCGGAATCTGAACCAGGAAGAACTCGGAAAGCTCTCCCGGCTCGATGGTTACATCGGCTCCGTACCGAATGTAGTTGAGCGAAATCCGACAACCATCGACCCTGTTCTGGCGGGCATCAAACCGATCGGCGCAGGACATGCGCTCCAGTCTGTGACTGCAGAAATGCCGCGCAACGATCTCCCTCGCTTCGTCAACGTCATTCGTTTCGAAGCGCCGGAACTGGTTGAGCGGAGATCTGCGTGCTGCGTGAACCACCATCTGGGAAGCATGCCGCCGCAGTCAAACTCAATCAAGCGCCAGCCATCCCGGAATGCGTCATTTTACTGCAGTCGGCTAATAAATTTCGCTTTCTGGATAAAACAATTCGGTCTGCCGGGATTAGCATTTTCCATCACAAACGCAGTCAGCGCGATCCATGAGGAGGGGAAAGCAATGCAAAACGGAGCCGGTATAACCGCGGCAGCAGCAGGTCTCGACAATGTCAGCTGGAATGTCGTCGGCCACACCTACACACCAAAGGTCCATTCCACAAACGCCTTCATCTGGCACGCGGTTGTTCCCGCAGACACCTTCGTGCCACCGCATATTCATCCCACGCAGGACGAGTGGATCGTCATGCTGGAAGGGGAGCTCGAAGTGGAAATGGGTGGTCAGGTCCACACGGCAAAATCAGGCGACACAATCCGCATGCCGATGGGCGAAGCGCACGGCATCTTCAATCGTTCCGGAAAGACCGCCACCTGTGTCTTCGGGGTCGCGCCTGCGCGCAAGCTTTTCGACCTCTTCGGTGCACTTGATGGCGTGACCGACCCTGAGGAACTGGTCAGGCTTTCCGCACTCCACGAAGTCGACTTCCTCCCTCCGCCAGATCAGGCCTGATCGAGCGGTTCACCAAGGAGGAAATCTGACCATGACGAAGCGAAAGACTGTCGCCGTAATCGGCGGCGGCGTGAGCGGTCTTGCGGCAGCGAAAGCTTTTGACGAACGTGGCCATCGTGTATTCGGCTTCGAAAGAAGCCACGATTTCGGCGGCGTTTGGGAGCTTTCGCGTTCCTACCCGGACGTACAGACCCAATCGCCAAAGGATCTCTACAGATACACGGACCTGCCCATGCCGGAGGACTATCCGGAATGGCCGAAGGGGCCTCAGGTGCATGCTTATCTTCATTCCTACGCAGCCAAGCACAAGCTGGCTCGGCTGTTTCAGCTGAATACGAATGTGGTCTCCATGGATCGCAGGAAAGACGGAAACCCCGGCTGGACACTGACCCTCGAAGCTGCCGGCAAGAGCTGGACCCAGGACTTTGATTTTGTTGCGATCTGCACAGGGCAGTTTTCGGACAAGAACATCATCTCCCATCCAGGTCAGGAGGAGTTCAAGGCAGCTGGCGGTGAAGTCATTCACAGTTCTGAATACACCGACAGCACGGCCGCAAGGGACAAGAACATAGTTGTTCTCGGCGGATCAAAATCAGCAACTGATATCGTCGTCAACGCAGCAAGGAATGGCGCCAGATCCGTAACCCTTGTCTACCGGGATCCGGTCTGGCGTGTGCCTTACTTTGTTGGGGGCATCAACTTCAAGCGACTGCTCTACATGCGCGCGCAGGAGCAACAGTTCAATGGCTGGAATCTCTCACCTCTGGCAAGGCTCGCCCAGGCCGCTTTCAAGCCATTGATATGGGCCAATTTTCGCGGCCTTGAGACGTTGCTCAAGTTTCAGCTCAAGTTGAAGAAGTGGGACATGGTGCCTGATGTTCCAATCGAAAAGGATGCTTCCTGTTCGTTGCCGATCGTTACGCCCGGGCTTTTCGAAGGGTTTGAAAACGGCTCGATCAGACCAGTCAGGGGGACGATCGACCATTACGAGAACGGCCACGCGGTGCTGACGACCGGAGATCGTATTCCATGCGATCTGTCCATTCTGGCAGTCGGTTGGAAACTGGGTGTGCCGTATCTGGCCAAGGAATATCTGGACAAGCTGATCGAGTCCGACGGCCAGTATCGTGTGTACCGACTGGCAGTAAACCCGGATCTCCCGGACATGGGATTTGTTGGTTTCAACTCCAGCTTCTGCACGATTTTATCGGCTGAAATGATCGCCAACTGGCTGGTCCGTTACGCAGACGGACAACTTGCAAATCAGCCCAGCGACAAGGAAATGCGCGCGAACATAGACACCATGCTGGACTGGCGCAGAAAGGAACGTCCGGCGGCCAAGGTCTACGGCGGTCTGTGTTCGGCGCCGTTTCATTTCCGGCATTTCGACGAGCTGCTTTCCGACATGGGGGCCAAGAAGCAAAAACGGTCCAACCCGTTGGCGGAACAGTTCTCCTATCCGAACGCAGATGCATTCGGAGAATTCCTGGCAAGTACACCCCAATACTCTGCGGGTTAGGAAATAGAAAAAGCCAGTCGGCCTGTAAGCCGGGTTCTGTATGGCCCGCTTGCGCGGACGTGACAGCCATTCATCTGGGGCGCCTGTTGCCAGACGCCTCTCGCAACCAACCCGGACAGCTGGCCCGGAAACCGGCCTGGGCCAGAATTGCTCCTTGCCCGCGCTGTCCCTATTCGGTCTTGCTCCCGGTGGGGTTTACCGTGCCGCTGCTGTTACCAGTAGCGCGGTGGGCTTTTACCCCACCCTTTCACCCTTACCCCAGCAAGCTGAGGCGGTTTGCTTTCTGTGGCACTTTCCCTAAGGTCGCCCTCGCCGGGTGTTACCCGGCACCGTGTTTCCAAGGAGCCCGGACTTTCCTCCCCCGCGGCCTTTCGGCACTTGCGGCAGCGGCTGTCCGGCCGACTGGCGCTAGCGGACTTAAGAGGCTTTGCTCCTTAGGTCAAGCAACTGCAGCTCTCAAGCACCTGTTTCCATAGGATCTTATGCCGCTTTCAGAATTCGATAGGCGAGATCTGGCACAACCCGATGCAACGCATAGAGAAAAGGAACCCGTCCCAACCGGATCTCATCCTGTTGCTTTGCAAGACCTGCAATGATTTTCTGAGCCGCCTCGAAGGCCGACAACGCCTTGTCTCCCCTGCCCGCCGCCATTCGCGTCACGATCAGGTCGGGAACAACTTCCGTCACACCGACCCCTGTACCTTCCAGCTGATATCGAAGTGCTCTGGCAAAATTTGAAAGACCGGCCTTGGACGCACAATAAATGGGAGCCGATTTCTTCGGGACACGCGCGAGCGCTGAGGAGATCAAGACCACACGGGCGTCGGCAGCCGGTTTGAGCAAGGGCAAGAGCTCTACCGTCAGTTCGATCGGCGCCAGCAGGTTGACCAGAAGTTCCGTCTCTATGCGTTCAACTGGTGTGCAGCTGTTCGTAAAATCGTAAGCGAACTGAAGCGCTGCATTATGAACGACAAGATCGACCGGCCGCTCAAGCTCGTGAACTGCATCCAGAAATCGCCGCCGACCTTCTGGTGACGCAAGATCGACACAGACCGTGATCACATCCGAATGGCACTCCCGAACTTCCTCCAGTGCATTTTGTGTTCGCCCGCAGATTATAAGACGATGCCCCTGTTCGCAGAACAGTCGTGTGAGTTCCCGGCCAAGACCGATCGCGCCGCCCGTCAAAACGATTGTCTTCTTTTCCAGCATCCAAACTGCCTCCAAAACTGAATTGGGGGCATCATCTGTGTGCCAGCGGCGACTTGCATTAACCCGGGTTAAGAAGTGTTCCGGACTGTGCGTCTTTTACGAATTCTGGAAAGCGCGACTGGTGTGATGCCGAGATAGGAAGCGATGTGATATTGAGGCAGACGCGGTGATACTTCGGCAAATTCCTTCAGAAACGCTTCGTAGCGTTTGGTTGCGTCATTTAACAAAAAGGAAGCTTCACGCTGCTCCTTCTGCAATGCCAGCCTGACGATAAAGCCGTTGATGATCCGCTCCCATCGGAAATCGTCCGCTCTCAAACCTCGAACCAGATCCATCGGCAGACATACCAGGACGGATTCTTCCAGGGTTTCGGTAAAAAAGGGCGACGGCCCGGATTCAAGAAAGGAGGAAAGACAAGTCACGACGCCACCGTTCGTGACGAAGTTCTTGTTAAACTCCCGGCCATCCGGGGTCAGATAAAAATAGCGCACCAGACCTGAAACGATGAAGTAGAGTTCCTCCAGCAGATCCCCTGCTGCGAACAGGACTTCCCCCCGTTCAGCCTGCCTCACAGCGGCCTGATCAAGGATAGGCTGCACATCCAGTTCACGGCTGCCATTCAACCCCTGAAGCCGATCGCAGAAGGCCTGCAAGGTCTTGCGCTTTTCGTCAGGGTCACAATCGATCACGCACGTCTCGCCGCATGTTTGAAAATCCTTCTACGGGTGGAAACCTCACTGGAGTCGCTTCCGAACTTATCCGGTCTCGAAGCGCGCCGACAGGCTGATGAGAATTCATACCTCTGGTTCAGGCTCATGAGCCAATCGTGATGCATGCATGAGGTAACATCGGGATACTGCCGGCCGGGCATGCTTGTGTTTGTGACAGCAAAGTCGTTTGCTTCCGTGCTGATCGCATTCCACCATTGCTGGCAGTCATGGCATCGCACAAACTTCATTTTCCTTGAGGTCGATAACGCATTATCGTCAACTTCTAAGCATGAGATTCGGGGAGGCGCTCATGAAACAGGCTATCAAAGCGGAAGAGGCTGCGGAGCTTATTCCGGACGGAGCAATACTTCTCATTGGCGGCTTCATGGGTGTGGGGACACCTGAGCGCATCATCGATGCGATTGTCGCCAGGGGAACCAAGGACCTGACCGTCGTCGCGAATGACACAGCCATGCCGGGCCGTGGCATAGGCAAACTGATCTCAGCAGATTGCATTTCGAAAGTCGTTGCCTCTCACATCGGTCTCAATCCGGAAACCCAGCAAAAGATGATCGCTGATGAGATCGAAGTCGATCTGGTGCCACAGGGAACGCTGGTGGAACGGATCAGGGCTGCAGGCGTCGGACTGGGTGGCATCCTGACGCCAACCGGTATCGGCACACTTATCGAGGAAGGCAAACAACGTGTCACCGTTGACGGTCGGGACTTTCTGCTGGAAACGCCCATTCACGGCGACTTTGCTTTGATTGCGTCTTATCGCGCTGACTATGTCGGCAATCTGGAATACTCGCTGACCGCGCATAATTTCAATCCGGTCATGGCCCTTGCGGGGAAGACGGTAATTGCTGAACCGCACTCAATCGTGCCGGTCGGCGTTATCTCACCCGACAGTGTGAAAACCCCCGGGATCCTGGTGGATCATCTACTGGAGAGACAACCCGATGGAAGCTAAGGAAATCATCGCTCGTCGTGTAGCCCAGGAAATCGAACCGAATACACTGGTCAATCTCGGTATCGGCCTGCCATCCATGGTCGCAAATTTCCTGCCCAAGGACGTTCATGTCTTTTTTCAGGCCGAAAACGGCGTCATCGGCCTGGGTGCTCGCCCGCCGGAAGGCATGGAAGATCCGGATCTGACCGATGCAGGCGGTGGCTTTATTACCGCCGTTCCGGGCGCTGCCTCCATCGACAGCGCCATGAGTTTTGGTCTGATCCGGGGCGGACACCTGGACATGACAGTGCTCGGCGGCCTTCAGGTCGATGAGCGCGGATACCTGGCCAATTGGATGATCCCGGGCAAGATGGTTCCCGGCATGGGTGGCGCCATGGATCTCGTGGCCGGCGCCAAACACGTCGTCGTGGCGATGGTCCATACCGCCAAGGGAAAACCAAAGATCCTGCGCGAATGCGAATTACCACTCACCGCTCAGCGCAGGGTCAGTCTCATCGTGACTGAAATGGCGGTGATTGAACCTGTCGATGACGGATTACTGTTGCGTGAAATAGGACCAGACGTGACGATCGATGATGTCATCTCAGCCACTGAAGCCAACCTGATCATCCGCGGAGAAGTTCCCAGAATGCGCCTTTAACGGTTCCGCGGATCTCGGCGAATTGCGGAGTCGGCGTTCAGGTCATTCGTTTCCCTCAGAAGGTTGCTCAAAGTCTCGGCCCCTTGAGCAACCTGCTCCGGTGAAGCATCAGCAAATCCAACGATCAATCCCGACTTGCGGTCTGCACCAAGATAACAATTGCTGAGCGGAGACACGGCAAAGCCGCGCGTCTGCATCTGTTTTGCCAGAGAAACGTCATCAATCGCCTCCCTGAATATCATTGTCACCTGAACGTTGCCGGTTGGGATGTCGACCTCAGCCCGGTTCCCAAGCCGTTGCCGCAACGTTTCGACAAGCATTGTACCGCGCTCTTCATAGATCTGGCGGATCTGCTTCAAGTGCTTCTGATAGCTGCCGCTGTCCATGAACTGAGCAAGGGCCGCTTGTGCCTGAACATTTGCCGCACAGCCCATGTTACGCATGAACTGTGTTAGCGGGTCGACCAGTTTGGAGGGCACGACACAATAAGCAATTCGCAGACCGGGCATGAGGCTCTTGGAAAACGTGCCAAGGTAGACCACACTTCCCTCCTCCGCCAGGCCGTATAAAGCGGCGACCGGGCGCCCGGAAAAAAGAAACTCGCTGTCGTAGTCGTCTTCCAGAATAGTCGCACCGCTGGCGCCGGCGGTTTCCAGAAGCGCCAATCGACGAGCCAGCGGCATCCGCGCCCCAAGTGGATATTGATGTGAAGGCGTCACGTAAATCAATTTCGGCGAATGGTCCGACAAGTCCAGGGCCGCGGCGTTTGCACCATGTTCGTCCACGGCAAGCGGACGGATCATCATACCAGCGGCATGGAAGGCAGTCCTTGCTCCCAGGTATCCAGGATCTTCAAGCCAGGCAACGTCCCCCTGGTCCGCGAGTGCGAGCGACAGCAAAGACAGGCTTGCCTGCATGGAACTTGTTACAAGGATTTGATCAGGTTCGGCACGAACACCCCGTTCGGCTGCGAGATGATGCGACAACTGTCGTTTCAGTGAAGGCAAACCGGTGTAGTTCTGATACTGCAGATCAGGACTACGCTCCAACCGCGCAGCACGGCGCAGACAGCGCGCCCATTCTTCGTAGGGGAAGCTGTTCAGCGCCGGCGCACCGGGTTGCAATGCTCCGTTGCGATATGCCCAGCCGTCACCCCGCAGATTAAAGGACATGGCCCTGCCCCGCTTCGAAAGCTCCGGACCCTCCGGTAATTGGGTCCGTTCGGAGATTGCCCCTTCCAGGGGCAATCCCTCCATAATCCGGGGCGCAGCACCGGTCCTTATCGAAACAATACCTTCAGATTGCAGAAGGTCATACGCGGTGTTCACGGTGTTCCTGCCGACACCGAGCATGTTCGCCAACCTGCGTGTTGACGGCAAGCGGGTTCCTGAGGAAAGCAATCCCTTGCGGACGGCTTCTCGAAACCCCCTGTAGATCTGTTCAGCAAGCGAAACATCACTGCTTCTATTCAGGGAAAGAATGCCCTCGGGAAAAACTGGTTCTTTCATTTTCCAAAAACCGGATCTTTTATAGAGCCAATTTATGGCGCAAACAATTACGAAACAAGATCAAAACAATCAGGAGACAGCAATGTCCTCTCTAGAGAAAAGGCAGGCCGCCAATTTACCCAGATACGCCAAAATCAGGCAGATGAATCGCGGCAGCTACGACCAGTCACTCGCTTATGAGATTTTGGACGCTGGGTTGATCGCTCACTGCGGCTTTGTGCACGAGGGTCGTCCCATGGTGATCCCGATGGCCTATGCCCGCATCGGCAACAAGCTCTACATTCATGGAGCCAGCACGACGCGGATCATCAAGAACAACAAAGACGGAGTGCCCGCAAGCCTGACAGTCACGATGGTAGACGGCATCGTGGTGGCCCGTTCGGCCTTTCACCATTCGATGAATTATCGTTGCGCGATTGTCCACGGCACAGCGCGGTTGGTAACCAACCCGGAAGAGGAAGTCGTCGCTCTGGCCGCCATCACCGACCACCTTTTGCCCGGTCGCTGGGAAGAGTGCCGGGAAATGCAACCCAAGGAACACAAGGCGACTGGTGTTCTGGTGCTCGACATTGAACATGCAAGCACCAAGGTCCGCACCGGCGGTCCCGTTGATGACAAGATGGATCTCGGTTCTGAAATCTGGGCCGGGGTGGTGCCGGTTGTCACCGCACTGGGGCAACCTTTTACAGCTGCCGATGTTCCGGAAAACACTCCCGTTCCTGCATCAGTTCCTGCTGCAAACAAGAAATTTGCCTGACGGACTGAAATTCCTACAGAAACAAAAGAACCCCGCTGATGCTTCAGCGGGGTTCTTCCTGGCCACGACCTGACCGCCCTGAATCGAGCCTTAGCTCGAAGCGAGAATACGTTTTACCTTGGTGCAGTAGCGGCGGCTGATCGGATTCATGCGCTTGGCATAGTGGCCGGCGTTGTAGCGCAGGATCGTACCGCACAAATCACCACCGGCGCGCTGGTGAGCACCGGCGAGATATTTCATGCCCCATTCCAGGTTTGTTTCCGGGTCATACAGCGCCTTGGTGGAACCACGGTAGCCGATACCACGTGCCGTCGCCGGCTTGATCTGCATGAGACCAACTTCACCAGCGCGACCACGAGCACTTGGATTGAAATTGCTTTCAACTTCAACAACCGCCTTGGCGATCTTGACCGGAACGCCGTGTTTCGCGGCTGCCTTGCGGATCAGCTTGGCATAGTCCTGCCTGCTCACAGGCGCGCTCTTTGCCTTTGCGGTCTTCTTGGTTGCTTTCGGCTCAGCCTTCGCAACCGACTTGGACTTGGGCTTGGTGGTCGACTTTGCTTTTGCCGTCGACTTCGGCTTCGTCTTCGTCTTCGTCTTTACTGCCGTCTTCTTTTTGGAGCCTGACGACTTGGCTTCTTTTTTCGTGTCCTTTTTGTCCGCGTCCAGAATGTGCAGGACGGGAGCGGATCCGGACCCTACCGTATCCTTGGCAGCTGCTGCTTCGGTACCCTTTTCTTTTTTCTGATCCGTTTCGATGACGTGCAGGATCGGATCAGATCCTGAGCCCACTGCCAAGGCAGCAGGTGTCATAACGGTGGTTGCGTAAGCGAAAAGACACAGCGCTCCAGTAAGTTTCACGGATGACCGTAACATTCAGTCCAGCCCTTTATTGTTTCGTTGCAGTTGAAATCTGGGGCGGAGAAATGCCGGAGCTATGGGACAAAATTTGGCGCCAACTAATCACGAATTATTTCAATTTATTTCAGTATTTTACTGTGAATCGGTATCAGAATTCGGCAGTTACTGTAGTTTGTGACTGAAAAAAGTCTGCAATCAGGCGAATTTTCGGCTTTCCATGGAAAGTCTGTGACAGACCTGAATTTTCGGTAATGCTGCAGGAGGCGCTGAAATTCGGCTCTCGCTTACCCTCGCGAGCGCTCAACGGCAAAATACAATCCAGCAAACCGCATCAGGAGGCTTCAATCCGACAGTGAGGGAAGTTTCCGAAGGAGTGCATTCAGCGTCTCGATTGTCGACTGATCAACAACACCATCTACTTTCTCCGGTCGGAAATGACGTTGAAATGCCGTCACCGCATTGCGCGTTGCTTGGTCGAAAATGCCAGTGACCTCCACTTCGTAACCATACAAGCCTAGCATGGACTGAACGGCTTCCACCGGCTGTCCCCGATCTCCTTCCTGCATAAAGAGGCCGGTCCCGATCGGAAATGGCTTCACATACATGCCAATACCGGCTTCCGATAACTTGTCCCAGGGAAACAACTCGCCCGGGTCTTCCTTGCGATCCGGCGAAATGTCCGAGTGACCCAGAACTCTCCAGGGAGAGATGGCGTGGCGCCGACAAATGTCACCGACAAGAGCAATGACCGCTTCAATCTGAACTTCAGGAAATGGCCGATAACCGAATTCGTGCCCCGGATTGACGATTTCAACTCCGATGGAACGGGAGTTGATGTCTGCTTCCCCTTTCCAGAAGCTGCGTCCCGCATGCCAGGCGCGTCTTGCTTCAGGAACGCACTGCAAGATCGTGCCATCCTCATAAACAAGGTAGTGCGCGGAAACTTCGGCGCGCGGGTCGCACAGGCGCTGCAATGCGGCTTCGGCCGTTTGCATACCGGTATAATGAAGAACGACGGTATCGATACGAGCATCTTGGGCTCGTTCTCCATGGTTCGGTGAAGGATGAACTCTTGCCTTTACACCTGTATCGGTCTCGACGCTCATATGCCTCTTTCCACGCAAATTTTTTCCCAGGCGTCATTGAGAGCAGCAAGCCGGTCATTTGCTATGCGGACGAATTCTTCAGGAACACCTCTGGCGATCAGCCGATCCGGATGCGTTTCCTGTACTTCACGTCGATAATGCGCCTTAAGTTCCTGGTCACTGGACTCCGGACCAAGGCCAAGCACTTCATAGGGATTGCCGTTGTCCCGAACGTGTCGGGCCAGCACCTTTGAAAACTCCCGTTCGGTAAGGCCGAAGAGTTCCGCAACGCGGGCAAGATAGGTAACCTCGCTCTCGTGGACGACACCATCCGCTTTTGCGATGTGAAAAAGGCCGTCAAGAATATCCAGCAAAGTCTTGTGATCATAAGGAAAAAGATCGGCTAGCTTCTTGGCGTAAACCTCAAATCCGGCGACGTCTTCCTGCGCCAGATTAAACAGGCGCGCAACATTGCGCTCCTCTCGCGGCGGCACATCGAATAATTCCCTGAAGGCGATGATTTCGTCTGTCGTCACGACCCCGTCCGCTTTTGCCATTTTTGCCGACAAGGCAATCATCGCAACAGTGAAGCCGACGGTATTGGTCCCTTCCGGGCGCGCCAGTACTAGCTGAACAAGACGGTCAACAACGTGCGCACCGCCTGTTCCAATCGCACTAACTATGCTGCCGATGCTGCTCCAGACGTTCACCAATCAACTCCCACAGGGACCGGGTACTTGAGACAACCGGCTGCGTAATAGCCAGATGAATCAATTGCATGTCCCACTCTTATCGACAGACGGCAGCTTTGGCCAGACATCGATACTTTACGCAGCGTCTATATAACCTTAGCTAGAACTTAAGCTAAATACACGTAAATAAAGAGCTTTTTCCTGCCACGACTACGCCATGATTCATGATGACGAAAGGAATTGCTCTTAATTTGTAAAAACACGTACCTCTAATTGGTGTTACGCCGGATGGCAGCTCCGCTTGCAAAAAGCAACGTTGTTATTTTTTTCATCTCCATGTCGCTGGTCCTCACGCTGGCGCTAGGGGTGTATGCAAGCAACCGGCTGCTTACGCATTGGCTTCTGGTGCGTGGGCTTGAGAATGCATATCAACCCTACGAGCAAAGTGCACAGGAACTGCTCCAGGCACTGGCGCAGGAACAGACGTCACCATCACCACCGGAACTTTCCGGGCTGCGCCTGTCGGACCGAGAGCCGGACCATTCAGAAATCGCTGCCGAGAAGCTGAAGTCGTTTACAGACCTTCTTCAAAGAAACGTCGGCCCTTCGCCCGCACTGGATGCGACAGTGATCTTTGCGGCGCCTGACGGGACATACCGTTTCATCTCGCCGGAAACATCGGCGACCAGCTGGTACCAGGAAGGTCTTCTGGAGTCCCGAAACACGCTTGCAAAGGCGCTGAAAACGCTGGCAACCACCGGTACATTTGCCGCGATCCCCGACATGACCTGGCAAGGACGTTTCGGAGGAAATGCACTTCTGGCTTACCGGCCAGGCAAAGGAAACACAGCGCTACCGGGGATCCTGATACTCGTCAGGCAGTCACAGCTTCTGTCCAGCTTGTCCCCCCTGATCTGGTCGATCAGCGCGGCGATCGGCGGTCTGTGCCTGATCTCAATCTGCTTTGCAGCCATACTTTTGTGGATGCGTTTTCACGATCAGGTCAAAACCAACCAGAACATCCAGTATCTTGCTCACCATGACGCGCTGACAGGACTGCCCAACCGTGCGGTGTTCAACGCTCGTCTTACAGAAGCTCTCCGGCTGGCCCAGGCCAAAGCGTCGAACATTGGCGTCATGTTGATCGATGTCGACAAATTCAAGGAAATCAATGACACGCACGGGCACGGCATCGGCGACGTGTTTCTTCAGATCGTCGGCGAACGTCTGAAGGCCGTTTTCGGCAATCACCTGGTTGCACGCCTTTCAGGCGACGAATTCGCGGTTCTGCTGACAACAGTTTCCGACCCCGCCCGGATGACACGCCTCGCCACCGACATGATCGCAGCAACAGAGGCGCCCTGCCGAATAGAAGGCAAGGATATCAAAATCTCGCTCTCCATCGGTCTCGCCCGGGCCACGGACGGATCCTGGCGCTCCTCCCGCATGCTCCATTGCGCGGACCTGGCGCTTTACAGAGCCAAACACAGCGGTCGCTCGACTTTCGCCTGGTACACGCCGAATCTGGATGCGGATGCGCAGAAGAGGAAGGAAGTGGAAAACGGACTGATCAAAGCGCTCAAGTTCGATCAGTTCAAACTTGTCTACCAGCCACAATATGCGCTTCGCGACGGCACCATGCGAGGCTACGAGGCGCTGATCCGCTGGGATCATCCGAGCAAAGGGACAATAAGACCGGATATCTTTATTCCGGTGGCAGAGGATACCGGGCTGATCGAAGAGATCGGTACCTGGGTCTTGAACCATGCGTGCCTTGAAGCTGCGATGTGGGAGGACAAAAGCCGCAGGGTCGCGGTCAACGTGTCGCCCGCTCAATTCGTGGCCGGAGAAACCCAGAACAGAGTCGCGCAGGCTCTGCAGAACTCTCACCTCGATCCGAAGAGGCTCGAAATTGAAATCACGGAAAGTCTTCTGATTTCAAACACCGATGCCGTCATCGAAACTCTCAGGCAGATCCACAGCATGGGAGTTTCGATAGCTATGGACGATTTTGGCACCGGGTATTCCTCGCTGAGTTACCTCAGCCTCTTTCCGTTCGACAAAATCAAGATCGACAAGGCCTTCATTCAAAACCTCGGCAAGGATGCCAGTACGGATGCGATTGTAACGTCTATCGTCGGACTGGGTCGTTCGCTTGATGTCCAGATTACAGCAGAGGGCGTCGAAACCGAGGAGCAGGCAATTCTCCTGAGCGCCGCCGGCTGCGATCTGGTTCAAGGGTACATGTTTGGAAAACCGGATAGCGTTGCCCGACATGAAGCAAACTACCCGGTCTTCCCTCACAACACGTCAGGTGGTTACTGGTTTCCGCAGGAGCGAAAGCAACGTGGAACATCCCCCAGGATAACGCTTGCTCCGAAACTCGCTCAATACGCGACCATGGTCAGCGCGCCTGCCCCGTCATCAGTCAAGACAGCAAAAAGCGGATCTTCAGACTGATGGGCATGTCTCTCTTCGACTGACGGTTGGATGCCACCGCTTGCTTAACGGGCGATGCCGACAGCTGCCTTTCCGGCTGCGGACTGCTTCTCCCGATTTGCCTTGCGCTCTGAATATCGATCAACCAGATAGTCCGAACGTCCCCGCACCAGCAGAGTGAACTTCATCAGTTCCTCAATGACGTCCACCACGCGATCATAGAGCGGTGAAGGGCGCATTCGGCCCTCATCATCGAACTCCTGATAGGCCTTGGGCACAGAGGACTGATTGGGGATCGTAACCATCCGCATCCAACGGCCGAGAACGCGCATCTGATTGACCGCGTTGAACGATTGCGATCCGCCGGAAACCTGCAACAGGGCCAGAGCCTTGCCCTGTGTCGGGCGTATAGCTCCCGTACTCAAGGGAATCCAGTCTATCTGCGACTTCATCACGCCCGTCATGGCACCATGGCGTTCCGGCGAGCACCAGACCTGAGCCTCGGACCAGGCACACAAGTCACGAAGTTCCGCGACTTTGGGATGGTCCGTGCCAGCATCATCCGGCAATGGCAGCCCCGACGGATTGAATACTCTGGTTTCTGCCCCGAAGGCCTTCAGGAGTCGTTCCGCTTCCTGCACCAGAAACCGGCTGTAGGACCGCTCACGCAAAGAACCGTAAAGAAGGAGCACCCTGGGAGCGTGAGACAACTCATCCTGTGCGAACAACCGTTCCCGTGAGATTGCCGACAAATCGGAGAGGCAGACATTAGGCAAATCACTACCGGCAAAATCCAGTTCAGACATCTGCTGCTCCGGACTTCACCACTTCCCCGTCTTCCTTGGTGAAGGTTCCAATATCGGATGAAAGCAGATCCATGACCTTTTCGGACGGACGGCACAGCCGTGCATCTTTTTCCGACACCACGATGGGCCTATTGATGAGAATTGGATGTTCCATCATGAAATCGATCAGCTGGTCGTCGGACCACTTGTCCTCACCCAATCCGAGTTCATCGTAAGGCGTTCCCTTCTGTCGAAGCAGATCGCGCACCGAAATGTCCATCCGATTGATGAGATCGACGAGTTCTTCCCTGCTGGGAGGTGTTTTGAGATACTCAATGACCCTCGGCTCTTCGCCTGTTTTGCGGATCATTTCCAGCGTATTCCGGGAAGTGCCGCACTTCGGGTTATGGTAGATCGTGATTGGCATTGAGGCCATGTCCTGTCAGTTGTCTGAGGCTTTTTGAATTTGTTGTTCAGGAAAACAGCAGATATCCGGATTGTTTCCGCAGCAGTCTTCCATCAGGAAAGTCAGAAGGTTCCGCATTCTGTCGTAGGCGACGGCATAATGAATGTGTCGACCTTCCCGGCGTGTTTGCAGCAGCCCGGCACGTTCCAGGGTCGTCAAATGAAACGACATGCGTGTTGGCTGAATATCGAGTTTTTCGGCAACAGCACCTGAAGGAAGTCCGTCCGGGCCTTTCGTCATCAAAAGACGAAAAGCGGCCAGTCGATCTTCCTGCGCAAGTGCTCCGAGAGCGGTTACGGCATCTTGATCTTCCATATTTCGATATTACAAGAAACTTTGGAATAATCAATACAGATAGCAACTCAGAGTCTCGTTCAGACAAAATCACAGGTGCATTCAGATTGCTGCGCACCTTTCAGAACCCGCATGCAACAAGCTTCAGGAGCGCGGTCGATTGAATGCTGAACGGTGTTTGTAGCGCTTGCAGATGCAACCGCTGCAAGCCAAGGAGCGGCGGGCCGTTACATTGCTGCGGCTGCTCTTGCGGCCTGATCGTAGTTTCCTGATACAAGCCGGAGTGTTGCAGCCAGTCGAGAGAGCTCACTCTCATCAAGACCGAGCGCTTTCATGGGCTCTATCAACAGGGCCTCGCGGAGGCGTTTGTATTCCATGCAGGCTTTTTCACCAGCATCCGTTATCTCGGCTGTTTTTTCCTTGCCCCTTCGACCGGAAGCGATCAGTCCCGCTTTCTCCAGTTTTTTCAGCGCATAAGTAACGGTGTGAGTGTCCTCGATATTTAACACCAGACAGATATCGGAAAGCGTTTTTGCTCTCCCCCGGTGATTGACCGAATGGAGCACCAAAACATCCAGCGATCCGAGCCCCTCCGATCCACTGGCAGCCATGCACCTGACCATCCAGCGATGGTAGGCATTGACCATCATGGTGACCGCAAACTCGATTTCCGAGAGCGCCGGCATTGCACCGGAAGCAAGATGTGCCGCCGAAACGACCGGACCTATGGAAGGTTCACTTTTCGTGCGGGGTTTTTCCGTCATTGCTGAGCCTCGAGAATTTGGTCATCACAAAAGCCTCAATAACTTATCGATAATTTGGCGATTTAAAAATCACTGATTGACTCAATCTACCCACAACTGAAGGATTGGTTAGCGTTTTCGCTACCCGTTTCACAAAGGATGGTTCTGATTGCAGCAAGTCAAAAAGGAAAACCGAACAAGCAAATTTCCAATCATCCTGATAGCCATATTGCTGGTAGCGGTCTTGCTTCGGTTCCATGATCTGGACAGAACGAGCCTATGGTACGACGAAGCGGTGAGCTGGGCCCAGTCAAATGGCTCGTTGGTCGACCTTTTTTCCGCCGTTGCAAAGGACAATTACCCTCCGCTTCATAACATAGTCCTCTGGCTGACAATGCCTGTCATCGGAGATAGTGAAACTGCGCTTCGCATTCCCTCGGCAGCATTGGGAGTTCTTGCCGTATGGCTCACCTATCTCATCGGCTGGATGATTGGAGGGAAACCTACCGGCTTGCTGGCAGCGGCCCTGCTGGCAGTTTCACCCTTTCACATCTGGTATTCTACCGAAGCCCGCATGTATGCCTTGCTGGCTGCAACTGGTCTTGCCTTCCTGCTTTCCCTTCTGAAGGTGCTTGAAAGACCTTCTGCGAGCTGGCTCACCACGCTCGCTTTAAGCGGGACGCTGTTTCTCTACAGTCACATTTATGCTGTTCTCGCGTTTCTCGCAGTGGGTTTCGCCTGTGCGTTTTTTGTCTTGATTGACGCGGTTCGCGAACGCAACTTCAGCCGTTCGAATGCCCTTCGCGCCTGCATTGCCATGGCAGTGGGCGCAACCGCCTTTTTTCCGTGGCTTGTCATTCTGACAAACCGGGCACGATCAGTTGCCGAAACCGGCTTCTGGATCGCCTATCCGGACGCAACGTTTTTGAAAAGCCTTGCCTTCAGTGTCTCCGGTTCACTTGCTCTGTTTCTGGTTCTCGTCGGCCTGGCTGTCTTTTCGCTTTTCCGGCCGCTGTTGCAAGTGGATGAGTCTGAAACCGAAATCAGAAAATACCAGCGTTCACTCATAGTCATCTTCGCCTTCAGCGCCGGTCCTTTGATACTCGCCTACCTATATTCGGTTCTTGTCCAGCCTATTCTCTTTGACCGTTATCTGATTGCTGCCTGGCCAGGCTTGTTGCTGCTAGCCTCCGAGGGAGCCAATCGAATACTCCCGCGAC
>JBCCVB010000104.1:0-25826 GCA_039195965.1 Pseudomonadota bacterium
AACGGGATCTTGAAATTGAACTGCTTCGGTCTTTTGTTGCCGTGGCGGCGCATCGCAATTTCACGCAGGCCGGCCAATCCATTGGCCGCACTCAGTCAGCGGTCAGTTTGCAAATCAAACGGCTTGAGGAGATTGTCGGAAAACGGCTGTTCGAGCGCAACCGCCAGTCAGTTTCCATCACCCATGCTGGCGAAACCCTGTTGGTCTACGCCAAGCGCATCCTCTCAGCGAATGATGCCGCTCTTTCACACCTTCAACGGCCTGAGGCCGAAGGTCTTGTCCGGATTGGTGCACCAGATGATTACGCCACCTATCTGTTGCCTTCCATTCTTTCAACTTTGGCAAAAGACCATCCGCGCCTGCAGTTCGAAGTGACATGCGACAACGCCTGTGATCTTTTACCGATGCTTGAGAAAGGACAACTCGACGTCGTCATCGCGACCCACCACCCAAATGCGGTCGCTGGACGGATCGCAAGGTATGAACCTCTTCATTGGGTAGCTTCTCCAACCTTTACAGACCATCCAGAAGATCCACTGTCGCTTGTCCTGTTTCCTTCCGGCTGTGTCTGCAGGGATGTGGCACTGGATGCTCTGAAGGGGATCGACCGGAGCTGGTACATAGCCTATTCTACCCGCAGCATCGGCCTGATGGAAAAGGCGATGCTTGAAGGGCCTGCCGTTTCGGTCATGGAGGCTTCAGTCATTCCGAAATCTCTCAAGATCATAGACGGGCAGGTAGGCCTGCCTCCCCTCACCGAGGTTGCCATCTCCGTCCACAAGTCAAACACCGGGGAAGCTCATGTGGAACTTGTTGCAGACCTGGTTCTGGAAAAGCTCGGTAATGTAGCGCTTCGTCACGCCTCTTGATCTTGCCGGTTTTTGTCGAACTCTTTCGCCTCGTGTTCCATGCCACTTGCCGAGAGTGTGGTGACAGAAGGCGGAGTTGGCCTGTAAGTTCTCCTGCCGAAGCCAGTCAAGGAACCCGAGCAAGTGCCAGCATTATGATACCGACCCCGCTTCGCCGCGAGATTACGGCATCTGGAATTGAGGGTGTCTGGACCTTTCCCGACAAACCCGATGAAATTCCTCAAAGCAAAGGAGCCTACGCCCTCGGCATTCGTCTGAACAACCCAGTTGATCTTAAGGTCAACCGTTTATGTTCAGGGCACTTGTTACCCGGCTGGTATTTCTATGTGGGCAGCGCTCGCGGCAGCGGTGGTCTCGCAGCCCGCTTGAAGCGCCACTTCCGACCGCACAAGAAGTTCCACTGGCATATCGATAGATTGACAGTGCACGCGGCCGCCATGACGGCACTGGCTGTCGTTGAGGGAAACGAATGCGACCTTGCGGGCCGGCTGCTTGAAACCGCGCGCTTCAAGGTCGCGCTTAGTGGCTTTGGCAGCACCGATTGCAGGCATTGCAACAGTCATCTTCTGACAACAGTCCTCTAGTAATCCTCCATTGGGTGATTAGCGTCCACTCCACGGCGTCTCAAAACGACGGGTGCGCTGCAGCCTTTTCTGAATACCGGTTGAGACACCTTTACAATCCCGATCTTGATTTCGTAGCGTCACATTCATGAGATACTACTATCGCGCCTCTCCACCCGACCTTTCCCCTTATGTTGGTGCTTTCTACCTGATGGAAATGCCGGAAGCAGCCGGGGATCTCGTCAGGGTCGAAATTCCGCATATTCGATTTTTATGCAAAGGCATTTCAACGCTAAGTCATGGAGATGAAACCCGGGCATTTGACGCTCAGGAAGTATTGGTTTGCGGTCCGTCATTTCGCACAGGATCAGTGTCAGTGACTGCAGGGACACTGATCCTTGGAGCATCTTTGACACCACTCGGCTGGTACGCATTGATCGGCTGCCCTGCCTCCGACATGGCAAACCGGAAAGCGGGCATCAAGACGCTCCGGCCAGAGATCGACACAACCTCCATTCTTGGAGTGCTCGACAGCGCTACGTCCGATGAGGAGTTGTTCGAAGCGGCAGAGACATTCCTGAGAGGAGCCGTTCGTGATGCGGCTCCTGCCCGATACGACTTCATCAAGATCGCTCTGGACTGGATCACCGATCCCGAAAGCCCAAGTGTGCCGGACCTGATTGCGCGTACGGGATTGTCTTCGCGCCAGGTCGACCGGCTGTGCCGGGAATATTTCGGTGGTTCACCCAAGCAGGTGCATCGTGTCTTTCGCGCGCTCAACATAGCCTACAGGCTGACAACAGAAGAAGACACAGCAGTTCAGGACATCGCTGGACCTTATTTTGACCAAAGCCATCTGATCCGTGACTTTCGCGACCGAATTGGCTGCACTCCAAGGGAATTTCGCCAATCACGCGTCAACATGATGCGCTTCGATGTTGCGCTTAGACAGGCAATACCGGATTTGCCCCGTTACGCTTTGATTGGTTAACAACAACTGAATCTTATGGCGAGAATTTACAATACGGCAGCCGGCCGATGAACTAACACAACAGAGTGCGCGGGCATTCGAACCTCCCGAAACGGTTTGAATCTCCCTTATTTTTTTTACATTGTTGTGGGCGACCTCATGGATCAAAAATCTGTTCTTGCTCGTGCCGCGTTTGCGGCGATTGCGTGTGCGACCTTTTCACTCTCTTCAACAGAAGTATCGGCGGCGACATACAACATAAGCGCCGACCGGCTCGATGCTCAAAACTGTGGTGTCTTTCCGACAGGCTGTTATCGCGGATCGATGTCGTTCGATTACAATGACGCCACCGGCGCATTCAGCAACATAATCTGGGACCTGGGTTACAACGATTCCCGCGGCCAAATCCTGCAAAGCATCGTCACGGCGGACCAGCAGACGCTTGTCGGATCGGCGCAAGGTGTTGGTTACACTCAAGCCCGCGTCATGGCCTTAAGTGGGACTTTTTTCACACCCGACTGGCTGTTTTATTCTCAAACTGCTCCCTCAATCGTCTCTGGCACCAACTACCTGACCGAAGTTTCAGGGGCGTCGCTGTTTTATGATGCGCTGGGTCTCGATATTGATCTTGCCGCCGTCATAGCGGGAACAACCACGATGATGCAGGTTCAGTATGTAAGACCTGACGGGGGAAGTGCACACGGCTTCGCGGGTAATGTGTCTGCTTCTCTGTTGCCTGACTCAGGTACCGGCGTAACGCCAGTTCCACTACCCGCAGGTGGCCTCCTGCTGTTAAGCGGATTGGGTGCAATCGGATTACTGAGACGCCGCGCCTGGCTGGCCTCCGAAACACCAAAAAATGAAAACGGACCATCTGGGCGACAGGATCTGACCCGATCTCCGACGCCGGCCTGACCAGCTCGGATGGCAGAAGATTATGCGTCTTTGCGATCAAACGAGATCCATGGCGGCGGCTGAGCGTGGCAGAAGAGAAAGGTCGGCAAACGTTGCAACATCATCGCCAACAACATTGTCCTCTTGCATCAGGGCGACCTGCGCGGGGGTCAGGGGCGGGTTCGGCAGTCGATTGGCTAGGGCTGCCAGACCCCGCCAGATGATGAAGGGCACCGGCAGGAACACTCTATGCCTGCCGGAACGCGCAGCGAGCCTTTTCAATATCTCACAGTAGGAAAAGATCTCAGGCCCGCCCAATTCGAAAACTTCACCGCTGACCGCATTTGGATCCAGGACACGACAGGCGGCTTCGGCAACGTCGCCGACAAAGACAGGTTGAAGCCGCGTGGCCCCATCGCCAAAAAGCGGCACAACAGGAAGAAGACGTACGATAGCGTCCAGATCGCCAAAGAAAGCCCCATCCCGGCTGAACATGGCACTCGGGCGCAGGATCGTTGCCGCCGGGCAGGCACTCCGAACCGCCTCCTCCCCCTCGGCACGAGCGCGAATATATGCTGAAGCAGAATTCAGACTTACACCGATCCCGGACAAATGGACCAGTTTGCAATCTCCAACCTGCTTGACGCATTTCGCAATAGCTCCAGCTGCGTCCACATGCACACTTTGAAAGGTGTCCTTGCCCGTCTCGACATAGAGCCCAACACAGTTGATCACCGCGCGAGCGCCGCTGAAAGCTCTATTCAGGGTCTCCGGGTCCGATAAGTCGACCCGAACCGGAGGGACTTCATGTTCCCACCGCGTGGTCAGAGCGGCGACCTTTTCCGGAAAGCGCGTTCCGACGCTGACGCTGTATCCATGACCCAGCAACCTCCGGACCACTCGCCTGCCCAGAAACCCTGTTCCACCCAGAACAATTACCTCGCGTTTAGCCATCCAAGCGCTCACTCTCCGCACCTTCAGCTCTGCGGAACATTATGCAGCTCAAACGGGAAAAAGCCGAATTACCGCCCACAGCAGCTCCGGTGCTGGGAAACAGCCTTGCTTTGGACCAAGAAAATTTCCGGCAGTCGTTCAGCTCTATCGAATTTTCGAATTCGATGAATGATGTCATACTGCTTTGGGTTGCAACTCAATCGGTGGGGGATTGCACATGCGACTTGCGAATATCTCATGGGCTGTTCTGGCGTCCTTTGGCTTGATGTCCGGTTGTGTCAACGCCGACCTGCTTCAGAGTCACGCAACCACGGAGCCCAGGCCGGACTGTTCGGCGCCGGAAATAGAAACAACCAGCGGCAAGGTCTGCGGACTGCTCGTTGAGAACAGCAATCGGGTTCACAGTTACCTTGGCATTCCATATGCCGAAGCAGTGTCCGGTGACAGGCGCTGGACAGCTCCCACTCCTGCCGAAAAAATGCCGGGCACTCTCCAGGCGACCAGTTTCGGCCCGGTTTGCCCGCAGCCTGCAAAACGCACGCCCTTCCCGCAAAGCGAAGATTGCCTCAGTCTAAACATCTGGACACCGGCCAGAAGTGGTGCCAGGCGGCCCGTTATGGTTTTCATTCACGGGGGCGCATTTTTCTTCGGATCAAGCGCGAACCCGGTCTATGACGGCAAGGTACTGGCGGAAAAGGGCGATGTCGTCGTCGTCACCTTGAACTATCGACTTGGCGCGCTCGGCTTTCTTGCCGGGATCGACGGGTTTGAGGGCAATTACGGCTTCCTCGACCAGCAGCTGGCGCTGCGTTGGGTGAACGAAAACATTGCCGCTTTCGGTGGAGATCCTTCGAAAGTGACCCTGTTTGGTGAAAGTGCCGGAGCCATGTCGACCGCATTGCATCTGACGTCTGCCACCAGCCGACGCTACTTCCGAACTGCAATCATGGAAAGCAATCCATACGGTCTGCCTTACAAGTCCCTGGCAGAAGCTGGCAGGTTCGGCAAGCGGCTGCGTTCCTCGCTTGGCTGCTCGGAAGGCGATACGGACTGTCTGCGCCGGCGCCCTGCAAATGAGGTCGTCAAGCACGAGTCGTCACTCAGACTGCGAATGACTTCCTATCTGGCCGGTTTCAGCGGCCAGTTGGCCTGGTCGCCGGTACTTGACGGCAAGATCCTCTCAAAACAACCCAACCAGGATAGGATCGTTAAGTCCACGATCATTGGTACCAACCGTGACGAAGGGGTGATCTTTGCCCAGGAGGCAAGGCTCGGACTGCTGGGACGACAGATCCCGCGGGTCGAATACCGTCTGGTGCTTAAGTTGCTGTTTTCCAAGCCGTTGGCGGAGAAGGTCGAGGCGCTCGACCGCTACGCTCCAATCGAAGGTGACAACACCTGGCAGTTCTCCAATGTGCTGACCGATTACTTGTTCACCTGTGCCAACCGGCATGTGATGAACAGGTCGAACCGGCCCGTCTATGGTTACTTCTTCACGCATGTTCCGTCTTACAACATCATGCCGCGAGACAAGCTCTGCGCTCCGGATGAAGACCGAGTGTGTCACGAAATGGAACTCCCCTTCGTTTTTGGCTCGCAAACTACCGTGACCGTCGAAAATCCACCGGTGAAGGCAGAGTTTTCCCAAGGTGAAAAGCGCTTGTCGCAGCGATTGGTGGATTACTGGACGCATTTCGCCACAACAGGGACGCCGAACTCCACCAGAACGCCTGACTGGCCTCGTTACAGAGCCGGCTCCCAGCGCGTTCTGGTATTAAGCGACCCGATCAGTCGTGGAAGAACGACGGATGCAAATTGCGCCTTCTGGGATACGCTTGGTTACGATCTTCCCGGCCTCTACGACCGCCTGCACGAAAAGACCAAGGAATGAGTTTCTGAGGGCTCAATCGGGTTTGCCTTATGCGTATTGTGCTTCGCCGAGGCCAAGCGACCAGTTTTCTTTGTCAACCTCGATCAGATTGACAAACACGTCTTCAGAACGGAGGCCGGGATCTTCCCCGAGCAAGACTGCGATGCGTCTGTAAAGAGCCTTCTTTTGCTCCGAACTGCGTGTGTTGTTTGCCGATATCTGGATGAAAACGAGATCGTCACTACGGGCGATATCCAAGTAGGTCGCCCCATACCGAAAGTTTGCAGCCGAGTGCTCGGTTATCGTCATGAACTGATCATCCTCCGGCACATCGAATTCATCGTGTAATGCACGGTAGATCCCGTCGAAAATCGCCCGGCGATAGGCGTCAGACTTTCCGGCACGCATTGAGATATGAACGAGTGGCATCGTGGGTTCCTTTCTTCCTCATTCGGACTTGACCCTAGATGCTGGTTGTTCATTTTGATATGCAATGAAATACGATATCAAAAATTGAGAAATTAAATGACAGAGCGCCCTCTTGATCTTGATGCGGTTCGAACCTTCGTTCGCATCGCCGAGCTGGGCAGTTTCACGCGTGCTGCTGAGGCGACCCAATCCACCCAGTCGACAGTCAGCCTGAAACTCAAGCGGCTCGAAGATCGGCTTGGCTGCAAGTTAGTTGAACGGACACCCCGCTACGTACAGCTTTCCGCTCAAGGAGCGACATTTCTGGAACATGCCCGTGAGCTTCTGAAGAAACACGATCGCGCGCTTTCTGCCCTTTCGCTCACCCGGCAACGGGTCACAATTGGCATTAGCGATCACGTTGCCGGTCCAGAGCTTCCGATGCTGATCGCGCGCATGAACGCCCAAGATCCCCATTTGCTGATTGAGATAAGGATCGGGTCTTCCAGCGATCTATTGAAAAGCTTCGACCGCCATGAGTTGGACACCGTGATTGTGCGCCTTCATGACGGAAGAAGCGACGGCAGACTTCTTGCTAACGAAAGGTTCAGTTGGTTCGCCGCGAGAGGCTGGCAACATCGCGCAAACGAGCCACTCCCTATTGCAACAATGCCAGCGCCTTGTGGTGTACGCATCATGTCTGGTGACCTTCTCGATGAGGCCGGCATTCCCTGGACTGAGGTTTTCGTCGGAGGCGGAGTGACGGCTGTGTCCGCTGCTGTCATGGCTGGGCTCGGCATTTCAGCATTGGCGCGCCGCATGTTGCCATTCGGAGCGGTAGACGTTGGGGCCAGGCTCGGGCTTCCCGACTTGCCTTCCTTGCCGATCGTCCTTCACACAAGGGTCAAAGAGAAACGACCACGCGATGCCATTGAGGCGCTGTCCGCTGCCTTCAGAAGCGCAGTTCAGAATTAGATTGCGCTTACCGGTGCATGTTCTCTAACTGTCATGATGAAGTCCAAGGGGCTGGCGAAGTGCGCTGTAGGCCACATAAGTCTGAAACGACTTGCCTGAACGGTTCTCGAACTTGCTCTGCCAAAAAACTACAGGAAACAAGGATCCATGAAGTCACGCCGGTTTGTTCAATGTGATGTGTTTACATCCGTGCCGACCAAAGGGAACGCTCTGGCCGTTGTTGTCGATGGGGACGGTCTCACAGACGAGCAAATGCAAGGCTTCGCCCGCTGGACAAATCTGGCGGAGACGACATTCCTAATGAAGCCAACCGACGAAGCGGCTGATTACAAGGTTCGAATTTTCACGCCAGTTAGGGAAATGCCGTTTGCAGGACACCCGACCCTTGGCAGCTGCGTCACCTGGCTTCAGACAGGGGGCGTTCCGAACAATCCGAACGTCGTCAGGCAGGAGTGCGGCGTAGGTATTGTCGAGATAGACATGACCGGTCCTGCTCCAGCTTTCGTTGCCCCACCGACTGAAATCAAACCGATGAAAGACAGCGAGAGAGCCCGGATAATGGATCGTCTTGATTTGCAGGATAATCAGGTCCTTGCCTCAGCTGAATTAACGAACGGACCGGTTTGGCAGGTCTTTGAGCTGGATTGCGCCGACAGTGTTCTGGCCGTCGATTCCAGCAAAGTCCGATGGCCGGAGTACAAGGCAATCGGATTGATCGGGCAGAACAGTGATAACGGAGAAACCGACTATGAGGTGCGTATGCTCGCACCCTCTAGCGGGATGAGCGAAGATCCTATCACCGGCTCGCTGAATGCAGCCATTGCCTGTTGGTTCAGGCAAACCGGGCGTCTGGAAAAGTCACTCTTGATTTCCCAGGGAACAAAGATCGGAAGAACAGGACGCGTGTCGGTGAGAACCACTGATCCCGGAGCTATACTGATCGGCGGTGAGGTTCATATTCTGATACGGGGTGAAGTCTCTCTCTAACCCTTTTCGCAGAATACCGGTGCAGCCGCTCAAACTATTTGACTTTCAAACCCTACCTGGCGTTGGCATTCCGCTTATCACAACCATATACTTATATTACTGATTAGTTATGCAATCATAATTCCGCAAATGATCGTTTGGTTGGTCAACCGTCATGGCCTACCCTGTAGCAGGAGAGGTGATGGGAGGTGCCGGACGTTGAGGCTGACCGACGAATACGGCAATGCGATTTCGACGAGCTCTTCGCAAGCCAGAGATCACTACGACCGGGGCGTACGACTTTTTCTCAGCGCTAACTATGGTGCGATCGAGGCGTTCGAGGATGCGACGTCGGCTGATCCAGGGTTTGCGCTGGGACATGCCGCACTTGCGCGCGCATTGACGATGAGCGCAAGAATGTCTGACGCCAAGGCTTCAATTGCAAAAAGCCAAGAGCTCGCAGCCTCTGCTGATTTTCGCGAACGCGCTCACATCGGAATGATGTCGACACTGCTTTCGGGGAAAGCGGGAGAGACAAGGTCCGCCGTTTTGGAGCACGTGAAAGAGTTCCCTCGCGATGCAATGGCTGCACAGCTCTGTACAAACGTATTCGGCTTGATTGGCTTTTCCGGCAAGCTCGGTCGAGAAGCGGAGTTGCTCGCATTTACCGAGGCTTTGCTGCCGCATTACGGTGAAGACTGGTGGATGATGTCCATGCATGCTCTTTCCTTGTGCGAAACCGGCCAGGTGGATGCTTCCAGCGAGCTCATGGAAAAGTCGCTTCATCAGAATCCAAGAAACGCCAACGGATCGCATTTTAAGGCACATACCCAATACGAAGCGGGGCAAACCGCTGCGGGACGCGCTTACCTGGGCGATTGGATGAAGGACTATGATGACAGGTCAGTGCTCCACGGGCACCTGACCTGGCATCTTGCACTTTGGGCTCTGCATGACGGAGATGAAGTCGCGATGTGGGAGGCCGTAGACAGTGGGGTCAAACCCGGTGTTGCCAAGGGACTCCCCATCAACGTTCTTACAGATACCGCAGCAATTTTGTACCGGGCCGAGATAACCGGAATACCCGTTGAACCCCAGCGCTGGAAGGACCTGAGCGATTATGCCTCCCGCTCCTTCCCGCAAACCGGACAGAGTTTCGCCGACATTCACGCCGCATTGAGCCACGCTATGGCGGGGAACGGCGATCGCCTGGCCAGAATAGCGGAGACAACCAAGGGCTTTGCCGGAGACCTGGTGCGCCCGGTTGCCCGGGCCTGGGGAGAAATCGCGCGCGGCAACTGGGTTGCCGCGCTGTCTGACCTCTCTGAAGTTATGGCAGCAACCGAGCGCCTCGGTGGAAGCCGGGCACAAAGAGATTTGATTGAACTGGCTTATGTCAATGCGTTGATGAAGCTTGGACATGCGGAAGAAGCCCGCAGAACTCTGCTGACCAGGCGACCGGTTCTTTCAAATTCGCCACCAGTCTCCGGGCTTCATCAAACCTAGTAGCCACCTGAAAGCGTGACGACTTCTCCTGTCATGAACCTGCTGGCATCCGAAGCCAGCAACAAGGCGGCGCCGATCATCTCTTCCGGCTTGCCGGCTCTTCCCATCCAGTTGGCAGTTGCAACGTAGTTGGCCCAGGCTTCCGGATCGCTGGTCTTTCGTCCCGCATTCCGGTCGGTGTCGATCAGACCGGGGGACAGCGTGTTCAACGTAACCCCGGAGCGGGCATATTCACGAGCCTGACTCTGCATCAGATTGTGCTGCGCAGCTTTCGTTGCCGCGTAAGCCGTGACGACAGGCTTTGGTCCGGACTGATTTATGGAGCCGATATTGACCACCCGCCCCCAACCGCGCGCCGCCATCAGCGGCAGGCAGGTCTGCAACATTTCCATGGTCGAGCGCAGGTTGACATCAATCTGATAGCTAAGGTCGGCTTCAGTCAGTTGAGCAAGTGGTGCATTGATTTGCGCCGAGGCGTTGATGACGAGAATGTCCAGTTGACCCGCACGACGCTCACACTCTTCAACGAGTTTTCTCCCCTGCCCCTTTTCCGCAAGATCCCCGAAGACGGCTTCCCCTTCGGCTCCCGTTGCATGGACCTTTGCAAGTGTGCCTTGCGTCGAGGCTTTCGATTGCCCATGAACGAACACCTTCGCTCCGGCTCCGGCAAGACCACAGGCAATCGCAGCGCCGATGCCTCGACTTGAACCGGTAACGAGAGCTGCACGCCCAGTGAGGTCGAATACATTTTGCGGCGAATACTGCATGTCTGTCTTAGGAGGCCGGTGTGAAGAGGGTTGAATCGAGACCTTGGAACCCCGGCTTACAGGCAAAAATCCCGCCGGAGAGAGGAGCCTCGGAAAGCGTGGAAGCCGGCAGCCTGGTACGCGCGCTGGTGATGAAAAGCGTGTCATTGTCCTGCCCGCCGAAACAAAGACTGGTCGGGCGCGGAACAGGAAGCTCTATCGAAAAGTCGATCTGTCCGTCCGGTGTGTATCTTCGAACACTCCAGCCGTCCCAGAGAGCGCACCAAACGCCGCCATCACGGTCGATCGTAATACCATCCGCTCGGCCTTGCTCTTGCGGGATCTTCGCAAAAACGCGCCGATTAGCAAGGTTACCCGTTCCTGGAGTGCTGTCATAGGCATGGATGACGCCTGGCACTGTATCGACAAAGTAGAAGGTGCTGTTATCCGGGCTCCAACCAAGACCGTTGGAGACAGTGATCCCGCTTTCCTTCTGGGAAAACCCGCCATCGGGGTCGACACGATATAGACCGCCGCTTGGTTTGGCGGCGTCCATCCGCATCGATCCTACCCAAATGGCGCCACCCGGGCCGACCTTGGCGTCGTTGAGGCGGTTTTCCGGGCGGTCGCTTTCCGGATGGCTGAAGGGACTGAGGCAACCGGTGTCAAAGTCCAATGCCTCGATACCGTCCTGCGTTGCAACCATCACGCCGCCGCCGGATTTCGGAAGCACGGCACTGACCAGCTTGTCCAGGGTACAAACCTCGTTGACCCCTGTCTCGGGAGAAAAACGGTAGACGGCGGGCCGAAGAATATCGACCCAGTAGAGCCGGTTCTCAAGTGGATGCCAGACCGGAGCTTCACCCAATTGTGCGCCCCAGGGCAGAATGCAATCAAGATCCGCAACCTGCCTTGCCTGATTATCCCTGGGCTGCGGCCTTGAGCTGATTGCAACGGCGCCTGCGGAGCCGGTAATGCGCCTTGCAGCGGCAATCAGGTCCCGGCCGACCGGATGGATGTTGGTTTCATCGAGCCTGGAGGCCGGCGCCAGAACGCTCAGTGCACCTAGCGGCGTGCCGTCCGGTGCGCCAATGGCAACGGCGACCGAGTTCACACCCTGCTGATATTCCTCAAATGAAATCGCGTAGCCGCGCGCCCTGGTCAGCGCAAGGTCCGCATTCAGGGCTGTCTGGTTGGTGAGCGTCTGTTTTGTGAAGCCATTCAACTCAAGACGGTCGACGAGGGCTCGACCAGCCGAAGGTTCCTGAAACGCGAGAAGCGCCTTGCCTGCGGCCGTGCAATACAAAGGCTCCCGCTGTCCGGGTTCCACCCGCACGCCAAGTCCGGCTCCGGATCGTTCCAACAGATAAACGATCTTGTCCTGATCGAGCTTGCACAGTGCAACGGTCTCCCCCAGCTCTTGCGACAGCCGATCCAACTCCGCCTGGGAAAACGAATTGAGGTCGAACGTGTCCCAAACCCGGTGTGAGAGTTCAAGAAATCTCGGCCCCAGAAAATATGTGCCCTTGTTCTCATCGTGACGAACAAGTCCGAAGGCGATCAGGGTTCTGAGTATTCTTGCAAATGTCGGTTTCGACAGTTCCGACATGCGTTGTAACTCGGCAAAACGAATTGGACTTTCTGCATCTGCAATCAGATTGAGCAATGTGAGCCCTTTCGCCAACGCTGCGGCCCCTGCAGGCACGGTCTTGTCGCGCTGCATTACCCCGTCATCCGTGTCTTTCGGGCCTCTGCTGCCTCTGTCAGCATTCGGTCTATTGTCCATTCCGGCTTAAATCCCAGTTCCTGTCGGATTTTCTCGTTCGAGGTTTCATAGTAGACGCCGGCACCTGGAAGATCGACTGTCACCACAGGGTAACCGGTAATCTTCGACATCTTCTCCAGGAGAGTTGTAAAATCAACAGGATCGGTCGACCCAAGATTAAAAATACCTCCTGCTGCTTTCGGATCATCCAGAGCAAGTTGCAGGCCCTGGATCATGTCCCGTGTGTCTGTGATATGCATCTGAAACGGACGCCCGTTTTCATTGCGTACGAGCACATGAGCTGGGACGCCGGGATCGGCAGCGGCAAGAAAATCCGCAACAGCGTGGTTGCCGAAGCTTCGCTGTTGCGCGACCCGCGGACGCAAGAAGAATCGAGGTCCTGAGAAGAAGCTATCCTCATCCAGAAGCTCGGCTGCATCCTGGGTATGCGAGAAGCGCAGGATTACCGTTTCGAAAGAGCCGGCACGCTGATGGAATGTGACCAGTTCTTCTCCCAGCAACTTCGTCAAACCGTATGGGCTGTTGGCATGGCAGGGATGGTCTTCTGTCACAGGAAGAAACTCGGGCCGATTTTCCGGATAAACCTCTCCTGAGGATGCAAAGACGAACCGGTTCACGCCCGCGCCTGCCGCCGCATCCAACAAAACGCGCGTTCCTTCCACGTTGGCAGCAAACATCGCGCTCCGGTCTGATGGGGACCAGGACATGAAAGCACCAAGGTGCAGCACCGCATCCATGCCGGCAACGGCCCGTTCCGCACTGCTGATATCGCCAGGCCGGGCTACGAACTCTTCGTAGCCCTCTGCATGCCGACCTGAGCCCCGCATATCAATACCCCTGACGAGATCTCCACGTGCCAGCAATCGCTCCACAGTTCGTGATCCGACGCGACCGGAAGAGCCTGTAACCAGTACTTTCATTGTGTTTCCTTTTCGCGCTGGATCGAATCCGGATCGCAATCGGCAGTGCTGATTACTCAGGGCAGTCCATTCGCCACAAGGTTCGGCAAAAACAGCGTTATCGCAGGGATCAAGGTGATAACGATCAGCGTGATCACGATGGGCAGATAGAAGGGCAGCATTGCACGAACCAATGCGCCGTAACTGAGCTTGGCGATGTCCATCATGATGAACAGGATCACGCCGAAAGGCGGCGTTATCGCTCCAATCAGCAGATTGAAGATCATCATCACCCCAAACTGCGTTGGATCCATTCCTATCGTCTTGATCAGCGGCAGCAATGTCGGCACTGCGATCAGCAGAATGGCGGTGGTTTCCAGGAAAAGCCCGGCGACCAGCAGCATAAGATTGATCATCAGAAGCAGGACAATCGGGTTGTCTGATACTGATAGCAATCCGTTTTGAAGGGCCTGTGGAACATTCAAAACGGAAATGATCCAGGAAATCGGCGCGGCGCACCCAAGAATGAAGACGAGGGCCCCGATCGTGAACACTGTCGTGCGCAAGGCTCCGATGAAATTTTCGATGGTCAGTTCACGGGTCAGAACCCCGAGAAGGATCGCGTACACGGTAACAATCGCCCCGAGCTCGGTTGGCGTTGCCACACCGGTCAGCAATCCGGCAACCAGCAGGATCGGCGCCATGAGACCAGGCAGCGCCCGCCAGGCTGCGCAGGTTACATCCCGGAAAGATGCCTTCGGAGCGCGCGGAGAATGCACACGGCCGGTAACGGACAGACCGTAAATCAAGGCCATCAGCACAAAACCAAGAAAGAGGCCCGGCACAATTCCCGCAAGGAATAGTTTGGCAATCGACTCGCCGGACAAGACCGCATAGATCACCATGATCACGCTAGGCGGAATGACCGGACCGATAATGGAGGAAGCAGCGGTCACCGCGGCGCTGAACGCGCGGTCGTACCCTGCCTTTGTCATCGCCTTGATCTCGATCGCGCCGAGACCTGCGGCATCCGCCGTTGCAACGCCCGACATTCCGGAAAAGACAATAGAGGCAAGGATGTTCACGTGAGCCAATCCACCATGGATGTGAGCCACCAAAGCCTTGGCAAAGGCAAAAATCCTGTCGGATATTCCCGTGACATTCAGGAGATTTCCCGCGAAGACGAAGAGGGGAATGGCCAGAAGCGGAAAGCTCTCGAGTGACGGGGTGATCCTTTGAGGGATCACCTTCAGGCCGGCGATTGCAAAAATCGGCTGAGTTCCGGTCCACATCTGGATGAGGATAAACGCCACTGCGGAGGTAAGCATCGCAAACGGCACTGGCATTCGAAGAAAGATGAGACCGAAAAGTATGGCAAGAAGAACCAGCGCTTCCATAGTCAGACAAGTGCCTCTTGGTCGTCTTTTCGCTCAAAGATCAAATCGTGGAGGATTGCCAGAATGATCGAGCAAAAGCAGTATGCGAGCGGGATTGAGTTGTAATAGGCAATCGGAAAGTTAACCGGCAGCGACACAGTCGTGCGGCGCATTTCGACAGTCATGATCGGACCCATGTTCACCAGGATCAGGACAAGCGTTGCCACGGTCAGAATCGACATGGCCAGACCGAGAAAACGCGATATCCGACCTGTCGGAAACAGATCAACTAGGATGTGGCGCTTTTCCTTCGCAGCGACCGCGGCTGCCAGCAACGTGACATAGATGAACATGATCATCACGCTCTCTTCCATCCACGGTACAGGCGCATTGAAGACGTAGCGCATCACGATCTGCATCGTGATCGTGACAACAATCAACACGGTAAGTGCCATGGCGAGTGCCATTTCAATCTTGCCCATCCACCGAATAACGGACCTAAGAACGCCTTGCATCGGCTCCTCCCATCTGTGCCGGAGCGGTTTCTCCGGCCCGTGCGGTTGCCGGGTAAGAAACCCGACAACCAGACAGCTTACTGCTGCTGGACTGCATCGAAGAGGCCTTCACGCCACAATCCTTCAGCTTCGAGTTTGGCGACCGCATCCCTTGCAGCAGCCTGCAGTCCCGATGCGTCGTACTGATTGATCGTCGCTCCCCCCTCTTTCATCTTTGCAAGCACTTCTTCCCGGCGGGTCGTTGCGTCTTCATATGCCCAAACAGCGGAGTCGAGAGCCGCCTGCCTGACGATTTCCTGGTGTTCCGGTGACAAGCTGTTGAACTTGTCCTCATTGATGACGATGGTCGATGTGGCCCAGACGTGGTTGGTCAAATATACATTCGGCGCAACCTCATGAAATCTCTGAGATATTGCAGCCGTAGGAGGACCTTCCGCTCCTTCCACAACGCCTGTACTCATCGCCAGATATACCTCGCTCCACGCAACCTGGGTCGGCTGCGCACCGAGTGCCTTCCAGAGTTCCAGGTAGGACTGGATTTGCGGAATACGCATCTTGCGAGCATCGAAGTTGCCGCCTTCCTCAAGCGGTTCGGTCAGAAATGCGACGCGCGGTTCGGTCGGCCCGGCTGACAGAACGCGAATGCGGCCCGTTTCCCGCATTTCCGTCGTCAGATCCTGAAACAGATCGCTGTTGAAGAAATCAAACACATGGTCGCCGTCGCGGAAGGTAAATCCCCATGTCAGGATCTGTGTGTCGGGGGCGTAGGCGGAAAGCCAGGCACCGGCGGTTCCCATGGCATCAACGACGCCGGCCGATATCTGATCCATCACCTGGGGTGGTGTGCCCAGCTGGTTACCGGAAACGTAATTCACCTCGATTTCACCATCGGACCGCTCTTCAATCAGCTTGGCGAAATGCGCATTCATCTGATCCATTGGCGACCCGATCGAGTCCGCGTTTACGAGGGTCAGGGTTTCAGCAGAAGCGCCGAACGCGATGGTGCACGCTGTCGCGGCTCCCATCAAAATTGCCTTGATATTCACAGTGTCTCCTCCGTTTTCAGTTCAGTTCGCACACTTGTTCCGATGTGCTGTCAGATGGTCTGGAAAGCGTCGCGCTGCGAATGCAGCTACAACGGCTTCAAAAGATCGATTGCCTCCTCGGACAGTTCGACGCCCAACCCTGGGCCGGATGAAGGCGTGTAGTACCCTTCCCGGCAGTCCATCTCTCCCGACAAAAGCCGCCGGTTGGGTTCGAAGATCGAATGTTGAAACTCGTGATATTTCGTCATTGCCAGGGCGCTGCTGGCCTGCAGGCTCGCGGCAAGAAAAATGCCTGAGCCGATCGTGGCGTGAGGAATGACGTCGATTTCATGCTGTTCGGCCAGTTTGCCGATCCGCATGAAATTCGTAATGCCCTTGTGCCCCATTTCCGGCTGCACGATAGCGATGTTGCAGCGCTCAACCCGGTGCAGCATGTCGAAATGGGTGCGCCACTCCTCACCAACTGCAATGGGAGACCCGCTGGCCCGCGTTACTTGTTCGAGCGCTGAAATGTCTTCCGTCCGTACGGGCGCTTCCGCGAACCACAGGCCATGTGGTTCCATAGCCTTGATGAGCGCCAAAGCGTCATCGGCACTTTGGTTCCAATGCATGTCGGCCGCGATCCTTGCTGTCGGCCCGAGGGTTTCACGCAAGGTCCTGATTTCTTCTGCTGGGCCATCGTCTGCGACAGGAGTGGCAAACTTGAACGCATCGAACCCACGGTCCTGCCAGGATTTGGCAAGAGCTGCACGACCGGCTCGCGTTTTTTCAGGCAAACCGGAAACATAGGCAGGAATACGAGCGTGTTTCGCTCCACCAAGCAATTCAGTCACCGAACGCCCGGCTTGCCTGCCTGCAATGTCCCAAAGGGCAATGTCGATGGCACACAGCGCATCAACGTAAAATCCGCCAGTATAACCGCGCACCCGCATCAGGTCGTAGAGGTCATCGTAGATGGCCTCCGGGTCACTAGGGTCACGACCCAATGTGAACCCAGCCAACAAGTCATTGATCAGCTCACCGACAGCACCGGGGGCGACCAGCCCATAGGTTTCGCCCCAGCCGACAATGCCACCCCGGGTCTCCACTCGCACTAGTACTGACCGATCGAAAACCGGGTACACCGTACGATTGCCCTTGCGCACAAGGTAGCCCTGCGCATTCGGCTCCTCGCCCGGGCGCGCTGCCCCGAGATAGGGTGTTTCCCTAGGCAAGGTCAGCGTGAAAGTTTCGATGGATTTTACGAGATCGGCCATGACTGTCTCTTATGCGCTCACAGCATCGATGATGCCCAGCTCCGCCAGATTTGCATCAATGTCAGCCAATGCGAATTCATCCAGCGCCGGCGTTGGCGCTCTCACCACGGCATTTTCAAGAATGCCTCGCCGGACCATCGCGTGTTTGGTCAGACGCATCCGGTAGATCGCCTGAAGGGTCAGCAACGGTAACGTGCGGACATAAAGATCGCGGGCAGCTGGACGATCACCTGTGCGCCAGGCGGCGTCCATCGCCACATGCTCCTCCGCAATTTCTATTGCAGGCATCGCTGCGCAGGCGCCACGCTCGTATTCATCCAGAATATAACGCGCCCCGCCCCCACCAATGACACCTAGAAGGTTCTGCGACCTGCCCTTCAGAATCGCGGTAATCGCCGGCCCGGCAGGAAGAGTTTCTTCTTTCACGTAGCGGACCTGCGGCACTGCCTCGGCAATATCCAGGATCGCTTCCGGTGACAGATCCGAACCGCGAGGAGCAGGTGCGTTTTGAAGGATGATCCGGGCATCCGGCAACTGGGCAGTGACTTCCCGAAGAAACCCGATGACTTCTGCCGCGCCGGAACCAAGAGACTTTGGTGGCTGGACCATCAGCCAGTTCACCCCAAGACTACGCGCGCCCCTTCCGTAAGCAATGACGTCTGCGGACATCTCTGCACTTGCCCCGGCAACAACCTGCACTTTCTCGGCGGATGTCTGGACCACTTTTTCAAGCAGGGCTTGCCGTTCCTCGCCAGTCAAATGCTCCACCTCGCTGGCAAACCCTGGGAAGACCACTCCATCGACACCGGACCGGCAGGCGTAGTCGACGAGCCGCACCATTGCATCAAGGTCCACATCACCGGTTGCTGTGAATGGGGTGGGCAGGACAGGCAGGATTCCGGTTATCGGAGCATTCATTCTTTATGGTCCATATTGTGATACCTAATATCATAAATTGACACTAACCCAAGATTCCGATTATTGCAAGGTCTCGAGAAATCGGGTTTTCAATTCATGAAAGGATCCAGCGTGGCCCTAACCTCTGAGCCTTCCGGAAAAGCCATCGTTGTTGACTGGGGCACGACCTCACTTCGCGCCGCATTGGTTTCTTCGGCTGGAAAACCAATCGAGTTTGCTGAATCCGATCGAGGTATACAGTTCATCACGCAAGGCACGTTCGAGGAGGAGCTGCTGAAGACGGTCGGTCCGTGGTTGATGACCCATGGCAAGCTGCCCGTCATTGCTTCTGGCATGATCACCAGCAGGAACGGTTGGGTCGAAGTGCCTTACGTATCCTGCCCTGCGCGTGTGGTTGATCTTGCTGCGGGTACAGTGCACCGTCGGCTCTCAAACGGATCAGAATTATTTCTGTTGCCGGGCCTCACCGATAAGTCGCGCCAGCCATTTCCAGATGTGATGCGAGGTGAAGAAACCCAGATCGTCGGCTTCGGATTGAAAAAACCGGCCACTATCATACTGCCGGGCACACACAGCAAATGGGCAAAAATCGAGACCGGGCGTATCACGAATTTCCAGACCTTCGTCACCGGTGAAATCTTTGCCCTGCTATCGCAGCATTCGTTTATCGCCAAGGCAGCTGGCGAGGTTTCAGGCAACGCGAACTGGCTTGCGTTTGAACGCGGCGTCAACATTGCCAAGAACGCTCAGGATACCGATGCGGCGTTTCTGACCCTGCTCTTTTCAGCGCGCACCGGGATGTTGGCCAATGAGCTGGGCCCCGAAGACATTCGGGATTTCATTTCAGGTGTTTTGATCGGCAACGAGTTTCGCGAAGCCCGTTCCTGCGGTTGGACTGAAACAGGGCAAAAGATCGGCGTCGTCGGAAATGACGGATTGAATGAGCGCTATTCCCGTGCCGCCAGTCTTTTCGGGCTGCTCCCGCTGGAAGGAGGCGACCAGGCCGCTGTTACCGGTGCGCTTGAAATCTATTCAGCGCTCAGGCAATCCGCCGTGGAAGTTGCCTGACAAACCTGGGCAAAGATTTGCTCCCGTCGATTTTAAAGAAACGCCGGGTGTCGATAGACGTGATAGGTCCAGTCTTCTCGAACCCGCGTTTCTTCTTTTCTGGCTCCTAGCTTTTCGGCAAGCCGGATAGAACGCTCATTGTCGACATCGATGAAACTTGCAAGAGCGTCGAGACCGAACGCTGTTCGGGCATGATCGCGGGCGGCGGATACACCTTCAAACGCATATCCCTTGCCTTCCGCTTCGGCTGACCAGATCGCCCATCCGATTTCGAGCTCCGGATGAGTGGCAGGAAACCACAAACCACCGCCCCCGATGGCTTCACCAGTATCATTGCGCTCAAAAATAAAAGGACCAAACCCACGCAGTATCCACTGTCCGGCCAGATTGGAGAACTTGCGATATCTTTGTTCCGCACTCGCGACCGGTCCGCCGACATATGCCATGCGTTCCGATACCTGATACGCTGAAAATGCAGCAAAATCTTCCATTTTGGGCAAACGAAGGGTCAAGCGCTCGGTCTTGATTTCGGGAAAAGTGAATGAACGGCTCATCTGACCATTCCTATTCTTGAAACATTGAACGTCGGACAACGACGGAAACAGTTGGCCCATCCGGTCAGTCTTCGCAACACCCGATGGAAAAAGCTCGAAGCAAAGGTCTGAAAAGAGCTCTCAATGCAAGTTGAAGTGAGGGGTAACGGCAGCGCAAATCGAAAATAGCTTCTCACATATTTTCCATACAAATCTGCTCGGTTTCTGCAATCACGAAATCTATTTCTAAGTCAATCTTTTAACGAGCTGCAAGTCGAACAATTGAGAAGCAACTCACTCATGAAAAGCACTGTCTTTATCCTCTTGCTCTTCTCTGCGTTCTTGTATCGACTTGATGCTTGGCAAACGAAAGTCGAAATGACGGAGAGATTCGTAAAGGCACTCCCGTCTTCGATTGAGGCGGAGGGATTGATCATGAGGAGGGTTCACGTAGGGCTTCTCAACGATCTCATCGCCGATAGTTGCGGTACAAATGCCATAAGAATTTCCGACGCCACAGCCATTCGAATAAAACAGGAAGGCCTGGCGTTCTTCGCATCAGCAAAACACGGCAGGTTGGAGTCCGACAGGAACCAAAGCGCTTTTCGCAACCTAGAATGGCAAAAGCTACCTGAGTGTTCTGACTGCAGTATGGGAGAATCTTTTTTGATGAGTGTTTTTACCTGTGCTGGTCGATCCGGGATTCCGGCCAGAAAAATAGTCGAAGGCCTGAAAGCTGGAAATGGATATGTGTCTGTCAAATCAGGAAGCGAATATTACATGCTTCCGGATCAAAAACTCTTTGTGCAAGTGTTCATTGACTAACTTGTTGCAGGTTTCAATTTGACTGCGAATCCTAAAACCCTTGAACGCAAGGGACACTGGCCACCGGTGCCACATGCGTTTCTCTGTGGTTAGACGACGTGGGCTCCTTAACGGGTCTTATTGCCAAACTGCCGATATCAGGTCGTCGCAAGGATTTCTTTCTTGCGCAGCCTGTGCCAGAGCATCAGCCCACGAACCAGAACAAGCGTCAACGCGAGGCGACCGAAGAACAGCACCCAGAAGTCACCACCTATTGCCACCATCAGCGCCACATCTTCGATCAGACCGTGGCAGAGCGACAGCCAGCACAGGGCGTAGTAGCGCGCCTTATGGGAAATTGCCGGATCATTGCCCCGAGCGATGATCAGTCCGCCACCATAGGCCAGTCCGAGCAGAATTCCGGCAGTGGTAATCGAAGTGACCGAGCGGTCTAGTCCGGACAAGTGCATGACGGGTGCGAAGAGCCGGTTGAACACCGCCGTCACACCAAACCGGTCGAACGCGTCCATCATGACAAGAAGGCCAGCGAGAATGATGAACAGCAGCACCATTCCCTTCAGGCTTGATAGAGCCCAGTCCATATGCCTGGCATCTACACGCGCAAATTCCTTGAAGTGATCCAATGATTGAGGCTCGGACAAATAGTCCGTTGCCTTGCTGCCGGCATCAATCAGAAGGACCGCAAGGCAGGCCGCAAACAGGCGCAGAAAAACTGTTCCCCAGAACGATCCGCCTGCCCTTCGAACAATCGCCTGCTCCACCGGAAGGGCATGGGCAATCAGCATGAAAGTGCATATGGAAGTGATCTGCGCGGCTGTGAGCTCCTGCCCGATCAGGACCGGCAAGGTTGCGATGGCGCCATACAGCCCTGTCAGAATCGCGGTCAGGCAGACGATTGCCGCTTCCGGCGGAAGGTTGAGCAACGCCATGACCGGTTGCATTGCCGGACTCATCCAGTCAATCACGCCATAAGTGTCGGCAAATCGCATGATGATCATGATCGGAACCATGATGCGGGCCATTTCCCAAAATGTGCTCAGGCTGCGGTGGCTCAGATCGCGAAGGTAAGTTGGCAATGTCAGGGACTTCATCTAGGGACTCAATAACTGAAAGTTCGTCGCCAACATCTCATTATTCGATTGAAATGGGTGATCGAAGATGGCAAGTTTTTGCAATAAAATTCGAACGAAGTAAAATTTTGAAGCGAATGGATCGGATAGACCGAAAGATACTGGATTATCTGCAACAGGACGCGTCGATCAGCAATGTTGATCTGGCCGACCGGGTCGGCCTTGCTCCTTCCAGCTGCCTGCGCCGGGTGCGCAACCTCTGGAAAGAAGGCGTCATCACCCGCTCAATTGTTCTGACCGACGGCGAAAAGCTGGGCCGGAACGTAAAAGCTATCGTGAGCGTCAAACTGTTCGATCACGGCAATGCTGCCCGCGAAGAATGGTTGCAGGCGCTGGCACAGGAGCGTTCCGTATCGCAGGTCTATTCAGTTTCCGGCGAGACTGATGCCGTCGTGTTCCTGACCCTTTCCAACATGAAAGAGTTTCAAGAACTCAGCCAAAGCCTGTTTGCCGGCAATTCGAACGTGTTTCAATTCGTCACGCAGTTCATTCTGGAAGAGCACAAGTTCGAGCTGGCGAACTGACCGGCACACAAACCTGCTATCGACACCGATTGCCGAGTGTTTCAAACACTCAGGCAACAATACTTGAGCTCCAGGTAGTCTTCGATCCCGTATTTGGAACCTTCTCGACCCTGCCCACTTTCCTTCACACCGCCAAACGGAGCGACCTCGGTAGAGATCAAGCCCGTGTTCACGCCAACCATTCCATATTCCAATCCTTCCATCATCTGCCACACCCGGCTCAGGTCTCGGCTGTAGAAATAGGAAGCCAGGCCAAACTCGGTTTCGTTGGCCGCTGCCAGAACCTCTTCGGTGGTTGAAAAGCGGAAAACCGGAGCAAGAGGACCAAAGGTTTCTTCGCGCGCCACCGCCATTTCGCGGGTCGCCCCGGAAATCACCGTAGGCTGGAAGAACGTGCCTCCCAGAGTATGACTTTCGCCACCAGTGGTTATGGACGCGCCCTTGCCGACAGCGTCCGCGATATGTTCGCGAACCTTCGTGACCGCTGCAGCCGTAATCAACGGTCCGATGGCCGTACCATCTGCCGCGCCATCGCCAACTTGCAAGGCCGCTACTGCCGCAGAAAGCTTCTCGACAAAGGCATCGTAGACACCATCCTGGACATAGATCCGATTGGAGCAAACGCAGGTCTGCCCAGCGTTTCGAAACTTGGAGATCATCGCTCCTTCGACAGCCGCGTCCAGATCCGCATCGTCAAAGACGATGAAAGGCGCATTGCCCCCCAGTTCCAGCGACAGCTTTTTGAGCTGCGCCGCCCCTTGCTGCATCAGGATCTTTCCAACCCGGGTCGAACCGGTGAAACTGATCTTGCGCATGATCGGATTTTCACAAAACGCCTTGCCGACGCCGACGCTGTCAGTGGACGGCAGGACGGAAAAAACACCGGCAGGTAATCCCGCTTCCTCTCCGAGACGAGCCATGGCAAGAGCCGAGAGAGGAGTTTCCGTGGCAGGTCGCACGACGATCGCACAACCGGCGGCGAGCGCGGGAGCCGCTTTACGTGTGATCATTGCGTTGGGGAAGTTCCACGGCGTGATTGCTCCAACTACTCCGATTGGCTGCTTCATGACCAGAATGCGCTTGTCGCGCTGGTGACCCGGAATTGTATCCCCGTAAATCCGTTTGGCTTCTTCAGCAAACCACTCGATGAAACTGGCACCGTAGAGAATCTCCCCTTTGGCCTCAGCCAGCGGCTTGCCCATTTCCGCTGTCAGGATCGCTGCAAGATCGTCGGCGTGTTCCACCATCAGTTCAAACCAACGGCGCAGGACCGAGGCCCGCTCCTTGCCCGTTCGAGCCGCCCAGTTCCTTTGGGCGGATTGCGCAGCTGAAATTGCATCGTCAACGTTGTCGAGATCGCAATCGGTTACCTGTGCCAGCGTTTCCCCGGTGGCCGGGTTCTGCACCGCGAAGTGGCTCCGGCCTTCATGCCAGGCACCATTGATGTAGGCACTTCCGATCAACAGGTCTTTGCGGTCCAAGTTCAGCACAGGATGTCTCCGGTATTCTTGAAAACAGGCAGGGAAACCTGCCCAATAGTTCATGGAAATCCCTTGAGTTCACAAGCGAACTTTCGTTCCGCTTCATCTGATCCGAGATTGAAAACAGGGGATTTGTTGTCGCTTCGCGGGCGGAAATCTCCGCCCGCGATGTAGTTTTGGGTCAGGCGTGGAGATCACCGTCGAGGGCGGTGCCGTCGGGGGCCATCTCACCGACGTTACTGACCGCAGCAGGGTCGTCCATCAGTGACTTGATCACCCCCCAGGCCATCATGACCACCAGTACCGAGATCGGCAGTGCCGCAGCAATGGCAGCTGTTTGCAATGCCGACAGGCCACCGGCAAGCAGGAGAACAGCTGCTACCAGGCCCTGCGCAGCGCCCCAGATGATACGGTGCTGCTTCGGCGGATGCGCGTTACCCATGGACAGGATCGTCGTCACAACAAGCGTTCCTGAATCGGAGCTGGTTATGAACCATGTCGCCAACAGGAACGTTGCCAGCGCGGATACGATCCAGGCCAGGGCTCCCCCATCTGCCAGACGCTCGATCGTGCCGTAGAGCGTTCCGCCAAGGTTCCAGTTATTGACCTGTTCGATCAGCCCGGCCGTGCCGACACCGCCTGCTGCATTCAGTTCCATGTAGAGCGCATTACCGCCGAAAATGGAGATCCAGATGAAGGCCATCGTTGTTGGAACCAGCATGGCGCCCAGCATAAACTGCCGGATCGTGCGGCCCTTGGAAATCCGTGCCACGAACATGCCCACGAACGGTGCCCAGGAAAGCCACCAGCCCCAGTAGAACAGGGTCCAGCCACCCTGCCATTTGACATCGCCGGGTTCGGACGCAGTCCAGAAGCCCATGGACCAGAGCGTGGTCGCATAGTCACCAAGCGCGTTCAGGAAGAAACCGATCAGCCATTGTGTCGGCCCTGCGATCAGGAAGAACAGCACCAGCAGGATCGACAGGATGATGTTCCACTCCGACAGAATGCGAATGCCCTTGCCGATGCCGGATACCGCCGACATGGTTGCAACGATCGAGATTACGATGACAAGTCCGACTTTCAGGCCTGTGCCCGTGCCGGTGCCGAACAGAACGTTCAGGCCCTCGGCCATCTGCGTTACGCCGAGGCCCATGGAGGTGGCGATCCCGAACACCGTGCCGAACACGGCAAGCAGATCCACCGCGTGACCGGCCGGACCATAGATCTTTTCTCCGAGGATCGGATAGAGCGCGGAACGGAACGTCAGAGGCAACTTTTTGCGGAACGCGAAATAGCCGAGTGCAAGACCGGTCATCGTATAGATTGCCCAGCCGTGCAGTCCCCAGTGAAAGTTGGTGGTACGTACGGCATCGACTGCACGCTCAACTGTCATCGCGGTGTGGCCAGCGGCATCTGCGAACGGATTGTTCGGATATCCCCAGCCCGCCGAGTTGTCGAAATAGAACAACGGTTCGGCGATACCGAAGAACAGGATGCCGATGGAAACCCCGGCAGAGAACAGCATCGCGAACCAGGAGAAGTTCGAAAATTCTGGCCGCGAGTCGTCGTCACCCAGCCGGATGGAGCCGAAACGGCTGAACATCAGGAACAGACAAACGAAAAACAGGATGACGACAGAACTTATGTAGTACCAGCTCAGTGCGCTCTCGACCCATGAGCGGATTCCGCCATAGATCTTTCCCGCATATTCCACGTTGAGAATTGTAAAGACCACAAAAGCGGCG
>JBCCVB010000105.1:0-25439 GCA_039195965.1 Pseudomonadota bacterium
AAAAACGGGGCTCCGAGCTTTTCGAATACCCTTCGTCTGATGAGACAGTTACCGGAGCCATGTATCTGGCTTACTGGCCTAGTCGGTCCGTCAATCGATAGGAAAAGCTGGTGGTCCCGGACGGAAGTTTTCGAATTGGCTTCAAACTGGCGAACGACGGGGCCGCCTACGACGTCCACATTTTCCTGCTCAGCCGTCGAAATCATTTCAGCCAGCCAATTGGGCATGGCGATTTCGTCGTCGTCAATCATGAGAAAGTGGTCGGCAAGGGGAAAATGTAAAAGCGCTTCGCCAAATGCCCGATTTATTGCAAAGCAGTTTCCCTGATTTTCTTCGACCGCAACAACATTGGGAATTTGGTGCTTTTCAAAAAAACGACGTGCAACCTGCGTGCCCTGAGGGTTCTTGGCATCATTGTCGACAACTACAATAGCAAAGCGGATATCTGTTTCCTGTTCAGACAAGGACTTCAGCGTTTGGGCCAGCCAGTCGGGTCTACGAAATGTCGGAACGCAAACCACGGCACCAATTGGGTCATGATCAGTGACTTGGTTCATCCGGTTCTCCTTGCGGCCTACTTGCGTTTCGCCATAGTTCGTCGTGCCGCAATCAACAATGTGCTGTCAGCTACTGGATTTATAGCAGCAAGGAGTTAACGTGAGTTTTTTGGATCAGGACAGAGCACCACCGGACCGATTTGCGGTACTTCTGATTGTATCAGATAGGCTAACGCCTGAAGCCGGAGGCCGAATACACCGAACAGCATGGTGAACCAGATTGGGCCGGTATTGCCAAAGAACGAACTTTCGAAACAGGCAAAAAAGAGTGAAAAGAGCCAGATGCGAAGAAAAAGGCGTGTAAGTGCTCGGTCGTTTGGCCCGGACAATGCACGACTTGCATATTTAAGCGGCAGAAAAACGAGCCAGACGATCACAAGAAGAAACCCTGGGATCCCCCCGTTTATTAGTTGGTCAAGATATCCGTTGTGCGCGTTTGCCGCTGTGACTGCCCAAGTATACAGAGAGTATCCGCTTCGAAAGAGCTCGTTTGTTTGCCAGAAAGCTTGGAAACCATAGCCGGTCACAGGCTTTTGGCCGATTGCGTGAAGCGCGATCGCCCAAATGGAGGTGCGGTCTGTGAATGTCGGGTCGATTCCGAGAGCGACCAGCAATTCTCTCACTGAACTGGATGTTGCCGCAGACATCAGAATCGAGTTCACCACGAGCAACGCACCCAAGACGATTAGAGGGCGGAACATTCTGAAGCGCTCGAACATCCAGGTTAGGACTATGGTAAAAGGGAGGAGACCGAAAGACGTCTTACTTCCGGACTTCCAGAGAAAGACGGTTGCTAGAACCACAATCACTGCGCCCAAGACCAGGGATTTTGCTCGTGTGAGATAAAGCCCCAAAAAAACGACAGACACCATTGATGCCGCTGCCGCATTTTTATGCCCAAGATGCCCGCGCCAATCTCCTGCCAGGTCTTGTTCAAGTGCATCGGTAAATTGGTGGATCGCCAAGTGAGGCAGGGCTAAAATTCCATAATAAGCAACAGCCACAACCACGAGCATGCCGATACACATCAGGTCGATGAATTGTTCCCGGTTTTTCGGTAGAAGCAGCATTGCGCTGCTGCATGAAACAACGAGTAGCGCAAATATTATGCGGCGATAGGCAGTTCCCGGATCGCTGGCGAATAATGCCGAAAACCCAAACCAAAGCAGCATCGCAATCAGGAGGCCGCGAGGCCGAAGAAACAGGTTCCGATTGGTTTTCCCTAGTATGCCGAAAATCAGGATGCCGGACATGAGTACTACGACGATTTGATTAAAGCGGTTGGAACTTCCGCCATAAGGGGTCGTCAGACTAGCAGCATTTGGATTTGGAAATGGATACAGACCAACCCAGAAATAGGAAAGCACGCCCAGGAAAAGAACTGAGACAAGCAAGCTCCCCATGTTCGAGGTCACTGCTGTCCCATTTGCCAAGGAAGAGGGTAACGGTCGGAGTGGAGCGGCGCTATACATTCTGGTACGTCAAATCAGGTTCTCAAGTCGAATCTCGATCAAACGGAAGCCTAACCGATTTCGGCCCCGCAAACTTCTCAGATTATTAAGTATTCACCCAATATACATCCATGTTAGGGGCAGTTCTGAGGCGTTTCATATCTGGTTGTCACGATATTGATGACAGTACGGCACAAAGGAACCGAATTCGATGCAAAGACGGGAATTTATTCTCGGAGCACTTGGGACGGGAGTGGTGTCTTCGAGTGTGGTGGAATTGATTTCAGCTGTGTCCAGTTCTGCGCTTGCCTCTGAAGCCGGGCCAACCATACCTTATGGCGCTGCGATACGGGTCGATCACCTCACCGACGATCCTGATTATGCTGCGGCTGTTCGCAAGTATTGTCAGCAGGTTGTTGGAGAAGGTGGCCTTAAGTGGATAGATCTGCGACCGACACAATCAAGTTTCAATTTCGACCAACCGGACCGTTTGCTTGCATTTGCTGATGAGAACGGAATGACGATGCGTGGGCATACCTTGGTTTGGTATGCCGCAATGCCCGAATGGACAGAAGGCATCGGTTCGAGATCTGAAGCTGAATTCGAGATGGTGCATCACATCGAAGTTGTGGCCGGGCGCTATCGGGGGCGTATCCCAAGTTGGGATGTTGTTAATGAACCGATTGCAGATGACCCTCCGCAAGCGGATCCATACAGAGACTCTGTCTGGTATCGTCAGCTTGGCAAAGAATACATTGATCTTGCATTTCAGACCGCTGCCGCGGTGGATCCGGCCGCTCAGCTGGTATTGAACGACTTCAATTTCGAAAAGACGAACGCCCGCAGTAAAAAGCGGCGGACAGTGATGCTGGACCTGCTAAAGGGATTGAAAGACAGGGACGTCCCGATACACGCGCTCGGGCTACAAGGACATCTGACTGGGGAGGCGGAGATCGACAAGGACGGGCTGTCGAGATTCGTCGAGGAAGTGAGTGGGCTAGGGCTCGATATTCTTGTGACAGAGCTTGATGTTATCGACAACAACCTTCCAGGAACTGAGACGGTTCGAGACCAGATCGCGGCACTGAGGGTTAGGGACTATCTCACAGCGATCTGCGATGCAACGCAACCAAAAGCCATCTTAACCTGGGGTATTTCAGATCGGTATACTTGGGTGCCGATCTGGTTTGAGCGCAGGGATGGCAAGCTGAACAGGCCTCTTCCTTTGGATCAGAACTATCAACCCAAAGCGATGATGCAGGTCTTGCAAGAATTCACCAAAGCGGGCGCGTAGTGCTTCGACAAGTTTCTTCCTACATGATTGCAAGCATAGTGTCAGCTGTGTTTGGCTTTGCACTGGTAATGGTTTTTACCCGGGTGTTAACACCAGAGGAATACGGCATCTATGTCGTTGGCGTCGGTGTTGCCACACTGCTTTCTTCACTGTTGTTCAACTGGATCAAAACCTCATTGCTTCGCTTCAGTTCTGAAGGTGAAGACGTCGACATGAGGCTGACCGCAATCATTTCCTTTGGTGTGATAGCGGCCATAAGTCCCGTTGCATTTGGAGTTTTTGTTCAATTTTCAGGTGACACTCCCAACTACATGCTTGGAGCATTGTGTGTCGCAATCGGCGTCGGTCTTTTCGAGTTTACGCTTGAAATATTCCGAGCCCGCCAGCGTACCGGTCTTTATGCGGTGTCCACGATTGTAAGAAGCGCACTTGCGTTTTGTATTGCCTTGATCCTGGTCCTTGGTCTGGACCTTGGTGGTCAGGGTCTGCTTTTCGGAGTTGCTGGCGGTTACTTTGCGACACTGCTGATTTTCATGCCGAAAATTTGGAAGCGTCCGATTCACAAATTCGACGCGGAGATCTTGAAAAAGATGCTTCGCTTCGGATTGCCAATGACCCTCTCAGGAGCAGCGTTCACGATTCATGCATTTGTCGACCGTTTGGTGATCGTGACGTTTTTGGGCGAAGCATCAGCTGGGGTCTATGGTGCTGCGGCCGATTTCGTCCGCCAGATCATCATGATGCTGGGTGTCGCGATTGGCTCTGCGGTGTTGCCGATTGCTATTCGCTTGTTTGCGCAGAACGACCGGGCAGCTACAGACCGGCATCTTGCAAAGAGCTTCGAATTACTCATGGCGTTGATTTTGCCGTCAGTCGTCGGCATGGCCTTGACAGCAGAGCAATTGGCAGCATTTGTGCTGGGTGAAGAATTTCGTGCGGCAGCTTCAATGCTGATACCAATCTTGGTTTTTGCCTGGCTGTTTCGATCAGTTTCCTACCAATACATCCACGTTAGTTTCCAACTCGCTGAGAAGCCTGCCTTGATGGGAGTTCAGGGCTTGTTTATTCTCACCGTAAATGTTGCTTGTATGGCTGTACTCGTGCCGCCGTATGGATTGTCTGGTGCCGCTTACTCTTTGGTAATCGCGGAAATTGGCGGTGTGGCGTTTGGTTTTTTCCTGTGCGCCAGAGCTTATCCTTTACCCATAATAATCTGGCCTGTGCTCAAGATCTGTTTGGCAACCGCAATCATGGCTGTGACCACGGTCTTCGCTTTGAATGCATATCAAGCGAATGATTTTGTTGGTGTGTTGTTTCCTGTGATAACCGGTGCCACCACTTTTGGTCTGGCTGCCATTTTGTTAGACATCGCGGGTATTCGCGGAATAATCGCCAACCGTTTGCGTACTGCTTGAGATCTTGCTGGGTTTCACCATTGGACCTGGCGCTGAGAAACTTTTCTGGCTGGACTCCTGCTTTTGTCTCCGGCGGCGATTAGAGGGTCGGTTAAGCTTACGAGGATATCAATCTTGTCTGAAAAAGGTGAGATGAACTGTTTAGCGTCAAACATGGGAATTTGAAGTGACTGCAGCCGAAATCGTACACAGTACGCAGGAAAGGGTGGGTCTTTCGGCCGCGCAGCCGACCGTATTCGGCAACCAGGCAGGACTATTCACCGCTGCCGGCGCCGGTACCGCTCCGAAGGGGTTTGCAGTGCTTTTCCTAAGCCCGTGGGGGCTGGAGGAGTTCCTTACAAGAAAATTTTATCGCTACCTTTCTGAGAAATTTGCAGAAATTGGTATTGCAAGTTTGCGGTTTGACTATCCTGGTACAGGCAATGCGATTGACGATGCAGAAGAGGGAATATCTGCTTGGCTAGGCACCGTCCAAGGGGCCGTGACTGAGCTTAAATCGCTTGCAGGCGTTTCTCGAGTTTTGCTTTTGGGTCAAGGCATCGGAGCCGGATTGGCCTATCAACACGCGATAAATGCAAGCGACATTGCTGGAATGGCGCTTCTGGCGCCCGTCTTCAAAGGCAGGGCGTATTTGCGGGAACTCAGGGTCTGGTCAAATTTTGTGAACGATGGTCTCGGTCTTCGGCCGGAAGACAGGGTCAGCGATCCAGGCAATATTGCAGGATTCGAGATGCCGCCGCAGGTCGTATTGGACCTGAAGGGATTTAATCTCACCGAAACCCGTATATCCAATCCCTGCTCTGTTTTTCTTGCGCGCAAACCGGAAGGAGTTGTTGACGAGGCGGTAAAGGAAAATCTGGTCGAGGCCGGGTGCATCGTTCAGGAGACCGTCTATCAGGATTTCAGTACGCTCTTGTCGGAAAATTCTCCACCCGAACTGCCCAAAGCTTTCGCTGCTGAATTGGTGACATGGGTTAAGTCTCTTCCAGACTTGAATTCGCTCGCCACCACGGCTTCAAAGAGGCCATTGGTAAATCCGGTATCAGGTAGTCATTTCAAGGAAACGCCGGTTAGATTTGGAGAAAACAACAGACTGATTGGAACGCTCTGCGAACCGCTTGGAAACTTCGTTGGTGTAACCGCAGTCATACTGTCTACCTCGTACGACTATCAGATTGGCTGGGCCCGGGCCAATGTTCAATTGTCCCGAGAACTTGCCGCTAAAGGGATCGCAACATTTAGATACGACGGCGCGGGTATCGGAGATAGTCCTGCCGTTCCAGGGCGGAGGGCCCAGGTTCTTTATGACGAGAAGCAGGTAGACGACGCCGAGCTGGCGTTCGAACTCGTCAAAAGTCTGGGGCTGGCAGAAACGGTTGTCGTTGTCGGGCGCTGCAGCGGTGCCTATGCGGCATTCAGAACAGCGCTCAGAGGGTCTCACTGGAAAGGATGTATTACGATTAATCCCTATGGCTTCTACTGGCGCTTTGTCGGTTTGCCGAAACCCTTGAAGGAATACTTGGCCTTGGCTAAAGATCCATCATTGATCAAAAGAGTGGTTGGTGGACAGGTTAACCTGAGAGCTGCAGCAACTAATGTTTTCTACCGGGCCGTTGATCGTGTCGCCGAGCGTCTTCAAAAGATACTTCCAGCAGCGCCGACTGTCGCGCAACGGAACGATATAGTGCACGCGGAATTCGACAAACTCGCGAAACTTGGGACAAGTGTGACGATCATTTATTCGGAAGAAGACATTGCTATGGAGGCTTTCCTGATCAATTTCGGCAAAGATTCCGAAAAATTGAACGCTTTTTCGAATGTAAATCTGCAATTCGTGGCGAATTCCGATCACAACCTGACGCCGAAGCCTGCAAGGGAAAAGGCTTTTGACATTGTGGCAAAGCAACTGTTGGCGTTGGTCCCGGATCGAGCAGCTTAGACGTCAAAACCGCGTTTGATCTCTCGTACAGCTTCAGCGACACATTGCACCGTCTCCACGTCCGGCAACTTCGGCCGCTCGATCATGATGACAGGTAATTGCAGGCGGCGGGCTGCTTCGATCTTGGCATAAGATCGTTCGCCGCCGCTGTTTTTGGTCACGACATGTGTGATCCGATGGGCTGCAAGCAAATCGACTTCTTCATCAGCCGATTGCGGAGGCCGGGAGAGGATGAGATCCCAATTTTCAGGGAGGGGCGGAGAAGGCGGCTCGATCATGCGCGCGAGACCATAGATATCCGGCCGATGCGTGAATGTCTGAATTTCCTTGCGTCCGATGGCAAGGAATGCACGAGCGCCCGGGGAAAGGGTGTCAGCAGCCTCAGTGACGGATGCGACCGATTGCCAGATGTCTCTGGATTCGGCCTGCCAGGTGGGGCGCTCTAATCGGATGACTGGAATTGATAGCGTTTCAGCAGCCGAAACCGCATTCCGGCTCATTTGGGCCGCAAATGGGTGTGTCGCGTCAATAATGAGGCTGATGCTCTGCGATCGCAGAAAATGGACCAATCCTTCAACACCGCCAAATCCGCCGACCCTGGTTGGAACACCCAGGTCCGGCAGATCACGAACGGCGCCGGCGAAGGATGCCGTCAGACGCAACTCCGGAAACTCGACCGCAATGCGGCTGGCAAGCTGCCGGGCCTCCTGTGTACCCGCGAGCAGGAGAATGCGGTCAGGCGTCTTCAAAACCGCATTCTCCCAGTATCTTGCCCTGACGGTCGGTCACCAGAATCTCGACCGACACCGGTGCGTCTCTCAGGATCTGACGCACAGCCTGCTTGGTGCGCTTCGCGAGCAACGCGCTGAGGTCTAGATTTTCTTCAAGCGACCGGTCCAGAACCTCCTTGGCCGTGTTCGCGGACACCGCATCTTCGATCAGCCCGTGTGATGCGCCTGCTTCTTTCAAGAGGTCCTGCAGAAAGGAAAAGTCAACGGAGCTGCGGGCGGAATGCAGATCAAGCGCGCCTTGCGCCAGCTTTGAGAACTTCGCAAATCCTCCGGCAAGGGTAAGCTTTTCGACCGGATGATTGCGCAGGTATTTCAGAAGCCCGCCTGCAAAGTCGCCCATATCAAGGAACGCGGTTTCATCCAGGTCGTATCGGGCGCGCACTGCATCTTCGGATGAGGCACCAGTTGCGCCAACCACATGGGTCAAACCAACGGCTCTGGCAACATCAATTCCACGATGGATTGAGGCAATCCAGGCGGCGCAGGAAAAGGGGCGCACGATGCCTGTGGTGCCCAGAACGGAAAGGCCGCCAACGATCCCGAGCCTTGGATTCATTGTCTTTTGGGCGAGTTCAACACCATCTGAAATCGAGACCTCGATTTCAACGTCTCCCGGCGCGCCATACTGCTCGGCGACTTCGGCAATGGCGGTCTGCATCATCTGGCGCGGGACAGGATTGATGGCCGGTTCACCGGGCGGGATCGGCAAACCCGGGCGTGTAACCGTGCCCACACCGGCTCCGGCCTTGAACCGCACGCCGTTACCGGTCGGCAGAATTCTCGCGGTGGAGGTGATCAGGGCTCCATGGGTGACGTCCGGATCATCGCCTGCGTCCTTGGTAATCGTGGCGAAGGCTTCGGTCGGTGAAACACTGTGCCGGGTTAGAACAAAATCGGTGGTTCCGCCTTTTGGCAGAGTTATTTCCACAGGGTCGGGAAAGGTGCCGGTCAGAAGCGCGGTATAGGCTGCCTTGGCAGCAGCCGTGGCACAGGCCCCAGTCGTCCATCCCCGTCTCAGCTCTTTGGTTTCCACCTTCGACATGAGATCTCTATAGCTGAAGAATTCCTCCTTTTCGCTATCAAGTTCCAAAATGTCGGAATCGTATCGTTTTCCATCGTGGAAACGCTTGGCGCGGTCCTTTTGGGCAGGTAAACAGGATCCATGATAGGCACTGAACAGAATAATCACATGCCGGAAGGCCTGCCGGAATTCGAAGCCGGTTGGGTCTGGTTGGCCGGCGCCGGGCCGGGAGACCCCGGTCTACTGACCCTGCATGCGGTGAACGGCCTCAGGCAGGCCGATGTGGTTGTTTATGACGCTCTGGTCGACAAGAGTATTCTTGCCTGGGTTAAACCGGGTGCAATTACCGATTACGCCGGCAAGCGAGGCGGAAAACCCAGCCCCAAACAGCGCGACATAACTCTGAAACTGATTGAGTACGCCAAGGAAGGCAAGCGTGTGCTTCGCCTGAAGGGCGGCGACCCCTTTGTATTCGGACGGGGCGGCGAAGAGGCATTGGGACTGGTTGAAGCTGGTGTGCCATTCCGCATCATTCCGGGTATCACAGCAGGGATTGGCGGTCTCGCTTATGCAGGCATTCCGGCAACGCACCGCGACTGCAATCAGGCGGTGACTTTCCTGACTGGTCACGACCAGACGGGCCTGACACCGGATGCGATCAACTGGGATGGAATTGCCAAGGGATCTCCAGTGATCGTCATGTACATGGCGATGAAGCACCTGGAAACGATAGCCGGCAAACTCATTGCCGGTGGACGATCTGTGGAAGAGCCTGTGGGCATTGTGTGCAATGCTTCACTGGATGGACAACAGGTTCTGGAGACGACGCTCGGCAAGTGTTTCGTGGAGGCAAAAGCCGCGGGGATCGAACCTCCGGCGATTGTTTGCGTCGGCGAAGTCGTGCGCCTTCGCGATGGTCTCGACTGGCTGGGTGCCATGTCGGGCAAGATACTGACATCTGATCCGCTCGAGCTCCGCTCGGACAAACGTTCGGCCGATGCCGGATAGTTCTCCAACACCTGCTGCCAAAGGCTTGTTGATTGCCGCACCCTCTTCGGGAGCCGGCAAAACGACCACAACTCTCGCACTGCTTAGAGCGCTCAAAACCGCCGGGCGAAGAGTTTCTTCGGCAAAGTCGGGACCGGATTACATTGATCCGAAGTTTCATGAAGCAGCCAGTGGCCAGCCCTGTATCAATCTGGATGCTTGGGCAATGGGTGAAGGCACATTGCGCCTGCTTGCCGATCGGCAGGCCTCCGGTCACGATCTCCTGATCGTTGAAGGTGCAATGGGCCTTTTCGATGGGGCCGCGAGCGGCAAGGGATCCGCCGCCGACCTTGCTGCCGCACTGGAAATTCCAGTTGTTCTCGTTGTTGATTGTGCCAGACAGGCCCAGTCGGTAGCAGCATTGGTTCACGGCTTTCGGTCTTTCAGATCGGACTTGTCGCTGGTGGGCGTCATATTGAATCGGGTTGGAAGCCTTCGGCATGAAGCCATGCTCAGGCAGGCGCTCGCACCGTTACAGGTGCCGGTTCTAGGTGCATTGCCGCGGTTGAAGGCGCTTGAATTGCCAGAGCGGCACCTTGGGCTCGTTCAGGCGGATGAACACCAGGGTCTTGAAGTGTTTCTGGAACAGGCGGCACAGGTGTGCACAGAGCATGTCGACCTGTCTGCCCTTGAAGGCGCCGCGTCGTCGTTGCGGGCGTCAAACGAAACAGGGTTGAATCTGCCCGCTCCGATGGCACAACGGGTTGCAGTTGCACGCGACGTCGCCTTCGCGTTTTCCTATCCGCATCTTCTCGACCATTGGCAAAGAGCAGGCGCCGAGATCAGCTTCTTTTCGCCCTTGGCGGACGAAACTCCGCGAGCAGATGCCGACGCGATCTATTTGCCGGGCGGTTATCCGGAATTGCATGCCGGAAAGCTTGCCGCTGCCAACCGGTTCAAGGTCGCGCTGCAAGAAGCCTCACAAGCGGGTAAACTCATTTATGGTGAGTGCGGTGGCTACATGACGCTTGGAAGCGGAATTGTCGATGCGTCCGGTCATCGGCATGAAATGCTGGACCTGTTGCCTCTTGAAACATCCTTCGCCGCTCGAAAGCGCCACCTGGGATATCGAGATCTGAAGCCGCTCGGCGGTCCTTGGAAAGGGAACCTTTCGGCTCACGAGTTTCACTACGCGTCTATTGTCTCTGAAGGAGGAGCGGAGAGGCTGTTCCAGGCAATGGATGCTGAAGGCAGCATTCTGCCGGACATGGGGCTGCGGATAGGAACCGTGATGGGATCGTTCGCTCACGTGATTTCCCTTCAGGCGTAACCGACACCCATAAATGGTGTTTTATGAGAATTCTGATTGTTGGCTTATTCGCTTTGTTTGCTGCGGCTGCTGCCCAGTCGGCAATCATCGCGCCTCGGTTAAATGTAGAGCCAAGGACCGAACTACAGACCAATGGTGACTGGACGCTTCGGGTGTCTCGATCACAAGCGCATGAAAACGTGATTGTCTTGAGTGTGTCAGGCAGCACCACTGACAATTTGAGAGAAAGCACTTCCCTGGTTTTTTATTGTCTGGACAAGGATTACTTTGGCGTTTCGTTCTTTGTCCTTCCGGAAGGCGACCGCTTCAAACTTCTTTCCGATCAGGATGCCAGGTACAAACTGCGGGACGATGTCGAAAGGGAGATGCCGGTTGTTCCGGTGGATGGATTTACCCCGGAATACGAAGCTTATCTGGGACATCTGGAGCCACCCATCAGAAATGCCAATCTTGTCATGATCAAGCATCCCGGCCACGCGAACTCATTGCTTTTCAACTCAAGAAAAGGTGGAAGCCTTCGGATTGCGATGAAAGACCGAAACGAGGCGGAGTTCCATCTGCGATTTGAAGTCGACGGTTTGGCGGAACTGCATGACGCCGTGCGCAAGAAATGCGGTTGGTGACCCTCAAATAACTTCCAGCACAACAAGCTGACAGTAGATACCTTCATTGGTGTGATAGGGGCTGTGCGTCACGCTGCCGGTTCGTGTCCGGTGCTCGCTTTCCAGTTGTTCAATCTTGTCCTTGAAGCCATCCGCTTCCCAGGCGCTGTCCCGAACAGTCAGAACGATCGGTGCTCCGGGTTTGGTAACACGGATCAGTCCGTCCAGACCGTTGGGTCCGACATGGCCGTTTGTAAAGACACCTGCACTGACGGTGCCGTCATAAAAATCGTGAGCAAGTTCGGTCAGCTGGCTGTTCAGGTCGGCCTCGCTCAGTTTTCGATAGACACCTTTTTCACGAGACTGCGCCAGCATGGCCGGTGTGAGGTCGATACCATCGACGATCAGGCCCGGCTTGCGCTTTAAAAGCTCGACACCAACCAGTCCGGTTCCACAACCTGCATCCAGGATCGTCGCGCTCTTGGAGACTTTCTTGCAGAGGGCATCAGCCACGATCTCAGGGCCGATGTAGCCGATATCCTGAACAAGGTCGGTATCGTAGCTGTGAGACCAGCCTTCGTAGAATTTCCGGATCATGTCAGGGCTGCCGTCTAGAAGCAGCGCCTGTTTCAAGAGAGCATTCTCGTCATTCATGACCGCCTCCTGTCCAGTGCACATAGTCTAAGCGACAACTCCGAACCGTGGCAAATCAAGACTTCCGGAGACTTGGTTCTCGCACCTTCCGGCTACACAACAGCTCAAGCGGTTTGTACCGGAGACGGCCGGCGGAACAGGAAAAGACAGAGCACGGCAACGACAAACAGCAGTGCGGCGGTTGAAGCAAATACGAGAACGTAACTCTTGTGAAACGCGAACAATGTGCTGCAGACGGCCAGACCGACCGTGCCACCGATCATCTGGCTGGACATGGAGATGCCACCACCCTGTCCATGTTTGTGCTCGGGAAGCGAAGCCATGATCGCCGCCTGTGTTGGAACGAATACAAATGGAGTGACAATCCCAGCGACCAGCAAGCCGGGGGCAAACAGCCAAATGTTACCAAAGGGAGCCGCGAGGCTGAGCATCGTCATTGCAACGGCGATACCGAAAATGCCGCCTGTCGCCAACAGGCCCGGCGGGTGCTGGTCGGTCAGCTTTCCGCAGTAGGGAGCGACAAAGGGTTGGGGAAGGGCCGCAAGCATGACGAGCATCCCGGCACCTAGCGGTGACAGAGCAAGTTCCGTTTGGGCATAGAGCGCCGCGAAAATGAAAATCGGCATTTTCGAATATTGCGCCACGAAGATTGTAAGATTGGATGCCGAAAAGACCGGGATCTTGAAGAGATCGACCTCAATCAGCGGATTGGCGGTACGTAGTTCATAGAATGCAAACGCTACAAGCAACACCAGCCCGACGGCCATAAGTCCCGAAACGGCTGGAGAACTCCATCCCCAGTCCTCTGACTGCATAAGCGAAAAGACCGTGCAGAACATGCCTGACGCGATCAGGGCAAGGCCGGTCCAGTCAATGGGTGGTGGTGGTGGCCGGTCAACGTCTCGCCAGGAGACGAATGTGACCGCGGCGATCAGGATGACGATCGGCGGATTGATCCAGAAGATCCAGCGCCAGGTCAGAAGGTCTGTAAGAAGTCCTCCGACCAGTGGGCCGATTGCCAGAAACACTGTGCCGATGGCGCCGCCGATCCCAAGGGCGAAACCGCGTTCTTCCTGGGGGAAGGTCATGGCCGTCATGGCGACGAAAAGCGGAAAGATGATCGCCGCACCTATCCCTTGAAGAGCGCGGGCAGTGATCAGAATTTCTCCGGACGATGCAAGGCCACCGGCTATCGAACAAAGGCCGAAAACCGCAAGCCCGGTCAGGAATACGGGAAGCATTCCAAACTGGTCACCCAGCTTTCCGCCGACCGCCACAAAACAGGCAAAGACCAATAGGTAGGAGTTCACTACCCAATGTGACTGGTTGAGTGACAGGTCCAGTTCTGCCTGGATTGTCGGCAGCGCGATGCCGACGACAGTCTCATCCAGAAGCACCAGTCCAAGAACGCAACTGACAGCGACCAGAAGCCACCACTTGCGATTTCCTTCCGAGTACAGGCCCATGACGCCCCCCGTTGGCTCGCGCCTGCCGGCTGCCTGCTGCGGAGCAGACAGCACAACAGTACGACCGGAAGAGGGTAGTCGCACCAACCCGGCAAGCGCAAGTTTTGAGGGAGCTGTTCGTCAGGCCTTGACTTTTTTCTTCGGTCTTAAAACGTGCACATGATCGGCGTCATAGAGCGCGCTGTCGCGGAAGTCATCACCCGCGTTCAAAGCATGGCCGACAAAGATCAGAGCCGTTCGCGTGATCTTCGAAGAGCGGATCTTGTCGGCAAGCGTTGAAAGCGTGGCGTGGATGAAGGCTTCGTCCGGCCAGCCAACGCGATAGGCAACAATCACCGGGCAATCGGGACCATAGTGCGGTGTAAGCTGACGTTCGATCTCACGCACGTTGCGCACCGAGAGGTGAATTGCCAGAGTCGCGCCACTCTTGCCCAGAGTGTCGAGATCCTCGTTGTTGGGCATTGCCGACGACTGCATCGCCGTGCGGGTCACAATGATGGTCTGGGCCACTTCGGGAATTGTGAGTTCCGTCTTCAAGGCCGCTGCTGCCGCAGCGAATGCGGGCACACCGGGTGTGACGTCATAGTCGATGTCCAGAGCGTCGAGCCGGCGCATCTGTTCCGCCGTTGCTCCATAGATCGAAGGGTCACCGGAATGGACGCGGGCAACGCTATGGCCCTTTTCATGAGCATCCTTGATCTCGTCGATGATCTCGTCCAGCGTCATCGGTGCGGTGTCGATCACGCGAGCACCTTCCGGTGCGGCTGCAACTATCTGTTCCGGTACGAGCGAACCTGCATAGAGGCAGACGGGGCAGGACTGGATCAGTCGCAAGCCGCGAACGGTGATGAGGTCCGGGTCGCCGGGACCTGCGCCAATAAAATGTACGGTCATGCCTTTTGCTCTTCCAGTTCTGGAGTGTTCGTTTGAACCTGTTCTGCCTTCGGCGCATCAATGCGCTTGGCATAGCCGCGCGGGGTGTAGACGAAGATCTTGCCGTCACCCTTCATGATCGCTCTCGTGTTGGAGGAACCGACCATCACGGTGGTGAGCATATCGACGTCATCCACACTGAGAGCTTCAAGCGTGGTGACACGCAGGGTCTCTTCCGGCCGGCCGAGATTGACACCAAGAATGACGGGTGTGGTGGCCGGGCGATGCTGCAGGAGAATGTCCTTGGCTGCAGCAAGCTGTGTCCGGCGCCGTTTGGAAACCGGATTGTAGAACGCAATTACGAAATCGCCTTCTGCTGCTGCTTTGAGGCGTTTTTCGATGGCTTCCCATGGGGTCAGCAAATCCGATAGCGAAATGGCACAGAAGTCATGACCGATTGGGGCACCGATGCGCGCCGAACAAGCCTGCAGCGCAGTGATGCCCGGTGCGTTGGTGACGCTGACCCGCTTTGCCGCGTCCGACACGCCGCCATATTCCGCATTCCGGTGCAGGAGCTCATAAACCAGAGAGCCCATTGCATAGATACCGGCGTCTCCAGAAGAAATGAGGGCGACATTCTTGCCCTTGCCGGCTTCTTCGAGTGCGAACCGGACTCGGTCTTCTTCCGCGCCGAGCGGGAAGTTGTGGTGCGTCTTGCCGGTGATGTGCTTTTCGACAATGTCCAGATAAAGCGAATAACCGACCACGTCGCTTGCTTCCGAAAGAAGTTTCGTCGCTTCCGGCGTGCGCCAGTCGTCCTTGCCGGGACCGATCCCGATCACGGAAAGATGGCCCCTGGCCCGGCCGACAGCTTCCGGTTCGATCGTTTGTGGCGAGCGGGCAATGGCACAGGTCGCGTTTTCGGTTTTCTGCTTTTCAACCGTCAGCGCACTGAACGCCCCGGAGGCGGCAAGCGCTGCGCCTTCCGACACCCCGTGACAACCGACTTCGGCAAAAACTACGTTGGAGGGATTTTTCAGACGTGGCGTTTCGCGTTGCAATTCTTCTGCGGAGAAAAGGCGCAGTGGCACACCCAGATGCTCCGCCAGAACATTCATTGCTTCTTCGTCAGCCTTCAGGTTGATAGTGGCGACACAGGCGACGGCTCCTTTGGCAATACCGGCCTCGACCAGATTGGCTTCCACCAGCTCTATGAGTTCCTGCGGATCGCAGTGACGGGCACATCCGACACCGACGGCATATTTCTGAGGATGGTAGACGAGCTGCGTCGGGCTGCCTTCAACCGGCTTTTCGGTTGCTGCAATCGAAATTGCAGCGTCGTCAGCCTGGTTCAATTTGGCATCGGCAAGCCAGTCAGCAGACCCCTCGAGGCGCACCGGAGCACCCGACAGAAGTTCTGCCATCACGGGTTTTGCATCTTCCGGGTTGGCAAGCCGCCATCCCTTTGGCGGAACGTCGAGAGCGACACCAAGCTTGGTGTCGCCGGCTGTCGTGATCGCCGGATGACCGCCGAGTGACTTGGCAAGCACGCGAGCAAGTTCGTTTGCTCCCCGATGGCCGCCCAGCAGCGGAACGATGCTTGAACCGTCTTCGGAAACCGCAATCACCGGAGGCTCGTTGCGTTTGTCCGACAGGATGGGCGCAAGAGCCCGGATCAGAATTCCACTGGCGCAAAAGCCGATAATCGGATGCCCGGCCTTGAAGAGCAGCTGGATGTGCTCCAACGTTTCATTGAACTGAGTGTCCGCCGTCGGAACGCGGCCGGCGAGCCCGTGAATGCGAGCGGTCGAGAAGCGTTTTGCAACGTCTTCAGCCGTGTCGAGGCCGGCCTGGTTCAGGACGAGTAGGATGGGGGAAGCGTCCACGCTTCTTCTCCCTTGTAGATGAGGATCATGGAAAAATAGGGGGCGGTGTCCGTCTCCAGGTCAACGAGACGGTGAACTTTTTGCTCGGAGAGGCTGGCGCGTTCCACGTAACCTGCTCTGTCCAAGAGGTTCATGTCACCGAGCAGAGCTCTGAGGCGCGCCAGATGCCGGCCAACCTTCATGATGGCGACGGCCTGAGCTTCCTGGACTTTCTGTCGGATTTCTTCATCGGGCAACGGCCCGGGAATGACGGTCAGCACATCGTTTCTTGATGTCAACGGCCGGTGAAGCTGTGCCGCGCAAGCTGTCAACGAGGTGACGCCTGGCACGACCTCTATGTCAAACCGGTCGGAGAGACGTTCAAACAGATACATGAAGGAGCCGTAAAAGAACGGGTCGCCTTCGCAAAGGGTGACGACATCCTGTCCGCAGGCCAGTACCTCGGCGATTTCTCCGGCAGCCTTGTCATAGATTTCCTGAGCCGGAAACCGGTCGACGCGCATCGGCACCACTATCGGGATTTCACGGGCACCCACCGGTATCGAGGCAGAAGCGATCGACCGCGCAAAGCTCTCGCCAGAGTCCGGTGCCGGATAGGCAATGACTTCGGCTGACGAGATCAACCGGTGTGCTTTCAAGGTCATCAGTTCCGGATCTCCCGGGCCCAGACCGATGCCGTAAAGGGTTCCGCTCATGGTTTGGTGTAACTCCACTGGGTCACCGGCATGAGCGGACGCCAGCCGGTCAACCCACCGACTGCGCTTGCACGATGTACCGACAGTTTTTTCAAGGTTCCTCCAAGCGCCTGGTATGCGGCCAGCAGAACCGCTTCGCTTTCCAGCGTCACGGCATTAGCTACCAGCCTTCCGCCGGAGGGCAGGGCATTCAATGCGGCATCCACAATGCCTGAAACCGTCAACCCACCACCAATGAAGATGGCGTCCGGCTGCGGAAGACCATTTAGGCCATCCGGCGCCACGGCATCCTTGAGCTGCAGATGCGGTACACCCAGGGCGACCGCATTCTCCGCCGCCATCTGCCGGCGCTCGGTGTGAGGCTCCAGGCCGATGGCCCGTGTACGAGTTGTTGAGCGCAGCCACTCAATGGCAACCGAACCGCAGCCAGCGCCGATATCCCACAGCAGGGCACCGGGGTATGGTTTCAGCTCTGCCAGAGTGACGGCACGAATGTCCTGTTTGGTCATCTTGCCGTCGTGGCGAAAGGCGTCGTCAGGAAGTCCTGGCGTTCGCCCGCGCGGCCTGAGGCCCGGATCAGCGACCACATCAATGCAAAGCGTATGGAAACCGGCGACATCGAACGACCAGTTCTCGGCGGTTCCGGATATGTGTCGCTCCTTTTCGCCGCCAATATGCTCCAGAACGGTCATTCCGGTCTGGCCGTACCCCTCGTCAGCCAGAAGATCGGCCACTTGTTGGGGAGTGTCGGCACCGTTGGTCAAAACGATCAGGCGGGCACCAGGATAAAGCGCGCAGCGCAGGAGATCCACCGGTCGCCCGTGGACGGAAAGGCACTCGGTTTCCTGTACGGCCCAACCCATGCGGGAGGCCGCAAGCTGGAAGGCCGAAAGAGACGGCAAGATCGACATTTCTTCTGCGCGAAAGAGATTCAACAGAGATGAACCAATGCCGAACCACATCGGATCGCCTGTTGCCAGTATCGCGACTTTTCGGCCTTTCAGATTGGTGAGATCATCAAAGACCGAAGAAAATGGAGAGGGCCAGGTTCGCTTTTCCGCCTTTATTGTGCCTGCGTGCTCCAGATGCCGGACGCCACCATAAACAACATCAGCCTGCCCGAGCGCCTCGGCCCCTCCAGGTGCCAGAACACCGTCTTCGCCGATCCCGACCAATGTGAGCCAAGGAGAGGTCATTCGTCCTCCAGGGTATACGGCTTTATGGTGGGTTTCTCGGAAAGGTCTGTCGGTTTTCCATCGGTCGACACGGTTGCCTGCCGCGCACCACGTGACCGATGGTGCATCTTCTGTTCCTTGTCCGTATCAGTCTTGACGCCTTGGCCGGTAATCTGACCGCCAGGCTGGGAAAGGAACCCTCTCGATCGCATCGGCTGTCCGCTTGAGACCGACTTCAGGCCCTTGCTTTTGAAACCTTCCGGCATGTCATCTTTCCTCCGGTAAGCCGGCGGCAAGCGCATTGACGGCGGCAGCTGCCATAGCCGAACCACCCCGGCGACCTTTTACGGCGAGATACGGCACACCGAAGGGATTTGCAATAAGTGCATCCTTCGATTCCGCAGCTCCGACAAATCCGACCGGAAATCCGAGGACCAGTGCAGGCTTCGGTCCACCTGCGGCGATTATCTCAAGCAAGTGAAACAGAGCGGTCGGTGCATTGCCGATCGCAACCACCGAACCTTCAAGGCGATCGCGCCAGAGTTCGATGGCAGCAGCCGATCGTGTCGTGCCGAGTTTCCGTGCGAGGTCCGGCACCGACGCATCATTCAACGTGCAGACAACTTCACTATGTTCTGGCAAGCGGGAACGAATGATGCCGTGAGCCACCATTTCCACATCGCAGAAAACCGGTGCGTTTTCAGCAAACGCGTGCTGCGCGGCCTCCGTCACATTCTCGGACCAGGCAAGATCCTGAGGCAGATCGGTCATTCCACAGGAATGGATCAGACGAATGGCAGCGGGCCGCAACCTTTCCGGCAAATGAGAGAGGTCGGCTTCTTCTCGCACGATGGAAAAGGACTGACGATAAATCGCAGCAGGATCTTTCTCATAGGTGTAGGGCGGCACGGTATCGGTAGACACGTTCACTTTTACCTTTCCCGGATCAACGACTTCGGTCCGAGCGGTTGGTCCGCATGCGGATAGGAGTGATGGTGATGATGACCGGCCGCCCGCAATTCGTTCAGGCCATCACGGATGACCGGATTGGCAAATTCCAGGTAGCCATATTCTACCGGCCAATCCGGAAATCGGGCTTTCAGACCTTCCGCCAGATGCGCAAATTGCTCGACCGCACCCTTGATGCGACTGCCATGGCCGCAGATCATCAGCCCCAGTCTTTCACTCATTGAGCGGCTTCTCCGGTAGCGTCTTCTTCGTCGCCCTGAATTTCCGGTGTGTCTTCGGTTTCTTTCTGTTTGCGGCCCTTGAGGGCAACAATACCGGCAACCAGCGCTGCACCGGCAAGAGCGGCAACGCCGACCCAATGAGAATGTCCGGCAAGTTCACCCAGGTGGCCGCCGTGAGCGAAAGCGGAAGTGGGCAGGATGGTGGCGGCAAGGCCGGTGAGAATAGCGCGTTGTAACATGTGTCTCCCCCAGGGTGGCAGGCGCCGAAAAGGCGGTTTGTGTTGTCGGCACATTGAAGGAGATGAAAGCAGACAAACGCATTTAAGCGGGCACTGAACCACGCTCTTGCAAGTGTCTTGGACAGCTCCGGCATTGGTCCCCTATTTGGGTCAACCGCATCCAGAATCGCTTTCAGTCCCTAAAAAGGACGCCGTCGGATCGCGGCAATTTAGGGGAGGCCCAAGGGTGGATCAAGCACGAAAGCGACATCCTTTGGTACAATCAGACACATCCGATAACGCCTCGTCCGGGCTTGTGACTTTGCGAATTTGGAGTTGCGGTATTGGCCGGGTTTGTTTTTGATCGGATTATGGCTTAAAGGTCTGCGGTTCTGAATGGGGGATGCAGGAACTTGAAACACTTCCGGCTGAAATTTCCGGAATTGAAGTCAGTGGTCGCGGCACTGCTGTTCCTGCCGTTTGTCCTCACCGCGTTCATCCCCCAGGGCTTTATGCCATCGGTTCAGGCAGAAGGCGGTTTTACCGTCACGCTGTGTACGACGGATGGTCTCAGAACCATTACACTTGACGCAAACGGCGTCGAAATTCCCCCTGGCTCTGATGAAGACCCTGATACCGGAGCGATGGAACACTGCGTGTTCGCCGGTGTCGGATCGTTTCTGGATACCGTTGAAACGCCTCAGGTAGCGCTTCCCAGTGTCCTGGCGCAGCAAGCTTCAGTGCTTCGGACCATAACCTGGTGGCCTTCCGCAGTTTCAGGACAACACGGTGCCCGCGCGCCGCCTCATGTCGTCTGATCTTCCCGCTAAATTTCTGAAATTCAACTGACTGGACCTACCCGCAACGCTACCCGTTTGCGGCCGATCCGGTGTGGAGATCCCATGAGCAATATTCCTCCGGGTGCCGCAGGCGCACCCACTTCCAACCGCTTTTATCTTGCGGCCTGGCGCTGGCACTTTTATGCTGGACTGTTTGTTATTCCCTTCCTGATGATCCTGGCCGTGACGGGCTTGATCATGATGTACATCGGCTATTTTGACGGCCGTGATGGTGAAAAGATCACCGTGGCGGTGCCTCCCGGCGCCACAGCACTGAGCGTGTCGGTACAGGCAGAGGCAGCTCTTGCAAACCGGCCGGAGGGAAAGATCGTCGAATGGCTCAAAGGAAGAGGCGACGACAACGTTTCCGTGTTTAGGGTCAAGGCAGACGGCATCCAGACCATGGTCGCGGTCGACCCATACACTGGTAACGTGGTTGAAAGCTGGGAACGGCGCCAGGGCTGGTACGACTTTGCCGACGGTATTCACAGCGATCTCATGCTCGGCACCACGGGCGACAGGCTTTTGGAAATCGCTGCCGGTCTGTCTATCGTCCTGATCGTCACCGGGGTGTACCTTTGGTGGCCGCGAGATCGGTCTCTTCTGCTAGCGCTTGTGCCGGATTTCAGTGAAAGAGGCAGGGCGCTCTGGAAGACGCTACACGCCAATATCGGAGTTTATCTGTCGGTGATCCTGTTGCTCTTTCTGCTGTCCGGCATGGCCTGGACGGGCGTTTGGGGCAGCAAGCTGGTTCAGGCGTGGAACACCTTTCCAGCCGAAAAGTGGAACAATGTGCCACTTTCCGACGAAACACATGCTTCGATGAACCACGGGCCGGTAGGTGAGGTGCCCTGGGCCCTTGAGCAAACCCCGATGCCTGCCTCCGGATCGGAATCCGGTGTTGTCGGCATTGCACCCGGCATACCGGTTACCATTGACAGTGTTGCAAACCTCGCGGAGGCGATCGGTTTCAACGCCCGTTACCGCGTTGCTTTCCCCAACGGGGCGACAGGTGTCTGGACGATCAATCAGGACACCATGAGTTCCGATGCCGAGGATCCATTCTCTGACCGGACGGTCCATGTGGACCGGTATACGGGGCGGGTTCTGGCGAACGTCGCCTTTGCGGACTATTCGCTCGCCGGCAAGGCGATGGCAGTTGGTATCCCATTGCACATGGGGCTGATTGGCTTGTGGAACTTCGTTTTGAACACGTTTGTCTGCCTCTCAGTGATTTTTCTTTGTGTCAGCGGCGTTGCCATGTGGTGGCTCAGACGGCCGAAAGGGGCGGCCCTTCGCGTGTTTGCTCCGAAGACACCGACAGACATGCCCCATTGGCGCGGTGCCATGATCCTGATGCTGTTCCTGTCGCTGGCGTTTCCGCTGGTCGGCATAACCCTGCTGACAGTGCTGGCACTCGACTACGTTCTCGTCAAACGCGTACCGGTTCTCAGGAAAGCGTTTGGATAAACCTTGCCTGGGCGCTGAAACCAGCGCCCGGCATTCCCGGGTTCAGCATGTGACAGCAGGCCTTGGAACCTGGGCCTTTTTGGTTGACGGAGATGAACGCTTATTGGAATGACCTGTTACAACGCGCCGCAATCACGCAGTTTCAGGACACAAAGACGGTACAGTGCTTGATCAGATAGAATTTTCAGGAGAGCTGTGGCTCTCGCCCGGTCCTGGTGGCTGGACTTTCATTATGCTGCCACAGGATTGCGCTGATCAGATCCGGTTCTACACCGGCAGCAGGAAAGGCCGGGCCTGGGGCATGATCAAGGTGAAGGCCAGCATCGGTTCCTCGACTTGGGACACGACAATCTGGCCGGACAAGGCTTCCGGCTCGTTTCTCCTGCCGGTCAAGACTGCGGTGCGCAAGGCGGAGAAGATATCTGCCGGAGACAAAGCTGAAGTTGTCGTACGGCTTCTGACACCACCGGGCTCTTGATTGGATCGTTCGGAATGGCCGGATCTGGAGAAGGTTTGCGCCGGAATTCTGGAAGAGGCGGACAAGAACTTGAACCCGCGAGTTCAAGCTGGGGACTCGACATGACACATGCCGAAATGATCAAGTTGATGGAACAGGAGTGGCGACGGGGTGGCTTTCTCTGGGATCTCAGACAATCCGGGATATTCGACGTGGGTCTGGCGGAGGCTCTGCTCGATAAGTTGAGATCATTTGAAATTGGAAAGGATGAGCTTATTCCTGGGAAGCTTGTCTCGATGCTCTGGTTACTGCCAACCTTCCTGGAAGCGTAGGAACGACGCGTGTTGGAACGCAGTGACAGCCACATCGCTTACGTAGGCTTCAGGACAGAGGTACTAGGTGAAATTGGGCGGATCTTGGGTCGCCCTTGACGGTCTCGGCTCACCAAGAGGTGCGTAATTTTTTGATTGAGATGCGTCCGTTGGCACCGTGCCGGTAGCAGCGAACCGTCAGGCCGCAATCGTCCAATCGTCGGCATCCTCGCGTGCGCCGATCAGGGCCAGCCCGTTGGCGACCGATGTCAGCTCGTTGCCACCTGAAATGCGTTCCTGCCCGAACCGGTTCGCGAACTGCCGGCGAACCGCCGGCACAAAGGAGGTGCCTCCGGTCATGAACACCCGGTCAATATCATTTTCGGTCAGACCGGCCTTTGTGAGAGTGGCGTCCAATGCCTTGTCCATCTTGGCAAGATCCGGTGCGATCCAGTGTTCGAAATTCTTCCGGGAAACACTCGCCTTGAAGTCCGGCCCCAGGGGCGCGAAGGAAAACTCCGCCTCTTCCTCGGATGACAGAAGTGCCTTGGTTTCCGAAACCGACTTATAGAGCGGATACCCCTGGTCTTCATCGACAAGATCGATGAACAGCTCAATCTTCTCCGGCTCCACACACCAGCGCAGCAGCTTCTTCATTTCCTTGTAGTCGTCGGAAGTCTTGAAGATCGAGAGCATGTGCCAGCGCGCAAAATTTGAGAACAGATTGGGAGGGATTTCCAGTACCTTGCCCATGCTCTTGTAGGTCGAGCCCTTGCCGAGCTTCGGCAGGATGACATTGTCGATGATGCGATAATCGAACGTGTCCCCGGCAATGCCGATACCGCCGCGCCCGAGCGGTGTTGCCTTCATATGACCTGCAGCCATCTCGAACCGCATGATGGAATAGTCCGTGGTGCCGCCACCCAGATCGGCCACCAGTATTGTGGTGTCCTTGTCGAGAGACTGGGCATAGGAGAATGCCGCGCCGACAGGCTCCATCACAAACAGGATGTCCTTGAAGCCGACCTTCTGAAACGCCTTGCGATACCGCTCCATCGCCAACGCTTCATCCGGATTGTAACCTGCGAATTCCACCGGCCGGCCAACGGTTAGCCGCGTCGAAGACGGATCAAACGCAGTGCCCGCACGCTCGAATGCACATCTCAGAAAAGTGGCCATCAGGTCTTCAAATTCGAACCGGACACCAAAAACACCCGTGCCCTTGAACACCGAACTAGCAGCAAACGTCTTCAGCGACTGAATAAACCGCACATCGCCGTAGCTTTCCAGAAACTGCTTGATCGCCCAGGGTCCCGCCTCAGCATTCAACGCCCGCGCCGCCCCGCGGTCGAGAAAGCTCAGCACCGTGGCAAGTGAGGTGAAGGCATCGCTACCATCGCCGAAGGTAATCGGCCGTGTCGCAAAGTCGCTGGCCGCCGAAACCGCCACGGTGTTGGACGTGCCAAAATCAAGGCCGATTGTTTGGGGCATGGCAGAAACCTCGTTGAAACAACAAGCCAAAGGACGACCGTGCGCAGTGGCAATCCTGGTGGGGCTGCAGTCTGAGAATTGGGGTGGGCGAGGGCTGATACGCAGAAATGGGAAAAAATGCAAGAGAAGATTGAAGGGCAATATAGTGGTAACGAGATTTTTTTGGCTAGCGAAGGAGATGAATTGAACTTAGATCCTGTTGATAAAGTCGCGCAGCCACAGGCGTGGGGTTGCCAGGTTTAGGAACGCTGAGAAGGACGCTTTGGTTTTGTCGTAGCGGGTTGCAATCCTGCGGAACTGATTGACTTTATTGAACATGCGTTCAATTCTGTTCCTGTTTTTGTAGGTTCGGTAGTCGGAAGATATTTGCTCCCTACGGCTTGACTTCGGCGGAATGACCGGACCAATACCTGTCAGAAGCAGGACCTGGCGCATCGCATCACTATCGTATCCCTGGTCAACCAGAAACAGTCGAGGTTTGCGGCAAGGCCTTTCCAGAAGGACGGGAACGGCATTATAATCTGATAATTCGCCGCCTGTCAGGACAAAGCTGAAAAGGCGCCCTTGACCATCTGCTCTCGCTTGGACCTTTGTAGCAAGGCCACCGCGTGATCGACCGAAATGCTCCTTATGCGTCCCCTTTTGGCGCCTGCTGCCTGACTATGGCTGCGGACTGTGGTGCTGTAGATCATGTCTTGCCAGTCATCGGTAAGCCCGAGTTCGACCAACGTTTCTAGAAATCCATCCCAGACGCCTTGCTCCGTCCACCGAAGAAACCGGATATAGACCGAATCCCAGTTTTCGTAGTGTTCATGCATTTTGCGCCAAAGTAGTCAACATGCAAGACATGAAGCATTCTGTTCAAGCGCCGCCAATTGTCCTACGCCAGAGGAGATTTGCGGCATCGCTCTGCTGGAGGGAGTAGTTCAATCAAGTCCCATTCCTGGTCTGTAAGGTCGCCAAACGCCAAAAGTGCTTCCTAAAAGACAGCCAAGAATCACAGTTTAACTGATTTGGGGGTCCACTTTATCAACAGAACCTAGGCTGTGATTTGCTCGGATTGGAAGATTTCCAACAGATAACCTTTCTTATCAAAGCCTAAAATTGAGGTTTCATGGTGCGGTTGCCTCTATGAATTCTTGGCTCAATTGTCGAAGCATATGAACGTTGCACGCTCCGCAACTTGAAGCGATCCATCAGCGCTTTAATCAATTCGGTGAGATGCAGCTTGCTTTTAACTAGGACCGTCAAACATTGGGGTGACCAGCCCCCTGAGTTCCGGCCAATTAGGTGTTAGTGATCCGCCAGAGAGAAAGATGGACTATGA
>JBCCVB010000106.1:0-25217 GCA_039195965.1 Pseudomonadota bacterium
CAGATCATCTGGTTGAGGTCCCCTTGCTGACGAATGTCATCGTTGACCTTCAATATGATCGCGCCGCTATCCGGATGACCGCACTCTGCCGCCGGGACCAGCGGCGTGATTGGGGCCGAGGCTTCGAATGCTTTGCCGATTTCCCACGGGCGCCCCATCTTCTTGGCCTGCCCTTGGAGGTCGCGGCGCGTCATGTCGAGCGAAGTGCCGTAGCCGAAAACATGATCGAGGGCCTTGTCGACCGGGATGTTGCTGCCGCCGGATTTCAGGGCAACGGCCAACTCGATTTCATGATGCACATCATCTGATTTGGGCGGGTAGGGGAACTTACCCGAGATGTTGAGATTGTTGGGATTTTTCTGAAAGAAGAAAGGCGGTTCCTTGTCCGGGTCATGGCCCATTTCAACGGCATGAGCTGCATAATTCCGTCCTATGCAATAGACCCGGCGAACCGGAAAAAGGCTGTCCGTGCCTCTGACCGGCAGCGTTGCAAGCTGTGGCAACTCGATAACAAATTCAGACATGCGCTCCCTCTGCCTTTTCTGGAATTTTGTCGCAAATGACCCTAACCAATTTCATATCAATCACAACCAATTTTTTAATTTGTCGATTTTTTCTTGCAAAACTGGATTGATTCGAGATTAATTAGGGTATTGATCGCAAATTGGTTGATCAATTTGAAGGATGTTCACGCGTTTGTGATGAAGAGAGGCGCTTGTGCTGAACCATTCCGAGACCGCAGACCGAAGCGGTGCAGTCAACCTGCTGAAGGACTTCATTGCCGAGAAAGCCTACGCTCCCGGAGATCGCCTGCCGGCGGAGCGAGAGTTGATCGGGCATCTAGGCATGACACGCAATTCCTTGCGCAAAGCCCTGGATTCACTCGAGCGCGAAGGGGTGATCTGGAGGCATGTCGGAAAGGGCACGTTCATCGCCGGACATGACGACCAGATCGACATCGGCAAGCTCTCGGAAATTGGCCACCAGATCACGCCGGTCAAGATGATGCGGGCGCGCCAATGCATCGAGGCAGTCATTGCCCGCGAGGCGGCCATCAACGCATCGCGCCAGGCCGTCATGAAAATCAAGCAGGTAAAGGAACGGGCGAGGCGGGCTTCCAACTGGAGTGACTATGAAACCCAGGATGACCAGTTTCACTACGCCATAGCCGAGGCAACGGACAACATTCTGCTCATCGCCCTGTTCGATCAATTGAACAAGGTACGCCGAGCCGTTGCAGTGAGCACCGTCATTCGCGAGACGGAACGCCCGCCTGAAAATCACACCAGTTTTGCCGAGCACGATCGCATTTGTGCAGCGATCGAGGATCGGGATCCCAAGGCTGCCCATGATGCCATGTGGCAGCACATCAGCTCCGTGTCAGCACGTCTGTTCGGGGAGGTTTAGGGAGAGCAGCATTCAGCGGGTCAAGAGAGCCCAAAAAGCCGCGACCTGATCTGAAACACAGAGGACCAGAAGGTCCTAATTCAGGGAGGAGAACGATGAAGTCATTATTGCGCAAACTGGGAACGGCGGTTGCCGTTGTTCCACTTGCCGTTGGCCTGATGGCAGGTGCTGCGGACGCCGCCGGCAAAATCAAGATCGCGCTGGCGGAGACGCCATCTGATGAACTGGCTGCATTCTTTGTCGCGCTCGATCGGGCGAAAGCCAATGGTCTTGAATATGAATGGACTGCCTTTTCCGACGAGGAACTTGCGATCCAGGCGGTTTTGAGCGGGCAGATGGATATCGGCTTTGGAACGCCCTATGCGGCGATGCAACGCTCGAAGGCCCCCATCCGCATCGTGTTTCAGCTTTCCAAGTTGAAGTTTTTTCCGGTGACCTCTCAAAAGTACAGCAAGCTGGAAGACCTCAACGGCGAACCGATCATGCTGCATTCGCGCGGCGGAGGAACGGACTCCATCGCCAACGTGATCGAGGACAAGCTGAACATCAAATTCGGTGACCGATCCTACGTTCCCGGATCGTCGAATCGTGTCGCTGCCCTGATGGCAGGGCAGACCGATGCCACGATCATTGACCTGTCCAACAAGAACAAGGTCATGAAGATTGCCGGTGACAAATTCAACGTCCTGCCGATGTTCGAAGTCGATGCCAGCGATGAAGCGCTGTTTGCAAATCTCGATTGGATCAAGAGCAACGAAAAGGATGTCGAGATATTCGTCAACGCTCTGGTAAGCGTCTGGCGGGACATGGCCGAGGATCCGACGATCATTTCCGAGGAAACCGACCCGGATGGTCCTATCGGCCAGTTGCCGCCGGAAATTCTCGGTAACCTCGATGCCTTCTACGCCGATGCGGTCGAAGGTGGGCTGTATGATCCCAATGGTGGAGGCCGTAAGGCCGCGATGGCAGATATCGAGTGGTACTCGAATGCCGGCCAGCTGGAGGGAGATCCGGCTTCCTTGAACATTGAGGATTTCTGGTATCTCGCACCGCTGGACGCGGCAACGCAATAAGTCCGGTTCCCATGGCTGCCGGAACAGTCCGGCAGCCGACCCCGGTTCCTGTCAAACAAAGGACCCCGGCTTATGAAAAACCGTTCGTTCTGGTTGAAAATTCTATCCGCACTGCTTCTGTTCGGGGCCTGGCAGATCGCGGGAATGATTCCTGTCAGTTACGCTTTTCCGACATTCCTGGAATCCATGTCGGCGCTCGTTCGCATGGCCGGTGACGGCACACTCTTCCAGGCTTATGTTGAAACGCTTCGGCCCCTGGTCGTCGGCGTTGCGATCTCTGCCGTATTCGGAATTGGGCTCGGGCTGTGGATCGGTTTGAGCGAAAAATTCGACTGGCTCTTTTCGCCAATCTTCATCGTCATGCAGGCGGCGCCGCTTGCCGCTCTGATCCCGCTTCTAGTCATGGCATACGGTATCGGTTTGACGTCGAAGGTCTTTGTGGTCTGCATCATGGCAATGCCGGTGATCGTGCTGAACACGGCCGGCGCCGTTCGCAACACGCCGTCTTCAATCAAGGAAATGGGCCGGTCTTTTCTGGCATCCGACACCGAGATCATTCTCAAGATCGTCATCCCGGCGGCTTCGCCTGTAATTTTCAGCGGCTTGCGGCTCGGTATATCGGCCGGGTTTATCGGTGCTGTCCTGGCCGAGCTCAAGATCACGCCGACAGGCGTCGGTGACATCATCACCTATAGCCGCTCGATCGCGGATTATCCCGCCATGTATGCCGCGATCTTCTCAATCATCCTTCTTGCTGTCCTGTTCCTCAATCTGTTGGAGCGGCTGGAAGTCTATCTCTTTGAAGGAAATGTCCGTGGTTATGCCTCAGATTAAGGAAGTCGTTGATGCTGCCGCCGGGCCCGGAAACGACAATGCTGTTGTTGCCCGGGGCGTGTCGAAGACCTACGGCACCGTGGAAGCGCTTAAGAATCTAACGCTCGAGTTTCCACGCGGTCAGTTGACCTCGTTGCTGGGGCCTTCTGGATGCGGCAAGACAACGCTCTTGAAAATCATCGCCGGTCTGCTCGAACCGACAGCCGGAGAAATCGAAGTCAACGGCAGGCCAGTAACCGGTCCGGGACCTGACCGCGCATTCGTCTTTCAGGATTTCGCGCTGCTGCCCTGGGCCAACGTTCTGCGTAACGTGGCTTTTGGACTTGAATTGCGCGGCGTCGCGAAATCCGAACGTGAAGCCATTGCGGAGAAATACATCGCGGAAGTCGGCCTTTCCGGATTTGAAAAGAGCTTTCCCCATCAGCTTTCCGGCGGCATGCGCCAGCGTGTCGGCCTTGCCCGTGCATTGTCTGTCGATGCGGATGTATTGCTGATGGATGAGCCTTTTTCAGCAGTCGATGAGCAAACCCGGCGCAAGTTCCAGGAAGACCTTCTGAATCTCGTTCAGAATGAGAACAAGACCTTCATCTTCGTCACTCATTCGATCGAAGAGGCAGTCTATGTATCCGATCAGATCGCGATCCTGTTGCCACGACCGAGCCGCGTATCGGAAATCATCCGCCCGGCAGGGCTCCGGAACAAGAACACCGACAACATTCGCAGGGACCCGGAGTATCTGGATATCGTCGACCGGATCTGGGCTTCTCTGCGAAGCTACGTGGAATAGGAGGGTACCATGACAATTTCTGGTGTCCGCCTGCCGGCAATGTCGTCCCTCATACTCTGGGGGCTGCTGTGGGAGATTGTCGGGCGTCTGGACCTGACATTCTTCGTGCCGCCACTGTCGGAGGTCTTTGTTACCCTCTTTTCAGTGATCGGGACCGCGCCGTTTCTGAAGGCATTGTCTGAAACGGCTTATGCTTTCGCAGCCGGTGTGTTCTTCGCCGTCATCATCGGAATTCCGGTCGGAATTCTCATGGGTAAAAACCGGTTGATCGATGAGCTCCTGCTGCCTTGGGTCAATGTTTTCCTGAGCGCGCCGCTCACCGCGCTGGTGCCGGTGTTGATGGTTCTCTTCGGTTTCGGAATGAAATCGATCATCATCACCACGACGTTGTTTGCGATCTGGATCATTATCCTGAATGCGCGGGCAGGGGTTTTGCAGATCAACCGGTCCCTTGTTGAAATGGCCCGATGTTATGGGGCCAATCCGTTCCAGGCCTTCTACAAGATCTATTTCTGGGCGGCCCTGCCGGAAATTCTCGGCGGAGTGCGCATTGGTGTGATCCGGGCCGTGAAAGGTGTGATCATCGGCCAGCTTCTGATCTCGATTGTCGGTTTCGGAGCACTGTTCGAGCTATACGCCAACAACTTTCTGATGGCGCACTTCTGGGCTGTTCTGCTGGTGCTATTCGCTCTCGCCTTCACGGTTTCGGAATTTCTCGCCTATCTGGAGCGCCGCGTTTCCTACTATGCAGCCAAGCGCTGAGTTTCAGATGACGAAAACTGGCCCGGAGGTAACTCCGGGCTTTTTTCCATGACGTTCAGATTTGCAGGCGACCGGAGATCGGTAGATCGATATCCTGCGGATGCTTTATGACTTCCGCAATTGCGAGCCGCACCCCATTAGCCGCCGTTTCCACGGACATGCTGGGTGCACCGAGATTTTCTTCCATGGCAGCGACCTCAGGCAAATGGGGGAGGTGCACCCACCCGGCCCTTACCTTGCTCTTGATCACTGCCAGATGATGCAGGATGCCGTAAAACAGATGATTGCAGCAGAACGTGCCGGCTGCGTCTGAAATGTCCGCTGGAATGCCGCCGTCGCGCATGGCTTTCACCATGGCGCGAATGGGCAAAGTGCTTTGATAGGCAAGCGGGCCGTCGGGAGCTGTCGGCTGGCCCTGCAGGCTCACACCGGCATTGTCTTTCAAGCCGTAGCGGGTGGAATCGTTGAAGTTCTGCGCGATGCGTTCGACCGTAATCGTTGCACGGCCACCATATTCGCCCATCATGACCGCGGCACCTGCACTGGTCTCGCTCAAGGCTTCCCTGACCGTATCGATACAGACGAAAAAGGTATTCGGAATGATCCGAGATACGACCTTAACCCCTTCGATGACTTCGCCATCGAGTTGCCTGGCAACCTGTTCGGCAGGATTGACCGGAGTGTTGCCAAAGGCTTCAAAACCGGTCAGTAAAACGGATTTCATTGGACCGCTCTCCCTTTATGTTCCGGTTTGAACGTTAGATCGCAACCGGAACAAGGGAAAGCGGTTAAAACAACCTAGGTGTTGAATTTGAAGAGCAGGACATCGCCATCCTTGACGATGTATTCTTTGCCTTCGTCGCGGGCCTTGCCCGCTTCCTTGGCGGCATTCTCACCGCCAAGCGAGACGTAATCGTCGTAAGCGATGGTCTGGGCGCGAATGAAGCCACGTTCGAAGTCGGTATGGATGACACCGGCGGCTCCCGGAGCCTTGGTACCTTCGGTGATCGTCCAGGCGCGTGTTTCCTTCGGCCCGGCCGTGAAGTAGGTGATCAGATCCAGAAGCTCATAACCGGCGCGAATGAGACGGTCGAGTCCAGGCTCTTCAAGGCCGATGGTTTCCAGGAATTCTGCCTGTTCTTCGCTATCGAGCTGAGAAATTTCCGCTTCGATGGCGGCGGAGATGACGACGGACGACGCGCCTTCTTCCTTTGCCCGTTCGGCAACTTTCTCGGAAAGGGAATTACCTTCGCCTGCGGATGCCTCGTCGACGTTGCAGACGTAAAGAACCGGCTTCGACGTCAGAAGGTTGAGGCCCTTGAGGATTTTTGCCTCTTCGGCATCTGCGGTCTCAAGCACGCGGGCGGGCTTGCCGTCCTGCAGCAGCGCAAGCGCAGCTTCCATGATCGGCAGAACAGCCTTTGCTTCCTTGTCTCCTGTCGTGGCTTTCTTCTTCAAAGGAGCGATGCGGCGCTCCAGGCTCTCCATGTCGGCGACCATGAGTTCGGTTTCGACCGTTTCGGCATCTGCCAGCGGGTCAATAGTGCCGTCCACATGGGTAATGTCGTCATCTTCAAAGCAGCGCAGAACATGGGCGATGGCGTCCACTTCGCGAATATTGGCGAGAAACTGGTTGCCGAGGCCTTCGCCCTTGGAGGCGCCGCGAACGAGCCCTGCGATATCAACAAAGGTGATCCTGGTCGGAATGACCTCCTTCGATTGGGCTACATCGCGAATGGCGTAAAGTCTCGGGTCGGGAACCGCCACTTCGCCTGTATTCGGTTCAATCGTGCAGAACGGATAGTTGGCAGCCTGGGCCGCCGCGGTCTTGGTAAGCGCGTTGAAAAGCGTGGACTTGCCGACATTCGGCAGCCCGACAATGCCGCACTGAAAACCCATGGGAGTTCGCTTTCGGTTTGTGTCTGAAACTGTTGCCGGGCTACATGCCTTAGCATGATCGGCAGGTCAAGGGTTTGGGGCTTCGCCCGCGAATGAGCGGCAACAAAGTCAGTCCTTGTTGCCACCCAGAAGCTTTTTCAGCATCTCGGCCATCGGGCCGGACTTGGGCACATTGACAGGTGCCTGCTGCCGCGCCTGGCGGATGTGGCTTTGACTCTTCGCCTTCTGGGGCTTCGGTGCGCTGCCGCCGCCGTTCTGGGCCTTGGTTTTCCGCTGGGCCTTCTCCGGCTCGAGGATGAGAGTCAGCTTGTTGGCAAACTGACTGTCCTTGCCCTCTGCAAGCAGGTCTGCGTGGTCGGCAATCTCTGTCAGCAGCGGCTCGAGCCAGTCGTGATCTGCCTTTGCGAAGTCACCGAGGACATAGTTGGAAACCAGTTTCTTGTCGCCGGGGTGGCCTATCCCAAGACGCAGACGGCGATAGTCGGCTCCGATATGAGCGGTGATCGAGCGAAGGCCGTTATGTCCGCCATGGCCACCGCCTTTTTTCATGCGGAATTTTGCCGGAGGCAGGTCAAGCTCATCATAGAGAACGACGATCTCTTCCGGCTCGATCTTGTAAAAGCGCATGGCTTCCCCGACCGAGCGGCCGGATTCGTTCATGTAGGTAGACGGCTTGAGAAGCAGAACCTTCTCGGAGCCGAGGCGGCCTTCAGACACCTGCCCCTGAAAGCGGGCACGCCATGGCTGGAAGGCGGAATGGCGGCGATGAATCTCGTCCACGGCCATGAAGCCGATGTTGTGGCGATTGCCTTGGTATTTGGAACCGGGATTGCCAAGTCCGACGATCAGTTTCATCACATGCCTCTTGAGAGACTTCTTCAAATGAAAAAGCAGCCGCTTGCGGCTGCTTGGGAACAGGAGGCGAGAGCCGCCTCCTGCAAAAACTTCGAATGAAGCAGAAGATTATTCGCTTGCAGCTTCTTCTTCTTCACCTTCTTCAGAAGCTTCTTCTTCAGTTTCCTGCATGCCGGCCGGTGCAGCGATCGTAGCGATGGTAAAGTCGCGATCGGTGATTGTCGGCTGGCAGCCTTCCGGCAGCTTCACTGCGGAAATGTGCAGGCTGTCGCCCGGTTGAGCTTCGATCAGGTCGAGCTCAAGTGCTTCCGGAATTGAGTCAGCCGGTACGGTCATCTCAACGGTGTGGCGAACGATGTTCAGAACACCGCCCTTCTTGAGTCCCGGGCAGTCTTCTTCGTTGAGGAAGTGGACCGGGATTTCAACCGTGAGGGTCGCGCCCTTGGCGACGCGCAGGAAATCCACGTGCAGGACGTCGTCGCGCACCGGGTGCAGCTGATAGTCCTTCGCGATAACCTGATGCTTCTCACCGTCGACGTCGATAACGCCGATCTGTGCGGTGAAACCACCCTTGTGAAGGGTAATGGTGGTTTCTTTCACCGGAATGGTGATCGGCAGGGCCGGTTTTTTGTCGCCGTAGATCACGGCAGGAAGAAGGCCTTCGCGACGCAGTGCCCGTGCAGCCCCCTTGCCAACGCGGTCCCGTGCCGACGCCTTCAGCTCATAGCTGGCAGCCATGGCAGAACTCCTTGAATATAGTAACGGACCGGCGAACCACTACGCCTAGATAAAGACTTCAGTTGTCCGGGATCGATCCAGAAGCGCCTCCTCCAGGGGTGCAGGCGCGAGCGCGCGTATAGCGGAAAAGCGAGCCGGATGCAAGGGCACCCGTTTCTTCCTGCCAACGAAACTGCCATTGCAGGCAAGGTTTCTCAGCCGTTGAGACGTTTGGATGTGTCTTCCTTGTATCCTGCGTTCGCCTTCTTGGCAAAGGAGGCACGCCAGGGCTCTGCAAGTTCTTCCAGCTCGGACAAGGCAATAGCGGTTTCCGCATCGAGCCTCGGGTTGAAGCGAGCCAGAATGACTTCACGCAGATTCCAATCCGGGCAGGGGCGATCGATCAACGAAAGCGTTTCGCCTGTTTCCATGGTGCCGGTCTTCAGAACCCTGAAGTACCAGCCTGTCTTGCCGGTTTTTTGAAAGGCAGCTGCCTGGCGAGGATTGCCTGTGTGAAGGTTCAGTTTCCAGCAGGGCTGGCGGCCCTGGGAGATTTGCAGCTGAACAGATCCAACGGAAAATACGTCGCCGATGCAAAGATCCGCTTCGGTAAATCCCTCACTCGAAATGTTTTCGCCAAAACCGCCGGGCTTGTAGGTTTCGTCTGTCTCGGGAAAGTCCCTGCTCCACGTTGCGTAATGTTCCGAGGGATAGATATGCAGTGCCTTCTCCGGTCCGCCATGTACGGCAAGGTCCGCCTGCTGATCGCCGACAATCCCGGTTCTGGTTACCTCAAGCTTGCCGTCCGCACGAAATTTGCGAATGGCAGACGGCGCCTTTGCTTCCCACCTGTGTTCGGGCTCACCGACAAAGAGGCCGAGTATGTGTGCGTTCTGGGTCATTCTGAATTTCCTAAAGAGCGTGTTCGTGGCAGATCTGTACGGCGTCGTTGCCGGAAAGTGATACCTCAAGAAGCTGGCAATAGCCGCCTGTGCCGCTCGTTTGATGATGTTTGCAGGTGTTGCAGATGCCGAAAGAGCGGCCTCCCCGATGCTGCAGCATGGCAAGCACCAGTGTTTTCAAGGAGTTGGCGAGCGTTTCGGACGTCTCAAGGCCCAGGGAATCGATGACTTCGGAAAGCCCGGTGGAGGTCTTCAGAACATCGCTTCCCTCAGATGTGATGTCGTAGCGGATGCTGCGTTTATCCGTGTCTGAACGGGTCTCTGCGATCAGATCCTTGCGGGCAAGCGCTTTCAGGGTCTGGGAAGCGGTGCCCCTGGTGGTGGCCAGGTAATCGGCCACATGAGAGGGCGCACGAGAAAACCTGTTTGCACGTGACAGATAGCTTAGTGCAGCGAATTGTGACGGATTCAGCGGACCATTCCATTCTTCAGCCGCGTTCAGGCGAGTCAACCGGTCGATGAGGTCCTGAATGACCTGCGTTTGAGAGAATCCTGTCATGGACAATATGTAGCGAGTCGAAATTAATCTTGCAATAGTAGCGACTCGATACTATTAGTGATGACGTTCTCAAGCAGGGAGTTCCACCAATGCTGAAATCAATCCTTGCAGGCTTGTTGACCACAGGCCTGACGACAACCGTTGCAGTCGCAGGAGGCGATCATGGTTCGCACGCAATCAATCAGGACGGGGCAGTGGTCTCGCCGGAAAATGCCGAGATAGACCGCAACTACGATATCCTCGCCGCACATGTGCATCGCAAGGGCAGGGTCGTTACGTTTCATATGACGCTGAAAGGAACGGCCGGGGGGACTGTTCCACGGCCGGAAGGCACGCTCGCCGGAGCGCCGGTCCATTCCTATGTCTGGCCAACCTCTTTGAAACCGGAAGCCGTTGGCTTCGAAGGAGGCAAGGGTATCCTGGCCCTTGCGGCAACGAGCCATCCGGATTTCGACGATACGCCGCTTTTCGATGAAGATGGCGATGGAGACGTGGCCAATGATGGCGCCAAATGGCACTCTCACTGGGTTGTCCTTACGCCCAATGAAGATTGCGGCGACGGTGCGCTTTCAGTCCAGGACATTCCAGAAGGGGCGTCGCCGAAAATGCCTGCGACATGGCCGGGGTTACCGATCTATATCGACAGTCCGGGGTTCTCTCCGGTTCTCGATGAGCGGGAGATCGTCATCAACGTCGCATTCAGCGATCCGAGCGCGGTTGAAGAGCTCTCCTATGATGGAGTGACCTCAGCACTGCGCGTCAATCAGAGCGTTCATGCACCGTTGCTCTGTGTCGTGGACGTCTTCGATGTTGCTTCCGGCGATCTGAGCCTGCCGGGCAGAATCAGTCTCGATTGAAAAGATGCAGCGCCAGACTTCGGTCCGGCGCTGTTCGTTTCGCAGATATATCCGTCAAAGAGTAGATTTCCTGTTGTACGATTGTGTGTATTCCTTTGATTTATTTCTGATTGATTTTTTCTCTTTTAAAGTAAGATTAGTACATATAATGCAACTTTAAGTAAGAAATCCTTACATAAATAATTAAAGGGTTTGGGTTGAAGTATTTCTTGCGGACTAACGTGGAGATACTGATGAAAGTACTAATGTCGACAGTGGCGATGCTGATGTTTTCTGCAGGTGCATCCTTCGCTAATGATTTCCAGAAGGAGCTGGAAGATCTGGCTGCGGGGCAGATCGCTGCAATCGCTGGATCTGCTGAAGTTGTCGCTGCGATCAAAGCCCAGAATGAAATGACCTCCGGCTATGACCAGGCAAAGGTCGATGAGCTTGACAAGGTCTGGCGCGCAGAAGCAGACGCCGCAGACCAACCCATGATCGATGCGGTTATGGAAAACGACCTTTCCGCTTACCTTGCCGATCAACAGGATGGCAGTGGGGAACTTTATACCGAAATTTTCGCAATGGATGCCAAAGGCCTGAATGTCGGTCAAAGCGCGGTTACGTCCGACTATTGGCAGGGTGACGAAGCCAAATGGAAGGAAACTTTCCTGAAAGGGAAGGGTGCCGTTCATGTAGGGGAGCTTGAGGAAGACGACAGCACGCAGCAGCTGCAAAGCCAGGTGAGCGTTGCCGTAGTCGATCCGGACAGCGGTGAAACCATTGGTGCCGTTACCTTCGGCGTGAACGTCGGCAATCTTTAATCTCGCAGATCAACTGGGCGGGTGGCCGTCCCAATTCAAGGGAGAATGGCGTGAGGGTTTCCAAAAAGCTTCCGACCGTCATCGTGGGTCTGGCCCTTTTGTGTTCTGCGGGCGTTGGCGTTGCCAGCTATCTGTCGGGAGCGGGCATCGTCCGCTCCCAGGCTGAAAACCGCCTGATGGCAGTCGCCGAAAGCAAAAAAGACACCTTGCTCGACACTTTGGAGGGGGTTCGGCTGACATTGTTGTCAAATGCCGAGGGCAAAACGATGCGCGCTGCCCTGGCCGACTTTGGAAAGGGTTGGGCCAAATATGGTGACATGGCAGAAGCGACGCTTCTCAAAACCTATGTAGACGACAATCCTCATGCGGAAGACGAGCGTGCAGAACTGGTCAAAGCCGGACGTAAACCCTACGACCGGTCGCACAGCAAATTCCATCCGGTGTTGCGTCAGCATGCAAGGGAAAACGGGTTCGGCGATCTGCTGCTCGTGGATACTGAAGGTCGTGTCGTCTACACGGTCAACAAACGTGCCGACTTTGCCGCGGATCTGCGCTCACCCGAGTGGCAGGGGACCAACGTAGCTCTTGCCTTCGAGGGTGCCATTGCCGGGGAAGTAGGATCGGCACAGGTATTCGATCTTGAAGCCTATCGGGCACAAGGAGACAAGCCGGTAAGCTTTATCTCTGCGGCGATCAGCATCGGCAAAAAGAAAATTGGTGCCCTGATTTATCAAGTGCCGACGGAAAAAATCAGCAGCCTTCTTGGCAAGTATGCAGGTCTTGGCGAGACCGGAAATGTGTTCTTCGTCAATGAAGAAGGACTTGTTCAAAACGACAGTTATAAAACCGATGACGCCAATGAGCTTCTTAGCACTGTCTTGAAGAGGCCAGAAGTCACTTCGGTACTCGGGAGTGCCCCCAAATTCGCAAGTCTCGATGACTTTGCAGGAACCAGTGTCGAAGCAGCAATCGTTCCTTTCCAGTTCATGGACAGGAATTTTGCAGTTGTTGTCACGCAGAACACGGCTGAAGTTCAGGCACCTCTCGTCAGTTTGCGGAACCTGATCCTCGGAATTGCCATCATCAGCGCGATTGTTGCTGGTGCTGTCGGTGCATATTTTGCTCGCGGGCTGAGTGGCCGCATTCGACGTCTTTCCAACGCCATGGTTCAATTGGCTGACGGTAACACGGAAGTCGATGTTCCGGCCAAGGAAAGCGGTGGAGATGAAATTGACGACATGGCGCAGACCGTGGTCGTGTTCAGGACAAATGCCATCCAGCGGCAGCAACTCGAAGCGGATCAGCGTGCTGTCAGTGAAACCAGCAATGCGCAGGCCGCCCGTGTGCGGGATTTGATCGAGCAATTCCGCAACGAGATTGGTGACATGCTGAACGCGGTTTCCAACAATTCGGACGAAATGCGCAGTGTTGCGGAGAACCTGAACGACATCGCCGATGCAACTGCCGGCGAGGCGAACGGAGCGTCCTCCGCGTCCGAGCAGGCTTCAGGCAATGTGCAGACCGTCGCCTCGGCGGCTGAAGAGCTGTCCGCCTCCATTCAGGAAATTGCCCGGCAGGTCACCAGCACGACAGAGATCGTACACAAGGCAGTCGACAACGCCTCGCAGACCAATGAGAAAATCGGAGGGTTGGCGGAGTCAGCCCAACGGATCGGGGACGTGGTGCGCCTGATTTCGGATATTGCGGAGCAAACCAATCTTCTGGCACTGAACGCAACGATCGAAGCAGCCCGGGCAGGTGATGCCGGAAGGGGATTTGCCGTGGTGGCCTCCGAAGTCAAGGAACTGGCGACCCAGACCGCCAGAGCAACGGAGGAAATCGGCTCTCAGATCGCAGAGGTTCAAACCGCTACCAAGGAAGCGGTCAGCGCGATCCAGGAAATCTCCGAAACCATGGGTGAGGTCAATTCCTACACCTCGTCGATCGCCTCGGCCGTTGAGCAGCAGGGCGCCGCGACGGGTGAGATCTCTGCCAATGTGCAGGAAGCGGCACAGGGGACGCGGCATGTCGCTCAGACTATGGTGAACATTTCGGAGAAGGTAAACGATACCAGCAATTCAGCAACGATGGTCCTGACTTCGTCGGCTTCGGTCAGCGAGCAGACAAGCGAATTGCGCAAGACTGTTGATCGGTTCCTGTCGGATGTATCAGCGGCCTGATTTTCACCTGAATAAAAAAAGCCGACCTTTTGGGTCGGCTTTTTCGTGTTCAATCAGTTGCCCTTGAACCATCTCCAATTTGTCTGGCCAAATTGAATAAGGTCCGTTCTGTTGTTTGAACGCTTTTGCGCACGGAAAAACTGAACCTCGATAGGCTCTAGTTGAACAGACTGGAAACCGATTTTTCCAAAGCCGTTCGATTGATGGCTTCACCGATAAGCGGAGCGATGGAAACCGTCCGGATATTGGCTGCTGCCGTAATCGCCGCCGTCGGTTCGATGGAATTGGTGGTCACCAATTCCTTCAGTTTCGACGAAGTGACGCGAGCAACGGCGCCGCCGGAGAGAACTCCGTGCGTAATGTAGGCCGTCACGGATTTGGCGCCTTGCGAAAGCAGCGCATCAGCTGCATTGCAAAGCGTCCCGCCACTGTCGACGATGTCATCGACAAGGATGCAATCGTAGCCATCCACATCACCGATGATGTTCATGACTTCCGACTCCCCAGGTTTGTCGCGACGCTTGTCGACGATCGACAGCGGTGCCTCGATGCGCTTGGCGAGCGCACGGGCGCGGACAACGCCACCGACATCAGGAGAGACGACCATGACATTGTCAGTGGCGTAACGTTCCTTGATGTCGCGGGTCATGACCGGTGCCGCGAACAGGTTGTCGGTCGGGATATCGAAAAAACCCTGGATCTGTCCGGCATGGAGATCCAGGGTCAAAATGCGATCTGCACCGGCTTCGGTGATCAGATTGGCCACCAGCTTCGCCGAAATCGGCGTTCGGCCGGAAGCGCGCCGATCCTGACGGGCATAGCCGAAGTATGGCAACACCGCAGTGATGCGGCGAGCCGAAGAACGGCGCAGCGCATCAATGATGATGAGCAGCTCCATCAGGTGATCATTAGCCGGATAGCTGGTTGACTGCACGACGAATACATCTTCGCCACGCACGTTTTCTTGTATTTCTACGAAGATTTCCTGGTCGGCAAATCGCCGGACCTGGCATTTGGCCAAAGGTACGTCCAAATACTTGGAGATTTCCTCTGCCAGGGCTCGGTTGGAATTGCCCGCGACGATCTTCATGAGCCGCAAGTCCTTCTGGTGCGACGACGGGTTTGCTGGCTGGGACGGCCGGGCAAACACGCGGAAAGGGCCTAGGTCGTTCAAGTGCCGGTGCCTAAGGTCTCTGGAAGAATCCCTCGGCAGGCGGCGGCGTTGTAACAATCAACCAACCGGACCACAACAGTCGTTGGCCCCTGAAACCCGCTTTTTTTGAATTTTTATGACGTAGAACGGCCGTTACCCGGCGAACTGATCATTATCGGTTGAGCCAGGCCTTGATTTCTACCATGGATCGGTTCGCGATTCTGGACAATGTCCCGGAGCTGACGGACCGCCACGGGTCACCAGAGGCCCCGCCGGTGGATTCGGTTCCGGAGATTCGCTTCAAGCGCCGACCAGAGCTGTCGACGATGTCAAAAACATAGAAGACCGTACCGTTTGACGGCTGACCGGTGGCAGCAAGATAGCCATTCACGCGATAAGTGGCGCTGGCGCCAACACGTCGCACAAGAGTGATGCCTTGCTTCCGTGCTTCGGCCCCGATGAACTCGGATAATTCATCCGCAATATTGCCAGGTGCACCAGTGAAGGGTTCGAAAGCGAACGTTACACCTTCATCTTCGTCCACCTGACCTGAAATCGACGGCGTCGGCGCGGCCGTTGCAATCGGACTTGGCGGCTGCGGCGACGATTGGCAGGCAGCTAGAAGGCCTGCAAGCAGCACCCCCGCCATGGCTCTCGGGATGGAAAAGTTCATCTGGCTGAAAATGGGGAGCATGGAGATGCCTGGCTCTGGTGGTCAAATTCGTCTTGGATGCGGACCAGCTGGAAGGGATTCCGGAGAAGATGCCGGTCCGCAAAGTTGATCATGGTTTAGCCTGACTTTACCGGCAGGTCGAGAGGCAGCTTGGATAAGCATTCCGGGGTGGTCTCGGTGGTCAGGTAAGTCTGGCCGAGGGTCATGGCAGTTCCGGTGATCGAATCCATGAGAATCATGTGCATGAAGATCACCATGTTCGGCTTCACCTCCGCCGGGTTGGCCTTGTAGGCCATGGGCGTGTCCATCCAGCTCGGCGTAAAGCGTGCTCCCAGCGAATAACCGCAGGCGTTCAGCCGATGCTGCATCATGCCGTGGGCGTCCACACGCTCCGCATGTGCGTCGAAGATGTCTCCGAAGGTCTTGCCCGGAACCAATTGTGTCTCGACAGCTGCGAGGGCGTCGCGCGCGGCGGCGTACATGTCCAGGTGTCTATCGCTTGGAGCGCCAACCACCACGGTGCGCATCAATGCGGCATGGTAGTGCCGGTAGGCGCCTGCCCATTCCAGTGTGATCTGATCCTGATCCGACAAGGTCCGGCGACCTGCCTTGTAGCGGCACAAAAGCGCGTCTTCGGCAGAGCCGATGATGAACTCGTTACCGGGATAGTCACCACCACCTTCGAAAATCGCCCCCTGCATGGCTGCGAGAATGCGACCTTCATCTGCGCCAGGGCCGATCTCGTCCATCGCGGCATAAAAGGCCTTGTCAGCCAATTCGGCGGCTTTGCGGACATAGACGATTTCTTCAGGACTTTTGACTGCCCGCAACGCGGGAACAAGCGGAGATGCGTCGCTGATATCGGCAAATGTCGTGAGTTCGGCATTGATCTGCAGGCCGATTTTGCCGGTCATGCCGTGAGTGTCATATTCGATGCCGATCTTCTTTCCCAGAAGATCCATGTCGAAGAGCATTTCCTTTAGCTGAGATACCGGGCTCGCCGAACCTCGGTCAACCCAGACCCGGATGTCGGAAATGTTGGATGTGTGCTTGGCCTGACGTTGATCGGCAGAGCGGGTCAGCAGGACCTTTTCGCCGTCTTTGGTAACGACGAGACACTGAAAAAAGCAGAAGCCGAATGTGTCGTATCCGGTCAGCCAGTACATGCTTTCCTGCGCGAACAGCAGCATGGCGTCCAGTTTTTCGGCCTCCATGGCGGCCTTCAGCTTCTCGAAGCGGCTTTCAAATTCAGCGTCTGAAAAATGCAGTGCCATGAGGTGTCCTTAGTCTAGTGCGATTGCGCTGATTTGGCGGCCGTAGTCCGGCTCATTGCGATGGGTGGTGCGCCGATAGGAAAAGAACCGGCCTTCGTCGTCATAGGTGCAGATGCCCAGGTTGACCACCTGACCAAGGCCGAGCTCTGACAGTTTGTTGGTGATGAAGGCAGGCAGGTCGAACATGAAATGCCCTTCACGCTCGGACGGGCCGAAGAAGCGGCTGTTTTCATTATCGGCTTCGGCAAAACGTTCATGAAACTCCGGGCCGACTTCATAGGCAGTTCTGGAGATGGTGGGCCCGAGAACCGCGATTATACGACCTTTGTCAGCGCCGAGATCCTCCATGGCCGCAACCGTATTTTGCAGCACACCCGAAATGGCACCCTTCCAGCCCGAATGGGCGGCGCCCAGAACTCTGGCTTCCGGATCCGCAAACAGAACCGGTCCGCAGTCTGCCGTCGAAACGCCAATCGCGAGCCCCGGTGTATTGGTTGCCAGAGCATCCGCTTTCCGGTTGGCGTCTTCCTCCCAAGGACCGCTTAACGTGATCACATCGGGCGAGTGAATCTGATAGGGGGAGACAAGCTTTTCCGAAGCAACGCCAAGCTCGGTTGCGACACGGTCCCGGTTTTCGAGCACCATGTCGCGCTGGTCGTCGGATCCAAGTCCGATGTTGAGACTTTCGTAAATACCGCTAGAGACGCCACCCTGCCGGGTGAAAAAGCCATGACGAATGCCGTCCAGCTTCAGTGCATCCGCTTCAATTTTCATACCGGTCTCCGAAGGAGTGCGATTCGATTTTCCAAGCAACGATCCTTGAGGACTTCAGGCAGCGCTGTCAAACGGTGAAAACACTTCTCCATTGCCCGTTATCGCAAGAACCTTGAACAAGTCGCCCATTTGTTCGGGGGCAGCGAGGCGCTCTACCGCATCGCGAATGGCTTCCTGCTCATGATGCGCCTTTCCCGTCCCCAGAATGCCGGCTCGTTCCAGAAGGCCGGAGCGTAACAGGAACTCCCCTTGCGAGAGAGGAGGAAGCGGTGTGGCTCCGCCCCGGCGGGCCGCTGCCGCGAGCGTTTCGAAATTCACGTGGGCGGTCAGGTCAGCGTCTCCGGGGTGCAAGAGAACATCATCATACGAATGCCGATAGAGGGCCTGCAGCGTGTCCCCTGGAGCAGTTTTCAGGTAGCCGTAGTCGATAAACAGTGCGACGCCGCCTCGTGCCGCCAGGCGGGTGCCGATTTCCTCGGCAATCGCATTGGCGGCGGGCTGCGTTTCGAAAACTGTTCCTTCCGGACTCAGTGCAAACTCCGGCGGCACTGCCTCCTCCGGGAGGCTTGCCGTGCCGGCACCGAAGCAAAGCTCTCCGTCCTGGTTCAGCCCGACTTGGCGTTCTTTCCACCCGTCGGCAGTTCTGACGAACTGGTGGATCGGCAGAGCATCGAAGAACTCGTTGGCAACAAGGAGGAGAGGACCGTCCGGAACATCACGGACACTGTCCCGAAATTCAGGCTCGAGAGCAGAGCGGTCCAAAGTCTTCTTCTGAATGGCGCGCAGTCTTGGGCTTACTTCCACCAGGTTCAGTCTGGCGGCTTTCAAGAAGGCCGGACGCAATGATGCCATCCTTAGAAGATCGGACATGAGCGTTCCGCGGCCGGGGCCAAGTTCGACAAGCTCAAACTGCTCTGGATTACCCAATGCATCATAGGCGGACAGAAGCGCCGCTCCGATCAGTTCACCGAACATCTGACTGACTTCGGGGGCCGTGATGAAATCACCGCCTTCACCGAACGGTTCGCGGGTCGTGTAATATCCGGCGTCCGTGTCGGTCAGACAGATCGTCATGTATTGGGCGATCGTCAGCGGCCCATCATTGGCGATCCTTGCCTTGATCTTGTCCTTCAGTTCGATCACTGGGCGGTGGCCTCGGGATTGCGGTTCGAAGCCCAGATCATGACTGCCAGTCCGGCCAGGATCATTGGAAGCGAAAGCAACATACCCATGGTGAAAAAACCGCTCAGGTAACCGATGTGAGCGTCAGGCACCCGGTAGAATTCGGCGATCGAGCGTGCAATGCCGTACCCGAAGGCGAAGGCACCGGCAAGGAAACCGGGCTTTTTCAGAAGCATGAACCTGTGGCTCAACAGTCGGAGCACGAGAAAAAGGACGACACCTTCCAGGGCAGCTTCGTAGAGCTGGCTTGGGTGGCGCGGCTCTGGCCCGGCTCCCGGGAAGACAAAGGCCCAGGGGACGTCAGTCGGCCTTCCCCAGAGTTCAGCATTGATGAAGTTTGCGACACGCCCAAAAAACAGCCCGATAGGCGCGGCACAGCCGGCGAGATCGAACAGGGTCCAGATCGACAGGCCTCGACGCCAGGCAAACAGGATCATGGCGATGACGGTACCCGCAAAACCGCCGTGGAAGGACATCCCGCCTGTCCAGACCGCGAGCATTTCGCCGGGATTGGCAAAGTAGTAGGCCGGATTGTAGAAAAGGACGTATCCGAGACGGCCGCCGACGATGATGCCAAGGGTTCCCCAGAGCACGAAGTCGTCCATGTCGGCCTGCGTCGGTCTGGATGAGCTGCCCCAGAGGCTTTCATTTAGTATCAACGCCCGCATATATCGCCATGCGAGAATGATCCCGACTATATAGGCGAGGGCGTACCAGCGCAGGGCGAGCGGACCGACTTCGATTATTACCGGGTCAATTGCCGGAAACGGCAGGACGAATAATGGCGGCACGGCAAGTCCTTTTGTGCTGATCCCGCGAGATGCAGGCTGAATTCGGGGGCAACGCTTGCGCGATCTTTGGTCTTCCGTCAAGCGAGAGATTCAATCAGGGGTGCGGCGCGATTGGACCTTGAAGTTGAGACAAATCCCTCATACCTCTCAAGTATCAATTCTCAATCCTGACGAAGGAGGGTCACATGACCCAAGGCCCGAACCGGCTACTTGACGATTTTGCCAAACTGATGACCGACGCTGCCGGTGTTGCCCAAGGTGCGCGCCGTGAAGTGGAAACCGCTTTCAGAGCACAGGCTGAGCGCTTCCTTTCCGAGATGGACGTGGTTTCGCGCGAAGAGCATGAGGCGGTCAAGGAAATGGCTGTGCGCGCACTCGACAAAGTCGAGGAACTCGAATCACGCCTCGCAAAGCTGGAAGATGGTAATTCTGCGGATGCCGGCGACGCCTGATGTCGTCCGGTTGACGTTGAGTTGATCGATTTCTGTTTATTGTTAATGACAGAAGTACGACGGATAGACTTGGCGGAATTGCAGTGATTTTGAGCAATGTGATGAATTTTCCCGCTGAGTCGTCCACAAGTTTCGGCTTTTTCAGTCCCCCTGGTATGTATCGCTTAAATCATTCCTGACCCTATACTCAAAGACAACAGGGATTCGTCGGAGCAAGACGGAACCGGTTCGCTCAATGGGCCAACAAAGGACGCGTGTTGCTCCTCCGGCATGGGACATTTCCCGGCGGCCCACCCGGTTATCCTGATCGGGTACTCGGCCCCGGCTCGGAAGGGGAGAAGGCACTATGAGCCTCATCGAGATCGAGTTCGAGCGACCAGGCAACCCCGTTGACACAATCGAGACAGTCGCTGCCTTGAACGATTGGACCTTTGAACGGTCGGACGAGGACGAAATCACCATCTCCCTCGGTGGAAGCTGGTGCGATTATCATGTCTCCTTTTCCTGGATGGAAGAAGTCGAGGCGCTGCATCTAGCCTGTGCCTTTGACCTCAAGGTGACGGAACCCCGCAAGACCGAGATCGTACGGCTTCTGGCGCTGGTAAACGAGCAGCTCTGGATGGGCCATTTCGACCTTTGGCACAAAGAGAACGTGATCATGTTCCGCCAGTCCCTGCTTCTGACGGGCGGAGCAGAGGCTTCATCGGCACAGATTGAAGCCATGCTGACAAATGCACTTGAAAACTGCGAACGTTTCTATCAAGCCTTTCAATTCGTCGTTTGGGCCGGGCACTCGGCTTCGGAGGCGATGAGTTCGGCCTTGTTTGAAACCGCAGGGGAAGCATGAGTTTTTCCAAAGAACGGCCCTTTCTGCTTGTCGGAGCCGGCAAGATGGGTGGGGCGATGTTATCAGGTTGGATGGTGGAAGGGATTGACCCGGCTGCCATCACCGTTTGTGATCCACGTCTGTCCGATGAGATGGACGCCTTGCTGAAACAGCATGGCATTCGCCATGTGACGTCAGTGCCTGAAGATCTCACCGCCGGGATTGTTCTGATAGCGGTCAAACCGCAATTGATGGATCAGGTCCTGCCGGGTGTGAAATCTGCTGTTGCCACCGATACGCTGGTGCTGTCGGTTGCAGCCGGTACCGCAGTTTCCAAATTTCAGTCCTATTTCGGAAATGTTCCGATCTGCCGGTGCATGCCCAATACACCTGCCATGGTGAAGCGCGGCATCACTGCCGTCTATCCGACGGAAACCGTGAGCGATGATCAAAAGAAAGACGTCGCCAAACTGCTCTCTGCCGTCGGTAAGGTGGTTTGGCTGGACACTGAAGACCAGATTGACCTCGTAACGGGGGTCAGCGGTTCCGGTCCTGCGTATGTCTTTTATCTGGCGGAAGCTTTGAGCGAAGCCGGAAAGGCTGCCGGTTTGCCTGAGGAGCTGGCGCATGAGCTGGCCGTCGCCACTGTGTGCGGTGCCGGTGAGTTGATGCATCAATCCGGTGAGCATCCATCCATTCTCCGTCAGAATGTGACCAGCCCGAATGGTACGACAGCGGCTGCCCTGGACGTTCTGATGCATGCAGAAGGCCTGCAGCCGGTAATGAGCGAAGCGGTTGCTGCTGCCGTGAAGAGAGCGAAAGAGCTCGCACAATAGAGCAATTTTCCGGTCTGCGGCGGAGCGTCACCCTTTCCGTCGCATTTCCGGTCTCCTATGTTAGTTTTCAAAGACATATTGGAGATCGTTCTATGGCAACCGCAAAGACCAGGCAGAAGATCCTTCAGACGTTTTTGGATCTGTTGTCCGAGCACCCTTATGAGGATGTTTCGCTGCCTCTGATTGCCGAGAAGGCAAAGGTCAAACTGTCCGACATGCGCGGAGCGTATGGGTCGAAGCTTGAATTGGTGGCAGCGTTTGCCGAAAAAATCGACACCGAAGTGCTCGATGAACGTGACGAAGAGCTGGGTGATCAGCCTGCCAGAGACCGCCTTTTCGACATTCTGATGACACGGATTGATGCTTTGGCGGAACACAAGGATGCTGTTCGGGCCCTGCACCAGGCCGCCCGCCGGGATCCGGCGCTCGCTATTGATTTCAACCGTGTGGAAGTTCGGTCGCAGAAATGGATGCTGATTGCCGCGGGGATCGATGTTTCCGGCCTCAGGGCAGGCATTATTGCTCAAGGGTTATCGATCGCTTTTGCGCGTGTTGTTGATGTTTGGCTAGATGAAGAAGATGAGGGCATGCCACGTACCATGGCCCGGCTCGACAAGGAGCTGGACAAAGGGACGTCCTTCATGAAACGCATTGATGGTCTGGAAAAAGTTGCCAAGGGCTTCCGCTCCGTCCTCAAGAAAGCTTCAAAAAGACGCCGGAACCGCAGGCATGAGGACGACGACGTAAGTGATGATGACGGTTACGGCGGAGAGGCTCCGGCAGGCGCTTAAGAACAGATCCCGCTTGCATTGAATTTTCAGACACTTCATGGTCGCTCGCCAAATCAAGAGGACGATTTCATGAGCGACCAGATTAGTTTTGATGAATTTATGAAAGTGGACGTTCGCGTCGGCCGTATCATCGAGGCCGAGATTTTCCCGGAAGCCCGAAAGCCGGCCTACAAGATGCGGATCGACTTCGGCCCGGATATCGGCATCAAGAAAACGTCGGCTCAGATCACCAAACATTATGCACCCGACACCCTTGTCGGACGTCTGGTCATGGCGGTGGTCAACTTCCCACCGCGCCAGATCGGTCCGGTCATGTCGGAAGTCCTGACCCTCGGAGTTCCAGACGAGGACGGAGACGTGGTGCTGCTGTCTCCCGACAAGGACGTGCCCATCGGTGGGCGTCTATACTGATTACCGCGTAGGCCTCAAGCGGGAATTCGCAACTTGGCCCGCAACCCTCCGAGCGGGCTGTCTTCCAGGTAAAGATCGCCTCCATGGGCGCGGGCAATGTCTCGGGCAATGGCCAGGCCCAGACCGCTACCGGTCTCGTCCTGGTTCCTGGCAAGATCAAGCCGGTGAAAAGCACGGAAGGCGATCTGGCGCTGGTCTTCAGGAATACCCGGACCGTCATCATCGACGGTCACAATCAGCCAACCGCGCTCGATCTTGCCTGCGACTTCGACCTTGTTACCGTATTTGCATCCATTGGTAACAAGGTTCGACAAGCACCGCTTGAGAGAAAGCCGCCTGACTTCAGCTTCAGCCGGACCGTCAAAGGAAGTGGTCACCGCATAGCCGGAGATTTCCGCTTCTTCTTCCAGCTCTTCAAGCAGCAGCGCAATGTCGGTTTTTTGTATGTCCTCGTCGCCGTCACCGCTGGCGAAGGCAAGATAGTCTTCCAGCATGTGGCTCATCTCGTCCACATCCTTGCGCATGGCCTCGCTTTCCGGCGTATTGCCCAGGAAGGCGATCTGAAGTTTGAGCCGGGTCAGGATCGTTCTGAGGTCGTGACTGACACCGGCAAGCATGGTCGTGCGTTGTTCTATCTGCCGTTCGATACGCCGCCGCATGTCGATGAAGGCCAGACTGGCTCGGCGCACTTCACGCGCACCGCTGGCACGGAAATTCTCGACCGGTCGTCCCTTGCCGAACGCTTCAGCCGCTTCAGACAATCTGATGATCGGGCGTATCTGGTTGCGAAGAAACAAGAGCGCGATGACGACAAGCACCAAAGAGGTCGAAAACATCCAGACCAGGAAAATGTGAGAATTGGAGGCGTAGGTCTGGCTGCGACGGGTGAAGATCCGGAGGATTGAATCCTGCAACTGGATGCGGATTTCGACAAACCGGGATCGTCCGACAGTGTCGATCCAGAAGGGCTTGCCTATTTTTCGGCTGATAGCAAGGCTGAGTTCCTGGTCAATGACGTCAAAGAATGGTTTGGGCGCGGGGGGCGGCAATGGTTCCAGGGGCAGAACAGTCAACGACATGCCAAGGGCCCTGGAAGCGAGTTCCTCGATTTTGGCGTGCTGGGCGTCCTGCGGATAGTTTTCAAGGACGTAGACCAGAGCGGCAATTTCCCTGACCACAGCTTCCGACATACGGCGAGATACCAGCTGGTAGTGCCGCTCCATGAATACGAAGACCAGAACCGACTGCAGGATTACAATCGGCGCAACGATGATCAGGAACGTTCGTGTGAACAGTCCCTTGGGCATCACCCGGTACATCAAATGGGAGATGAACCGATAAACGCGGTGAAGCGGTTTCAGGGGAGTTGCAAGAGGAAAGCGTTGGAAAAAAGCTTCAAGATCCGCCATTTGCGCTCAACTAGTCGCAAGCAAGCCGGTAGCCGATACCCCGGACCGTTTGCAAGTAAATCGGGTTTCCCGGATCCGTTTCGATTTTCCTCCGAAGGCGATTGATCTGCACGTCCACGGTACGTTCACCAAGGCCGCTGTCGTCACCGACAATCTTGTGCCTTGGAACGGTTGCGCCAGGCTGTTCAGCGAAAATTGACAGGATCTGCTTTTCCCGGTCGGTCAGCCGAACAAGGTTCTCGCCGTTCTTCAATTCACCTCTTGAGGCGTTGTAGGAAAACGGTCCGAAGTGGATTTCTTCCGAAATGACGACCGGTTGCAGATTGCCACGACGGAGGATCGCGGCAATTCTCAACATAAGTTCGCGCGGTTCAAACGGCTTGGAAAGATAGTCGTCGACGCCTGCTTCGAGACCGGCGATCCGGTCGGGTGCCTCGGATCTTGCCGTGAGCATCAGGATAGGGACCTGCGAGTCCTCCCGAAGGGACGCGGCCAGTTCCAGGCCGGTCTCTCCCGGCATCATGACATCCAATATGATCAGGTCGAATTCAAGACCGGACAGGCATGTACGCGCCTCAGCGGAATTGGCTGCGGTGGAAACCCGAAATCCGTTCTCTTTCAGAAGCCTGGAAAGCAGATCTCTGATCCGCTTGTCGTCATCAACCAAAAGAATGTGATTGGCGTTGTCGTCAGGCACCTGAACAGTCATTTTGGCCACTTTTCCCAATGGGCGAGCAAGGATTATTCCTTCAGATCGAACGGACTGCGAACCAACTTCAGAACATCGGGATGATCCGCCGGATCGATCATTTGCAGCAGAAACCGGCGGACGATTTCCTCGCTGCCATCTGGCATCCCAATTAGGGCGCGTTCAAGGCGTTTTTGCTGCAGGCGCGTAAGGTCCACAGCCAAGGAATGGCCTTGTTCGGTGGTATAAAGCAAACGCTGCCTGCGGTCGTGATGACCTTCGCGCTGTTCGATGATTTCGGCGTCGACAAGCTGCTTCAGCA
>JBCCVB010000107.1:0-25051 GCA_039195965.1 Pseudomonadota bacterium
ACGAAATAAAAAACGCCCGGCACTTGCCGGGCGTTTTTGTTTTGGTGGGTGCGTCAAAAGTTGCTGTCAGGGAACGAGGCCTTTCGTTCCGTGATAAATGCTTGCAACGCCTCATCAATTCCCGGATCGAGCTGCGGGCCGGAATAAGCTCTGAGCTGTTCTTTCCAGCGTGCGTTGGCGCGCTTGGCTGCATCAAGCTCTCCGTCAGCCACCCACTGCTCGTAGGAATTGTTGTCTGCAATGGCTGAACGATAGAAGGCGCTTTCGAAGTTTCGTTGTGTATGCGCCGCGCCAAGGAAGTGGCCGCCGGGTCCGACTTCCTGCATCGCATCCATGGCCAGGGTCTCGTCGTTCACATCTATTCCCTTGGCAAGAACGTGCATCATTCCCAGCTGGTCGGCATCCATGACGAATTTCTCGTATGAGGAACAAAGACCTCCCTCAAGCCATCCTGCTGAGTGGAGCGCAAAATTGACACCAGATTGCACCGTTGCGAGAATTGTCTGTGCAGACTCTTGAGCAGACTGCGCATCTGGTACCTTGGAAGCCGTAAAGGAGCCACCCGACCGGAAGGGAAGTTTCAAACGACGGGCGAGCTTCGCGGCGCCGTTCAGGAGAAGCGATCCTTCAGGGCTGCCGAAGGTTGGAGCACCGGACTGCATTGAAATGGAGCTGACGAATGCTCCGAATACGACAGGTGCCCCCGGACGGATCAACTGCGTCAGGGCGCAGCCAGCCATCGCTTCCGAAAGAACCTGTGAAAGTGTACCTGCTACGGTGACCGGGCTCATAGCGCCGGCGAGAATGAACGGTGACACGATACAGGCCTGATTGTGGCGCGCATACACCTTTAGTGCGCCGAGCATCGTCGAGTCGAAGACCAGCGGTGAGTTGGCGTTGATCAACTGGATCATGACGCAGTTCTGGTCGACAAACTCTTCACCAAAAGTGATTTGCGCCATTTTCACAGAATCTTCCGCTCTCTCTGGAGCGGTCACCGAACCCATGAACGGTTTGTCGGAGTACTTGATATGGGAATAGACCATATCGAAGTGGCGCTTGTTGACCGGCAGATCCACCGGCTCGCACACCGTTCCGCCCGAATGATGCAGCCAGGGTGACATATAAGCCAGCTTCACGAAGTTACGGAAATCTTCGATAGTGCCGTAACGACGACCCTGGTCGAGGTCGGTCACAAATGGAGGGCCGTAGACCGGCGCAAAGACAAGATTGTTGCCACCAATCTCCACATTGCGTGCAGGGTTACGCGCATGCTGAGTAAACTGTGACGGCGCGGTTTTGAGAATTTCCCGCAACATCCCCTTGGGAAATCGGACGCGTTCTCCGTCGACTTCAGCGCCGGCAGCTTTCCAGATTTCAAGGACTTCCGGGTCTTCTCTGAACTCCAGGCCGATTTCGGCCAGGATTCGGTCCGCATTTGCTTCGATTTTCTCGACGCCTTCCTCGCTCAGGACGTCATAAAGCGGGATGTTGCGCGAGATATAGGGAACGGCCTGGCCTCCCGGGCCTGCTTTCCGACGTTCGCGGCGGGCGGATCTTCCTCGGCGGCCAGAAGTGGCTGCGTCTGACATAATTCAGCTCCCAATATGGAATGTTCATTGTCGCAAGTCTTAGACGGCTTGACCAACGGCCTTGGTACAGATGCGTCTTAACCTACTCTATTTCCGGCATGAAGGAACGGGAGTGTTTCGTCAACATTGCGCACCTGGCCCCACAGCTAGGAAAATGAACCGTATTAGAGAAAACGAAGGTCGGCTTGACCACGCCATTTTGGTTGCCTGTGTCGTCGTGATAATGCGTCGTGACGCAATTGAGCTACTTAACCAGATTATCTGTCGCGATACTGCCCGCCAATGAGTTGGTATCCGAAGCAGGCTCAAGAACAGGAAAAGGCATGACCTTTATCCTGAAGTTTGTCCGCTGGTGTACTGGGCCGAAGGAAGCGCGACGTCGCGTTTCGCTTCCGATCTATTGAAGAGGAATCAAACATGTCAGCATTTCCTGACAAGGCAAAGGTCGTCATCGTCGGTTTGGGTGGCATTGTCGGAGCTTCGGTGGCGCATCACCTCATCGAACGCGGTTGGGACGATATCGTTGGCATCGACAAGTCAGGTGTTCCGACCGACATCGGTTCTACGGCGCATGCCTCTGACTTCTGTTACACGACAAGCCATGACTATCTGTCTTGCTGGACAACGCAGTATTCCATCGATTTCTTTGACAAGATGGGGCACTACGCCAGAGTTGGCGGTCTTGAAGTTGCGCGGACGGGTGACGATGCCTGGATGGAGGAAATTAAGCGCAAGGTGACTTCAGGCAAGGCCTTCGGCACCCGCATACATCTCGTCAGCCCGGCTGAGATCAAGGAAAAGTTTCCGCTGATCGAAGAAGACATGGTGCAGGGCGGAATGTTCGATCCGGACGCAGGGCTGGTTGTGCCGCGGTCGCAGACCGTCGCAGGCAAACTTGTCGATACCGCGGAGAAAAGCGGAAAGCTGAAGGTCTTCGGCAATACGCCAGCACAATCGCTTCTCGTTGAAGATGGGCGCATCAAAGGCGTTGTCACCCATCGCGGCACAATCATGGCCGACCACGTCATCGTCTGCGCAGGTCTTTGGGGGCGCTTGATTGCCAATATGGTCGGCGAAGATCTTCCGGTCATGCCGGTCGACCACCCGCTGACCTTTTTCGGTCCTTACAATGAGTTCGAAGGCACCGGAAAGGAAATTGGTTTTCCGTTGTTGCGCGACCAGGGTAACTCCGCGTATATGCGCGACACCGGTGATCCGAAAACGACTGAAGGCGGCCAGATCGAGTGGGGCTACTACGAGCCAACCACGCCGCGTATGTGCCATCCGCGCGATATTCTGGAAAAAGAAGAAGCTCGCCTCTCGCCCTCACAGCGCGACCTGGAAATGGAGCAGGTCATCGAACCGCTCGAGCGCGCCATGGAGTTGACGCCGATTCTTGGAGAACTTGGCTACAACGAGAGCCACTCGTTCAACGGTCTCCTCCAGGTGTCTGCGGCTGGCGGACCTTCCTGCGGCGAGAGCCAGAAAGTGCGCGGCCTTTGGTACTGCATTGCCATCTGGGTCAAGGACGGTCCGGGTTTTGGAAAGCTGATTGCGGATTGGATCACGGACGGCCGTACGGAAATCGACCACGCCTCGATTGACTACTCCCGTTTCTACCAGCACCAGCTGACTGAAAAGTTCATCGAAGACCGTTGTGGCGAGGCTGCCGAGAAAATCTATTTCCCGGCGATCCATCCGCGTGAGCCTTATGCGACAAGCCGCAACATCAAGCGGTCCCCTTTCTATGAGCGCGAAGTCGAACTTGGCGGTTACTTCATGGAGCTTGGGGGCTGGGAACGTGCCCACGGATATGCGGCCAACGAGCACCTGTTGGAAAAGTATGGCGACAAGGTTCCAGCTCGTGAAAACGAGTGGGACAGCCGGCATTTCTGGCGGGTTTCCAACGCCGAACACCTCGCATTGAGTGAAGACTGCGGTATCATCAACCTGTCCCATTTCTACATGTTCGACGTCGAAGGTCCCGATCATGTGGAACTGATGGAATGGCTTTGTGCCGCTAAGATCGGTGGAGACAAGAACATCGGCAAAGGCATCTACACCCACTTCCTCGATGACGAAGGCAATGTTCGTGCCGATCTGACCGTGATCCGAATGGCGGATCGTTGCCGCGTGATCGATGGTGCCGATGCCGGCCCGCGCGACTTCCACTATGTGCGGAGAGTTGCAGAGGACAAAGGCTTTGATGTCACCGTCACCGACGTGAACGAAGAATATACGACAATCGGTATCTGGGGACCGAACGCCCGGGAGAACCTGAAGAAAGTTGTTTCCGACCCGGCAGCGCTGGATCCTGAAAACTTCCCGTTCGCAGCAATCCGGCAAATCGAAATTGCCGGGAAGGAAGTAACGGCCCTTCGTTTGTCCTATGTCGGTGAACAGGGTTGGGAATTGCATATGAAGTACGAGGACGGGCTCGCCGTCTGGGACGCTCTTCGTGCAATCGGTGTGATGGCTGTTGGCGTAGAAACCTATGCCAACTCGCGCCGGATGGAAAAGAGCCTGCGGCTGCAAAACGCCGATTTGCTCACACAGTACAACCTGTATGAAGCAGACCTGGCTCGTCCAAAAGTGAAGGAAGCCGATTTCCGGGGCAAAGCAAAGCATCTTGAATACAGGGCTCGCGAGCAACAGCCCGCAATGCTTTGTACACTGGTGATGACGGAAGATACCGATGCCACCGGTGTGCGGCGTTTTCCGGTCGGCACAATGCCTGTCATGGATCCGGAGACAGGTGAGACGCTCGTCGACAGCCTCGGCCGTATTTCATACACGACCTCTGTCGCTTACGGGCCAACGATAGGCAAGAACATTGCGCTTGCCTACCTGCCGCAGGAGTACTGCCAGGTTGGCCGCAAGCTGAGTGTTGATTACTTCACCGAAACGTATCCGGTGGAAGTGGTCGGTGTGGGCTATCAACCGCTTTATGATCCGGAAAATCTGAAACCCAGAACGTAATTGGAGAAACCTTGGCGGGCCTAGCCCGCCAGGGTTTTTACGTGATCAGATGTGATCGTTAGTGGAGGTTTCAGCACCGGCAACTGACAAGGAGACCGCAACAAAGCCCTTCTCGGACTTGAGTGCCGGACTTCAATGACGTGGAAACCACGCTCCAACTTGCTGAAACGGACAAGACCCGCGTAGACATCTGCGCGGGGTCTGCTATTGCAGGCAACGCACCGGGAAGAGGGTGCTTAGGCCTTAGGAAATGAAAGACTGCTGCATGTCTAAACTGGAAGATCTTCTTGCCCGGAAAGGGGCCCTCCTTGCAGATGGAGCAACAGGTACGAACCTGTTTGAAATGGGACTCGTGTCTGGTGATGCACCCGAATTGTGGAACACGGACGAGCCACAAAAGATCAGTGCATTGCATCAGTCGTTTGTTGATGCAGGGTCGGACATTATTCTGACCAACACGTTCGGCTGTAATCGTCACCGTCTGAAGCTTCATAACGCGCAGGATCGGGTCAAAGAGCTGAACATTGCCGGAGTGGAACTTGCCCTTGAGGTTGCCAATTCAGTAGACCGGGATGTTCTGATCGCCGGTTCTGTCGGTCCGACGGGTGAGTTGTTTCAACCCCTTGGTGCCTTGAGCTACGAAGAAGGTGTTGAAGCCTTCAAAGAACAGATGGAAGGGCTTGTTGAAGGCGGCGCCGATATCTTGTGGGTTGAAACCATGTCGGCCGTGGAAGAGATGAAAGCAGCCGCAGAAGCGGCGCAGGATTTCGATCTTCCTCTCGTCATTACCGCCAGCTTCGACACGGCCGGCAAAACAATGATGGGGCTTGCACCAAAAGGACTCGGGGAGCTGCAGTCACAGTTCGCGTGTACTCCAGTCGCAATTGGCTCGAATTGTGGTGTCGGCGCTTCTGACCTGCTCGCTGCCATTATGGATATCACCGAAGCCTTCCCGGATGCGATTGTCGTCGCCAAGGGCAATTGCGGTATACCCCAGATCAAGGGCGATGAGGTTGTTTACACCGGAACACCTGAGCTAATGGCCAAATACGCGCATATGGCGCTTGATGCCGGGGCACGGATCATAGGTGGGTGTTGTGGTACATCTTCTTTGCATCTTGCCGCGATGCGTCGCGCCCTTGACGATCATAAGGCCGGAAAACGCCCAACGCTTGAGGAAGTGATCTCGGAAATCGGTCCGTTGGTTTCACCACCAAACAAAGAGGCGGATGCAGCTCGGGCGGAAAGTGATGGCAATGGTTCGGGTCGCCGTCGTGGCCGCAGACGCAGCTGACATCTAAGATCAACTAGAATTGGCTCTCCAAATTCGGGGAGCCTTTTTTGTTGGGCAAGGCCTCCTCGTCAGTCAGAGGCGCATTTTCCCGGAACCGCATTGTCGAAGGGCGTGTTCGTTTCCTTTAAAGAAGCAGAATTTATTCCCATCGGCTGATAGGGAGGATCTGTTTGCATACCTATATTGGTCATATGGATTTGATAGCATCCAATAAAAACCTTTGAGGTGCCATCCGTTTGCTCTGCTGAAATTGCAACGGGCAGCGCCCAGTCGATCTGACCTGCGCCCACGTCCGGCTCGGTCGGACCGAATTTGACATTCACTTTTTTCGTGGACGCATATCCTTCGGACCACTTTTTAAAGTCCTTTGGTTCCCATCCTTTAGAAAAATAGCTGTATGCCTGAGCATACAACTGATTGCTGATCGCATAATAATAGCTTTGGACCAGCTTCTGGGGCGTGGAGCGATCGTCCAGGTAATCCCAATCACTTGCAAGGCCGCTGGATTGAAGAGGTAGAGTGCTGACAAAAACAACGGCAGTAGTGAAGTGAAGGATCCTAATAGTGAAGCCCGTTCGCGAATGCGCTCTGGACGTTGTTTGCACGATTTGGGTGCAATGCCTGCTTCTTGTGTCGATCCGAACCTCTGTTGATGCGTTCATCTAAAGTCCCTCGATACTTTCCGGCGTGATGATTTGAACATCCTTTTCCGTGATCAGATGCCTGGATGCCTCGCGCCAGGCCGCCAGGTGCGGCGTGTTGAAGTGCTTTTCGAGAGCATCCCGGTTTTGCCAGCGTTCAACAAATGTGTATGTCAGCGGATCGGTGATGCTTTGATGAAAGTCGTAGGTTAGGCATCCCGGTTCTTCACGTGTTTTGGCGATGCACAGCCGGGTTGCTTCGACAAGGGCATCACGGTTTTCGTATGAGGTCTTCATTGTCGCGATGACAAAAATCATGAAAAACTCCGTATAATACCTGAACGGTTGAATGCTGCGAGGATTGTGCAGCCTGCACGGCGCGGCATCGGATAATTCGAAAGTTAACTCCTAGCCAATCTTCAGAAGTTCATCGTTCGCCTCCAACGCTTGTCGAGAAGCAGTGGGTGTGCGTTGAGAATACGGAAGCCTGATAAACAGAGGAACCTGGCTGCGAATTAAGTTCTCTATACAAGTCAAAACCAAAGGAATGTCCTTTGATCGGCTTGCCTTCGAGTTTGATTTGACGTTTACGTAAAAGCAAGCCGGATATGCGGCGCAATATTAAAGCAATAGGGGAGCGTCGATGCAGCCACTGATGACGGGACAGGAAATAATGGAGTTGCTGGACAGGGAGTTTCCGCAGATCCATGCCGGGGGGCGAGTTTACTCCATTGACAGTGTGTCGACGGGCGAAGCTGTTGTTCGCCTGAGCGCAAATGAACTCCATTTGCGTCCGGGTGGGACGGTGTCGGGGCCTTCCATGATGGCTCTTGCGGATCTGGCTGCGTATGTCGTGATCCTTGCACATATCGGCCCTGTTGCCCTGGCCGTGACAACCAACCTCAACATCAATTTTCTTCGCAAGCCTGAGGCGGGCGATTTGCTGGGAACGTGCCGACTGTTGAAACTCGGGAAGCGCCTCGCGGTTGTTGAATGCGGAATAGCGGGGGAAGGGGATCAGGAACTGGTTGCGCATGCGACGGCGACATATTCCGTGCCTCCGCGTTAATCACCTGACCCTACGCTAGCCTTCTTGCGGTCTCCTGATCGAACAATCCCTCGATCTCGCGCGAGTATTCAACAACCTGATTTCGTCCGCGCCGTTTGGCTGCATAAACGGCAAGGTCTGCCCGGTGGATAGCGGTCTTTTCGGTGTCATCTTTTGATGTGAAGTATGCGCCTATGCTCAGGCTTGGAGTGTAGCTGATCCCGTCGCTGCAAAACGATTTGCCTGCGTCGGCCATTATGCGCCCGTACAGGCAGCGGAACTCCTTCAAGTCTGCGCAGCGGCAAACGAGGATAAATTCGTCTCCGCCAAACCTTCCGACTTGGTCTCCTTCGGCGTCGGTGCTGTGCTTCAGTATGCAGGCGATGTGTTGAAGCAGCAGGTCGCCACAGGCGTGACCGAACTGGTCATTCACTTGTTTGAAGTGGTCTATATCAACGAAAAGAAGGCCTATGGGCTCTGCCCCCACTACCGAAAATTTTTGCTTCAGAAGTTCAGTGATGCTGTTGCGGTTTAGGGTGCCGGTAAGCTGATCGTAGCGTGTTAGTTCCAGAAGCTGCTTGTCCTTACGCATTAACTGGCGTGTCCGGCGAACATAGGCCAATGCGGGCAAAAGAAGGACAACGATTGTCCCGCCAACCAGGTAACCGCTGATTTGCCTGAAGGCGTCTTTCAGCGCTGCCTCCAGATCGCTGACATCGACATAAACCTCCAACACGCCGATGCGGTCTGCGTTTGGTAGGTCGATCGGCAAATAGACTTCCACATATGTTTGCGCGTTGAGTTTATCGACGTTGCTACGCTTGTGGAGAATTGCTGTAGTCTCACCAGTATCGAAAACATTCAACGCTGTTTCATTGAAGAATTGAGAAGGGGCTAACACCCCTGTGTCCGAAAGATGCGTCAGCATCCCGTCCTTGTCGAAAATTTCGAAACGCACGACATCAACCAACGCGAAGGACGTTTCCAGCCTTTCAATTTCCGCAGGTGTCGTAATGCCTTTTTCGACCAGTTTCCTGAGTGAAGGCGTTGTGCGTATGTAATTGTCCGACCAGTTTTGCGCGCGGCTGACCGCGTCATCGCGAATGGAATTTTCGACTTGCCAACCGATAAGGGCATTCAGGGAAAGTATGAACGCGCACAGAAGCGAAATGGCTCCTGCAAATGCGAGTAGCATTGGGTTCTTAATTGTCTTTTCAAATCCTGAAGGACCCATAATACCATTCGTCCTTTGTAATCCTTACACAATTGGATTGAACAGATTAAATCTAGGTAAAATACCTGAAGGAGATATTATGAAACTTGCATTCAGGTTTTGGGGCCGGGCGCAGAAAAACACAGAAAATATGTGGTAATATAATACCGTTTTTATAAGTAGTTGAAAATAAACGAAAAAAACAGTAGAGGCGGGTAAATTCCTGCTTGACCGAGTTTTTAGGGCGGCGTATAAGCTGCGTCGAACGAATTTGAGGTCCGTTCGCTGGCTTTATCTGCCGCGCGGGCCTTTTCTTTAACGTCCAGAAACGGATCAGTCTCATGAAGACCTTCTCTGCCAAGCCGGCTGAGGTCGAGAAAAAGTGGATCTTGATCGACGCAGAAGGCATGGTTGTCGGCCGTCTCGCCGCATACATTTCCAATCATCTGCGCGGCAAGCATCTGCCGACCTACACGCCTCACATTGACACCGGTGACAACGTCATCGTCATCAATGCTGACAAGGTCGTACTCACCGGCCGTAAGTACGACAACAAGAAATACTACTGGCACACCGGTCACCCGGGCGGCATCAAGGAGCGCACCGCGCGCGCTATCCTGGAAGGTCGTTTCCCGGAGCGTATCCTTGAAAAAGCTGTTCAGCGCATGATGCCGGGCGGTCCGCTGTCCAACAAGCAGCTGAAGAACCTCAAGGTTTACGCTGGTCCGAACCACCCGCATGAAGCTCAGTCGCCGGAACTCGTCGACGTGAAGGGCCTCAATGCAAAGAATGACGGCAAGAGGGCTTAAGAATGGCTGAGCTGCAATCCCTGGAAGAACTGGGCGGCGCGGTCGAAACCGCAGCCCCTGAAGCTCCGGTCCATGTCCAGAAGCTGGACGCACAGGGCCGTGCGTACGCTACCGGCAAACGTAAAGACGCGATCGCTCGCGTTTGGATCAAGCCGGGCACTGGCAAGATCATCGTCAACAAGAAGGACTTCACCGAGTATTTCGCTCGTCCGGTTCTTCAGATGATCCTTCAGCAGCCGATCATGTTGGCCGATCGTGCTGGCCAGTATGACGTTATTGCAACTGTTACCGGTGGTGGTCTCTCCGGTCAGGCTGGTGCTGTGCGCCACGGCCTGTCCAAGGCTTTGACCCACTATGAGCCGGAGCTGCGCGCCATCCTGAAGAAGAACGGCTTCCTGACCCGTGATAGCCGCGTTGTTGAACGTAAGAAGTTCGGTAAGCGCAAGGCTCGTCGGTCCTTCCAGTTCTCCAAGCGTTAATCGCCGGACTGACTGGTACTTCAAATTTGAAAAACCCGCTGGAGCGATCCGGCGGGTTTTTTGTTGGCTATGCGTCTTTCACGGTGGAGTTCAAGGCTTCAGAAACAGGATGAATTCCGCTAGTGGTGGGCGCTTGAGCTTTTGCGTTGGCGGGAAATCTCTGGGCAAGGCAGGTTTCACCAACTCGTCGGTCTCATCCGGGACAGAACGGCCAATTACAATCGGGTAGAAATGAGTCAGGCGAAGTTTCTCGAAGGCAATCTGTTCAAACACGTCAGCGTAATGTCGCTGACGGCGTCTGTCGGCCTGATGGCGATTTTTGCAGTCGATTTTGTCGACATGATATTCATATCGATGCTCGGCAAGGACGAACTTGCCGCCGCCGTGGGCTATGCCGGTGCCATCCTGTTTTTCACAACGTCGTTTAACATCGGGGTCGCGATCGCGGCCGGGGCACTGGTAGCCCAGGCGTTGGGAGCAGGGGATCGCGTCAAGGCACGCAAAAGGGCATCAAGCGCCCTTGCTGTCGGGATCTTGTTTTCATCAATCTTCGCTCTTTTCGTCTGGCTCGGGCTCGGGCAGTTGGTAACGCTGATCGGCGCAAGTGGCGTAACCCATGGTCTGGCAGTCCACTACCTCGCCATCATTGTTCCGACATTGCCTCTGCTTTTGTTGGGAATGGCCGGGGGCGCAATCCTCAGGGCGCATGGCGATGCCAGGCGAGCCATGGTCTCAACGATTGTCGGAGGGGTGGTCAACGCGGTTCTTGATCCCATTTTGATATTCGGGCTGGATCTTGAGCTCACCGGGGCGGCCCTGGCGAGTGCTGCTTCACGCGTTGCGATCGCCGCCTATGCTCTCATTCCGATTTTCCGATATCACGGTGGGCTCAGCTTGCCGCGCCCGACGGATCTCGCGATTGATCTGCCTCCGATTTCAGCCATTGCCTTTCCCGCTATCCTGACGCAGTTGGCAACACCCGTTGGCCAGGCCTGGGTCACCAGATCGATGGCTGAATTCGGCGAGGATGCTGTTGCCGGGATGGCCATCGTCGCGCGTATGACACCACTGGCGTTCGGGACGATCTTTGCCCTCTCTGGAGCAGTTGGTCCGATAATCGGCCAAAATTACGGGGCAGGGCTATATGACCGCGTGCGGGGCACGCTCAGGGAAGCTCTGCTTTTCACTGCCTTGGTGGTCGGTTTTGCCGCGCTCGTTTTGTTTGTGCTTCGGGATCCGATTGCACGCCTCTTTGAAGCCGATGGCATGGCTTTGACTTTGATCTACTTGTTCTGTGGACCCCTGGCGCTCGCCTTCTTCTTCAATGGAATGCTTTTTGTTGCAAACGCCTGTTTCAACAATCTTGGTCGGCCATTTTATTCCACATGGATGAACTGGGGCCGGCACACGCTCGGAACAATCCCATTTGTCTGGTTGGGGAGTTCGCTCTACGGAGCTCCTGGTGTTCTGATTGGTCAGGCAGCGGGCGGCGTGGTTTTCGGCGTTGCCGCCATTCTGCTTGTTCGGGTGGTGATCAGGGATGTCGAGGTTCACCACGAGGTGCCAAAGCGCCCCGGACTGTTCCAGCGGCAAGCCCGTCAGGTGATCCTGTTCTTTTCCAGAGGGTGATCGATGCGTTGCTGTTTGTTGGTCAGTTTTTTGAGCTTCTTTAGAGTTTTAAGTGCAGCAACCTCACCCATTGGTTTCACCACAGATTTGTCGGCACCTTCAAAGAAAAAATTCCAGGCGAACAGCATAGGGTTCCGGTATCTGATCCAGCCTGGTTTCTGAGTGACTTTCGTTTCAGCAAGGACACGTCCGCTGTCAATATCGACTAAGTAACCTCGCAGTGTAACCGAGGGTCGAAGAATAAGCGGCAGCCAGTAGTCTTTCGTGTCAATTCCGCCAAAGTATCCGTTGCGAAGATCAGTAAAGGCCAGATGCAACAGGTGGCCACCGGTTGTATTACTGTCTTCTGGATGAAACAGACGAAGGCGCATGGCATCTGCGTAATAAGCCCTAAGTTCCTCAGGGTCAGGCTGTCGACCGATGCCTGCTCCAAATAACTCGCAAAAGGCGGTGACAAGGTTCCAGTCCAAATGCATCTGAACTTCGCCCAGATAGACTATCGGATCTCGTTTACGGTGAAACAACCAATGCAAAATGGACATATGAAATTAGCTTGCTGTGTTTGCTAGGGTTTTAAGCGCCTGCTTCTCAAGGACGCTCAATAGCCTAAGCGCACCGTGCTCAATGAGCGGGAGAGTCGGAGAGCCATGATGGCTTCGGAAGTTCGTTGGAGTAATTGAGTTTGAGAGTTTCTTTTTGGAAAGTGTTCGACCTGAAGAGGAATCGACAAGGCACCCTTCCAAGGTTACAGAGGCAGAGAGGAATAGCCAGAACATCAAAGACATGGCGACATTAAGCTCGTTCAATTGATTGTCACCAGTCGAGGCGGTCTTGTGTATTTTTGTCAATTTAAAATCGAAATGCCAGGCACCATCCGATATGGGAACCGAGGAATCGAAGACGGTCAATCCGAGGCAATGGGCAAATCGGAAACGCAAGTGGTCATCCTTGCTCGCCGTTTTGGTGTTCAACATGCTTTGCCTCAGGACCGTTTCGACAATATGCGAATACCGGTCCAGATTTACTTCTCTCATATAGATCCGGGGAATTTCGCTCCGGGGATTGATCCTGGGAACTCTCACTTTTTTCTCTGGCTCCATACGTCGATCAAGTCTGAAAGCTTGTCAGCGACTTTATGTGGCACCGCTCAGTTTCTTCTGGGCGTCGTCTTTGAGAAGCATTAGCAGTTTTATGGCCGCAACCTCGATCATCGGCAGGCTCTTAACGCGGCGCGTGAAGAGCGACCGAGACGCCTTGAATTCTTCAGTCAGACGGTATCCCGCGATCACTTTACCAGTCCTTGCATCTATCAGTTGTCCCTCGAGAGTTACCGAGATTGATGGCTGGTGCAGGAAGAAAAGAAAGAGTGAGACAATGGTCCCGATCTCTGAACTTCCGAAATCGGTCGCGCCAATTTCGTTCTTGATATCCGTGACGGCGAATTTGTAGACCCAAACGTCTTGTCCGGGCGTTTTATCCTCGAATACCTGCAATCCGAAAAACTGCGCAAAATACTCGAGCAACTGTTCCCGGTTTCTGATCCGCCCGGGCTTTGCACGAAACAAGTCCAGGAAACTCTCTCGGTATCCATCCTGCAGATCGTAGTCGACTGTGCCCAACTTAACTGGAGGAAACTTTGTTCGAGGATTGACCGATGGAATCTGCATGAATTGCCCGAGCATGAAACATAGGTGGTTCAGCCGACGATTTAAAGTTTGCCAACCCGCTTCTTTCTTGCCTGGGTTGTCAGCTTTTTCTTGCCTCCCAACCTAAGAAGTCGTCGAAATTTCGGGCATTCCATATGCGATGGGGCCGGACATTCGGCAACATGATGGATCAGGTCCCGCAGGTGTGCGAGCTGTTCAATCTGACGGTCAAGGTCGTCAGCCTTGTCAAAAAGCATTTGCCTGGAAAGGGCGGGGCGACCGTCAGGGCCGAACATGCCCTTTACTTCGTCGAGGGAAAAACCGGCAGCACTTCCAAGTGTGATGAGTGCCAGCTGGTCCAGGATTTCCGGTCCGAACAGGCGTTTCAATCCGCGTCTGCCAACAGAGGTGATCAGGCCCTTTTCCTCATAGTGCCGAATGGCCGACGCAGCTACACCAGTCTGCTGTGTCACTTCTGAAATATCTAATAATTTCATCTCTTGACCTCAAGTCGACTTGAGCTTGTAGGCTGGCCTTCAAAGTTCAAAAAGGCAAGGGAAATATCGTGTCAGATACATCAGAAAGACATCGCCCAATCTGGATGGACGTTGCGGCCATTGGCCTGCTTATGACGGCAACGTTGAAGATCATGGCGAATGCCACCATCAGTCCCGCTCTGCCGGCACTTGAAGAAAGTTTCGCGGGCGAACCGGGAGCAGCCTACATGACCCGGTTTCTGGTTTCGGCCCCATCTTTGACCGTGGTTCTGGTCGCACCGTTAGCGGGGATCGCGGCTGATCGGTATGGCCGAGGTCCACTGCTGCTCGCTGGCGTTTTGCTATTCGTGTTGGCCGGTACGGCCGGGGCATATTTGCCCGACCTGACGTCAATACTTGTCAGTCGCCTGGCTCTCGGCATTGCTGTGGCACTCACAATGACTGCACAGGTCGCGCTTGTGGGGGACTTGTTCAGTGGCCCTCAGCGCAGTGCCTTCATGGGCCTGCAAACGACTGCAATCAACTTATGTGGACTTCTGTTCATAGGATTGGCCGGATATCTCGCCGGTCTGTCTCCTAGACTGCCTTTTCTGGTGTATGGGTTGCCAGTGCTGGCGTTGCCGTTTCTCCTGACAATTCATCGGCGGGAAGTTCGGTCCGGTCAGACCAAGACACGGAAAGACGAAGACGGTTTCTCCGCTGTAGCAAAAACGCACTGGCTGTTGCCGGCGTTGCTGGTTGGCGCACTGACGACGGTTACGGTCATGCTGTTCTTTCTGATGCCCAGCCAGTTGCCGTTTTACTTGGCTGCGAATGGGTTTGACAGCGCGAGCGCGACTGCGATTGGCCTCGGCACCTTGATGTTATGCGGCGCTGCGGTTGCAATGACTTTTAAGAGATTGAGCGAAAGTCTCGGATTGGCGCTCACTCTGGCGGTTGGTTATGCCTTGATGGCATCCGGGTTTTCTGTCCTTGCAATCAAGGCAAGCTGGTTCTTCGTGTTGATGGGAGCTGGAGCGATTGGTGCAGGATACGCGCTGGTTCAACCGGGTTTCCTGTCTCTGGCCCTTCAAGTAGCACCTGTGGAGCGACGTGGAAGCGTATCAGGAATAGTGACCACGAGCATGTTCCTGGGGCAGGTGATCTCCCCACTTGCTTTGACACCATTCATCCAGGAGTTCGGATTTGCATTCGTCTATTTCGGCACGTCGCTGTCTTTCGTCCTGTTAGCTCTGGCTGTCGTCTTGCCGTTGCTGTCTCGCGGCCGGCCGCAAGGGGAGACCCCTTAGACACAATCATCCTGGTATTGGACGTTTGCCGAATGAAGAAGTGCATCCGCTAGTAGTTCGTGCTGCTTAGTTCGGAAACACAAGGATCTTCACGGGAAGAAGGAGTGATTGAGCTCGGATAACGATGGCATTGGCAATCCCCATGCCATCGACAATCCGGGAAAGGAATATGGAGAAACCGGAAATTTCGCCCGCTTCGATTGCCTTTTCGTGGCTGGAATAAGCGACGCCGATACATCGGCTGCCAGGTGGCACATAGTCCGCATGTCCGGCATAGAGAGGTTCGATGACCGTCAGGATCGTTCCCGGTCGGGCACGGTCCTGAAGATCGATCAATTGGTCGGAAGGGCGAAGCTGACCGGAAGCGATGACCGCCTGCACTTCGATGACTTTCATCGGAATGACACTGAGCGGTTTTGAGGCACAGGTGATCTCCACGATGGTACCCGGATGAAGCACCTGTGCTGAAATCTGGCCGAACCCGGCCTGAAAGCGACCCCGACCGGAGCCTTCCGGAACGAGAATACCTGCCGGACGCAGGATGGGATTGACCAGGTCTCCCGGTTTCAACTTGAACTGTCTGACGGTTCCGTTTGTTCCGGCGTAGACCGTTGATTTCTCGATTTCCGTTTGTGCCTGGGCAAGAGCAGCCTCGGCGCTGGCTCTCTGAGCCGGAAGAAGCGTATCCAGCCTGCCAGCCAGAGCATCTCTTTGCGCTTTGCTTGCCTGCAACGTTCCCTGGAGACCCACGACCGCAAGGCGCAGGCGTTCGATCTCCTGTTCGCTCACGACATTCTGGTTGCGCTCTGAAAGGTTTTGTCGACGACTGAGTTCATCTTCCGCCTGGCGCAGCTGGCTTTCGGCAGCCGTGATGTTTCCTTCGGCGGCCTGCAGCTCAGACCGGGCGACAGTAATTGAGGCATCGACCTCGGCAATGCGACGACGAGCGGTTTCGGCAGCTGCTCGCTGGCGCTGCGTGTCGAGACGAAAAATGGCGTCACCAGCACGTACGAACTCATTGTCGGCGACGTAAACTTCCTCAACCCGGCCAGGCCTGTCGCTCAGGATCGAAACCGTTCGGAAAAGCGAGGTGACGTTTGAAGTGGTTGGATGGAAGTAGAAGATGATGGTGAGAAGCGAAATGGCCAACACTGCGCAGGCCGTGATCCCCCAACGCAGTTCATACCAGACTGTGAACAGGTTGATCTCGTGGCCGAGCCGTTTGCCTTGCTTGTGCCGGCGATAAAGATAATCCGGAAGGATTGTGACGAGGGCACTGAAAAAGAGTTCAAGCATCGCTTTGCCCCGATTGCCCCAATTTCACCGGTTTCTTCAATCGTTTGCGAAAACTCCGGACACTGACCGGAACAACGATTTTGGAGAGCGGAATGGCTGCCAACAGCAATGCTGCGATCCAGAAAGCGTTGTTCATGAAAAACAACGAGAGAAGCCCCAAAATGCCGACAATCTGCAATTGGGTTTTGCCCAACCCCGAAGCCATGCGATCCGGAAGGGCCTGAATTGTGAAATAGAGAGCGCCAAATCCAAGCAGGATCGCGACCAGAGTAATCGCGACTGCGATGAATAATAGGTCGGTCGCTCCAGGTCCCGTTACGAAAAATGGCGCCGGGTCAGGTTGAATATCGCTACTTAGCAATTCCATATCGCAATGCCTCGATATGTTCGAGCATTGCGATAGTAGACAGGGTTGAGTTGTAGGAGACAATTCGCATTTTTTGCGAGCATCTCTCGTGATTTACGTCAGTTCAGCACTTTTTTGGCAGCGCTCAATGAGGTTTTGAAGCTTTTCCGGAAACATAGGTTTCAATCACTGCCCGGTCGTCTCCAAGTGTCTGCAGCACAAAAAGCTCTTCGGAAAGAGAACTCACTGTTTCCATGCGCAGAGCCATGGTCGGTGTCGCTCTGGAATTCAAAACGACGACGTCGGCATCGCTCCCGGCATCGAGTGTTCCGACCCGGTCAGCAAGCGAAAGAGCCTTCGCATTTCCGAGCGTCGCCCAGTAAAATGTGGTCAACGGATGGAGGCGCTGACGTTGCATTTGCAGCACTTTGTATCCCTCGTCCAGCGTCCGCAGCATTGAGTAGTTGGTACCACCTCCAACATCCGTTGCTATCGCAGTGCATACACCGGAACTTTCAAGGCGGGCCTTGTCGAACAGGCCACTGCCCAGAAAGAGATTTGAAGTCGGGCAGAAAACCGCAACCGAGCCCGTCTCCTTCATAACGCCAAGCTCACGGTCATTCATGTGAAGGCAGTGTCCCAGCAACGTCTTGTGGCCCAGCAGGCCGAAAGTTTCGTAAACATCCAGATAGTCTGCGGCCTCCGGGAACAACTCCCTGGTGAATGCAATTTCGTTGTGGTTTTCATTTATGTGCGTTTGCAAGTGACAGTCGGGGTGTTCCCTTAAGAGTGTTCCAGCAGCTTCGAGCTGGGCAGGGGTCGACGTGATTGCGAAACGAGGCGTGACGACATAGTGCGAACGACCCTTGCCATGCCACTTTTCAAGCAAAGCCTTGCTGTCGTCGTAAGAACTCTGGGCGGTGTCGCACAGTCCCTGTGGAGCGTTACGGTCCATCATGGTTTTGCCGCCCAGCATCAACATGCCGCGTCGTTCGGCTTCTTCGAAGTAGCTTTCGACGGAATTTGGATGGCTGGAACAATATGCGCTTGCCGTCGTCGTGCCATGGGCGAGCAGGGCATCGTAGAATTCTCCGGCGATGCGTTTGCCATGGTCCTTGTCGGCAAACTTCATTTCTTCCGGGAATGTATAGTCGTTCAACCAATCCAGGAGTTGATCTGCCCAGGAGGCGATGACCTGGGCTTGCGGGAAATGAATGTGCGTATCGATGAAGCCGGGCAAAAGCAGATGTGGCCGATGATCGACAACTTCAGCGCCCTCAGGAGCCGCTGCAGCGATGTCGTCAAACGAGCCTCTTTGGGTAATCTTTCCCTGCGCAACGAGCAGAGCCCCATCTTCCTCGTAGCTGTAGGCATCCGCGTCCTCAGGACCTTCAGGTGCCGAGGTGAAGGTCAGCAGCCTGCCGCGCAGGATTTTCGTAGTCGGGTCTGCCAAAGGTCGAAGTCCTTGTGTTGAATTACTAGTTGCCCTGAGGGGGAACTCACACTGGGTTTCTTGCCCCCGATAAGCTCCGGTCCGAAACCTGAAGTCGCACGAGAGGGCGGGGCCGTGTTGAATGAGGTCGTTGCCGACTTATCCTACTTTCATGCACAAGCTGATTTAATCGGGGTCTGGCGTAGCGGGGCTGTCATCAAACGGATTTGGTTCCGGTTCGGATTGCGAAGTCATTTCAATAGTCACATGCCCGATTCCATGAACTGCCTTCAACCGTGTGCGCATCTTTTGCATGACCGCCGGAGAATGCTCTTCAGCAGCAACAACTGCATGCATGGTTGCATTGACTTTACCTTCCGACAGAGACCACAGGTGAATATGATAGACATCCTGAAGTTCAGGAATTTCCGCCAGCAGGTCCCTTCGTATTGCTTCCCGATCGATTTGCGCGGGCGCACCTTCCAGAAGAATGTGGGCCGACTGGCGCATGATCGTAACAGCTGAGCGCACAATAAGAAGGGCTACAAATACAGACAGGATCGGATCAATCGGAAACCAGCCGGTGAAGTAAATGATGACGGCTGCTGCGATCGCTGCGACAGAACCCAGCAGATCTCCCAGAACATGCAGAATAGCCGATCTCATGTTGAGCGAACCGTCGCCTCCGCGTTGGAGGATCAAAAAGGCACCGATATTCACCAGAAGACCTAGAACCGCAATGATGAACATCGGCCCTGCAAGAACGGTCTGCGGTTCCATGAGACGCCCGAAGGCTTCCAAGCAGATCCAGACGGTAACCACGAGCAGGAAAATTGCGTTTGCAAATGCGATCAGTACAGGGAGCCGGTGACGGCCATAAGTGAGACGGGCATCTGCCGGTTTCTTGGATTGCTGAAAGGCCCACCAGGCAAGACCCAGTGAAGCGGCATCAGTGACCATGTGGATCGCATCGGCCATGAGCGCCAGCGATCCGGCCAGCCAGCCACCTATAAGCTCGGCGAACATGAAGCCTGCAATCAGCAGTCCGGCCAAAGCAACCGCACGCGCGTTTTTGTCCGTCACTTCAGGTGCGTGGTCGTGGGTATGCTCGCTCTCATGGTCGTGCTGCTTATCGGAATTGCTGGATCCCGAGGAAGCAAGGTGTTCTGAATGGGACATTGATCGACTCGATTTCCAGACCATGGGTAGCCGGAATTTCACCTGGCGCATTTGTTCAACAGGGCGCAACCGGCAGACATGGTTTCTCGTATCTTCCTTGGGAACTGACAGAAGTCCACTTCCTCTGATAAGACCAACTTCGATTTAACAATTGGTGTTTGAACTTGTACGTGGAACCGGCTGCAAACTGGTGAGTTGCAGTCGCGAGACAGGCTAAGAGGAAACTGGGGAACAGTTGATGTCAGCAGACTTACCGCGCCCGACCGACAACGCGTTTTTGGGGACATCCGTCAAAGGTGGATCGCACGAAGCCACCTATGCGGGCGCGTTGTCCTTCATGCGCCGCAGGTACAGCCGCAATCTTGAAGGGGTTGATCTGGCTGTCTGGGGCATTCCGTTTGATGCTGCCGTATCCAATCGGCCGGGCGCCCGGTTCGGCCCGCAGGGTGTAAGGCGGGCATCCGCGATTTTCGATGGCGACCCACAGTATCCCTTTCACATGGACCCGTTTGAAACCATCGCCTGTGTGGACTATGGCGATTGTGTTTTCGACTACGGCCGAAACCCGGACATTCCCGGACATATCGAGGCGCAAGCTGCCGATATTCTGGCAACTGACACGCATTTGTTTTCAATCGGAGGCGATCACTTCGTCACTTATCCGCTGTTGAAGGCACATGTTGCCAAACACGGACCACTTGCTCTTGTTCAGTTCGATGCGCATCAGGACACCTGGTCGGACGAAGGAGACCGGATTGATCATGGAACCTTCACCGGACGGGCGGTTCGGGAGGGGTTGATTGATCCAGACAGATCCATTCAGATCGGAATACGCACGCACGCCCCGGAAACTTGTGGTGTTGAGATCATTTACGGTCACGAGATGGACACTCTTGGAATTAAGGGGGTGGTCGAGCGCATCAAACAGCGTGTCGGGGCAGGGAGTGCCTACATGACATTCGACATCGATTGCCTAGATCCCGCATTTGCGCCGGGTACAGGAACTCCGGTTTCAGGTGGGCTCTCGTCCCGAGAAGCGCTCTCGATACTCCGGGAGCTCGGGGACGTTGATTTTGTTGGTGGAGATGTCGTTGAAGTCGCACCTGCCTATGATCACGCCGACATTACATCAATTGCCGGTGCAAGTGTTGCGCTGACCTATATCGGTCTTCTGGCTGAGCGGAAGCAACAAGCGCGGTAAATTAGCGCCATACCTGTTCATGTGTGATCTGCTCCGGCAAGACGACGGGGCAGATCTTCATGCTTTTCTTTTGCGGGTAAGTTTGTTGTCGTTGACCGGCTTTTCTGTCCAGAAGCGGTAGAGCGGTGCCTTGTCCTTCATCTCCTTGTAAAGGCCGATGAGTTTTCCGAGACAGACGCCTTGAGCGGCATATGCGACCAGCAGTCCGGTTCCTGAAAGCAGCAGCGAAGACGATACGGCGCCCAGCATTGCAATCAGCGTACCGGTCCAGAACACGAGGTACAGGATCGTTATTCTCTGATTTACATCTGCCGGAACCGGAATGAGCAGCCTGTTCAGCCAGATCCGTTCCCCAAAACTGGCCTGCTGGGCCCAACTGTTCGACTGTCGGTTCCCTGGGAATAGGCTTGGCAGTTTGAAAAGGAACAACAAGACGCCAGCGAGAAGAAGCACCGATATGACGCCACCCACAAGAAGCTTTGCCCAGATTGCCGCTGACAACAGAGCCGGCGCAAGAATTTTCGCGTAGGTAGATACGGAGCCGACCGGGCCGGCTGCACGGCTTTTCAAAAGCAATAGGGGCGTGTTGATACCTGACGCGTCGTTTTGCGTGACATGAGCGTTTGGCAGGTGGTGGCGTTGTGTGATTTGCATGATCTGGATTGCGCTAACAGGTATCGAATGATCATACCCGTGCGGAGCAGGAATTGGCAAATGCATACTGTTGTTTGAACTGGTAAGAAATATTTGAATCAACCTACGGGAAGAGTCGGTTCAATTAGTATTTAAATCGGTATTGTCGAGTACTTCTAAAACTTTAGTGGAGTTAGTTGAGGTGCAAAACTGAGTCGCATTTGAATATTGAAAAATAAATGTGAACTTAACGTAGTTTCGGGTTGTATTGAGGGTAAATTGGCTTGAGATTGGCCAAAATAATTTGTTTTTCGTTGATCGTTTTAAGAAAATCGAGTCGGGGCATGATCTCAAAATGGGGCAGGGCTGCTGGGGATGATCGCAAAAGTGATAATGAAATGTCCCTTGCCGACGAGCTTACTCGCCTGAACAAGTCGGAATACCTTCAAAGAGAAGATGAACTTTCAATTAGCGGTGAGTGGCTTCAGACCCTGGTGAACCAGGTTTCTGACTACATCTACGTTAAGGATCGACAGTTCCGATTCGTGATGGCAAATCGACAGGTCGCCCGCGAATTTGGCGTTGAGGATCCGGCCGAACTCATCGGCAAGACCGACCTCGATTTGCATCCTCTAAAGGCAGGGTTGAGATTTCAAGCCATTGAGAACGAGATCATCGCCACTGGTGAACCTCGGATTGATTTTGAGGAATTTTCATTTCTGTCGAACGGTAAACGAAGATGGGTGTCTTCCTCAAAGTACCCGGTATTGGGGCGTGACAATGAAGTGGTCGGGATCGTTGGCATCTCGCGCGACATAACAGAACGAAAGAAAGCCGAACTTCTTCAGGAGGGGCAGAACAGGGTCCTGCAGGAGATTGTGACGGGAAAGTCACTCAACGATGTTCTGGAAACGCTTGTTCTTACGATCGAGAGCCAGCTGGACGGAGTGATGGGATCCGTCATGCTGGTTGATGAGTCAGGCGCCTGTCTCAGATCAGCTGTCGCTCCGAATTTGCCCAAGGACTTTTTTGAGGGCGCGGACGGAATACCCATCGGACCGAAAGTGGGGTCATGTGGCACAGCAGTTTTCAGACGCGAAAATGTCTTTGTAGACAACATTTTGGAAGACGAACTGTGGGAAGATTACCGGTCTTTTGTCGAACAGTTTGATATGCGCTCGTGTTGGTCGGTTCCCTTTTTCGGAAAGGACGGCAAGGTTCTTGGAACCTTCGGACTTTATTCGATGGAGGTTCGCGAACCGACTGAGCATGAACGCAATCTCGCGATAGAAGCTGCTCGCCTCGCGTCGATCGCCGTTGAACGGGACCGGGCGGAAAGCCGAATTAGGTATCTCGCTCATCATGATGTTTTGACCGGTTTGCCCAACCGGCAGGAATTTAAATCGAAACTTGAAGAAAAGGTCGAAACCTGCAGGCAGTCGGGTGACCCGGTTGCGGTGGTGTTCGTTGATCTGGACAATTTCAAATTCGTAAATGACAGCTTTGGCCACGCGATTGGTGATCAGGTCCTGACCATTGTTGCCGAACGTCTCATGAGCGTTCACCACGGTAACCATCTGGCAATTCGTTTCGGCGGCGACGAATTTGTTTTGATCGTTGATGGGGATGCTGCCCGTGAAGCGAACCTTGCAGATTTCATGACGCATCTGCGGGAAGAAATTACCCGGACCATTCATATTGGTGATTTTTGCTTTCACGTAACCTGCAGTATTGGGGCCGCTCGCTTTCCTGAAGATGCATCCGACGCCGGTCAGCTCTTGAAAAATGCCGACAAGGCGATGTTCGAAGCCAAATCCTCAGGCCGGGACGGCTTCAAGGTTTTCGAACAGGCAAGACCGGAAAGGTCCGTCAACAAACTGACTCTTCTGGAGGAGATGCGGTCAGGTATTGAAAATGACGAGTTCTTTCTTGAGTACCAGCCACAATACAATCTCGTAAGTGGCCGCATAATTGGCGCTGAGGCGTTGGCGCGATGGAGCCATCCTGTTCTTGGCAGGATGATGCCTGGAGAATTCATCACGCTTGCCGAGGAAAGCGGGTTGATCGTCCCGCTCGGCCGATGGGTCGTGAACGAAGCCTGCCGTCAGAACAAGGAATGGCAGGATGCAGGACTTTCTCCCATAACCATCGGCGTCAATGTTTCTGCGAGGCAGTTCCGGGACGAGACGCTCGTGGCGGATGTTCGCAGCGCACTCCGGCAGACCGGACTTCCCGCAAACTTTCTGGAATTGGAACTTACCGAAAGCCTGTTGATCCAGAATGCTGAGCAAGCGGTCGGGCTGATGGATGAATTCCGTCGGATCGGCGTGAAGCTCGCCATTGATGACTTCGGTACAGGATACTCCAGCCTGGCGGCCCTGAAGAACTTCCCTTTGACACGTCTGAAGATCGACCAGAGTTTTATCCGAGATCTAGACTTTGGCGAAAGCGACCGGTCAATCGCACGTGCCATCATTTCGCTTGGACGGGAACTCGGCTTGAACGTTGTTGCCGAAGGTGTCGAAACCGCAAAACAGCAGGCCTTCCTGGCTAGCTGCAGATGCGAGACCGTGCAGGGGTTTCATTTTGGACGGCCAATGAAGGCAGAAAAGCTCGGCAAACTGCTGGGAATGACACTCACGCCGTTGGCTGCGCATTTCGGGTAGCCGGTGCTTGCGCAAAATTTGAAAGCCAACTCTCTAAAAACAACCGCTGAAAACCACTCTGCGAGTTGCGCAAGCAACTGATTGTCTAGACTTTTTTCATCACGTAGGAACCTGGAGCGTCTTCCAGGACTTTTACGCGATTGGCGCCTGGCTTGCGTGCCTTTGCGGTGGCGTCGTCCTGAGATCGGATCCATTGATCCCAGTATGGCCACCAGGAACCGGGATGCTCTTCGGCTTTCTTGAGCCAGTTCTCAAGCGCGCCTTTTGCTTCACCGCCGGTCCAGAACTGGTACTTGTTCCTTGCCGGAGGATTTACGACACCGGCAATGTGACCGGATCCGGCCAGAACATATTCTACCGGTCCACCGAAGCAGCCGGAACCGAGAAAGACAGATTTCGGAGGAGCGATGTGGTCTTCTCGGGTCGCCAGGTTGAACACCGGAATCTTGACCTCCGAAAGGTCCAACGTTTCACCATCTATTTCCATCTCGCCCTTGGACAGTTTGTTGTCCAGATAGCAATTTCGCAAATAGAATGAATGGTTTGCCGCCGGCATGCGAGTGGAATCGGAGTTCCAGTAAAGAAGGTCGAACGGGAAGGGCTCCTGGCCTTTGAGGTAGTTGTTGACGACATAAGACCAGATCAGGTCATTCGACCGCAGCATGTTGAACGCGGAGGACATCTTGGAGCCGTCCAGATATCCGTGTTCAGCCATGCGTTTTTCGAGAAGAGAAATCTGTTCTTCGTCAACGAACACCTTCAGGTCGCCGGCAAAAGTAAAATCAACCTGTGTCGTAAAGAAAGTCGCTGACTTGATACGCTCGTCACCAACTCGCGCCATGTAGGCCAGTGTTACGGCCAGCAGCGTTCCACCAACGCAGTAACCTATTGCATTGACTTCTTCCTGTCGGGTAGCGCGCTTGATCACATCGAGGGTGTTTAGAATGCCCTCTTTCATATAGTGCTCGAAGCTCTTCTGGGCCTGCTTCTCGTCCGGATTGACCCAGGAGATCACGAATACCGTATGTCCCTGGTCAACACACCACTTTATGAAGGACTTATCCGGATTGAGGTCCAGAATATAGAACTTGTTGATCCACGGCGGGACGATCAGAAGAGGTCTTTTCAGGACCTCCGTCGTGGTTGGCGTATATTGAATGACCTGACAGACGTCATTTTGCG
>JBCCVB010000108.1:0-24852 GCA_039195965.1 Pseudomonadota bacterium
GGTCGTCTTCGCCGTCTTCAACAATGGCATCAGACGGAGTGGGCCCGCTGTATAACGCGCGTGCCTGCCAGGGATGCCATATCAGAGATGGCCGGGGCCGTCCGCCGCTGCCGGGAGACAAGGCGGTTTCGCTCTTTTTGCGCCTGTCCATACCTCCGCAAACCGAAGAGCAGCGCAGAGCCCTGGTTGCGAAGAAAATTCTTTCCGTACCCGAGCCGACTTACGGCGGTCAGTTTCAGGTCTTTGCCGTAGGTGGCATTCCGGGGGAAGGCAAGTTCGACATCGAGCTGGAAGATATCGAAGTCCCGCTGAACGGCGGAGAGATCGCCGTGCTGCAAAAGCCGACCTACAAGATTCGGGATCTTGGGTATGGCGATATGCACCCGGAAGCGCTGATATCGCCGCGCGTTGCCCCTCCGATGATCGGGCTTGGGCTGCTGCAGGCCATTCATCCTGGCGATATCGAGAGATTGGCAGACCCGGACGATCTCGATGAGGACGGTGTTTCCGGTCGGGTGAGCCGTGTTTTCGATCCGCAGACGGAAGAACTCATGATCGGCCGCTTCGGCTGGAAAGCTTCCAATCCGACGATCCGCACCCAATCTGCCGGAGCTTTTTCCGGCGATATCGGCATCAGCACGCCGGAGATGCCGAACAATTATGGCGATTGCACTGAAGCGCAGGAAGAATGCCTGAGACTGCCTCACGGCGAACAGAAGCATCTTGGCGTTTCTGAAGCGCCGGATCCCGTCATGGAACTCGTGACCTTCTATTCGGAAAATCTGGCGGTTCCCGCACGCAGGGACGTCGATGATCCCGAAGTGCTCAAAGGCAAGCAGATTTTTTACGAGGCAGGATGCGTTTCCTGTCATCAGCCCAAATACGTCACCAGTCGCGACGCTGCAAATCCGGCGCACCGGTTCCAATTGATCTGGCCTTATACGGACTTGCTCCTACATGACATGGGTGAGGGGCTGGCGGACGGACGGCCAGTGGGAGATGCCGATGGTCGCGAATGGCGCACGCCACCACTGTGGGGAATCGGCCTTACCGAAACGGTGAACAATCATACCCGGTTTTTGCACGACGGGCGGGCCAGAAATCTGCTAGAGGCAATCTTGTGGCATGGTGGCGAGGCGCAGGCGGCGCGTGACAGGGTTGTGGACCTGACACCAGAAGAGCGCCAATCCCTAATCCGGTTCTTGGAGTCTTTATGATGCGAAATTTGTTTTTTGGTTTCATGGCAGCGAGCATGGCTTTTCCGGCAATGGCTGCGGATTTCAACAAACCGATTGAACAGGCCATCACCGGATATATCCGTCCGGCAACCGCGGAATTTGCTGAAAGTGCAAGCAAACTTCCTGCTGCGGTAAAGGCCATATGTGCTGAGACGACCGAGGCGACTGTTGAAGGATTGAAGTCTTCATTCTCCGAAACGGTTAGAGACTACTCCCGGGTCCATTTCCTGCGTTTTGGGCCTCTTCTTGAAAACGACAGGCTCAACCGGCTGTCATTCCTTCCTGATCCGCGCGGGACAGCGCAGCGACAAATCCGGAAAATTTATGCTGCCCATGACGAGAGCGTACTCTCGCTTGGCAGCCTTCAGAACAAAAGCGTCGCCGTACAAAGCATGACCGCCTTTGAACTGATTGCATTCAACAAGAGCACGGATGTTGTTCTGGGAGAGGCTGGAGACAACAAGGACTATACCTGCGGGTATGCTCTCGCGATTGCGGAAAACGTGGCGGAGATCGCGGGCAACCTAGCTTCGGATTGGGCTGATCCGAACGGATTCAGCAAAGTGCTGTTGTCGGCGGGGCCGGAAAATGAGCGCTTCCGCTCACCGACCGAAGCTCTCGAAGCGGTGTTCAATTCGCTTGTGACCGGCATCATTATCGCCAAGGACCAAGATGTTCTTCCTGCTCTTGGATCATCTGAAGAAAAGGCCAAGCCCAGGCGTTTTCCTTATTCGCGTTCGGGAAACAGCATTCTTTATGTCTCGGCTGAGCTTGATGGCATCAATGATGCGGTCGCGAGCATGGAGCTGAAGGAATACATGTCGCCCGACAACCAGTGGATCATGGATACGCTGGGGTTTGAATTCAAGAATGCCAACAACTACCTGGCGCAGCTCCAGCCTCCCTTGCGGAAAACGTTTGGAGAGGAAGGAAGCTACAATCAGGCCAAGGCACTGGTTGTCAATCTAACGGCAATCCAGGACATGATGGGCCAGGAAGTCGCTGGTGCTCTTGGTCTTGCCGGGGGCTTCAACGCGCTGGACGGTGACTGATCTCCGCCCTGTGGAGTTGCCAAATCGTATCGTGGATTGACGCAATGCCGTTCAGCATTGCCGGGTATCCAAATGATTAAGTGTTGATCATGAGCGCAAGACAAATCGCGGCACAATCCCTTTCGCGCCGAAGTTTTCTCTCGGCGCTGGGAGGTCTTGCGGCCATTCCGGTTTTTTCCAGGTCCACGCTGGCAGCCAGCCTCATAGACAGGAGCGCTGCCGACAACGTTCCTCTTTTTGTCAGCGCATTCAAGAGCGCAAACGGGGGCTTTGGAATTGGAATTCTTGACGATCTGGGCCAGGTCCTCGCGCGCATTTCTCTACCTGGGCGAGGTCACGGGATTGCTGTGTCACCGCATAAGGACCGATTTGTGGCTTTCGCCCGCCGGCCCGGAACATTCGCTATTGTCGTAAGGCCATTCATGAGCGCCGAGCCGGAGGTGATCACTTCGGATCATGGTCGGCACTTTTACGGGCATGGGTGTTTTTCAGCAGACGGACGACTGCTCTATGCAGTGGAGAATGATTTCGCAGCTGCTCGTGGCGTGGTGGGTGTCTTTGATGTGAGTGGGCCGGAAACCACCAAACTCGGCGAAATAGATACCCATGGCATCGGTCCGCATGAAGTGCGACTGTCCCTGGATGGACGCACGCTGATCGTGGCAAACGGCGGCATAGAAACCCACCCGGACAAGACGCGGGAAAAACTCAATCTGGATACGATGACCCCGTCAGTGGTTTATCTGGATGCGGAAAACGGGGAACTTCAATCGAAGCACGAGCTGGATCGTTCCCTGCATCAACTGTCGCTACGTCATATGACCCTGGATGCAAATGGCAGGGCCTGGGTCGGCGGGCAGTTCGAGGGCTCTTTGAGCGAGACGCCGCCTCTTGTTGCGGTTTTCTCTCGCGATGAACTGCCGAAACTTCTGGAGATCCCCGGGTCGGTCGCGTCGCAATTGCAGAATTACATCGGCTCCGTGGCGGCGAATGCGACAGGCGACGTGATAGCAACGTCGGCGCCGCGCGGTGGACAGACATTGTTCTGGGAGGTTGCGAGCGGAGCATTTCTGGGCACGCAAATGATTGCCGACGGCTGCGGCGTCGCACCGATTGATCAGGGCAGCTTTCTGATTTCTGATGGGAACGGCGGACTGTCATTTGTAGGTGACGCCGAAGAGCCTGCCGAAATTCTGGCTCGACCGCCGGGTTTTTCCTGGGACAATCATATGGCCGCATTCGGTTGATACTGTTGCCGTAATGTGCATCGGCCTTGCCTGAAACAGAAAACCGTGCTTTCGGTGTCCGACAAGGTTTTGTTGCCCTGAAAGAGAGAGATGTTCCCGTGCTCAACGAATGCGGGAAACACGCCAATGAGTGCGAAACGGCAAATTTCCTGCTTTTGTCAAATTCAGAGGGCATTTTTGACGACGTATTGGTCTACATTGGGGCCGATTCGTGAAAAGGAGACGCTCTAACATGCGACGGCTTTTGATCGGACTGGGCAGCCTGGTGATTGTGCTGGTGACCATCCTTCTGGTGGTGCCGATGTTCCTGCCCAAGGAAGAGATCAAACGTCAGGTGGTCGAACAGGTGGACAAGCGCCTTGGATGGCGCGTCCGGCTGGACGGTCCTGTTTCCCTGTCTTTGTTTCCCAGGTTTTCGCTTGTTGCCGAGGATATCGGCATTGCAGGAGAAGCCGGTGCCGACGGCGTGGAATTCGCCAAGGCCTCGCGGGTAGAATTCACGCTTGGCTGGGACGGATTGATCTCGGGCAACGTCCAGGTTGACGGCATATCTCTTGAGCAGCCGGACATCTATCTGGAGGTCGGGGCGAATGGGCGAACAAGCTGGGAACCGCGCAGAAGGCTGGCGGCTGAAGCCGCCACGGCTTCAGAAGCTGCGCCGTCCGCTCAGCAGGACGTTGCAAATGCACCTTCAAGCGGAGAACAGCCGCAGGTCGTCACCTCTTCCGAGGGGTACCTGAAAAGCATCGGCGTCAACAGCTTTCGCATCTCCGGCGGTTCGGTAACCTACAAGGATCAGGGTTCCGCGACGCCGATCAAGATCAGCAACCTGGATTTGACACTGCGGGCTCCTGATCTTGCAGGGGACGCAGATCTTTCTTCCAGTTTCTCCTTGCAGGATATTCCGCTCAGCGTTTCCGGGTCCTTGACCAATCCGCTCGGCCTGGTCGGCGGCGAACAAGTGCCTGTCATGCTGACGGTCTCCACTGGTGAGAATACGATCACGGTTTCGGGTGATGCCGGTATGGAGCCGGCGAGGGTGAACCTCGCCGTTGAGGGAAATGGTCCCTCACTCCAGGCAGTGGCAGCGCTGGCAGGCCAGAGCCTGGCGACAGATCCGGGCGCGTTTTCCGTTGATGCCAAGATTTCAGGTTCGGAGGCTGCGGTCTCTGTTGCGGATCTACATGTTGTTCTGGGGCAATTGTCCCTTGGCGGTGCCGCCGACGCTGACCTTTCCGGGCTGTTGCCGGAAGTATCAGGACGGTTGGTTCTGAAGGAAGGCTCGATCGCTGACCTGCTGTTGCTTGCGGGGCAGGACCTGCCAGCGAGCGGCAAGCTGAGTGCCGACCTTGCGTTTGAGACCGTCGGCATCACCGGTGAAGAGCTGGTGGCGGGGCTCGATATCAACGGATCGGTTTCTATTGCCGAAGGCGAAATTGGCGGGTTGGGGCTTGCTTCCGCAGTCGGTGGTGATCCTGAGGCTGACCGGCTGACCAATCTTGCAATGGATATAGATCTGGAAGGGCTGGAAAATCCGGTTTCCTTGACCGGAGCGCTTTCCTGGCGTGGTGAAGGTTTCAGCCTGACCGGTGAAGCCGACACGGCGCGTCTTCTTTCCGGGGACGCGGCTCCTGTTTCCGTGACGGTCAAGGGTAACAAGGTAAGCGCCGGATTTGACGGCCAGGCTGCCATGAACGGCACCGTTGACGGAGCCATGCGGGTCGAGACGGCGGATCTACGCGGCCTGATGACCTGGATGGGGCAATCGATAGGAGCCGGTGAGGGGCTTAGAACTTTCAAGGCTTCGGGTATCTTTGGGATGCATGGAAATGCAATTTCCTTCGAAGAAACCCGCTTTACTCTCGACGACACCTCCGGCGAAGCAAACGGGCGGTTTGAATTTGGCGGCAAACCCAAAGTGACCGCCAGACTGGCATTGCGTGAGCTGGTTCTCGATCCATATCTTGGCGGAAGCTCGAAAGCCGCAGGAGGCGGTTCGGGAACTTCCGGGAATTCGGGCAGCGGAAACAGCGGTGGCGGTTCCGGAGGTTCCGGCGGATCTTCCGGCTGGAGCACCAACCCGATCGACTTTTCCGGTCTCAAAGCGGTTGATGTCGACTTCAAAGTGACAACGCGGGAAATTCGCTGGGACAAGATCAAGGTAGATGAAAGCGCGCTTTCGACCACCATCCAAAACGGTGTTTTGACTGCCAATCTTGAAAAACTTGCCCTCTACGATGGGGCCGGAACAGGAACCGTGAAACTCAATGGGGCGGCGGCGACACCTGAGGTGGAGGCGAAGTTTTCTCTGGCCGGGCTCGATGCCTATCCCTTGCTGCGTGACGCCGCGGACTTCGAGTGGATCGAAGGCAGCACGGCAATCAATCTGAATGTCACCTCAAAGGGTGGCAGCGAGCAGGCTCTGGTTCAGGGGCTGAACGGGGATGCGAATTTCGAGTTCGTTGACGGGGCCATCCGCGGCATCAATGTACCCCAGATGGTGCGCGGTCTTTCCGTGGAAACGCTGCTGGGCTGGCAAAAGAATCCATCCGAAAAAACCGATTTCAGTTCGCTTGGAGCCACTTTCAAGATTGCGGACGGTGTCGCCAGGACGGAAGATCTCGCGATGGCCGGTCCGTTGGTACGTATGACCGGCAAGGGCAAGACGGATCTTCCCAAGCAAAGCCTCAACTGGCGGGTTGAGCCGAAGATCGTCGCGACGCTGGAAGGTCAGGCGCCAGTGCCGCGCCGTAAGGGTGAGGACAAGAAAATGTCCGGTCTGGGTGTGCCTATCATGATCGAAGGACCTTGGAACGATCCGCGCATTTACCCTGATATTGCTGGCATTCTGGAAAATCCGGAGGCTGCCTACAAACAGCTTCAGGAAACCGGAGGCGAACTCATTTCAATCCTGCAAGGCAAGCAGGCCCCATCGGAAGAGCTTGTCGACACGGCCAACCAGGTCATCAATCGTGCAACCGGAGGACGGACACAGATCGATGTGCAGAAAGTCATCGACGGTGAAGTTGATGACGAAGAGGTGCTGAAAGCGGTCGAAGAGGGATTTGGCCTGCCGTCAGGTCTGCTCGGCAACGTTTTCGGGAAGAAGAAGAACGAGAACTGAGCTCCGCCAGAGCAATCGTACCGAGAAGTCGCCTCTAGTACTGCCGTGATTTGCGGGCCAGCTCGATGCCTGGGCTGACGCGCATGAGGCGCAATTCTCCGAAGCTGCGTATGTCCTGCTTGCCCAGGTCGACGAGATGGAATTCGTCCACGAGGAATTCCTTCATCTCGTCCGGGGCGACAATGCACATCGGCTTGGCAAACGCCTGCAAGCGAGCTGCCAGGTTCACGGCAGAGCCGAAGACGTCGTAGACATATTTCTGGATGCCGACCACGGATCCGACAGCGGAGCCGGTGCCGAGTCCGATACGCGCCTCCCACTTGTACTGATGGCTCTGGTTCCGCCGGTCGAGGTAACGGATGAAGCGAACGGCGCAATTGGCAACCGCGCGGATATGGTCTGGGGACGGTTCGGGCATTCCAGCAACGGCAAGATAAGCATCGCCGATGGTTTTGATCCGCTCGCAACCGAATTGTTCGGCGATCCGGTCGAAGGCAGTGAAAATGTCATTCAGTTCTCCCAACGTGACCGTGGGATCGTGCGCAGCGGCGAACCTGGTGAAATCCACGAAGTCCAGCATCACCACCGAGACGCTTTCGTAGAGCTGCGGCGTGACAACACCGAAGGTCTTGAACTCCTCATAAACGGATCTCGGCATAAGATTTAAAAGCAAGCGCTCTACACGTTCTTTTTCGCGTTCCAATTCCCGTGTGTTGCGTTCCACCATTGCCGAATAGCTGTCGATCATCGATTCCAGCTCGCGGATCCGGGTGATGTTCTGGCATTCAACCACATAGAAGTCCTGCGCATCGGCGCTGGCGCAGGAAATGGACAGGGCGATGATCAATGTCCGCCGTTTGCGTTTCACCTGCAGTTCACCGGTGTAGCGGTCGTTTCTTTCCATCTCGGACTTTACGTCGTCCATGTCGATGTCATGCAGGAGATCAGGCAGGGATGACCTGGGTTCCGGTTTGCCGAACCACTCGGTGAAAGGTTCGTTGGTAAACAGGAATCTGAGGTCCTTGCGCCGTACCACCGCAATGCCCACGCCGATCGCGCGCAGGAGTTGCTCGTTGATCGCGGCGATGCTCATGACGCGGCGTCCGCCAGGATCGATCCGCGCCGGGCTTCTATTTCCACCATGACAATATCTATGTCCTGCGGCGCGATGCCATGTTCGGCAAGCGTGTCTCGCAAGAGGCGCTGTACTTCATCGAAGTCGGCTGATGTCAGGTTGAGAGACGCATGTGCCCTCTTCAGGCGTTCGTCCGTGTAGGAAACCGGGCCGCCAAGGAGCGAGGAAACGAATTTGGTCTGATGATCGATAAGGCGTGGCATGTCGACATCATCGAAGTAGTCGCCGACCTGATCAGAGTCGAGAACCTTGTCGTAAAAGGACAACACAAGTCGGCTCACAAACTTGAAGCCGCCGTATTTATCGAAAAGCGCCTCTGCCATATCCGTTAGACTCTGCCTACGGTCAGATGTCATAAAGTAGATATAGCTTATGCGACTGCGTTACTTATTAAAAGTTGTTTGCTGGAATTCAGTTTTTACTTGTGATTTCTGCTGATGCGAAATAAATTTTAAGTTGTTTAAGTTTTTCTTGCACGCGATATCTGACAATATCCGCGTGGCAGGCTCAGGGTTGGTGACGGCATCTTGATGGAGCCTAAAGTTCCAGCGCCTTTACCATTGCTGCGACGCCTTCCTCTATTGAGCCGGTGTTCTCGATCCGGATCAGGTTGGGAACGTTGTCAGGTTCCAGATCGGCACGTTGCAGCCTTTCGCGAATGTCTTCCATGCTTTCGCGGCCGCGAGTAGAGAGCCGCTGCGCAAGCACGTCGATCGGAGCTGTAATCAGCAGCACGATCGCTGTTTGATACTTGGCCGCAGATTGTCCAAGTACCTTGCGAGAGCCGTTCGCGATCACCGTATCGCCGGAGCGTATCGCTCTGTCATAGGTTTTTGGGATGACATAGCCGAGCCCGTGCGCTTCCCAGGAAAGCGCCGTTTCTCCCGATCTTACCAGCTGGTCGAATTCGGACCGGGTGAGCGTATCGTGATCTTCTGCGTTCGCATCGGCCTCGCGCGTGATGGCGCGCCGGGCAAACTGGATGTCCGCCCGGCCTTTGAGGTGACTTTGTAACGCAGCCATCAGCGTATCCTTGCCCGCACCGCTTGGGCCGACGACAAGAACCATTCGCCCTGGACCCAGCTTAGCCGATGGTTCCGTCATGGTGTCAGGCAACTCTCTTGCCTTCGCGCCAGACACCGCGAACGATCGGCACATTGCCGACGAGCTTTACCTGGACAAGGTCTGCACGGAGTCCCGGCAGCAGGGAGCCTCGATCGTCGAGCCCGATTGCCTTTGCGGGATTGGATGTCACCATCGCGACGGCCTTGGGAAGCGAAATTGTTTCGATTTCTTCAGCCAACTGGAATGAGGCCTGCAAGAGTGACGCGGGAATGTAATCAGACGACAAAACGTCAAGATACCCGGATTCGGCAAGTTCGCGCGCTGACACATTGCCCGAATGAGAGCCGCCGCGAACGACATTCGGCGCGCCCATCAGTACGGCCATGCCTGCTTCATGAGAGGCCTTTGCCGCCTGCACCGTAGTGGGAAATTCCGCGATCCGCGTGTTCAGGGCGACCGCTTCCTCAACATGGTCGCTGGTGGCGTCGTCATGGCTGGCGATGACAATGCCGCGTTTTCCTGCCAGATCGGAAAGCTGCTTGCGATGTTCGGGTGCAAGAGCGCTGGCCTTTTCCTGGCGACGCCTGATGAACGCGTCCATTTCGGCGTCCGAGAAACCCTTCTTGCCCTTGAAGTAGATCTTGTAGGCTTCGAGGGAGACGAACTGGCGCTGCCCGGGTGTGTGATCCATCAGGGATATCAGCCGGATGCTGTCATCTTCCTCAAACACCTTGAATGCGTTCATGACGTCAGGTGCCGATACTTCGCAGCGCAGATGAATGAAATGGTCGGCGCGCAACCGGTGCTCCCGCTGACCGGTTTCAATAGCGTCAGCCAGTGATCTCATGTCCTGGTAGGTCAGATCGGCGTCTTCATCCATGCCGACCCGGAGAGCGTCGAAAACGGTGGTAATGCCCGCACAGGCAATCTGGGCGTCGTGGGCCTGTACCGCAGATACGGTATTCCAGCGAACCTTCGGACGAGGTGCGTAATGAGTTTCCAGGTGGTCAGTGTGCAGCTCGACCAATCCGGGAAGCAGAAAGTCGCCCTCGCAATCATGCCCATCGGTCTCGGTCGGGGAGGCGATATTCTCGATCCGACCGTCGCCGTCGACAGTCAGGGATCCGTCGATCACTTCATCGGCCACAATGAGACTGGCGTTTTTGAAGGTTTTGGGATGCGTGCTCATGCTGTCTCCTTGGACGTCAAGCCACCGGACCGTGACTCGGCTTCGACCGGTGCCATGTCGCCGGTCAGTTCAAACACAGAATGGACTTCAAATGGTGCTCCGCGCTCGGCCTCGAAGTAGAGGGCGAAGCTGTTGCAGGATCTGGAGCGCCCGGTTACGGGGGTGAAGAATGACGTTGCCTCAGTTGCGAGCAACTCTGCTTCCCTGTCATCGTCCAGTTTGTTCGACAGGGTCATGTGGAAGCGGAATTCATCAAAAACGTAAGGATATCCCCAGTCGACCAGATAGGTGTCCTGACGGGTTGTCAGGTTGCTTTGCCGGCGTCGCTCCAGGTCAGCTTCGGAAAGTGGTGCCCTGAACATCTCAAAATGGCGAACGCATGTGGCCGCGAAAGCTGAAAGCTCCGGCTCGTTCCGGTCGGGCGTCAGGGCCAGAAACTTTCCAAGGCGATTGACCGCCAGTCCCTGAATCTCAAACGGGGCGATGAGATTTGCGAAGTCGTTGCAGGCCGCAAGAAGCCCGGCTTCGGTCCTGTCCGAATGGAGATGAAAAGGCGCCTTCAAGGTGCCGTGAAAGCCATAGCGGCGCGGATTGCCGGTGAGCGCATGGAAGCGTTCAGTTCCTAGTCCTTTGAGCGCTGGTTGCGCAAGGTCTTCCGAGGTAAAGGGATCCCGGCCCAGCCAGGCATTGCCCAACTGCATCAGGCGGTCTTCAGCCGAAGCGGCAAAATAGATGGCGTAGCGCATGGTTCAGAATCACGACTTCGAAAAAGGGTGGCCGAGGTGATGGCCTTACAGGTGGGGAGTGACTGTTCTGTGACAGTTTTCCGTCACCTGCAAGTGTTTCTTGTTGCGGGGTTAGGCTGCAACCTCCGCGGCAAAGCCAGTGACGTCAATGATCCGGTCGGCGATTTCCTCGCGCACATCCTGGTCATGCAGAATGCCGACCATGGCCACGCCCTTCGCCTTTTTCTCCTCCACCAACCTGACCACCACCGCCCGGTTGGCGGCATCAAGTGAGGCCGTGGGCTCGTCCAGCAGCAAGATCGGGTAATGGGCTATGAAGCCACGGGCAATGTTGACGCGCTGTTGCTCGCCACCTGAAAAAGTCGCCGGGGGAAGGGTCCACAAACGCTCCGGCACATTGAGCCGGGCGAGCAGAGCACGGGCTGTGTCCTGCCCTTCGGCTTCGCTGGCGCCTTGCGCAATGAGCGGCTCTGCGACGACATCTTCAGCCGAAACGCGAGGGATCGTCCGCAGGAACTGGCTGACGTATCCGATCGTGTTTTCACGCAGTTTCAAAACCTGACGCGGCTCGGCTCCGGCAACATTGATGATCTCGTCGCCGATCGTGACCAGGATCTGACCTTCATCGCAGCGGTAATTGCCGTAGATCATTTTCAGGATCGAGCTCTTGCCGGCACCTGACGGCCCTCCGAGGACGACGCATTCGCCTTCATTGACCGAAAACTCGACCTTCTCGACAACAGGGATGACCGTGCCGTCCTGTAAATGCATGGTGAAGGACTTGCCGACATTGTTGAGATAAAGACGGACAGGCATTCTTGTGCACTCCGCTTAGACTTGAAGGATCGAGGATACGAGCAACTGGGTGTAGGGCTCGCGCGGGTCGTCAAGCACCTGGTCGGTCAGGCCGTTCTCGATAACATTACCCTGGCGCATCACCATGATCCGATGTGACAGCAGGCGGGCGACGGCCAGGTCGTGGGTGACAATCACCACGGACAGTCCGAGATCGGCCACCAGGCGGCGCAACAGGTCGAGAAGACGCGCTTGAACGGATACGTCGAGGCCGCCGGTCGGTTCGTCCATGAAGACAAGCCGCGGGCGCGTCACCAGATTACGCGCAATCTGAAGACGCTGGCGCATGCCGCCGGAAAACGAACGTGGATCATCGTCGATGCGGTCGCTTTCGATCTCCACCCGGCCCAGCCAGTCGTCAGCCGTCGAACGGATGTTGCCGTAGTGGCGCTCGCCGACAGCCATCAGTCGTTCGCCGACGTTGGCGCCCGCGGACACATTCATGCGCAAGCCATCGGCGGCGTTCTGGTGAACAAATCCCCAGTCCGTGCGCATCAGGAGCCTGCGTTCAGCTTCGGTCAGCTGATAGAGATTGCGCATGGAGCCGTCGCGCATGCGGTACTCTATGGCGCCGGCCGTCGGTGCAAGACGGGTGGAAAGGCAGTTGAGCAGGGTTGTTTTCCCAGAGCCGCTCTCACCGACGATTGCCAGAACTTCCCCGGGCCACAGGTCGAAGGAAACGTTCGAGCAACCGACCCTGTCGCCGTAGTAACGGGTGACATTGTGAACCTGCAGCAGCGGCTCGTCAGGCATCAACGCGTTCATTGGGGTGTCTCCTTCACGTTGCTGCCGATCTGGGCCGCTGCAGGGTCCGCGGCCATCGGGCCGAGGTGGCCCTCGGAGCGTCGTTCTTCGCAGAAATCGCTGTCCGAACAGACAAACATGCGCCCTCCCTGATCATCGAGAATGACTTCATCGAGATAGACGTCTTCCGCACCGCAGAGCCCGCAGGGCTTGTCGAACTTCTGAATTTCGAAGGGGTAGTCCTCGAAATCGAGGCTCTTGACCTTGGTGTAGGGCGGAATTGCATAAATGCGTTTTTCCCGGCCAGCGCCAAACAGCTGCAGCGCCGCCATTTCGTCCATCTTGGGGTTGTCGAATTTGGGCGTTGGCGACGGGTCCATCACGTAACGGTCGTTGACCTTGACCGGGTAGGCGTAGGTGGTGGCGATGTGACCGTTCTTGGCAATGTCTTCGTAGAGTTTTACATGCATCAGCCCGTAGTCTTCCAGGGCGTGCATCTTGCGGGTTTCGGTCTCGCGTGGCTCCAGGAAGCGCAACGGCTCGGGGATCGGAACCTGATACACCAGGATCTGGTCTTCCGTGAGAGTCTTTTCCGGGATCCGGTGACGCGTCTGGATGACGGTTGCCTTCGAAGTCTCATAGGTGGTGCTGACCCCCGCGGTTTTTTCAAAGAACCCGCGCAGCGAAACCGCATTGGTCGTGTCGTCCGACCCCTGGTCGATCATCTTCAGACAATCGTCCCGACCGAGGATCGAAGCCGTCACCTGCACGCCGCCAGTGCCCCAGCCATACGGCATTGGCATTTCGCGGGAAGCAAAGGGGACCTGATAGCCGGGAATGGCAATGCCCTTCAGGATCGCCCGACGTATCATGCGTTTTGTCTGTTCATCCAGGTAAGCGAAGTTGTATTCGCCCTGATCGTAGATCTGAGCCGTGTCGTTCATGGTGCGGCCCTCCGCTCCAGCAAAATTTGACGATAATTTTCAAGCCGCATTTCCAACGTTCCGGTATGCAGCTCGAACAGGTGATTGTCGTTGTCGTAGAAATAGATCGACCGGCCTTCTCCCTCGACGCGGGGGCGGGGCGGCTTGAATTCCAGACCGAGGCGTTTGATGGCCTCGAGCCTGTCCTCGAATTCACCTTCCTCGATCTTGAAGGCAACATGGTTGTAGCTGCGCCCGGTGAGGGCTTCGCCTTGCATGATCGCAACCCAGACATTGCCAACCAGAAAGAATTTTTCCGGAGAGAGGGAGAAGGTGTCTTCACCGCTCGCGTAGACCTCCCGCCCCTCCAACACATCGGTCAGGATGCGCGTCATTGCTTCAAGATCGCTGACAATGAAAGTAATATGGCTGAGGCCGCAGCTCATTCCGCAGCCTCCTGGGCGGTCTCGCCGTTTTCCTCCTGCCGGCGCTTCTCGAACCATTCGTCGCGCATCCGACGGACGAGATCGAGTTCGGCCTGAAAGTCGACATAGTGCGGCAACTTCAGGTGTTCGACAAAGCCGGTCGCCTGAATGTTGTCAGAGTGCGAAAGAACGAATTCAACGTCCTGCGCAGGAGCGACCTGCTCTTCGCCAAGTTCCTGCCATCGCAGGGAGCGGTCGACCATGGCCATGGACATGGCCTTGCGTTCGACCTGGCCGAACACAAGCCCGTATCCGCGCGTAAACGTCGGAGCCGCCTTGGCTGACCCCTGGAACTGGTTGACCATCTGGCACTCAGTCACCTTGATGGTGCCCAAAGTGACAGCAAAGCCCAGCTCTTCCGCAAAGAACTCGACTTCAACCTCGCCGTATCTGATTTCGCCCGCAAACGGGTGCGTACGGCCATAGCCACGCTGGGTGGAATAGGCGAGGGCCAGCAGGAATCCTTCGTCCCCTCTTGCAAGGTTTTGAAGGCGAAGGTCCCGGTCTGCCGGAAAAGCCAGCGGCTCGCGGGTGAGGTCACCGACGGGAGCATCTTCATCGGAAACCGGATCAGGTTCCATCAGCCCTTCGTCGCCAAGGAGGTCCGTCACGCGGGGCATCGCCTCGTCCATTGGGGGGGCGGCCTCAACGGCAACGTCATTCGCGTCGTCTTCCGCTGCCAGGGCGAAGTCCAGAAGGCGGTGGCTGTAATCAAATGTCGGCCCGAGAACCTGTCCACCGGGCAGATCCTTGTAAGTGGCCGAGATACGCCGCTCGACCAGCATTTTCCCGGTGTCGACCGGCTGGCTGTAACCGAACCTCGGCAAGGTTGTGCGATAGGCGCGCATCAGGAAGGCTGCTTCGATGAGGTCGCCACGCGCCTGCTTGATGGCAAGTGCCGCAAGCGTTTCGTCATAAAGCGACCCTTCGCCCATCACCCGGGCGACGGAATGAGACAGCTGCTGTGCGATCTGTTCCAATGTGAGTGATGGAACCGATGTGTCGCCTCTGCGGCGCTTTGCCAGAAGCTTGTGAGCATTGCGGATGGCCTTTTCACCACCCTTTACGGCAACATACATGGCTCATACCTCCGTGAGCGAAATGCGGGTAGAGCGAGGCAGGGCTGCCACGTCCGAGTTTCCGGCAAAGATCAGGTCGATGCCGCGCGGAAACTGCCTGTTGTTGCTGATGGCCTGATCCCAGAAAACCGGTGGAACAGGAGAAGACGAAAAGGCCGAAGTGTCCTTTATGCCAGGACCTTCCAGCGTTACTTTGGGTGCCTTGTCAAATTCCTGTCCGATCAGAATTACAGTCGTCGATCGGTCGGGATATTCCGCAGAGCCCTGGTTGAAGCTTGCCAGCGGGATCAGATGTTCGGGGTCGGCGACAAGCGCAAAGGCTGCATCGACAGGTTCCGAGACAATCGGTGCGCCGGTATGAAAACGAAGGAAGGCCTTGACCGGCTCCGATGTCATGAGTGGGCGGTCAAGCCAGATTGGCGTGTCATAGTCGAACAGCGTAAGCGCAATTGCCGCTGCGACCGGTGTCAAAGGTGGTGGTGGTGTCAGACCGGCTACGTTTAGGGGCTTTCTGGCGCCAGGTCTGGCCATCACGTCCATGATCGCCCGGAAACAGGTCTGTGCATCATGCACGGGGTCCTGGAGACCGGCTGCGAGCGGTGTGCTTTCGGTAGAGTGTCCTGCTGTTGCGGTCGTCATCAGTTGTCTCCTCTCACCATGGTGAAGAAGTTGACCTTGGTGGCTTCCGTTTCGCTGCGAACACTTTCCTTCTCAGCGGATTGTGCGTCTGCAAGCGGGGCGATGATGTCGGTTTCGATCTGCGCCCGGACTTCGCTTCGCTGCCAGAGTGCATCAATAACCGCGGACTGAAGCGCCTTCGTCTTGTTGCGACCCAGGGCGTAGGCACTGCCGGTTTCGCCCGTTTCCAGGCGGACAACACAGCGCGTAACAGTGACTTCCCCGAGGTTGAACGGGCTGCCCGTGCCACCCATGCGGCCACGTACCATCACTAGGCCGGTCTCGGGCTGGCGTACGAGTTCATAGGGCGGGGGGGACAGGGTTTCGAAACGCTCGGCCACGGCTTCCGGCGACGCGGCGGCCAGGGTCGCCATGTTTTTCTGCCGGATGCCTGCGGCACCGTCATGAGGAGTGGTGGAGGTGGCTTCGGTCATGGGCACGCCTTTTGTTGGCGATCATCGGGAGGAAAGTGTTGTAGTTTTCTAGTCTTGATTTGTCTATTTGTCTATACAAATAAACTGATTGACTCTTTGGTACCGAAATTTGATGACGGTCACATGACGAACAACACCATTCTTGACCGCAGCGCAGGCATTGCCGTCTGGCGCCAGATCATGGAAACGCTGAAGGCGGAAATCGTCAGCGGCGCTTTTGAAAAGGGCAGCCGTCTGCCGCCGGAATCCGAGTTGGCGTCACGCTTTGGTGTGAACCGGCATACGGTGCGCCGTGCCATTGCGGCGTTGACGAGCGAAGGCATTCTGCGGGCGGATCAGGGTCGTGGCACCTTTGTTGCTTCTGCGCCGCTCAATTATCCGATTGGTCCGCGTACCCGGTTTTCCGAGATCGTGTCAGGCCAGGATCGTGCACCTAGCGGACGCCTGATTGGATCGGCGCTGGAGGAAGCCGACGCCTTGCTGGCCAACCAGCTGGAGGTGCCTCTGGGGACAGTGCTGATCCGTCTGGAGACGCTGAGAGTTGCCGATGGCGTTCCAATGATGGTGGGCACCAGCTGGTTGGAACACGCGAATGTTCCGAACCTGGTTGCCGACTATGCCGAATGCGGTTCGATCACTGAAGCTCTTCGGCGTGCGGGTATTGATGATTATAGCCGCAAGGAAACACGCATCTCGGCCGAATTGGTGGAATCTCGGGATGCGCAACAGCTGGGACTCCCCCTTGGGCAGCCAGTGTTGGTTGTCGAGAGCGTCAATCTGGATATGTCCGGTAAGCCTCTCCAGTACACACGGGCACGCGCGGCGGCCGACCGGATGCAGCTTGTCGTCAACGGAAACGGCTAAAGCCTGAAGGTTCGTCAGCCTCAGGTCGAAAGATCAGCGGTTCAGTCGCAGTTAGTGCGCCACCTGGAAATTCTGCTCCCGATCACGTCCAGAATTTATGCGTGGACCTGGTCGCCTCCCAGTAACCTTTGGCATGATGCCACTTCGTCTGACATTGAGATTCGTGCCAGCCGATTACAAACCCGATGGCCTGCACCGTCTCCATGGCCTTGGCTCCGCTGATCTTGCACTTTTCCGGTAGCTGCTCCGCCATTGCGACGTCGTTCAGATACCCGAAAATATCCTGCAGCTTTTTCATGCGTTTCAGGAACGGTTTGACCGTGTCATGCGGATAGAGGCAGCCGAAAAATTCGATGCCGTACCGCATCTTCTTCATCGCCTTGCGCATTTCATGGCGTTCGGGGATCGACAGCTCTTCCAGCCGTCTGCCGTATTTCATGACCTTTTTCCATTGCTTGGCGAGAGCCTTGCTGGAAAAGATTTCAATCGGCTGTGCCAAGAGCCCCGTCTGGTCAAAGTTTTCCGGGTCCAGCCAACCTCTGCCTTCCGCATAGGCTGCAAGGTCCAGGAGGAATGCATTGACTTCCGCCGATTGCAAATGATCGACCAGAGCCTTGCGCGTTTCCTGCCCACGTGACGCATTCAGGTTGTTGAGGAGAGCATCGAAAGACAGGCTCTCGGGTGCCTTTTCGACCAGCGGGGCCACGATTTCATCGATCAGCACGTCGAGGTCTCGCAGGGCACCGGCTTCAGCGGCAATCGTCCGTGCCATCTGATCAAGTGGATGCGTCGTTGCAGGATTGAGCGCCGGCCTGAACAGGCGGAAGGCGCTTCGCAGCCGGCGAAGACCGACGCGCAACTGGTGTGGACCTTCCGGATCATCGGATGCCAGAATTGCGATCCTGTTTTCCACGACCTGCGTCAGACAGGACCTCAACACATCGCGAAACCCGAGTTCAACACTGCTTCCCGCAGAAAAGGTGATCGGATCGGCAAAAAACGGCTCGGGCTCGGTTACCTGATTTCCTTCGGCAAAACGGTAACCCCGCTCGGCCTTGCTATAGGGGGAAAAGCGGAAGGGAGTATCTTTCACCAACGCTTTGGCGGCTTCAAAGATCGCGTGACTTGGCCCCGATTTGAGTTCGAGTTCAAGCTCGACAAGCGGTTGACTGCCGTTTCCGGCGAGGATGTTGCCGGTGTCGAACGCAATTTCGATTTCGGTGTCGTCACTCTCCCGGGTCAGGATGCGGGTCGTCCGCTTCATGACCGTCTCAAAGCACTCCTGAAGAGAGGAGCCGCCGATTATCTCTGTCAGCTTCCGGCTGACATCAGGGTCTTCAATGACAGTGAAATCGAGGGCGCGCCCTTTGACCGGGTGTTCCGCTTCAATCGGCGAGGAAAGCCCGCCCATGACACCCGTGCCGAGTTTGGCTGTCTGGATCCAGTTGCGTCCGGACTTGCGAACCCGGAGCGAGATTTTGGCCTTTCGCAGTGCCTGGTCCGGCGTGTCGAAATAAATCGACTGAAGCGTTTTGGTGGCTGATTTGCTCGCTGAAAATCCTTCGATGACGCCGACGCGTTTCATCGCGTCCTGCGCGCTCGGATCCAATTCAAGTTTAAGCTCGATTTCACGTGCAGATTTAGTCATGAAAAATTTCTAGCCAAGCGGAACGCACTTGTCCAGAAAAGGTGCACAATTTGCACTTTTGTAAGCCGGCTAATAATAGGCGCTGCAATTGTTGCTCGACGCACCAGTGGTTATTCAGGAGAATACCTAGCTGAACAATTTGCGGTGCACTTTGTTCACTGCGCGGCAGAAAGTGTGCAGGTAGCTTGGAACCGATTTCTGATTGAAAGCAACCTTGCGGACATATTCGGGCACCGTCCATGTTGCCTTCGATCCATCCGGAAAGGACAGGGTTGTGCCCGGAACGGCCAGATATTCAGCGCCATTTTCGTCCACGATCAGTGCTTCGCCTTCGAGGATCAGAATGGTTTCATCGAAATAGTAATGCCAGACGAATTTTCCGGCAGTGCAGGACCAGTGATCGACAACCGTCCAGCCATCTCCGATTTGGGACAGGTTCTTGCATTTGGCTTCGGGAGTGCCTTCAAGGATCCAATCAGGGCTGATCGGCGACGGTTCAAGAGAACTCTTGTCCAGGCGTGACTGTGAAAACAGTCCATCAGCCGAGCGGGCTTCGGCTGCTTCCAGAGTTAGAAGTCCCAGTTTTTCCACCAAGGCGGTTTCATCATTCCGGGGTGTTAATGCGGAGGCGGATTTTTGCGTGTTCTGTGCCAACTCACTGTCCAGTCGTCATCAATGTTTCAGGCCAATGTGCCTGACCGGAATTGAAATGAATTTAAAGTGTCGCAGAACTTCCTTCGAAAATTGGGAGATATCGGCCGGTTTCTCCAGCTATTGCAAAGAAAAGGTTAAGCCAAACGTTAAATTTGCGACGATCCGGCTGACCGGGCGCGGTGTTATCTAGTGGAAAGACAAGCCACTTTGTGCGTAGAGCCGCTTGCATCCTGCAATGGCCCATGATAGGCACCCTCTCCGGTGTCAGTTGCCCCTCTGGCGGAACTGGTAGACGCGCGGGATTCAAAATCCCGTTCCTTCGGGAGTGCCGGTTCGATTCCGGCGGGGGGCACCACTTTCCTTGCACATTCTGTGATCAATGATGCTGAGCGCGTGGACGCGCTCTCGGCCATGCCGAATTGCCTCTTCCACGAGTGAGTTTCTTCTTCAGGGTCAGCTCAGGATAGTCATGTCTGGCGACTGGTGTTTGCCAGTGAGCGCACTTCATGGCTAATCGGTGTGCGGCATCGTGACGACTTCAAGAATTCTCTAGGTGACTTTTTGTGCCGTGGCGGCTATGGGAAGCGCCATGATCAGACGCCTCTATGACTGGACTTTGTCCCTTGCTGCCGGACCGCGCGCTCCCGTTGCGCTGGGTTCCGTTTCCTTTGTCGAAAGCTCGGTCTTCCCGATCCCGCCGGACATCCTTTTGATCCCGATGGTCATCGCGCGGCGCGAGCGGGCCTGGTGGTATGCGTTCCTGTGCACGCTGACATCGGTCGCGGGAGGCATTCTCGGCTATCTGATCGGCATGTTCCTGTTTGACCAGGTGGCTGAGCCCATTCTTTCTTTCTACGGAAAGATGGAAAAGTTCGATGAGTTCAGCGCGGTGTTCAATCACTGGGGTTGGTGGTTTGTCTTCATTGCCGGGCTGACGCCTTTCCCATACAAAGTCATCACGATCGCATCCGGTGTTGCCGGGCTCAGCCTGCCGGTGTTCATTCTGGCCAGTGTTGTTTCTCGTGGCTTGCGCTTTTTCGTCGTTGCCGCACTGCTTTATTTCTTCGGTCCGCCGATCAAGGAATTCATTGAAAAACGGCTTGGCCTCATGTTCACCCTGTTCGTGGTGTTGCTGGTCGGTGCTTTTGTTCTTTTGCGGTATATTTAAAGAGATAGAGGTGGTGTGATGTCTTCAGAGCGTGTGGCAAGGAACTTGACCCTGCTGGGCTTCCTGGGCGGGTCCGCGGCGATTGCTGCGGCCTGGGGATACCAGCTGATCGGCGGATATGTCCCTTGCAAGCTCTGCCTTGAACAGCGCATCCCCTACTATGTCGGACTGCCGCTTGCGGCCCTGGCCATTGTTTTGATGATGCAAAGGCGAGCTGGTCTGGCCACCGTCGTACTCCTGGCCGTTGCAGCGATCTTTGCCTACGGGTCAGGCTTGGGGATCTACCAGTCTGGCGCTGAGTGGGGTTTCTGGGCAGGCCCGAACGACTGCGGTGGAGGCGGAGCAGCCCCGGCTTCCGCGGCCAACATGCTGCAGGCCCTGCAGTCCACTCGCATCGTCAGCTGTACCGAAGCAAGCTGGCGTATGTTCGGTCTTTCGTTTGCCGGTTGGAATGCGGTGGCATCCGGCGGTGTTGCCCTGTCGGCGCTGATATCCGCTTTTCTGTTGAATCGGCGCCAGAATGAAGCCACTTTAAGCGTATGAGCGGATCAAAACACCCCAAGGAAAAGCAGCGCGAAGAAGCGCTGAGAACCATCGACCGCGTTCAGGCGGAAAGCGAGACCATAACCGGTTCGACATTCGTACGCATGGCGGACCGCGCCAAGGATCACTTGAGTGCGGCTGACAAGGACGAAGAGGACCGGATCGAGGTTTGGGGCACTCGGATCGGCCGGATTGCAGGCGCCATTTTTGCCGTTGGACTGGTGATTTACCTCGCTGTGACCTACCTGTAGGTAGGGATTTACTGAAAAATGGGTCAAGGGAAGCAGTATGGCGTCTGTTCAACCGATTAGCCGTAGCGACTGGTCAGAGCGCAAGGCACCCGGTCTCGCGGACTTCGAAGCAATGGCAAGCGAGGTTCTGGCAGGATTGCCGGACGATGTTCTGCTGCGCTGCGGACACCTGCAGATCAGTCTTGCCGATTACGCACCAGACGATGTCCTTGACGCACTGTCGATTGAAGATCCGCACGATCTTCTGGGATTGTTTGAAGGGCAGGGGCTTGCGCAAGGCGGCGATGCCGCGGGAACCGGACAGATGCCGAACCGGATCTGGTTGTTTCGCAGACCTATTCTGGACTACTGGGCTGCCATGGACGATTCACTGGGAGATGTCGTCGCGCATGTGCTGATCCACGAAATTGGCCATCATTTCGGCCTTTCTGACCAGGACATGGAAAGAATTGAGGCTGCCGCCGACCGATAGGTCCGCGGCAGCCTCGCTATTATAACCGACTGGAAGCTGTTACTCGGCAGCTTCTTTTTGTGCGCGGTCGATAGACTCGGAAATCAGTCTCTTGGCTGCTTCCATACCATCGACGCCCGTTACCTTCACCCACTTGCCCGGTTCCAGGTCCTTGTAGTGCTCGAAGAAGTGCTTCACCTGAGCAATGGTGATTTCCGGCAGGTCGGCAATATCGTGGATGTTGTCGTAGCGCTTGGTCAGCTTGTGGGTCGGAACGGCGATGATTTTCTCATCCTGGCCGGACTCGTCTTCCATCAGCAATACACCGATCGGACGGCAGTTCATGATCGCACCGGGAACAACCGGGCGCTGATTGACGACAATCACATCGATCGGGTCGCCGTCACCGCACAGGGTATGAGGAACGAAACCGTAGTTTCCTGGGTAGCGCATCGGGGTGTACAGGAAGCGGTCGACGTACATTGCGCCGGCATCCTTGTCCATTTCGTATTTGATTGGTTCGCCGCCCATCGACACCTCGATAATGACGTTGATGTCTTCCGGCGGGTTCTTGCCAATCGGCACAGCGTCGATACGCATCACAAAACTCCTGTTGATCTTTGCGCCGTCTATCGCAATCCAGCCCGAGAAGTTCAAGCCTTTAATTTTTGCATTGCACCTAATTGATGAAAGTGCGCCTATGAAGGCAGTCGCGGATTTGCGGAGGTGAGTGCATGAGGAAATTCAACCTATGCCAGAAATTTGCGTACCTGTTTTTATCCGCTGTGTTTCTACCAGGGCAGCCGGTGGAAGCCGAAGCGGCTGAAATCTCCAGCACTTATACGAAGATTCGGCTCCAGGACTGCACCCGGATCGAAGCAGCGTCTGAAGAAGGCACATTTGGCGGCTCGTGGGAGTGTGCAGGTTTTCAGGGGCAGATGGTTTATGTTGCGGAAGGTGACCTGCGGATGTTCGTTTCTTTCGGACCATCGGCGGCACAGGAACCCGCAGCGACACAGACATTGCCGAATTTCAACACGATCAACGAGACATTGGAGTGGCGTTTGCGGAATGGAGTAGCGTTCGCAACGATCCTGCGCTGGTTTCCGTCATTGGACGACAGCGGCAAGACCGGTAGTGTCCTGATCGTCACTCAGCTTGATCCGGGTGGAGCGACTTGTCAGATTGCCCGGATCGACGCCCAGGCAAACAAGAATGCAAATGTACTCGCTCGAAATTTTGCGGACAGGTTCGCCGGAAAGTTCGAATGTTCGCAGGGGCCTTTGATCGAGGGGACGCCGGGGATCTTGTATTGACCGGCTGCCCAAATGGGCGAGATAGCGATCTCGGAAGGTATCAGGGTGCGTCGGGCATCCAGGTGTAAATGGAGAGCTCCATGCGTCGTCCGCCAATCCTGTACCAGGATTTTGCGGACAGTTTTCCTCCCATCGCGCGATAGAAACTGCGTGCAGGCTGATTGTCGCTCAACACCTGAACGGCAAGTCCGGACATGTTCTTTGCAGAAAGAGTTTCCCGGACATTGGTGAACAGGGTGCGCCCGAAGCCGAGGCCCTGGTATTCCGGCTTCAGATACAGCTCGTAGATTTCCCCGTCCATGCCGGTACCGCGAAGTCGGCAAGGCCCGTAGGTTGCGTAACCTGCCGGTATGTCGGCGATGCTGAGTATCCTGATATTGACGCCGCGCGACAGCGCCCCACGCCACCAGCCGATTCCTCTGCGCGAGATCATCTTTTGCAGGTCAACGCCATGCAGAACACCACGATAGGCGCCAAGCCAGGCTTCGGTGTGAATGCCTGCAAGCGCCTCGCAATCTGCGGTTCGGGCCGCGCGGAGATCGATCAGGTCGGTAGTCATCCTGCAAAAAGGATACAGCATGCGATGCGTCGGAAAAGAGGCATTCGTTACGTGAAATGCGAAAAGTGATCCGGCTGTGCAACGGAATCAGCAAAACTTACGATGGCAATACCGGCGTGCGGCAAGAAATGAAAAGGGCCGGCATAGCGCCGGCCCTTCAGTTGCCCTGATGTTTGACTCATTAAATCTAGTTGACCGGTAAAAACCCCGGGGGGCTGGGGGGCTAATGCATTCCGCGGTTCCTACTGGTCACACCCATCAGGGTATGAGTTCAATATGGGTAGGCAAAATGGCTGGCCAAGGGCTGGAATAAGGCGAAATCATGGAATTTTGCGCATTCTTTCTGGGCAACTTTCCGTAGCGTTAACACTTTGGGTAATCTGAGGAAAATTTACTTGGCAAAAATACCGACCAGCTTTGCGGGTAGTTCCTTTATTTGATTGCGGGCTTGCCATCAACCCCAAAGGCAACGCATCATGACAGACAGGTGACACAGAAGGTGCTTGAGCGGTTTTCTGGTCCGAAGCGAAACCGCAAACGAAAATGGAGGCGGAATGAGCGAAGCCGATGACAGCGCGTTTCAACGCGGCGCGGGATTGAACCCGCAGCCGCAAAGCCAACCGGCTCCCCCCTCCAGACCCGTTGTTGCATTCAACAGGCGTGAACTCGATACCATCTTAAGGCTCTACGGACGTATGGTTGCCGACGGCGAGTGGCGCGACTATGCGATGGATCTCCTGAAAGACAAGGCAGTGTTCTCCGTATTCCGCCGATCCTCGGAAATGCCGTTGTACCGGATCGAAAAGGACCCGAAACTTTCTCGTCGTCAGGGAGCCTATTCGGTGGTCGCTGCCGGAGGCATGATCCTGAAACGGGGGCACGACCTGGCTCAGGTTCTGCGGGTCCTGGAGAAGAAAAAGCACCTGCGCCTGGTAGAGGCGTAACCACGCTCTCTCAGACCGGATCAGCTTCCCGGTAAATAACGTCAGCTCTGGCGATATTCGCTTGAAAGTAAGGGATCGCATAGATCCGTTCCAAACGTTCCATATATGCGCGCCTGCTGGCATCTGTCGTTCGGGTCCTGCCGCGCTTCTTTCTGGTTGCTTCCGGCTTCCCAACAAAAATGGTCATGTCGAGCCAATCGCGCACTGGTTCGTGCAATAGATAAATGCCGTCGCAAAGTATGAGCGTCGGCGCTTCCTGCGTCCGTTGAAGAGAATACTTTTGGTCCAGTTCGCCTGTGCGACTGTTCCAGGCACGCTCATAGGTGAAGCCGCCCTGATCACGCAAGGTGGCCAGTGACGTTCCAATTTCTTCCCATGCATACCAGTTCAACGGATTTTCTTCCGGGTTCACTGGCGAGGAACTGCGCTGTTCCTCGATGCGTTGTTCGCGCTCGTGAAA
>JBCCVB010000109.1:0-23940 GCA_039195965.1 Pseudomonadota bacterium
CAACGGATGACGAAGCTCATCATTGATGGCAAGGAAGTGGAAGTTCCGGCGGACTACACGCTGCTGCAGGCCTGTGAAGAGGCGGGCGCCGAAGTTCCGCGTTTCTGCTATCACGACAGGCTGTCGATTGCCGGCAACTGCCGCATGTGCCTGGTGGAAGTGAAGGGCGGTCCGCCCAAGCCGACAGCTTCCTGCGCCATGGGTGTGAAGGACCTGCGTCCGGGACCCAATGGCGAGCCGCCGGTTGTTGAGACCAAGTCCGAAATGGTCAAGAAGGCCCGTGAAGGGGTGATGGAGTTCCTGCTCATCAACCATCCGCTGGACTGCCCGATCTGCGACCAGGGTGGTGAATGTGACCTGCAGGACCAGGCCATGGCCTATGGTGTTGACGGATCACGGTTCCACGAAAACAAGCGCGCGGTTGAAAACAAGGAAATAGGTCCGCTGATCAAGACGATCATGACCCGCTGCATTCACTGCACCCGTTGCGTTCGCTTCACCACGGAAGTCTGTGGCGTCACCGACATGGGCCTGATCGGCCGGGGTGAGGACGCGGAAATCACGACTTACCTTGAAGCTGCCTTGTCTTCGGAAATGCAGGGCAACGTTGCAGACCTCTGCCCCGTAGGTGCGCTGACGCACAAGCCATATGAGTTCCATGCCCGCCCGTGGGAACTGACAAAGACCGAGAGCATCGACGTGATGGATGCCGTTGGAGCTTCGATCCGTGTCGATACGCGTGGCAAGGAAGTGATGCGGGTCATGCCGCGGCTCAGTGAAGACGTCAATGAGGAGTGGATCTCCGACAAGTCCCGCTACATCTGGGATGGACTGAAGACCCAACGACTTGATCGTCCGTATGCGAAGAAGGGTGGCAAACTCCAGCCTGTTTCCTGGTCTGAAGCGTTTCAGATCATCGCCGATAAGGTGAAAGGAACTGCTACCGACAGGATTGGCGCTCTGGCCGGTCAAATGGCTGGCGTCGAAGAGATGTTCGCGCTTAAAAGCCTGATGGAGAAGTTGGGTGTCGCAAACATCGACAGCCGCTTCCCTGGCTCGCCATTACATCCCAAAAACGGACGTGCGAGCTATCTCTTCAATTCCACCATCCAGGGAATTGAAGATGCCGACGCGATCATGTTGATCGGGACCAACCCACGCCAGGAAGCGTCGGTGCTCAATGCACGCATTCGCAAGCGCTGGACTCGCGGCAACGTTCATATCGGACTGATCGGCGAAAATGCGGACCTTACCTATCCGGTCACCTACCTTGGTGCGGGACCGGAAAGCCTGAAGCAATTTGTCGATCACGCGCCGGCAAGGGCCGAACGCCCGATGTTCATCATCGGTCAGGGAGCACTTAATCGCCCGGATGGAGCAGAAGTTCTGGCGACACTTGCAGCCGCTGCCAAGTCTCTCGGCGTCATCAAGGATGGTTGGAACGGTTTCAACATTCTGCATACCGAGGCGTCGCAGGTCGGTGCTCTGGATATCGGCTTCGTGCCGGGTGAAGGCGGACTGGATACCGGAGCGATGCTCGAACCGGGTGCGCTGGACGTGATGTTCCTGCTTGGTGTTGATGAAGTGGATGTTCCGGAAGGTGCGTTCGTTGTCTACCAGGGGACACATGGCGATCGCGGTGCTCACCGGGCCGATGTTATCCTGCCGGGTGCAGCCTACACCGAAAAGTCGGTGATTTATGTCAATACAGAAGGCCGAGTTCAGATGGGCGACCGGGCCGCGTTCCCTCCGGGCGATGCCCGTGAGGACTGGGCTATCCTGCGCGCACTGTCCGCAAACCTGGGTAAAACACTGGAATTTGATTCACTTCGTGAACTTCGGGGCAAGCTCTACGAAGCGGTTCCGCATATGTTGAGCGTTGATGCAATCGAGGCAGGCGATAGCGCTGATATCGCGAAGCTGGCCAATTCTTCGGCCAAAATGAACAGCGCCGGATTCGCGAATGCGATCCGCGACTTCTATCTGACCAACCCGATTGCTCGAGCATCCAAGGTGATGGCCGAGTGTTCGGCGCTCGCGAAAACGCGGGCGGCAGAAGCTGCAGAATAAGGGGTAGGGGACCGAAATGGTTGAGTTCTTTACGACGACCTACTTGGGGCAATTCCTCCTGATGGTTCTGCAGAGCCTTCTGCTGATGGTCGTGCTTCTGGTGATTGTCGCTTACATTCTCTACGCCGACCGCAAGATCTGGGCTGCTGTGCAGATCCGTCGTGGCCCGAATGTCGTCGGGCCCTGGGGGTTGCTGCAGAGTTTTGCCGATCTTTTGAAGTTCGTGCTGAAGGAGCCGGTAATCCCGGCGGGATCCAACAAGGTTCTTTTCCTTCTGGCTCCGTTGGTTTCCGTGTTGCTGGCGCTTGCCGCCTGGGCCGTGATTCCGGTTGCGGATGGCTGGGTGATTGCCAACATCAACGTTGGTGTGCTCTTCGTCTTTGCGGTGTCATCTTTAGAAGTTTACGGCGTTATCATCGGTGGGTGGGCATCGAACTCGAAGTATCCGTTCCTGTCTGCGCTTCGTTCGGCGGCGCAGATGGTGTCATATGAAGTTTCTATCGGGTTTGTGATCGTTACGGTTCTGCTTTGCGCAGGAACCTTGAACCTTTCCGGTATCGTACATTCCCAGGAAACCGGCCTGGCGAACATGCTCGGTGTGCCGTGGCTATCTTTCCTGAACTGGTACTGGTTGCCGCTGTTCCCGATGTTCGTCGTGTTCTTCGTTTCAGCGCTTGCTGAAACCAATCGCCCCCCGTTCGATCTGGCGGAAGCCGAATCGGAACTGGTCGCCGGCTTCATGGTCGAATACGGTTCCACGCCGTACATGATGTTTATGCTTGGCGAATACGTGGCGATCTGCCTGATGTGCGCTCTCATGACCATCTTCTTCATGGGAGGCTGGCTGCCGCCGTTCGATTTCGCGCCGTTCACATGGGTCCCGGGTGTCGTCTGGTTCGTCCTCAAATGCTTCCTGGGCTTTTTCATGTTCGCCATGGTGAAGGCAATGGTTCCGCGTTATCGCTACGACCAGCTGATGCGCCTCGGCTGGAAGGTGTTCCTGCCGTTGTCCCTGGCGATGGTCGTTGTTGTTGCCGCGGTTCTTATGGTGATGGGCTGGGCGCCGGGTTCGGCGTGAGTATTTCGCTGGCCGGAATAGTCGGTGCTGCAGTCGGACTTTATGTGGGCTGGCTCGATTACAAGATCCTGAAGGGAATGCTTCAGGCGACAGAGATGAAGAACCGACAGGCCGGCGGCGACGGTGGCGTCGCGGTCAAATACAAAGCGCTCCTGAGCGCACTGATTTTTGGAGTTCCGGTGATCGGCTTTCCGATCATTGGGTATTGGGCCGCCAGCTTGCTGGCTGGTTGAGGAAAGAGAGGCTAAAAGCGATGGGACTTAGTCAAGCCGTCAAATCGCTGTTTCTGCAGGAGTTCGTATCGGCATTCGTTCTGGCGATGCGCTACTTCTTCAAGCCGAAGCCAACGGTCAACTATCCGTTCGAGAAGGGGCCGGTCAGCCCGCGCTTTCGCGGGGAGCATGCATTGCGCCGCTATCCGAACGGCGAAGAACGCTGTATCGCTTGTAAACTTTGTGAGGCAATCTGCCCGGCACAGGCGATTACTATCGAAGCTGGTCCGCGCCGCAACGACGGCACCCGACGGACTACCCGCTACGACATTGACATGGTCAAATGCATCTATTGTGGTTTCTGTCAGGAAGCCTGTCCGGTGGATGCCATTGTTGAAGGACCGAACTTCGAGTTCGCAACGGAAACCCGCGAAGAGCTTTATTACGACAAGCAAAAGTTGCTAGCGAATGGTGACCGATGGGAGCGCGAAATCGCCCGAAACATTGAAATGGATGCTCCTTACCGGTAGGAGCTAACGGATACTTCTATTTCAGCCCGGTAATTCGATCGGGCTTTGCATTTCTGGCCCGACAAGGCCACACGACAGGCAGGTCTTTAAAATGATCCTGAAAGCCCTCTTCTTCTACCTGTTTGCCGGGGTAACACTGGCGTCAGGCTTCATGGTGATCGCGTCCCGTAATCCGGTGACATCGGTCCTGTTCCTGATCCTTGCCTTTGTGAATTCCGCCGGCTTGTTCATCCTCCTTGGAGCCGAATACCTCGCGTTGTTGCTGGTTGTCGTTTACGTCGGTGCCGTGGCGGTTCTGTTCCTGTTTGTCGTCATGATGCTGGATGTGGACTTTGTCGAGCTTCGTCAGGGTTTCCTGCAATACCTTCCGATTGGCGGTCTGGTCGGGCTGATCCTGATGGTGGAGCTGCTGATGGGACTTGGTGCCTGGATCATAGCCCCCGAAGTCCTCCAGCACGGTGCAGAACCGATGCCGGCGCTCTCCGAGACAAGCAATATTCAGGCACTTGGCTCAGTGCTTTACACGAAATACATCTATTTCTTCCAGGTCGCAGGCCTGGTGCTGCTGGTGGCCATGATCGGGGCAATCGTCCTGACGCTGCGCCACAAGCCGAACGTCAAACGTCAAAGCATTCCGGAACAGGTCGGCCGCACACGTGAAGCGGCAATTGAGGTCCGGAAAGTGGAAACGGGCAAAGGGATCTGACGCAAACACGTTTGCGTTTCTCAAAGCAATGTCCGGAAATCTGCACACTCCTCCGTGCTGTTTCCGGTTGGGGTTAACGAGGGGAGCACGGCGAGGCGCCCATGGAAATCGGTCTGTCGCACTATCTTTCGGTCGCGGCGATCCTGTTCACAATCGGGATCTTCGGGATCTTTCTGAACAGGAAGAACGTGATTGTCATCTTGATGTCTATCGAACTGCTTCTGCTTTCGGTGAACATCAACTTTGTGGCCTTTTCGTCGTTTCTCGGCGACATGATGGGGCAGATCTTCACCATGCTGGTACTTACCGTGGCTGCAGCTGAAGCGGCTATCGGTCTGGCAATTCTGGTGGTGTTCCACCGGAACCGCGGCTCTATCGCCGTGGAAGACGTCAACGTGATGAAAGGGTAGGGACTGATGTATTCCGCAATCCTGTTCCTGCCGCTTATCGGCTTCCTGATTGCTGGCCTTTTCGGCAAGGCGATCGGCGACAAGGCGTGTGAGTATATCACCAGCGGTCTGGTCATTTTGGCGGCGCTGCTGTCCTGGTATACATTTTTCGGTTTCTGGCTCGGCGGATCCGAGCTGCAGATTGTCGAACTCTTCCGGTGGATGGATGCGGGTGACCTCAAGGTATCCTGGTCGATCCGTGTAGATACCCTCACAGCCGTAATGCTGATCGTGGTCAACACGGTTTCGGCGCTGGTGCATGTCTATTCCATCGGCTACATGCACCATGATCCGCACCGTCCGCGCTTCTTTGCATACCTTTCATTGTTCACCTTCGCGATGCTTTCGCTGGTGACGGCCGACAACCTTCTGCAGATGTTCTTTGGCTGGGAAGGCGTTGGTCTTGCCTCCTATCTGCTGATCGGCTTCTGGTACAAAAAGCCTTCCGCCAACGCGGCCGCAATGAAAGCCTTTGTTGTCAACCGTGTTGGTGACTTCGGTTTTGCTCTCGGCATTTTCGGTGTCTTCTACGTTTTCCAGAGCATCGAGTTCGTCACGATTTTCAACGATGCGCCGTCATTTGTTGAAGGCCATGGCGAAGCGATGACGTTCCTTGGCTATCATCTCGATCCGCATTCGACGATGACTGTCATCTGTCTGCTTCTGTTCATGGGAGCCATGGGCAAGTCGGCGCAGTTCCTTCTGCACACCTGGTTGCCGGACGCCATGGAGGGCCCGACGCCGGTTTCCGCGCTTATCCATGCAGCGACGATGGTGACCGCGGGCGTATTCATGGTGGCGCGTCTGTCTCCTTTGATGGAGCTTTCCCACACTGCGTTGGCAGTGATCGTGTTCTTCGGTGCCACAACCGCATTCTTTGCCGCGACGGTCGGTCTTGTTCAGAACGACATCAAACGCGTAATCGCCTATTCGACCTGTTCTCAGCTCGGATACATGTTCGTCGCGCTTGGTGTCGGTGCCTATTCGATCGGCATCTTCCATTTGTTCACGCACGCCTTCTTCAAGGCGCTCCTGTTCCTGTGTGCCGGTTCGGTGATCCACGCCGTTTCTGACGAGCAGGACATGCGCAAGATGGGTGGGCTGCGTAAACACATCCCGATCACCTACTGGACGATGATGATTGGTACGCTGGCTTTGACCGGTGTCGGAATTCCGTTCACCCATCTCGGGTTTGCGGGCTTTATCTCCAAGGATGCCATCATTGAGGCTGCCTTTGCAGGTTCCGTTGGTGAACACGCCAACCCAATGGCTCTATATGGCTTCTGGATGACCGTGATCGCAGCCGCTCTGACGAGCTTTTATTCCTGGCGTCTGACGTTCATGACGTTCCATGGCAAGCCGCGTGCACCAGTCGATGTGATGAAGCATGTTCACGAGTCGCCGCTGGTCATGACCGTGCCGCTGTTTATCCTTTCCATTGGCGCTGCGTTAGCCGGAATGGTCTTCTACGGCTCGTTCTACGGGGCAGGTTACGATGCCTTCTGGAAAGGGGCGCTGTTCACCTCCGAGACCAATCACGTTCTGCATGCCATGCATGACGTGCCAGGCTGGGTGAAAGTGTCGCCGTTCGTCATGATGGTTTTCGGTTTTCTGGTCGCTTACCAGTTCTACATCCGCTCACCTGAAATGCCTAAACGACTGGCCGAGCGCCATCAGGCTCTCTATCAGTTCCTGCTCAACAAGTGGTATTTCGATGAGATTTACGACTTCCTCTTTGTCCGTCCTACAATGCGGCTCGGCCGAGTTCTTTGGAAGAAGGGCGATGGTACCGTGATTGACGGATTTGGACCGAACGGTATCGCGTCTCGCGTTCAGAACGTCACGGCCTGGGTCGTGAAGCTACAGACCGGATATCTCTATCACTACGCTTTTGCGATGCTGATCGGTGTGGCTGCGCTTATCACCTGGTCGATGTTCACCGGTGCTGGCACCGGCGGGGGTGCACACTAATGATTGCCTGGCCAATTCTGTCACTGACTACCTTCTTGCCGTTGCTTGGCGTGCTCTTCATCCTTCTGGTTCCAGGGGATGACGAGGGCAGCAAGAAGAACATTCGGATGGTCGCCCTTGTGACCACGGGCATGACGTTCCTGCTGTCGCTGTTTATCTGGGGCAGCTTCGACTATGCCAATCCCGGGTTTCAGTTTGTGGAAAGCCGTGACTGGCTCGGTGGGAACATCAGCTACCGGATGGGTGTGGACGGCATTTCTGTGTTGTTCGTCATCCTGACAACTTTCCTCATGCCGTTCTGCGTACTTGCTTCCTGGGAAAGCGTTCAGAAGCGGGTCAAGGAATACATGATCGCATTCCTTGTGCTGGAAACGCTGATGATCGGCGTCTTCTGCGCACTCGATCTGGTCGTATTCTACGTCTTCTTTGAAGCCGGACTGATCCCGATGTTCCTTATCATCGGCGTCTGGGGTGGGGCTCGCCGTGTCTACGCGTCATACAAGTTCTTCCTCTACACGCTGCTCGGCTCGGTCCTGATGCTGATTGCGATCATGACGATGTACTGGAATGCGGGCACGACCGACATTGAGAAGTTGCTGGCTCATTCGTTCCCTGCCGGCATGCAGACATGGCTATGGCTTGCCTTCTTTGCCTCCTTTGCGGTGAAGATGCCGATGTGGCCAGTACACACCTGGCTGCCGGATGCACACGTTGAAGCGCCTACGGCAGGTTCAGTTATCCTGGCTGGCGTCCTTCTGAAGCTGGGTGGCTACGGCTTCCTGCGGTTCTCGCTGCCGATGTTCCCGATCGCATCGGACATGTTCGCGCCGATGATCTATACACTTTCCGTGGTGGCGATTATCTACACCTCGCTTGTGGCGCTCGCGCAGGAGGATATCAAAAAGCTGATTGCTTATTCCTCCGTTGCGCACATGGGCTACGTGACGATGGGCATTTTCACAATGACACATCAGGGCGTTCAGGGCGGTATCTTCCAGATGCTTTCCCACGGCATTGTTTCCGGCGCGCTTTTCCTTTGTGTCGGGGTGATCTACGACCGGATGCATACGCGCGAAATCGCCGCTTATGGCGGTCTGGTCAGCAGAATGCCGAAGTACGCGGTGGTGTTTCTGATCCTGACAATGGCAAACGTCGGCCTTCCGGGAACATCCGGATTTGTCGGCGAGATCCTGACGCTCATGGGAGCCTTCCAGGTCAATACCTGGGTAGCTTTCTTCGCAACCTCAGGCGTCATCCTGTCCGCAGCGTATGCGCTTTACCTCTATCGTCGCGTGGTCTTCGGCGCGCTGGAAAAGGAAAGCCTCAAGTCGATCCTCGACCTGAACCTCAGGGAGAAGGTGATCCTGATCCCCATGATCGTCCTGACGATCTTCTTCGGTTTCTACCCGATGGCGATCCTGGATGTGACACAGGGTGCGGTTGACAATCTCATCAATCACTATGTTGCAGCGCTTGACGCGGCCGGGGTTACCCAGCACGCGGCAGCCGCTGCCGTATCTCACTAAGGTTTCGAGGACGAGACAGAGCTATGTCGGATATGACCCAATTGCCAGATCTGATGCCGGTCCTGCCGGAGATCATCCTGGCCCTCGGAGCAATGGTCCTTTTGATGGTGGGCGCCTTTGGCGGCAAAGGTGTGAGCTACGCTGTGTTCGGCGGTGCGATGGGGCTTCTCGGAGGCACTTTCCTGGTCCTGCTCTTCGTGCCGGCATATGGCGACACGTTCGGCGGATCCTTCGTGCTCGACGAATTTGCCTATTTGCTGAAACTGCTTGTACTGGTCGGCTCGTTCTTTGCGATTGCCATGTCCTGGGCATATGCCAAGAGCCAGTCTTTCGATCACTTCGAGTATCCGATCCTGATCATTCTGGCGACGCTCGGCATGATGTTGATGCTGTCTGCCAACGACATGATTGCGCTTTATCTCGGCCTGGAGCTGCAGAGCCTGTCACTCTATGTCGTGGCCGCGATCAATCGTGACAGCGTCCGTTCGACGGAAGCGGGCCTGAAGTACTTCGTTCTTGGCGCATTGTCTTCCGGTATGCTGCTTTACGGCATGTCACTGGTTTACGGCTTCACCGGTCAGATCTCGTTTGTTGGTATCGCGCATGCGCTGACGGTCGAGGGCGCATCCATCGGTCTGGTTATCGGTCTGACCTTCATTCTGGCGGGTCTTGCCTTCAAGATTTCGGCGGTTCCATTCCACATGTGGACCCCCGACGTTTATGAAGGGGCACCGACGCCCGTTACCGCTTTTCTGGCCGCGGCTCCCAAAGTTGCTGCCATGGGCATGTTGGTTCGGATTGTCATCGAGGCCTTCCAGCCGGTTACGAGCGACTGGCAGCAGATCATCGTTTTCGTTTCCATCGCATCCATGGCCCTTGGCGCCTTCGCGGCGATCGGACAGCGCAACCTGAAACGGCTGATGGCTTATTCGTCCATCGGTCATATGGGCTACGCGTTGGTGGGGCTTGCAGCAGGAACACAGACAGGTGTTGAAGGCGTCATCTTTTACATGGCCGCATACCTCAGCATGACGCTAGGAGTGTTTGCATGCATTTTGTCCATGCGTCGCAAGGACGGCATGTTTGAGGAGATCGACGACCTGTCAGGTCTGTCGCAAACCAACTTGCCAATGGCCATTCTCCTCGGTTTGCTGATGTTCTCTCTCGCCGGAATTCCCCCACTGGTCGGGTTCTTCGGCAAGTGGTACGTCTTCGTCGCCGCCGTCGAAGCCGGGCTTTACCCGTTGGCGATTATCGGCGTTCTGATGTCGGTTGTCGGTGCCTACTATTATCTGAGGATCGTCAAGGTCATGTTCTTCGACGAACCGGTTGAAGGCTTTGAAGCCATGCCGATGGAACTGAAAGTCGTGCTCGGCCTGTCGAGCGTCTTCGTGATCTTTTTCTGGTTGGCGCCCGGGCAGGTGATAAATGCCGCCAGCGCCGCAGCCCAGTCTTTGTTCTGATCGATAGTATGACAGATAAAACCTTGGAACTTCCGGCGCCTGGTGCGCCGGATTTTCGCTATGAAGAGCATGAGAGCGTCGGCTCTACCAATACGCTGTGTTTCGACCGGGCGCGCGGGGGGCACGCTGGACAGCTTTGGATTCGTGCCAACCAGCAGATGGAAGGGCGCGGCAGGAGGGGACGGGACTGGTCGTCGCCAACGGGCAATCTGTTTGCAAGTCTTCTACTGATAGATCCGCAACCCTCAGACCGGATAGGCGAGCTGCCTCTTGCAGCAGCTGTTGCGCTTGCCGATGCCGTTGACAAAGCTGCCGGGACACTCCAATTGGTAGACCTGAAATGGCCCAATGACCTTCTGGTCGATGGTGCCAAGCTTTCCGGAATTCTTCTGGAAGCGGAGGTCCTGGATGATGGCCGCCAGGCTGTCGTAATCGGTTTTGGCGTGAACTGCGTATCTCATCCGCCTCTCACACTCTATCAGGCAACTGATCTCAGGAGCCTCGGCTTTCAGGTGACGGCTGAAAGGTTGTTTGAGGCCCTTGCTGCATCCATGGCGGAGCAGCTTGTTCATTGGTGTCAGCCAGGTGGATTTCAGTCCATCCGAAAACTCTGGCTGAAACGGGCGGCCCACCTTGGCAAGGAAATCAAGGTCAAGACCGCTCAAGGAGAAATTAGCGGCATATTTGCCGATCTGGATGCGCGCGGCCATCTGGTCCTGAAGCAGGATGACGGCCGCCAGCGCACCGTTTATGCAGGCGATGTGTTTTTGTCGAACAATAACGGCTAGACACACGCTTGAAAGAGATTTCAAGGAGTAATCCATGGCTTCGGCCAACCAAGATAAGAATGAAATAGTGTTTCTGCCGCTCGGCGGTGTCGGCGAGATTGGCATGAACCTCGGTCTTTACGGCTATGGGCCGGAAGACGACCGAAGCTGGCTGATCGTCGATTGCGGTGTGAGTTTCGCTGGTCCGGAACTCCCGGGCATCGACGTTGTTGTGCCGGACATCAAGTTTCTGGAAGAGGAAGTCGACAATATCGTCGGCATGGTGATTACCCATGCCCATGAAGATCATTATGGCGGCATCCTGCACCTGTGGCCCTATCTGAAGGTGCCGGTCTATGCGACCGCATTCACAGCAGGGTTGTTGGCTGCAAAGACCGAAAGCGAGCCGGGAGCCGAAGAGGTGCCGGTTACGGTCGTCAAGCAAGGCGAACGGCACAAGATCGGCCCCTTCGACGTTGAGTTCGTTGCGATGGCGCACTCGATTCCCGAACCTTGCGCGCTTGCAATCAGAACTCCTGCAGGGCTTGTGCTGCATACAGGCGACTGGAAGATTGATCCGACGCCGGGTGTAGGTCTGCCGATTGACATGGACAGGCTTGCGGAACTTGGCCGCGAAGGCGTGATGGCGCTTGTGTGCGATAGCACCAATGCTGTCCGGGACGGTGTCAGCCCGAGTGAAGCGGATGTTGCAGAAGAGTTGAAGAAGGTGATGGCTTCCGCCAAGCACCGGATCGCCGTAACAACATTTGCGTCAAATGTTGCTCGCATTCGAGCAATCGCCGAAGCAGCTGCAGCGAACGATCGTGACGTGGTGGTTGTCGGAAGGTCGATGCACCGCGTAATCGATGTTGCAGGGGAGCTTGGCTATCTGGAAGGTCTGAGGCCGTTTCACGATGAAGAAGCCTTCGGATACCTTCCGCGCGAAAAGGCCGTTCTTCTTTGTACGGGATCGCAGGGTGAAAGCAGGGCTGCACTTGCCAGAATTGCTGCGGGCGATCACCGTCATATCGGTCTGTCAAAAGGTGACATGGTCATCTTTTCGTCGAGGACGATCCCCGGCAACGAAAAGGCCGTTGGTGAGGTCATGAACAACCTTGCTGATAAGGATGTAAATATCGTTACGGACCGCGACGCGCTTGTGCATGTGTCGGGGCATCCACGTCGCGGCGAGCTTGAACAGTTATACAAAGTGGTAAAGCCGAAAGTCGTGCTTCCCGTGCATGGTGAACCGTTGCATCTTGCCGCTCATGCTGCGTTTGCGAAGGAACAGGGTGTTCCGGAGGTGGTGCGCGGCAAGAACGGGGACATCATCAACCTGACGGCGGGCAAAGCCGGTATCATCGACGAAGCACCTTTCGGCATCCTGGTAAAGGATGGCGAAATTCTCGATGATCCGGAAGTCACCGGTGTCAAGGAACGGCGCAAACTGTCTTTCGCGGGTGCGGCCGTTGTTGCACTTGTCGTCAATCGGTCAGGGGAGCTGCTTTCGGATCCCGACGTCACGCTGCTGGGTCTTCCCGACACCGATGACGAAGGGGACCCGATGGAAGACATCGTCGTCAAGGCGGTCATCGGAGCGGTGACAAGCATTCCCAAGGCCAGGCGTAAAGACAAGGATCTTGTCGGAGAGGCTGCCCGACGGGCAGCACGTTCGGAAATCCTGGACGTCTGGGGCAAGAAGACGCTCTGCAAGGTGATGGTGACCCAGATATAGTCGGCCGGACGGTCTGACCGACCGTCCCATGCGGAGGAATTTATTGATGATCGGAAGGCTCAATCACGTAGCGATCGCGGTGTCGGATATTGAAGCTGCGACCGCTGTGTATCGCGACACTCTCGGTGCCGAAGTGTCTGCCAAGGAAGAGCAGCCGGATCACGGGGTAAGCACGGTTTTCATCAACCTGCCAAATACCAAGATCGAGCTGCTTGAGCCCCTGGGCGAAAATTCACCCATTCTGAAATTCCTGGAGAAAAACCCCTCGGGTGGTATCCACCACGTTTGCTACGAAGTGGACGACATCATTGCGGCGCGGGACAAGCTTCTTGCTGATGGAGCCCGCGTGCTGGGGGATGGTGCGCCCAAGATCGGTGCTCACGGCAAATCCGTCCTGTTTTTGCATCCCAAGGACTTCCTGGGCACCCTAACCGAGTTGGAAGAGGCGTAAGAAAGTATGTCCGTGGCGTTCGGCCTGGCCGTCTATTTCATGCTCTGGTGGATCATCCTGTTTGCGATTCTACCCTTTGGGATGCGTCGCACTCAGGAAGAGGCGGGAGATGTGATTCCCGGATCCGAGCCGAGCGCACCGGAGCGTCCCCGATTTTTCAAAGTCGTTGTCGTCACGACCATCGTGACCACGATCGTGTTTTCGGGGTTCTTGCTGCTGCGGCAATCGGGATACGGACTGGATGACATTCCGTTCTTCAATCCGCCAAGTCACAGTTACAGCGAGCCGAACGGGTAACTGTCCGGTTGGTGAAAACCCGGCTTTGGGGTGTCAAATTTGTTTGCCGGGAAACAAAAAAGGCAGAGCCATGCTCTGCCTTTAAAAAGTTCCGCGTCTAAACTGACCCCAATCCCTTACCGGTTGGTGTTACAACCTGGCTGGGCGGCTGCGAACCGAAGCTGCGCCAGAGGGTCCTTCCTCCCAAGACTCAGACCGCGATGTTCTTGAGCTACTTAGCATTTCTGCCAAGGCATCTTTTTGTTATGAGGACGAAACCTAGCTGATTGTTTTGCACTTGTCACCTATTTGTCGCACCCGACTTGAATTTTTTTGCATGCCCAATTTTTTTGACATTTGATGGGTACAACCAATGACCTTTTGCCGGTTGAATTGTCGAGTGCGGAAACGTTGAATTTCCCTCGATTCAGTCCCATCTGCCGGCAAATTCTGCAAAAGACCACGCCCGATGCGCAAAGGGGTTGTTTTTAGCTTCAGCTTGCGCTTTGACTGCGCACCAAACAGGTTTTGCGCAAATTGAGAGAATATTCATGCGGCTTTCCAGATACTTTCTGCCCATTCTGAAGGAAACCCCCAAAGAGGCAGAGATCGTTTCGCACCGGTTGATGCTGCGCGCCGGAATGATCCGCCAGCAATCTGCTGGGATTTACTCGTGGCTGCCGCTTGGGCACAAGGTTCTGCGCAAGATCGAGCGTATTGTCGAAGAAGAGCAGGCGCGTGCTGGGGCGGTGCAGCTTCTTATGCCGACCATTCAGTCGGCGGAGCTTTGGCGCGAGAGCGGTCGCTATGACGCTTATGGCAAGGAGATGCTGCGCATCACCGACCGCCACGAGCGAGACATGCTTTACGGACCGACCAACGAAGAGATGATCACCGATATCTTCCGCGGCTATGTGCGGTCCTATAAGGATCTGCCGCTGAACCTCTATCACATCCAGTGGAAATTCCGCGACGAGGTTCGTCCGCGTTTCGGCGTTATGCGCGGCAGGGAATTCCTGATGAAGGACGCCTATTCCTTCGATCTGGACCAGGAAAGCGCGGTTGAGTCTTATAATCGGATGTTTGTCGCTTATCTGCGCACTTACAAGCGCATGGGCCTGACAGCTATTCCCATGCGGGCGGAAACGGGCCCGATCGGCGGCGATCTCAGCCACGAATTCATCGTTCTGGCGGATACCGGGGAGAGCGAAGTCTATTGCCATGCCGATTACCTGAGCAAGGAAACGCCAGGCGAGGACATCGACTTTAACAGCGACCTCAGCCCGATCGTCAAGGACTGGACGTCTCATTACGCCGCCACTGAAGATGTCGTCGACAAGGCTGCGTTCGAAGCGTCTGTTCCCAAGGACAAACGCATTGTCGCTCGTGGAATTGAAGTGGGCCAGACCTTCTACTTCGGTACGAAGTATTCAGAGCCCATGGGCGCGAAAGTGGCGACGGCCGAAGGAACGGAAGTTCCGGTGCATATGGGGTCCTACGGTGTAGGTGTTTCCCGCCTTCTTGGTGCCTTGATCGAAGCCAATCATGATGAAAATGGAATCATCTGGCCGAAATCGGTAGCTCCGTTCCATGTTGGTCTTGTCAACCTGAAGCCGGGTGATGATATGACGGATACGGCGTGCGAGGATCTGTATGCCAAACTGGAGGCAGCCGGCATCGAGGTTCTGTACGATGACACGGATACCCGGGCAGGGGCCAAGTTCGCCACGATGGATCTCATTGGTCTGCCGTTCCAGGTCGTTGCTGGACCGCGCGGGTTGAAAGACGGCGTCTTGGAGGTCAAGGACCGCGCAACTGGGGAAAAGGAAATGCTTTCTCCGGAAGCCACCTTGAACAAGCTGACGGCGGCATTGACGGACTAATCAAGTCCGTTGATCCTCGGAGCGGGGATTCGGTCGCGGATGCCGCGAGCGATAGGGCATTGCTGAAGTGGATGGACAATGACAGCGGCAAACACTGTAGACGTTGACGATGGTCAGAAGCCCGCGGCGCCTACACGCCCTTTTTCCGCCTTTGAATGGATGATCGCCGGCCGGTACCTGAGGTCCCGGCGGCGTGAGACCTTCATTTCCGTAATCGCAGGTTTTTCGTTTGCCGGTATCATGCTGGGCGTTGCGACGCTCATCATCGTGATGGCGGTGATGAACGGGTTCCGTTCCGAACTTCTAGGCAAGATCCTGGGCATCAACGGTCACATGCTGGTGCAGCCGATCGATATGCCGCTGACTGATTACGACGCGGTGTCGGCCAGGCTCGAAGGAGTTCCGGATGTTGTCAGCGCTATTCCTTTCATAGAGGGGCAGGCGCTGGTTTCCGGTCCGGCCGGAAACCTCGGCGCGCTGGTTCGTGGGGTCTACGAAAGCGATTTGCGCCGCATTCCACTGATTGCCAACAATGTCCTGTCTGGATCGCTGGACGGATTTGACGCCGGCGAGGGGGTCGCGATCGGCTCGCGTATGGCGCAACAACTCGGCATCACCACCGGCGACAATATCACGATCATTTCGCCGCGTGGCAGTGTGACCCCAATGGGGGTTACACCGCGTCTCAAGGCGTATCCGGTTACCGCGATCTTCGAGATCGGCATGAGCGAATACGATTCAACGTTTCTTTTCATGCCACTGGAAGAGGCCCAGGCCTATTTCAACATGGATACCAAGGCGACGGGGATCGAAGTCTATGTCGTCGATCCAGACAATGTCGGTGTCATGACCAAGGCATTGGAAGAGGCAGCGGAAAGACCGACTTTCGTCACCGACTGGCGTCAGAGGAACGTGACTTTCTTCTCCGCTTTGGAGGTGGAGCGGAACGTGATGTTCATCATCTTGACCCTGATTGTGCTCGTCGCGGCGCTGAACATTATCTCCGGGTTGATCATGCTTGTTAAGGACAAGGGAAGGGACATCGCCATTCTGAGGACGATGGGGGCGACACGAGGTTCGGTGATGCGGATTTTCCTGATTACCGGTGCGAGCATCGGCTGTGTCGGAACGCTGGCCGGCTTTGTTCTTGGATTGATTGTTTGTCTGAATATCGAAAGCATTCGGCAGTTCGTGTCCTGGCTTACTTCTACCCAGCTGTTCGACCCCACTCTTTATTTCCTGTCAAAGCTTCCGGCGGAAATTGATAGCGGTGAAACCATAACTGTCCTCGTCATGGCTCTGGCGCTGTCTTTGTTGGCAACTCTCTACCCGGCCTGGCGTGCAGCCCGGCTCGATCCGGTAGAAGCACTCCGGTACGAATAGGAAGGCTTGAGATGAACATGGCTGTTGATCCACGCCGCACTCCCGGTCTTGCTCCTGCTGCCCTTGAACTTTCCGGAATCGTTCGCAGCTTTGACGAAGGCGAGCGCCAGCTGCATATCCTGAAGGGGGCGAACCTGCGCATCGAAGCCGGTGAAATGGTCGCTCTGGTAGCGCCCTCTGGAACAGGCAAATCGACTCTGTTGCACATTGCCGGTCTTTTGGAGCGTCCGGACGATGGCAATGTCTTTCTCGGCCCGGTCAACTGTTCCGAACTGTCTGATGACGAGCGCACGGCTATCCGTCGTAATGACATCGGCTTCGTCTACCAGTTTCATCATCTGCTGCCGGAGTTTACCGCGCAGGAAAACATCATGATGCCGCAGATGATCCGCGGTCTATCGCGCAAGGTCGCGGCTGAGCGAGCAGATGAACTGCTCAACTACATGCGGCTCGGAGAACGCGGCATGCATCGCCCATCGGAGCTTTCGGGTGGAGAGCAGCAACGTGTTGCCGTTGCGCGTGCGGTTGCCAATGCTCCTCGTATTCTCCTTCTTGACGAGCCTACGGGCAATCTTGATCCAAATACCGCCAACTACGTTTTCGACGCTCTGTCCGCACTTGTTCGTGCCTCGGGGGTGGCAACGATGTTTGCCACGCACAATCTTGAACTGGCCGGGCGGATGGATCGGGCCATCACACTTCAGGACGGTCTGGTACAGGACCTTTAGGTGTCTAATACTCCCTGTAATCCGGCAGGGAGGCGGTTGGCATGATGCTTCCATTTGACGGTTGGAACAAAGCAAAAACTACAAGTTTTCTCTAATTTTGATTAGCCTCATGACAAGGGGAACAAAAAGAGCTTGCAAAGAGAACAAAATTGGAACATAGTCCTTTTGCGCAACGGTTAAAGGTTGGAGGGTGACATGTTTCACATCGCTCGTGATTTTGCTGCATTCGGTTCTTTAGTCTGCTTTTGCACCACGCTCGCTGTCTGGGGCGACGTTCTGTTGGCAGCAGGTTAAGCCTGCAGCTTTGGACATTCCCGTTAGATTCTAACGCTACCGTCTGGTCCTCTTGAGCCTGTCGCCAATTGGCCAAGCGGTTGAAAAGAACAACGGTGACAAAGTCACGGACGGCTCGACATGGCTCTTCTGAAACGCTTCACTTGAGCGTTGATTCTGGAAGATGCTAAGAGCGGCGACATGACTGGTTCAGATACTTCTGCTAACGAGACTTCAGGAGCCGCCGGTATTGCCGGGCCGGGTTTCGTTCATCTCAGGGTTCATTCCGCGCTTTCACTTCTGGAAGGAGCTTTACCGATCAAGAAGCTTCTTGATCTGGCAAAAGCTGATGACCAGCCCGCACTTGCAATCGCGGATACCAACAATCTATTCGGTGCGCAGGAATTTTCTGGAAAGGCTTGGGGCACTGGCATCCAGCCGATCACTGCCTGTCAGCTTTCGGTTTTCTTTGACGACGTTCTGGAGAGTGGTCGGCGCGGCGAGCCTGCGCTCGCCGATGTAGTTCTAATTGCCATGACTGAAGCCGGTTACGGCAATCTTATGGAACTGACGTCCCGCGCCTTTCTCGACACGGAAACCGGACTGAGACCACACGTAACTGCCGACTATCTTCTGTCGAAGAGTGAGGATGTTATCATTCTGACCGGTGGCTACCTGGGTCCGGTCGGCGCCGCGCTGCTTGCGGGGCAAAAGGATTTGGCAAAAGAGCGCCTGCAAAAATTGGCGGAAGGGTTTCCGGGCCGTTGCTATGTCGAACTGCAGCGTCATGGGATGGAAGGCGAGCGGAAGACCGAAGCGGACTTCCTGGATTTTGCCTACCAGATGAATTTGCCGATTGTCGCGACCAACGAGGCGTTTTTTCCCAAACGTGATGACTATGAAGCGCATGATGCTCTGATTTGTATCTCTGAAGGACGCGTGTTGATTGAGGATGATCGCAGGCGACTGACTCCCGAGCACTATTTCAAGAGCCGGGCAGAGATGTGTTCACTGTTTGCAGATTTGCCTGAAGCCTTGGCCTCGACTATCGAAATTGCCAGACGATGCAGTTTCCGTCCTTTGCGACGCGACCCGATCCTGCCGAGGTTTGCAGGGGCGGATGCCGATCCGGAGGAGGCGGAAAAGGCAGAGGCCGACGAGCTGAATCGTCAGGCAAGGGAAGGGTTGCAGGCGCGCCTTGACGCCCATGGTCTAGCCCCCGGACTGGAAGAGAAGGATTATTGGGAACGGCTCGACTATGAAACCGGCATTATCGAGCGGATGAAGTTTCCCGGTTACTTCCTCATTGTTGCCGACTTCATCAAATGGGCCAAGATCCAGGATATCCCCGTCGGCCCGGGGCGTGGTTCGGGCGCAGGTTCTCTGGTTGCCTGGGCGCTGACGATTACTGATCTCGACCCGATGCGGTTTTCACTCCTGTTCGAGCGCTTCCTCAATCCAGAACGTGTATCGATGCCGGACTTCGATATCGACTTCTGTCAGAGCCGACGTGAAGAAGTAATCCGCTATGTTCAGGAGAAATACGGGCGTCAACAGGTAGCCCAGATCATCACATTCGGATCTTTGCAGGCGCGCGCGGTGTTGCGTGATACCGGCCGCGTGCTTCAAATGCCGTACGGTCAGGTGGACCGGCTGTGCAAACTTGTGCCGGCCAACCCGGCCAATCCGGTAACGCTTGCTCAGGCGATTGAGGATGAGCCCAGACTGCGCGAGGCGGCAAAGGAAGAAGAAATCGTCGAGCGCCTGCTTGGCATGGCGCAAAAACTCGAGGGTCTTTATCGCCACGCCTCGACCCACGCTGCGGGCGTTGTCATCGGTGACCGTCCGCTGGAACAGCTGGTGCCACTTTACCGAGACCCACGGTCCGACATGCCGGTTGCTCAGTTCAACATGAAGATGGTTGAAGATGCCGGGCTGGTAAAATTCGATTTTCTCGGGCTGAAGACGCTGACGGTCATCGATACGGCGGTGAAACTGATCGAACGGCGTGGTGTCAATGTCGATGTCGCCGCATTGCCGATCGATGACCAGATAACCTATGAGCTTCTGGCCCGGGGCGAGACATTCGGCGTGTTCCAGCTGGAAAGTCAGGGCATGCGCCGCGCGATCGCCGGCATGAAACCGGACCGGTTTGAAGACATCATTGCTCTGGTGGCGCTTTATCGTCCGGGACCGATGGAAAACATTCCGGTCTACAACGCGGTGAAACACGGCGAACAGGATCCGGACTGTCTGCATCCGCTTCTGGAACCCATCCTGATGGAGACGAATGGCATCATCGTCTATCAGGAACAGGTGATGCAGATTGCCCAGGTATTGTCAGGGTATTCGCTCGGTGAAGCTGACCTTCTGCGCCGGGCAATGGGTAAGAAGATCGCCGCTGAAATGGAGATCCAACGGGCGCGCTTTGTTGATGGGGCCGTTGAACGCGGCATCAGCAAGTCGCACGCGGGAACTATCTTCGATCTCGTGGCAAAGTTCGCAAACTACGGCTTCAACAAATCCCATGCCGCAGCTTATGCACTGGTTTCCTATCATACGGCCTGGCTCAAGGCGAACCATCCGGTGGAGTTCATGGCCGCGTCTATGACGCTTGATCTGGGCAACACCGACAAGCTGGGCGACTTCCGTCAGGAAGCACGGCGAATGGGTATTGAAATCGTTCCGCCATCCATCAATCGCTCCCAGGTCTATTTCGACGTATCAGAAGGCAAGATCTTTTATGCGATGGGAGCGATCAAGGGCGTCGGTGAGCAGGCGGTTGAACACATCGTTGAAGTGCGTGGTGACACGCCGTTCACAAGTCTTGGGGATTTCGCTCGCCGTATTTCACCAAAGGCGCTCAACAAGCGAACCCTAGAGAACCTGGTTGCTGCCGGGGCATTTGACGAGCTTGCACCTGATCGTGCGCGTGTCTTTGAAGGTCTGGACCGCGTCATGGGGCTGGCGCAACGTACAGAGGAAAACAGGACGCTCGGTCAGGATGAGCTGTTCGGCGGCAGCGATAGCGAAGAACCGCTGCAGCTTGACGAAGTGCACGGCTGGACAACAGAAGAAAAGTTGCAACGGGAGCATTCTGCGATCGGGTTTTACCTGTCGGCGCATCCAATTGATGAGTATGCGGGCGTTCTGGAAAAGATGCGCGCTCAGCCCTGGGCCCAGTTCTCCGAAGCGGTCAAAAAAGGCGCGTCTCACGGACGATTGGCCGGAACGGTTGTTTCCATGCAGGAACGCAAAACCAAAACCGGAACGCGGATGGGGATTGCACGGCTTTCTGATGCCACAGGGCAGTACGAGGCTTTGCTATTTCGTGAAAAACTTGAGCAGTTCCGCGATGTTCTTCAGACAGGTCGGTCCGTCGTTGTGCTTGTGGGGGCGGACATGCGGGACGATGAGCCTTCCTTGCGTATAGAGCAGGTCGATCCTATCGACAAAGTTGCCGCGCGGTTGCAAAAAAGCATGCGCGTGTTCGTGCGCGACGAGCGCCCGATCCAGAGCCTGGCCAAACATCTTCAGGTCAGAGGTGAGGGAGACGTAACGGTGATTGTGCTGCTTGAAAACGGCGCGCGCGAAGTGGAAATCAAACTCCCGGGCCGCTTCCGTCTGTCTCCAGAAATAGCCGGTGCTCTCAAGGCCGTACCGGGCGTGACGGACGTTCAGACGGCGTGATCCGGCCTGAAGCACTCGTTCCTGGCTCCAGGTCTACATACAGGCTCTTCTAACCCTGGAACGAGTGTTTTGACGGATATCAAGCAGGCCTGGCCCGAAGCAACGCTTATCAGGTAACTGACCCGTCTCCTCAAGCGGATTATGCCCTCTTATCTGCCGGGAACTTGTCGAGCATGAAGCCGATTACCATGCACATTCCAACATGTCCGACCAAGGATGATTGGGTATAAGCACCAAATCCCATCATGAAACTGCGCCCTATGAACGGGGCCAGTATTCCCTGTGCGATGAACCACAAGGCGAGCCCTGAAAGAAGTCCTGACCAGATGTACTTGAAGCCGGTCAAAATTCGCGCAACGATTATCACAAATATGAAGCCTAGCGTCCCAATGAGAAGATGCACCAAGAAGGCAGGTCCGTAAGACAGGGAAACACGTGAAACCTTCGCTGAAATTGCGGCTACCAGGTTGGCCGGCTCCAGCGTGACCCCGAAGAGGAGTGGGGATACCGCCCAGGCATATAGTTCAAATGCCAGCTGGCCAGCGATCCCCGCAACCAGAGCGCTCAGCAGGAAGTGTCCGGAAATCAGATCAGGTAAATCTTGGCGCAGTAGGGACATCACATATAGATCCTTCAAGCAGATTCGATTGCCCCAAGGTGGTCCTGAGGCAATCCAGCTCAAGGCTGTGATGTAGAACCTGACGCGTTTGTCATCGCTATGTGAAATGAGCCAGTGGAAGCGGGAACGACGCCAGGGGGCTCAAGGCCGCCCTCGGCGTTAAAGTATGTGCAGAGGGCATTATTGGAAATCTACATCCCGTTAAGTTGCGGGCCAGATGATCTCAACGCGTATCCCGCCTGGTTCGTAGCACATCATGTGCATGCGCGGTCCGCCGGAGAGCAGTTCAGGCTCGAATTCCAAGGTCACGCCGGGCCAGTTTCGAACCTTCTCGGCCAAGTCGAACAGGTCTACCTTCGTCGCAACCTCGAAGGCGACATGATGCAGGCCGATGTTGGTCTTCCGGTCGAACGGGGTGATGGGCCGTGATCGATCCGCCTGCCAGAGCGTCAATCTGCAGGTACCATCAGAAACTGTGGTACGGGGATAGTTGTCATCCCTTGCAAGAAGCGACCAGCCTAACAGGTCGGTGAAGAATGTCGTGGTTTTTTCAAGATCGTGAACGGTCAGTCCCAGATGGTTGATGCCGTGCGTTGTCAAATGGCCCTCCTGTGATTGAACCTAGGGAAATGTTCTTGTTAAAAACGACAGTGAAACCGGTCAAGCTTTCCGCGTGAGGCCCCGCTGTCGCCGGTGAGCCAAACTATTGGGCTTGATATTTCTGTTTGCGCAGGCAAAGAGCGTTGAAGAAAACCGGCGCTTAGGTCTTGAAATAACATTTCTTCCCAACTATAAGGCGCCCATTCCACACGCAAGGGGCGGAAACCGAGCTTATCGGGGTCCATCCGGTGGTCGAAGGGAGTAATCCTCAGGCCGACATTCTCTTGCGGAGGTTAAACCGGAAAAATCAGGAGATTAAGGGTATGGCATTGCCCGATTTCACCATGCGTCAGCTATTGGAAGCTGGCGTTCACTTTGGTCACCAGAAACACCGTTGGAACCCGCGTATGGGTCAGTACATCTTTGGTGTACGCAACGATGTTCACATCATGGACCTGTCTCAGACCGTTCCGCTTCTGCACCAGGCACTTAAAGCAGTATCTGACACTGTTGCCGGTGGTGGCCGCGTTCTGATCGTCGGCACCAAGCGTCAGGCTCAGGAAGCTGTTGCGACGTCTGCACGCAACTCTGCGCAGTACTTCGTCAATGCTCGCTGGCTTGGCGGCATGCTGACCAACTGGAAGACTATCTCCCAGTCCATTCAGCGCCTGCGTAAGCTGGAAGAAACCCTTTCTTCCGATGCGGCCAACGCTCTGACGAAAAAAGAACGTCTGTTCATGGACCGCGAGCGCGAGAAGCTCGAGCGGAACCTTGGCGGCATCAAGGACATGGGCGGTATCCCGGATCTTATCTTCGTGATCGATACCAACCGTGAAGCAATCGCAATTCAGGAAGCCCGCCGTCTGGGCATCCCGGTTGCCGCGATCCTCGACTCCAACTCCAATCCGGAAGGCATCACCTATCCGGTACCGGGCAACGATGATGCCGGTCGCGCAATTTCGCTCTACTGCGATTTGATTGCACGTGCTGCCATCGACGGTATCTCCCGCGCACAGGGTGCTGCTGGCATGGATATCGGCGAGTCGGAAGAAGCACCGGTAGAAGAAGCTCTGGCTGAAGCTTCTGAAGAAGCACCTGCTGAAGCAGAAGCACCTGCCGAAGCAGAAGCTGCTCCGGCGGCGGCTGAAGCTTAAAACTTTTCTGCCGCGACCCGGTCGCGGCAGTTTCATGTTGAATTCGCAAGGCGGGCTGCAATTTTTTTGCAGTCCCGTCATAAAGGCGCGGCTAGCTTTCGGCTAAACCGTGTCTTATCTGAAACCCCCCATCCACGAGGCAATCGATGAGCATTACCGCTGCGATGGTAAAAGAGCTCCGTGAGAAATCCGGCGCTGGCATGATGGACTGCAAAACCGCTCTGAATGAATCTGGCGGTGATATGGAAGCGGCTGTTGACTGGCTGCGCACCAAAGGCCTGGCAAAGGCAGCCAAGAAGGCTGGCCGCGTTGCCGCTGAAGGTCTGGTCGGTGTTGCTGCCGAAGGAAACAAGGCTGCTGTGATCGAGCTGAACTC
>JBCCVB010000110.1:0-23580 GCA_039195965.1 Pseudomonadota bacterium
CCATCGCGCTGCCTGCTTGCAGGCTTCTTCGAGTACATATTGACCAAGGTCGAGAATGAGCCCGGTTTTTTCGGCGATGGGTATGAATTCGGAAGGCGGGATGAAGCCACGCGTTTCGCTCGGCCATCGGATCAACGCTTCCAAGCCGGTCAGGGTGCGGCTCCGTGGGCAAATCTGAGGTTGATAGTGCAGGACAAGCTTTCTGGTCTTAAGCGCTGCCCTCAGCAGCGTTTCCATGAGCATTTCGGTTTGAATACGCTCATTGAAATGAGCTGCAAAAAACGCATAGCCGGGGCCGTCGGTTGCTTTGGCTTCTCGCAAGGCCAGACCGGCGACCCGATGGGCGGTTTCGGCGTCTTCGGCGTCCCGTGGAAGGAGTGCAATTCCAATGCAGGGTTCAACCCTTATTTCCGCTTCATCCAGCTTGAAGGGGGCCGATAGCAGTTCCAGTGCCCGTTTTGAGCAGCTTTCGGCTGTGGCACCGTCGCTGTCATAAGGCAGCAAAATGCAGAAATCATCTGCGGATATTCTTGCAATCTGGGCACTCGGTCCAAAAACGTTGGCAAGCCGAACATAGGCCTGCAGGAGGACGCGATTGCCGACCTGTTGACCGAATGTGTCGTTGATCTTGGAAAACCCATTGAAGTCGAAGTGGAGGAGGGACGCTCCGAAAGAACCTGTTCGCGACCGTTTCAGGGCGTCATTGAGGTCGGCGAAATAGCGAGCACGGTTTCCGGCGGTGGTCACCTGGTCGATGTAGGCGAGTTTGTGCAGCCTGTCCTGAAGGTCTGTGACCCGGTCAAGACCATGGGCCAGGTCGCCGATTTCGTCTTGCCTGTCGGCGTGAGGTACGTGGACGGACTGTTTTCCGCTGGCGAGCTCGTCAGCTGTTCTCGCAAGTTGCCGGAGCGGGTTCAATTCACGGCGCAAAAACAGATATCCGGCAAGCATGGCACCGGAGATGATCGCGATGGCTGCGGTAACAATTCGAGTTTGAAGCCGACTTTCGGCCGCCGAGAGATCATCCATCCAGCCGACATCGATCTCAATTGCGCCTACGACTTGCCCTTTGTCGGAAACGATAGGAGCGAGGTAAGCAAGGCGAAGGCGGTCCTCTGTCGGAATATTGCCGATGAACGGCAATCCGTTCTTCAGAGTGGTAAAGGCGGGATGATTGCCATTTAGCGGAGTGGCGGACTTGTGACTGTTATAAGCCGTTTGCTGAGAGTTCGCGTGCTGTTCGAACGAGCGTGCGGATTGAGACCATTTGTAGAGCCTTGCAGTCCCTTGATTGGTTTCTCCGATTACCGCAATGAGCCGGTCGAGTTTTGTTTTGTCTGAAAAGGGAAATTCTTCTGAATTGCCCTTCAGGGCAAGGGGATTGCCTTCGGTATCAAAAACAGGGCGCACAGCATTGTCTGTGCCCGTCGACAGGATCGTGACAGCAGCATGGGCGGCACGATCTATGCGGGCAATGGCGTTGTCATTCGTTGCTTTGGACAGTTCGAAGTAACTGAGACCCGACACCATCACGATGCTGCACAGCACCATGGTGAGCAGAATGACACTAATCCGGAATACAAGCGAATGTAGACCAAACTTGATAATCGCACCAAATCCCTGTTTTTTCACCTTTTGGGTGAGTTTTTGTTCTTGGCACGCAAGGGTAAATCCTAATCGCTACGAAATTCTGAATAATGTATTAGAAAGTGAACTTTATTACAGGTTGTGTTCAGGTCGCTTGGCGAGAGTATCCAGAATATAGACTTGGTCGGGTGAATGAAATTGAGCTGAAAAGGCATGGAAACTGCCAAATTGTCAGAATGTCTGGTTTAGTTAGACCGTCTTTGTCCTCTCCAGTAGCGAAATATTGAATTTTTCTTTTTCGAATATTTTGATGCCGAATTTTTTATGCGGGAAATGTCGCGCATTGCTTGGGGCAATGGGTAACGAAAGGTGTCGAACCATGCACTGTCGTCACCAATCTTTGGATTACGTGATGTTCCGAGCTGTGCGACAGGTGCTGTTTTGAGCTTTACTCTGGGGGTACGTCAGCGGAAGCCATTGGAAAACGAACGGAAAAGCGCTAGGACGTTGGTCTTGGGTCCAGAAGGGGCAATCTAACTACAGCTGTAACGGTGTTCGGGACGAGTTCTGCTTGATTTCTCTCAGACCAGTATTGAATGTTCTCGGGTTTTTGTATGTCGGTCTGGCGACCGCCATGCTTATTCCGGCCATTGTTGATGTCGCGCAAAAGAATGCCGACTGGCAAGCGTTTGTATTTTCGGCGCTTCTCACGGGTATGATCGGCATGCTGCTGTCGCTGGCTGTTGGCGGAGCATTGCGTGAAGGTCTTGATACGCGTCAGACGTTCATATTGACAACGCTCGCATGGTCGACATTGCCCGCTTTCGGTGCGCTGCCGTTTCTGTGGCTAGGCGTTGGCTATGCGGATGCTGTCTTTGAAGCTGTGTCGGGTTTCACAACCACCGGATCAACTATCTTGACCGGCATCGATGGATTGCCACCCGGACTGCTGGTCTGGAGATCCATGCTGCAATGGATGGGCGGCGTCGGCATCATCGTTATGGCGATCGTTCTCCTGCCTTTTCTACGGATTGGCGGAATGCAGCTTTTCCAGAGCGAGAACTCGGACCGCTCGGAGAAAATCGTCAGCCGATCGGTGGAGCTGATCCGGCTCTTGGGACTTGCCTATCTGTTTCTCACCGTACTTTGCATTGCGGCTTATCTTGCGACCGGTATGGAATTGTTTGACGCGTTCAACCATGCGCTGACAACAATCGCGACCGGTGGATATTCGACGCATGATCAGTCGTTCGGCTATTTCACCAATCCGGCTTCCGCCTGGGTTGCCATTGTCTTCATGGTGATCGGTGCGCTGCCATTTGTACTGATTATCCAGGCTTTACGGGGGCACCCTCTTCAGCTCTGGCGTGATCCGCAGGTGAGGGCGCTGCTCGGCTTTCTTGTTCTGGTGTCCCTGACACTCACTGTCTACCTCGGCATCAACATGCGCTTCCCGTTTGATGAGGCTTTGTTGCGGGCAACCTTCAATGTCGTGTCGATAGTCACCGGGACCGGCTACGCGCTCGGAGATTTTTCTCAGTGGGGTGCGCCGGTGGTCGGTATCACCTTGCTGTTGATGTTTGTCGGAGGCTGTACCGGCTCAACGACAGGCGGCATCAAGATCTTCCGGTTTCTGGTGTTTTTCGGCACCGTCCGTGCTCATCTGCGCCGCATGGTCCGGCCGCACCGAATAGTGTCGGAAGAATATGCAGGTACTCGTCTGACACCGGAACTTTCTTTCTCGGTTCTGGCATTTCTGGTGGTCTATATGGGCTCTGTCGGCATCATCACGGTGGCCTTGTCCTTCTTTGACCTGGATCTTGTGACCGCCATTTCTGCGGCAGCGACATCGGTGGGCAATGTTGGGCCCGGGCTTGGACCCGTGATCGGGCCTGCCGGCCATTTTGCGCCTCTTCCGGATGGTGCAAAGTGGCTGCTATCTTTTGCAATGCTTGTCGGCCGCCTTGAGCTCTTTACAGTGCTCGTACTTCTGGATCCCGACTTCTGGTCAAAGTAACAATCTCTTAGCGCAGCTTTCATTTCCCGAGGACGTTGACATGAAGTTTTCAGCTCCGCTCGTCAGTGGTCGCCTTATTAAGCGCTACAAGCGTTTTCTCGCTGATGTGGTTCTTGACGAGGACGGCAGTGAAGTCACTGCTCATTGCGCCAATCCCGGTTCAATGCTGGGTTTGAAGGAGCCGGGTTCCCGCGTCTGGCTTTCCCGCTCGGACAACCCCAAGCGCAAACTCAAATTTTCCTGGGAAGTGATTGAAGCCGATGGCGCGCTGGTTGGCATCAACACAGCACATCCCAACAAGCTGATTGAGGAAGCGCTGGAAGCAGGGCGAATCGATCATCTGTCAGGATATCAATCGCTTCGACGGGAAGTGAAGTACGGCAAGAATTCACGCATCGATATCCTGCTGGAAGCAGAAGATGGTGCGAAGACCTATGTTGAGGTCAAGAATGTGCATCTGATGCGTGAGCCGGGACTTGCGGAGTTTCCAGACAGCGTTACCGCGCGCGGTGCAAAACATCTTGTAGAACTGGCGGATATGGTCGCTGAAGGGCACCGGGCAGCAATGGTGTTTCTGGTTCAGAGGCCAGATTGCGATCGTCTCAGCCTGGCCGCGGATATCGATCCCAACTATGCAGCGGCCTTCAAAGCGGCTCGCGACGCAGGCGTCGAAGCGTTCGCAATTGGCTGCGATGTGCGCCTTGACGGCATCGATGCGATGAAGCCCGTCGAGATTATTATCTGACGGGCCTCAGCAATCAGGCCTGCCGGACCACGATCGGCGTTCCGTCAGGAACTCTGTTATAGAGGTCAATGACATCCTGTTGCAGCAACCTGACACACCCGGATGAAACCGCTTTCCCGATCGACCAAGTTTCGGATGTTCCGTGGAGCCGATAGAGCGTGTCCTTGCCGCCTTCAAATATGTAAAGCGCACGCGCGCCAAGGGGGTTTTCAAGCCCAGGTGCCATGCCGTTCTTGAACTCGACGAGCTCGGGTTCTCTGGCGATCATGTCCGCAGGAGGTGTCCAGGTCGGCCAGGGGCGCTTGTAGGCAATTCGCGCCCTGCCGCCCCAATCGAAACCAGCGCGTCCTATGCCGACGCCATAGCGCATCGCCTTGCCGTTTTCCATCGTCAGGTAGAGAAACCGGTTGGGCGTATCGACAATAATGGTGCCTGCTGGTTCGGGGGAATAATAGTCTACAAGCTGACGGTAGTAGACCGGATCGATCTTGGTCAGGTCGACAGCGGGAATGGGAAACCGTTCCTCCGGCATCGCGCGGTACATTTGAAGGTACTCCGGTGCGATGTAGGCGCCCTGCGCCGTTCGAGCGCCTGTAGGAGGCAGTTGTCCAGTACGGCTGCCGGAGGCACACGCAGCTGTCAGGGCCGCGGCGGCGGAGGCAAGAAACAGACGTCGGTTCAGCATTCCAATTCCCGTTAAAGATCTTTTGTTGCTTCGCGTTTCGCAGGTCGTAAACGGTCAGACTGCGGTACACGCAAATGGCCGGTCGAAACCCTTTGGTTCGACCGGCCTCGCAACGCCTTATCAGGAAATTTCCGGCGGAAACGTGGCAACGCCTTCACCTTGCGGTGAACCTCGCGACAGTTTGCGGCGAGTGTTGCAGTTTTGCCTGTTTGCCTCAGCCGGCGGTGTCTTTTGAAAGCGGCGGCTGGAACTGCCAACCCATATCCCAGGGGAAGTAGATCCATGTGTCCTGCGAAACTTCGGTGATGAACGTATCGACCATCGGTACGCCGACCGGTTTTGCGTAGACCGTCGCATAATGTGCCTTTGGCAGCATCTCACGGACAACTTTCAGGGTCTTGCCGGTATCAACGAGGTCGTCGATCACAAGCACACCGCTGCCTTCACCGTCTTCCAGATCGACCACTTTCGGGTCGATCGGCTTGATCACCTGCAGCTGACCCTGGTTGTCATAGTCATGATAGGAGGCGATGCAGACAGTTTCGATTGTGCGGATGCCGAGTTCACGCGCAACGATACCGGCAGGAACAAGACCGCCGCGGGTGATGCAAACGATGGCTTTCCATTCACCTTCACTCGACAGCCGCCAGGCGAGGGCACGGGAATCTCTGTGAAACATGTCCCACGAAACCGGGAACGCTTTGTCTTGAGCTGGGTTTTCCATAATTTGTCCTTCAGATTATCCCGAGATCTCGGCAACTGCCTCGGCCACGTCTCGCGCTGCGGCTTTCAAGATGGCTTCGTCCCGTGAGCGGATAACGATCTGTGTTGTGAATTTTCCTTCGGAAGCCTGCGGATAGGATCCGATCAGGGTTTGCGGATGCGCGTCCTGAATGGCGGCCAGGCGCTCCGCAATACGGCTTTCAGGCATGTCGGCGGCAACGGTTTCCGACAGCATCTTCTTTCCGGTCGCAAGTGTCGGTGCGATGGCATCCATCATTGCCTGCATGATAGACGGAATGCCGGCCATGACATGCACATTGCCAATCTTGAAACCTGGAGCCTTGGATACCTTGTTCAGGATCAAATCGGCCCCTTCGGGAATGCGCGCCATGCGTTGACGTGCAGGAGTGAACTGGCCCGGTGCGTAGTGCTTTTCCATGATTGCGACAGCGCGTGGATCGAGGTTGAGCGGTACACCGAAAGCTGCCGCAATGCTTTCCGCGGTGATGTCGTCGTGGGTCGGTCCAATTCCGCCGGACGTAAACACGTAATCGTATCTTGCGCGCAGGTCGTTTACGGCGCCAACGATTTCCGCCTGTTCGTCAGGGACGATTCTCACTTCCTTCAGGTCGATACCAAGGGACGTCATATAGTCGGCCACAAAGCCGATATTCTTGTCCTTTGTCCTTCCAGACAGAATTTCATCGCCAATGACCAGGAATGCAGCGGTAACAATCTCATCTGCCTTCTGACCGGTCATATTCACACTCCCTGACACTTGGATGGAGGTTGGCTTTATCCCAGCTTCGTATCGAGCTCAAGCGAAAGCCGGGTTACAGTTCGGGAGACCAACCATAAATGTCGTCGAAACGGGCTGCCAGTCTGTCCGGCTTCGAAAAACGCAAAACGGTGTCGCGGGCAAATGCCGGTGCACCCGAGAAATGAAAAATCTGAGCATTCCGGCGCGCGATAGCCTGTATCTGGGAAGCTCTCGGCTTGCGCTGCCGTTCAAATGACCTGAGAGCTGCCGGAATATTTTCCACATCTGCGGGAAGGTGTTTCGCAAGGATCGCGGCATCTTCAATCGCCATCGCGGCACCTTGTGCCATGTAAGGCAGCATTGCATGGGCCGCGTCTCCCAGAAGGGTCAGATGACCATGGCTCCAGGGACCGGAGGCATCTACACTGCAAAGCGCCCACTTGAGCCATTTAGCTGGCAGGCCAAGCAGGTTGCGAATTTCCGCCGGCCAATCCTTGAATACATGCAGCACTGTTTCCTTGTCGGCTTTGGCGGACCAGGTCTGGTCACTCCACGGCTCTTCCACCAGAGCAACAATGTTGAGCTCTTTGCCTCCGCGGATCGGATAGTGGACAAGATGCGAATTGCGCTGAAGCCAAAGCCCGGAATCGCCAGTCCACCTGGCAGGGACCTGTTCGATGGGAAGAGTTGCACGATATGCGACCTGTCCGCTGAACTGGGCGTTTTCGTGACTCGGAATCATCTGGCGAGTCTTTGACCAGACACCGTCAGCCCCGATAAGGGCCTTACAGTTCATCTTTCCTATGCCGTCTTCATTCTGATAATTGCAAACCAGACTGTCATAGGGCGTGGAGATCAGGTCCAGCACTTCGGTGCCCAGATGAACGGATATTCCCGGTGTTGACTGAACCTGTTCGAGCAAAACTCGCTGAAGATCAGCGCGGTGCACGACCCAGAACGGATTGCCGTGACGTTCCTTGATAAAGGAACCTAGCGAGACCTGAGAAATTTGCTCACCGGAAACACCGGACCAGATTCGCAGTTTCTCGGGGGCGTAAGCGTAGGGCTCCAAAGCGCCGAGTACGCCAAGACTGTTGAGAACAGTACAGGCATTGGGAGAAAGCTGGAGGCCAGCGCCAACCTCCGAAAGCTGACCGACCTTGTCCAACAGCACGACCTCATGGCCCTGACGTTGCAGAGCCAAGGCAGCAGTGAGGCCGCCTATTCCAGCACCTGCGACTATGATCGGGTGGGGGCTTTCAGCAGTTTCGCTCATGAGCAGCTTGCGACCTAGGCCGCAACAGGCGTCCAGCTGCAGTCCGACGGAGACGATTCTCTTGCTTCCAGCGTTTCGTCGTACTTGTAGAGCGTCGAGCAGTAGGGGCAGACCACTTCGTGTTCACTGCCCATATCGAGGAAGATATGGGGGTGATCGAAAGGCGGTTTGGCACCGATACACATGAACTCATGTGCGCCGATAGCAATGGAATCGTGCCCACTTGAATTTTGAAAGTGTGGAACAACCTGATCCGCCATTGTCACGTTCCTCTGATTATCAAAAAGAGCCTTGCGATCTCTTGGTAACTGTATTTTCCAAGTCTGGCCCGATAGCAAATTTTCGCGACCATATCCATTTGTTAGCAGAAAGGGTAGGGGCGTTGAGATGCGATCCACCGACGCATGCGCCAATTCCCTCAATAAACAGCCTACTTCCAACATTTCATCTTTGCCAATGACGGCCAATGATTTTACTGTAGATCGCACGATGATTTTCCGTTTACGTAAAGGTTAGATTGGTATATGCCTCAGTTCGAGTTTGATGGAGTTCGGATTGCTTATCTGGACGAAGGGCAAGGAGATCCGATCCTGCTCATTCACGGGTTTGCATCCAACAAGCAGGTGAATTGGGAGTATCCCGGCTGGGTAAAGCTTCTGGTCGAAGATGGCAGACGCGTTATCGCAATCGACAATCGGGGACATGGTGAAAGCCAGAAGTTCTACGATCCTGCTGCCTATGGCGCGCCGATCATGGCGGAAGACGCAAGACGTCTTCTGGACCATCTCGAAATCGAGAGCGCTGATGTGATGGGATATTCGATGGGGGCGAGGATCTCGGCGTTTCTGACCCTAAATCACCCAGATCGGGTGAAACGGGCGATTTTCAGTGGTCTCGGCTACGGAATGGTTGCCGGCGTTGGAGATCCGGAGCCAATCGCTTCTGCGCTTGAAGCGGATCGCATTCAGGACGTTCCAGACAGGAATGGCAGGGCGTTCAGAGCGTTCGCGGAACAGACCGGTTCCGATCGGCGCGCACTGGCTGCTTGCATGCGGTCCTCGAGGCAGAAGATCAGCGAAGAGGACGTTTCGCGGATCGAGCGCCCGGTTCTGGTTGCTGTCGGGACAAAGGATGACATTGCCGGATCGCCCAAAAGGCTGGCGGATCTGATGCCACACGCCGATGTTCTGGAGATTCCCGGCCGAGATCACATGGTGGCCGTCGGAGACAAGGTGCACAAGCAAGGCGTTCTGGCGTTTTTGAACAACGTTGAGGCCTAGGCATCAACAAAAACCGGTAGGGATGCCTGGAGGGGCATCCTGACGGACAAGGGCAGATAGGGGAGGATTTATGGGCCCGAAACGAGTTGAATTTCAGGGAGCGGAAGCCAACAGCCTGATCGCTGATCGTTACGGTGCCGGTGAGCAGCCCGTCATCATGCTGCATGGCGGCGGCCAGACACGCCACTCCTGGGATGCTGCAGCTCAGCGCATCGCCGACCTGGGTCACCCGGTCTATTCAATGGATCAGCGTGGGCACGGCGAAAGCGATTGGATTGCTTCCGGAAATTACAGCTTTCCCGACTTTGCGAAGGACCTGGTCGCAGTTACTCGCCAAGTATATGCCCTTCACAGGTCAAAGCCCGTTGTCGTGGGAGCCTCGCTAGGTGGCTTTGCAGGAATGTTGGCGGAGGGACAGGAAAATCCGGGTGGTCTGGCGGCACTTGTGCTGGTTGATATCACGCCGCGCATCGATATGGGCGGCGTTGCCAAGATCCTGGGTTTCATGGGAGATCGCGTCGAAGACGGTTTTGAGAATGTGGAAGAGGCAGCAGAGGCGATTGCCAAGTATCTTCCAAACCGCGTCAAGCCGCGTGACCTTTCGGGTCTTTCCAAGAATTTACGTCTGCACGATGACGGTCGTTACCGTTGGCATTGGGATCCGGCTTTCCTGAAGGCAAAGCAAAAGGACGACTCCCGGTTGGCCGCAGAAGTGCAGGAAAATATGCTAACCGCTGCAGGAAACCTGTCCTTGCCGGTTCTTCTGATCCGAGGGCAGAATTCCGAACTTGTCTCCATGGAGCATGTGAGGGAGTTTCAGCAAAGGGTTCCGCACGCGAAGTTTACCGACATTCGCGATGCCGGTCACATGGTGGCGGGCGACAAGAATGATGTCTTTGCATCAGCCGTGGAAGAGTTCCTGGTCGACCTCAGAACGAATGCAGAGGTTGCCTGAAGCTGGAAGTTCTCTGCATTCAATGACTTGCAGTCAGTTTCTTAGAAACCGATTCCAAAAGAAACGGCGCGTGCGAACTTGTCGCAAGCGTCGCAATTCAATGGGCTTCAACGTCCTTTGAAAACCGGGTGCCTTTTTTCGAGAAATGCCCGGTATCCCTCGCGGTAGTCTTCACTGTCGATACAGATCTGTGCATCTCTCAGGGCCGAGCCGAGATCAGCGTCGGTTGAATGCGAGAGCTGGTTTAAAGCATGTTTTGCAGCTTTGAGAGACAGAGGTGCGTTGGCGCAAATTGACTTGCACAGACTGTCTATGCGGCTGTCCAGATCTTCTTCTTCGAGAATTTCATTGACCAGCCCCATCTGAAGAGCTCTCTCGGCAGAAAACCGGTCTCCAGTGAAAAGGAGCTGTTTGGCGTCAGCGGGGGGGACAGCTGCAAGCAGGTCTCCGAGCGCTTCCGGTGGATAGGCAAGTCCGAGTTTCGCAGCGGGAATCCCGAAGAATGCGGAACGTGCAGCCAGACGGATGTCGCAAGCCAGTGCAAGTCCAAGACCGCCACCAAGGCAGGGACCCTGTATGGCCGCTATCACGGGAATGCTTAACGTTTGTATTGCCTTGAAGGCAGCGACATTGATGTCGTCATAGCGCTTGGCGGCTTCGGGACTTGAGCGAACGGCCTCAAATTCGGAAATGTCGGCACCTGCACAGAAGTTCTGACCTCCGGCTCCCTTGACGATGCAGACACGAGCAGATGATTGGGCTTCAATCTGTTGTACCAAAGCTGGAATGCGTTCCCAGGCTGCCAGGGGAAGGGCGTTTTTTCGCGTCGGTGCGTTCAACACGAGTTCGGCAATCTGTCCCTTTATTACCAGCTGCGGATTGTCAGTGTCTGAGTAATCTGCATCGGTTTCTGTCATAATCACTCCACATCTTTGGTAAATTGAACTAACAAGCCGCTGGATTTATCAGAAGGTGTTCCGCTCGTTTTATGGTTCATAACGAGGGTTCATATCTGATATCAGGAAGTTTGATTTTGGAATATCAGACGACAGTCCTATTTTAGGGGCTCGTACGTGACGGCTTGAAAAGGAGACAGGCCATGTCGGCACCGATCACAAAGTCCGGCTTAAAACAAGTTCCGACCCATGATCCGGTCTGGCAGCAATTGAGGGAAGAGGCGCAGGCGATGGTCGCCGACGAGCCGGCATTATCCTCCTTTGTCTACGAAACGGTCTTGAATCACGACAGCCTCGAAGAAGCCGTGTTGCACCGGCTTGGCGATCGGTTGGGCCGGGACGTCGTTTCCGCTTCTCTGATCCGCCAAACCTACCTGGAAGCATTGGCGGATGAACCGGAACTAGCGAAGATTTTCCGTGTTGATATCGTTGCTGTTTTCGATCGTGACCCTGCATGCTTCCGCTATCTTGAACCTGTTCTTTATTTCAAGGGTTTTCATGGCCTGCAAACCCATCGCCTTGCCAATTGGCTGTGGCGCAAGGGACGCCGGGACTTTGCCCTTTACCTCCAGAGCAGGGCGTCGGAAGTCTTCCAGATAGACATTCATCCAGCAGTTCCGGTCGGCCGGGGCATCTTTATTGACCACGGAACCGGCATTGTTGTCGGTGGCACGGCGGTGATCGAGGACGATGTCTCGATCCTGCAGGGCGTCACACTCGGTGGGACGGGCAAGGAAGACGGTGATCGTCATCCGAAGATCAGACACGGCGTTCTGGTGGGAGCTGGCGCGAAAATTCTCGGGAACCTGGAAATTGGTCATTGCTCGCGGATCGCGGCAGGTTCGGTCGTTCTTTCGGATGTTCCGGAAAACACCACCGTGGCCGGTGTGCCAGCCAAGATCGTGGGCAAGGCGGGATGCGCCGAACCTGCGCGCAGCATGAACCAGCTGCTTGGCGAAGAGGCCGGATCATCAATTTAATCATAGGAAGACGGGGAAAGCTCATCGAAAGGCTTTGGCATTTGCCGTTGGTCTTGTAGTTTCCGCGCTAGAAAAATGCTGACGGCAATTGATAAGGAGAGCGCCGTGAACCCCGATGAAATCCGTAAGATTGAAGCCTACCTGCGTTCGAAGTTCGAGCTGTCGAGCCTGCAAGTCCGGGCGCGCCCGCGTAAGGACGACTCCGCCGAGGTTTATATCGGGGAAGAGTTTATCGGCGTTATTTTCCGCGACGACGAAGACGAAGACCTGAGCTGGAACTTCCAGATGGCGATTCTCGAAATCGATCTGGACGAAGTCTGAGCAAGTACGGTTTCACTAATGAAGAATTCGGGCGGTTCCGGAAGGAACCGCCCGATTTTTTTGTGGGAGGACAGAAAGGTCAGGCATCCTCCAAAGAATTGGCATTTCAACGGTTGAAATTGCGACAGATGGTGGCCTCCATCAGGGTTGCCCATCTGTTTCAACCGGTACGGAGATCGGAGATTTTCTTGACAACGGAGCGGTCGAGCTCCTGCCAGTCTGCAAGAAGGCTTTGATCAAAGCGGTATCTCAGTTCCAGACCGGATGCCAATGCTATAGCCCTATGGCAGATTGCATTGCCGCTGCCTGATTTTCTCGTGCAGCGGGCGATAAAGCCGTTTCGCTCGGATGGATCATAAACAATCAGGTCGCTTGCAGCTGAACCTTTTGCGGACAGAGTAAGAATTCTCAGACCGCCGGGTCCGCGTATTTCTCCGCCCCGCGCAAGGCGGCGGTAAAACGGATCAAGCCGGGCGCGCAAACTCTCTCGGCCCTGATTGCTTTCCAATTCAATCAGGATTGTCTCTCCGGCAACAAGTTTGTCTCCGAAGCCACCGTAGCGGCCTTGCGACGCCGATAGCGAAGGCCAAACCATCGAGAGCCGCAATGTCTTGAACACGGTGTCGGGAGAAAGCGATCTGTGCCGCTGGCGCGGTGTCGCGATCAATTCCAGGGGCAGTTCCAACTTGGTGTTGCCGACGTTCACCATCACCTGCCGCTTGCCAAACTCCACATCCGGTCCTGACATCCAGTAGTGGGACCAATAGTTGGCGCGTTCAGCAATGAAGGCAGTTGCCAGCACACACATCGCCAGCGCCAGATAGGTGAAATGGCGTGGTTTGGTCCCGATGGGATCCGGTAACGAAAGCGGTGTCACCACACGTCCTCCGAAGTCGGACGTGCACTGATCTGAGACACTTTGTGCTGAAACGGAACAAACGTTCCGTCCCGACATGTGTCAAAGCCCCACGATGTAAACCATATTTGAGGGTTTCTGCCCATTTGCCTTTCCGGCACAGTCTTTGCACTTGACCCTTTACTAATTCTTAATCACTTTCCTCGTTGAAAGGTTAACAAGGGGTTAATGGGCGTGCTGTTTGATCTTCTTCTCGTTGGATATATAGCGTGCGCCGGCTTCGTTGCGGCGGGGGTGCTGGGCAGCCTTTATCAGCTCGTCACCAAAGAGCCGCCGCGATTCAATTTCGCGGGCGAAAACATCCTGGGGTTTCTTGCCGGGATTTTCATGTGCCTGTTTGCGGGGCCCTTCATCATTATGAGAAACGCGATCCGCGGTCGCCGAATTGAAAACAGGCCGCTGGGCTGGCTGGTTGCTTCTTCAACAATCGCCGGCATGTGGAGCATGTGTTCCGGGCTGCTGGTCATGAATGTCGCGTTGGTTGTTGCCGGATTTCACTGAGGTCACATGCCTATCTACAGTCTTGACGAACGCGTGCCAGTTTTTCCGGAGAGCGGAAACTACTGGGTAGCGCCGACGGCAGTGCTGATCGGTGATATTCACCTGGATGAAGGAGCAAGTGTCTGGTTTGGTGCAACGCTTCGCGGCGACAACGAACCAATCAGGGTCGGCGCTCGCTCGAACGTTCAGGACGGCTGCGTGTTTCACACCGATATGGGGTACCCGCTGACAATCGGTACGGATTGTACAGTTGGCCACAACGCAATCCTTCATGGCTGCACAATCAAGGACAATTCCCTCGTTGGCATGGGAGCAACGATATTGAATGGTGCGGTGATCGGGTCCAACTGCATCATCGGTGCTAATGCGTTGATTGCCGAAGGGAAGGAAATTCCGGACAACTCGCTTGTGGTCGGAGTTCCCGGCAAAGTGGTTCGGACGCTTCCCGAACAAGTGGCGGAGGACATTCGAAAGTCCGCTGAAGGATACGTTCGCAACTGGCGCCGTTTCAAAACGGGATTGCGCGAAACCTGACCTTGCCCACACGACTGAAAAGACAGGAACCGGCTTGCGGGGGCGCAGCCGGTTCCTTGGATCCGGTCGTGGTAGGGATGGGGAGGGTGGGGACGCGACCGGATCGTCCTATTGCCCCTTTCAGGGCTATCCCAATCCTATGAAGGCTCGTTGAGCCTTATTTGGAGACGCTACTCACTGTCGTCACGCGGGTATCGGATATGCCCGTCCACTTCGCAGCCGAGCTTGCCGACTGACGTTTGATGTATCGATATGGAGTGGAGTACCAGGGCAACACCGCCTCGATTTGATTGTCGAGGATCATATCGCCATGGTCCGTGCGGACAGTCAGCACAGCATGTCCGGAATTCTGAACATCCTTTGCAACGGTGATCAGCAGGGCACTTTGAGGCCATCCCGCATTAAGCAGGATGCGCTGCTTCTCAAGAACATACTCTTCGCAATCACCGTATCCGTTGACCGGATAAGACCAGTGTTCGACCTTGCCGAAAAGATCTTCGTCGGTCATTGGCCGGACCCGGCTGTTGACTTCCTGATTGATGGCAATGAGTTGCTGCCAGAGCGCTTCATTGAGACGTACGACCACCGGATCGTAGCTCGATTGCGAACAGGCAGCAGCATTGTCTTTACAGAACTGCTGATAGCCGATCGGTGCTTTGACCACCGTCTTCATGTCCATGAAGCGACCAGGCTCAGCCTTTACGGTGATGGCACCCGCAATGGCGCTCAATGCAAAAGTGGAAGCAAACAGAGTTGATTTAAGTAAATTCATCGTAACGCCCTCCCCAAGGCTGACGCAACGATGACTGAATGCTTTTTACTTCAAGAAAATCTCTGAAGTAGAACTATAATAATACTTAAGTAAAATTCAGTTTTAATTTTGATTATATTTGAACTGCATTTAGGTCAAATTGCAGAGGCATTTTCTTAAAATTTGACGGAAATCGCATAAGTAATTGATTTTATGAATTTATACGTGGAGTGAAGTTCGCCTGAGCCGAAGGTCGGTAGTGCCAAAACATTGACGATGTGAGAGCTGGAACAAGTTGCTCAGTGTTTTTGCAGCGAGAAAAAATCTGCTTTTTCGTGCAAAAAAAGCGAATGCGTCATCTCGCCAGACCCGATTCAAAGGTCTTTCTTGTGCAAGAGGAGGTTGGCTTGCAATTGGCACATCACTGATTTGGAAGGTTTGATAACGGCGCTCAGGCCGAGTCTGAACCAGAAATATGGTGCTCAAGCAGCTCGCGGCTTTGGACAGCCGCAAACTCGACCGCGATACCGCCTTCGATCCGGCGGACAACGCGTGCCACCATCTTGCCCAGAGTGATCCTGTCACCCATTTCCGGCTGAAGGTCTGTGGCAAGGGCCGCACCGGACAGCGAAACATCTATGATCCGGCATACGTGTTCCGAACCGTCCGGCAAGACCACTTTGGTCATCGGGTTCTTGGGCACGAAACGATCATGCCGGCGATCCTCAGGCAGGTTCAATTCATCACGATTGGCGAGCCACGTGAGCACATTCGCAATCTTGTCGCGTTTGCGGGCGGTGTTGCGCAGTTCAACGGCAAAGCCGCCGTCGATCAAACGAGAAATTCTGCCTTCAACACGGCTGAGATGATCGAGATAGGCAACGACACGTTCGCCAACCCGTCCGGAAACCGGTGTGATCATGGCCATTCCGCCGGGTGACATGTCGATAACCTGGCAGGGATACTCCTGACGGTCCTCGAGCATAAATCGGCCCAGAATATTGACCTGAACGCGTTGATGCCGACGGCGATCAGTGACTTGAAGCGATTTGCTTCCTTCTGGTGCTGTTGCCAATCCGGCGCTCATGCCTGCTCTATCCAAACCGTGTGGATTCACACTATCCCCTGGCCGAGAAGCGAATCTCTAGACGTCTTTCCACCACTTTAGGCAGCTGGGGTTAACGATGTGTAAGAATGTACCGAACACGACGCTCAGGTCTAGGCGTTGCATGCATAAATTTAGGGCGAAACGCATCGAAACGGCAAAAGCTCGGTCCGCCGAAGGCAAAACTGAAAGGACCGGGCCGTTTCCAGCCCGGTCGCAACCGCTAAAGAGCAGCTCTTGGATACAAGTTTATAGCGTCTCTGACGAGCGACTCAGGTTTTTACGCCGGAGTAGACCGTCAGATGTCCGACTTTACGCTCGGCTCCCTGCGGAAGCGGAGGTGTCGGCATCGCCATACCCTCAGCCGTGAAGCGGGGCAGAACCGGGTTAATGGTCGAAGCGTTGTCGTCCATGAAGAATGGGCGCTCGTCCGGCCAGACCAACCTCAGGCTGCTGATCGACTGGTTCAAAATGGGATGCAGGCCGATCCAGTAAGGTTTTTCCATCGGCGTGCAGCTGCCAAGGATGCGAATTCTGCCTTCACCTGGAACATTCAATGGCACGAGCAACATTTCCATTTGCAGGATTTGACCGCGCTCGGTGTGTCCGTTGACGCCAATGACGGCTGCAGCGGCATCTTCGGTGATTGCCGCGATAAGGCTTTCCAGGGCTTCCTTGTCCTTGGTGTTCCAGCCCCGAAGGAACTTTCGCCCCTTCAGTTCGCGGCAATGGGCTGAACAAAGCCGCGTGCCTGCGAGGCGATAGCGAACGTCCTGCGGGCCGTTTGTCTCGAGTATGAAAGTATCGCCGAGAAGGCCGCGAATTTCACTCGGATCAACTTCACTGCGATTCGGGGCAGGGCGGGCGCCGCGCAGGTTGTCCCAATAAGAATAAAGAGTTTGCGTCACGCCATGTTTCATCTGAACTTGCCTCTTTGCCACTTCACGTCCGGTGTTTCGTCTCAAGACAGTGTCTGTTTCAAAACGGGACGTGATTTCCTTCCTGTGTTCGTTTGACGTGAACAAAGCAGAAGGCGTGCCAAGTCATTGCGCGAGATGTGATTTTTTGTTCGCGGAGCGATTAAGGTTAATTTTGTATTGCACTTGTCTGCTGTCTGAGTAGCTGGCACCTTTAATATCTGTTCACGGTTATAGCGGGTGGGAGGACCTGTCGTGTCAGGCCAGGCTGCGGGCCGGCAAGAGCAACCTCAAAGAGTTGTTCCTGTCAGGAAAACAAGCGCCGGTCTGTTGTGAACAATTGTCCTTTTCCGGGCGTGTGGGGACGCGGCCGAGTTTAAAGGGGGGCACCGCAAGGCGCTGGTCATCGAAAAAGATGACTGGCGCTTTGTGTTTTTTAACCTGCTGCTTTCAGTTAAACGGTAAGTGCTGGATCAACATAGTGACATCAAGGGATATGGCGAAACGTGCCAGCCCTTGTTTTGTCCCAGATCTTGCTTAGAAGGGTAGCTGAAAGGCTGAGGTTCCATGAACGTTTATCAATTCGACGACGAGCGCGCCCGGCGCGAAGAAGCAAGAAAGCGCCAGGAGCCGAAGCGTCCTTCCGAACCTCCGGTATTCAACCTTCCGAACGTAATTGTCTGGCTGAGCGCCGGGATGATTGCCATTCACCTGCTTCGGGCGTTCATCTTGCCCGTTGGTTGGGACAATCTGATCATCTTCCTGTTTGCGTTCTGGCCTGCCAAATACGCAGCCTTTTCCAGCCTCAACGCGATCGACCTTGCTTCCAGCCTCTGGGGTTTCATTTCCTACAGCCTTCTGCATGGCGGGGCCATGCACATCATTTTCAATCTCCTGTGGATGGCCATATTCGGCAGTGCGTTGGCGCGGCGATACGGAGCAGGGCGCTTTCTGCTGTTTTCCGCACTCTGTTCAGTCGGTGGTGCGTTCGCTCACCTGGCCACACACTGGGGTGAAGGGGTTCCGATGATCGGCGCTTCGGCGGCAGTTTCAGGACAAATGGCCGGGGCCATTCGTTTCATTTTTGAACTGGGCGGCCCTCTGGGAGCAATTCGACGCACGGATCGCGGAGCCTATTTCGTGCCTGCGCAGCCGCTGTCTGAGTGTTTCCGCAATCAGCAGGTTCTGGTATTCGTTGCCGTCTGGTTTGGCCTCAATCTGTTTTTCGGACTGATGAGCGGACCAGTTGCCGGACAACCGGCCAGCGTTGCCTGGCAGGCGCATATTGGCGGCTTTATCGCAGGTCTTGCCCTGTTCCCGATTTTCGACCCGGTGCCTCGGCATCGACGTTAGTCGATACCCTTCAAAGGGTATGCGTCAAAGGTTTGCGTGCACTGATTTTTTTGCCATGATGCGGTTATCCCGTGAAGAACGGGCTTATTGATGTGAGGGAGGTGCTCATAGATGACCGTTGCCGCGATCTTGAGTGGGAAAGGCCACGAGACGATTACTGCCAGAAGCGACGCGCTGCTCAGCGAAATTGCTGAGACTCTGGCGAAAAACAAGATAGGTGCGGTGGTTGTGTGCGCAGGAGACAATTCCATCCAGGGAATTGTTTCCGAGCGTGATATCGTCCGTGTTGTTGGAACACAGGGCGCATCCGCACTTTCGCTGCCAGCGTCGAGCGTCATGACCAAGGACGTTGTGACCTGCTCAGAAGAAAACAGTGTCAATGAAGTTATGGCTCGAATGACCCAGGGCCGATTCCGCCACATGCCCGTCCTCAAAGACGGCAAGCTGACTGGCGTGATTTCGATCGGAGATGTGGTGAAATTCAAGATTGCGCAAGTTGAGCTCGAAGCCGAGCAGATGCGCAGCTATATCTCAATGACCTGAAAATATGGCTGGCCACCCGGCCAGCTATTCGATAGGGCAGCCCGGGCTGCCGAACAGGTTTTGGAGACGGTTGAAGGTATTTCCGTCCTTGCCGAGACCTGAGGCTTGCAGGCTGGTATTTTCTTATAGAGTGCCTGGTTTTGAAGCCGCCATTTTCAGGTCTGTTTGTTCAATCCATCTTGGAATGAAAAAAGCTGGCAACACGCCAGCTTTTTCGTTTGTTTATCATTGGAAACGCTCAGTTCGCTTCGTCTTGCTTTTGCTCGAGAAACGCAGTCGCCTTTTCAACGCTGCTTGTATTTCCATGCCCTGCCCATGCGGATTGTTGCGACATGTCTGGCAACTGGTGGGCAATGCCCTTGTGGCAGTCGATACAAGTTTTTTCGCCGCTAAAGAGGAAGCGTTCGTGGGCTTCCGCAGCACGTGCGCTTTGACGGGTAATGTCCATTGAATCGGAAGAATGGCAGTTGCGGCACTCCAGGGAGTTGTTGGCCTTCAGCCTTGCCCATTCGTGCTGCGCCAGTTCAAGTCGCTTCTCGAGAAACTTCTCCCGTGTGCTGATGGTGCCGAAGATCTTTCCCCAGACTTCCTTGGAGGCCTGCATTTTCCGAGCGATCTTGTCTGTCCAGTCATGCGGTACATGGCAGTCGGAACAGATCGCCCGGACGCCCGAGCGATTTGTGTAGTGGATGGTGGTCTTCAGCTCCGCGAACACGTTGTCCCGCATTTCATGGCAGCCGGTGCAGAAGGTTTCCGTGTTGGTGAGTTCCATTGCCGTATTGAACGCCCCCCAGAACAGGACGCCCATGATGAAACCACCGACCGTCAATGCCCCGAGGCTGTAATGAACGCTCGGCCTGCGGATCGTACTCCACAGCCTCTTGATGAAGGCCCACATCAGTTGGCCTCCTCTTTCGACTTCACGTATTCAAGCACCGTGTCGACATCGACAAAGTCGTTTTCGACCAATGGCTTGGCATCTGTCTGGACCACATGGCACTGGTTGCAGAAATACCTGCGCGGGGTGACCGACGCGAGGAACTGATTGTCCCGGTTCATGAAGTGGGTGATCGACACCATAGGGGCCTGACTTTCGCCAATGGCCGCGCGTGAATGACATGTCAGGCATTTGTTGGAGTTCTTGTCCACCTGATAATTGTCGATCTTGTGCGGGATCAGTGGCGGCTGCTCAGGATAATTGCGAACCTGCCGAATGTCGGTGTTCACGACTTTGGGCATCGGCGCTGCCGGTCCATTCTCGGCCAGAGGTGTGATGGGTCTCAAGGTTGAGACATTTTCCTGTGCGAATGCTGCGGCTGCCAACAAGCTGGCGACGGCAAACAGGCTAATTGCGATGCGTTTCATGGGTCACCTCACACGGCTTCGATGCGCACGGCGCAGTTCTTGAAGTCGGTCTGCTTCGAGAGCGGATCGGTCGCATCAAGCGTGACCTTGTTGATCAGCTGACGGGCGTCGAACCAGGGCACGAAAATCAATCCTCTGGGAGGCTTGTTCCGTCCCCTTGTTTCCACGCGGGTGATGATCTCGCCCCGGCGTGACACCACCTTGATCTCGGAGCCACGGCGCACTCCAAGCGCCTCTGCATCGTCCGGATGGATGTAGCAAAGGGCGTCAGGAACTGCCCGGTAAAGCTCCGGAACACGCTGGGTCATCGACCCGGAATGCCAGTGCTCGAGGACACGACCGGTCGTCAGCCAGAACGGATATTCACCATCCGGGCTTTCTGCCGGCGGTTCGTAGGGAAGGGCGAAGGCGATCGCCTTGCCGTCAGGCTTTCCGTAAAACTCGAACTCAGCCCCGTCAGTGACGTAGGGGTCATACTCACCGTTGTATCGCCAACGGGTCTCGATGCCATCGACAACCGGCCATCGCAGTCCGCGAACCTTGTGGTAGGTGTCGAAATCGGCAAGGTCATGCCCGTGGCCACGGCCGAACTCTGCATATTCCTCAAACAGACCCTTCTGGATGTAGAAGCCGAAGTCCTCGGCCTCATCATTGGCATAGTTCTGGTCCAATTCGCTGTTTGGGAACGCGTCCACCTGGCCATTGGCAAAAAGGACATCGTAAAGCGTTTTGCCTTTGTATTCCGGATTTGCGTCCAGGATTTCGGCGGGCCAGGCTTCCTCCGTCGTAAATCTCTTTGAGAACTCGACCAGCTGCCAAAGGTCGGACTTGGCCCCCTCAGGGGCATCAACCAGCTGATGCCAGAACTGGGTCCGGCGTTCTGCATTGCCGTATGCACCTTCTTTTTCCACCCACATGGCGGTTGGCAGAATAAGGTCGGCCGCTTCTGCCGTCACAGTCGGGTAGGCGTCCGAGACAACAATGAAGTTTTCCGGGTTGCGATAGCCGGGCAGACCTTCTTCCATCATGTTGGGAGCGGCCTGCATGTTGTTGTTCACCTGCACCCAATAGCAGTTGATTTCACCGTCTTTCAGTTTCCGGTTTTGCAGAACGGCGTGGGCGCCGATCCATTCCGGGACGGTTCCTTCAGGCAGCTTCCAGATCTTTTCGGCGAAAGCTCTGTGCTCCGGATTTGCCACGAGCAGGTCTGCCGGAAGCCTGTGAGCGAAAGTGCCGACCTCACGGGCAGTACCACAAGCTGACGGCTGTCCGGTAAGCGAGAAGGGGGAATTGCCAGGCTGTGCAATCTTGCCTGTGAGCAGATGGAGATTGTAGATGAGATTGTTCATCCACACACCGCGCGTGTGCTGGTTCACCCCCATCGTCCAGAGCGTCATCACCTTGGTATCCGGGTCTGCGTAGAGCTGAGCAATCTTTTCAAGCTGCTCGGCCGGCACACCGGATTCCACCGACGCAAACTCGAGCGTGTAGGGTTTTACAAACTCGGCAAATTCCTCGAACGTCATCGGCTCAGAGCCGCCATCGCCTGAGTTGGCTGCAGCTTGCTCAAGCGGATGATCCGGACGTAGGCCGTAGCCGATATCCTGAACACCCTTGCGAAGGTTGACGTGTTTTTTCACGAAATCTTCGTTGACCGCACCAGATTGAATGATGTGATTGGCGATGTAATTGGCAATGATCAGGTCAGACTGTGGGGTGAAGACAGCCGGAATATCCGCCAGATCGAAACTGCGGTGCTCGAAGGTTGAAAGAACAGCCACCTTTACATGGGGATGGCTGAGCCGGCGGTCGGTCACGCGGGTCCACAGGATCGGATGCATTTCCGACATGTTGGCGCCCCAGAGCACGAACGCATCGGCGTTTTCGAAATCGTCGTAACAGCCCATCGGTTCGTCAATGCCAAAGGCACGAATGAATCCGACCACGGCAGAAGCCATGCAGTGACGGGCGTTCGGATCGATATTGTTGGACCTGAATCCGGCCTTCATCAGTTTGGATGCGGCGTATCCTTCCCAAACGGTCCATTGGCCGGAACCGAACATTCCAATGGCTTTCGGCCCTTTATCCTTCAGGGTGGCCTTCCATTTTTCGGCCATGATATCCAGGGCTTCGTCCCAACTGACCGGTGTAAAGTCGCCATCCTTGTCGTACTTGCCATCTTTCTTGCGCAGCAGCGGCGTCGTCAGACGGTCCTGGCCGTACATGATCTTGGATAGAAAGTAGCCTTTGACGCAGTTCAGTCCGCGGTTCACCTCCGCTTCGGCATCGCCGTGGGTTGCGACGACGCGACCGGCCTTGGTCGCGACCATGATCGAGCAGCCGGTGCCGCAGAAGCGACACGGTGCTTTGGACCATTTCAGGTCAGTCAAATCTGCTTCAGTGATAAGGTTTTGCGCCTGGGCAGGCACCGACATGCCTGCTGCGGCAGCGGCCGCGGCGACAGCCTGTGCTTTGATGACATCACGTCTGTTTATTCCACTCATTAGGAGTCTCCTTTGATGTCAGCCTCAGCTGGGTCATGTCCGCTGTCTGCCTGGTGATAGACAAGTGAGGCGCTCACCACGCCCGGGAGCAGTTGGATATCGGTCAGGGTTTGAACGATGTTGGCTTCGCTTGCGGTTTCTACGGTTACGATCAAGCGACCCTGGCCGTCGCCATGGGCGACTTCCGCCCCTTCCAGTTTCCGAATTCCCGCTTCGATTGGCCCTTGTTGATCGGGCAAGGCCTGGACGAGCAGGCTCGCGATATGCACGGTCTGGCTCATGCTGCCTCCGGTTCGAGGCTGGCGTCTTTCAGTGCAAGCACGCTCTGCGGGCAGGTGCTCAGGCAAGCGCCGCAGCCGTTGCACAGATCAGCATCGATCTTCAAACGGCCGAAGGGGCGCTTGGTAAGATCAACGCGAATGGCCGATTGTGGGCAGCTGTCGCGGCAAAGCTGGCAACTGATGCCTTGATCCTGCAGGCAGCCTTGCCGAATTTCCGCCTTGAGAGGCCATGGTTCATCGCGCGTGAGATCAAAAACGTGATCCTCGCATGCGACGGCGCACTTCTGACAGAACGTGCATTCACGTCCGTCAAAGACCACCATTGGCCGGCCATCGGCATCAGATTTCAGGATTGTTTCCGGACAGGCATCTATGCACGCATTGCAACTTGTGCAATCGGCTCTCATCGAAGTTTCGTCAGTCCACGGCGGCCTGATAACTTCGACTTTCGGCTGGCTGTGCAGTTTCAGAAACGACCTGCGGCTTGCCGAGAATTTTGGATCTGCTGGCATGTTTTCAGCCGGC
>JBCCVB010000111.1:0-23465 GCA_039195965.1 Pseudomonadota bacterium
CCTGACCAACTTCAGAAACTTCGGCTTCCTGGCCAAAGCTCTTGATCTGGTCCTTGAGGATTGCGGAAATTTCCGCGGCCCGAATATCCATCAGCCGACCTCTTTCATCGCGAACTTGAGTGAATTGAGCTTGGTACGCAGAGATGTGTCGATCATGCGGGAGCCGACCTTGACCACGAGGCCACCGATCAGCGCAGGATCAACTTTCGCTGCGACGTTTACGGATTTGCCCGTGGAAGCGGAAAGAGCCTCTTTCAGGGCAGCGACATGTTCGTCGGAAAGGGCAGCTGCGGATGTCACCTCAGCTGTTTCCTCACCACGCTTTTCAGCGAGGAGGGCCCGGAAGGCCTTGATCATGTCGGGAAGAACGAAGAGCCGCCGGTTGCGGGCGGACAACTTCACAAAATTTGCGGCAAGACCGGAAATGCCAGCCTTGTCGAGAAGGGCTGTGAGCGCTGCAAGCTGCTCCTCAGCACTGAATGCCGGGCTTTTCACAAGGCGGTCGAGATCTTCACTTTCGGCAAGCATGCCTTCGAAAGCAGTCAGATCCCGCTCCACGTCAGCCGTTACGCCATCCCCCTCTGCGAGGTCGAGAAGGGCGGACGCATAACGTTGTGCCACGCCGGATACGAGAGATACGTTGTCAGTCACCAGGTCCGTGCTCTCTGACATTTTTCATGCCCGCAGAACGGCTAGCGTCTTAAGGCATTGAAAAGATGAATGATTTCAAGGTCGGAAGGTATGACGGTTAAACCGTTCCCCCAAAGCCGCGCCTCAATTAGCACAGGGTTTCTCAGTGTGCAACTTCACCGGATGGCTGTTCTTGCCGATTTATAGGTGTTTTTTGCTATGCGCCTATAAAAAGTGTTGCGGATCAATGTCTACCTGCACCCGTAATCCTTTAGACGGTTTCGGCCCGTTACCCAGCCAACCGCGCAAATAGGACTGCAAATCGAACTGACGCGGGGCCATGGCCAGAAGTCGATAGCGGTAGCGTCCGCGCACCATTGCAAGGGCGGCTTCTGCCGGGCCAAGCAGCGTGACTGCCTGGTCGTGGGGAGCGGCACGGACCAGTGCCCGCGAAAACCCTTCGGCAAAAATCTTGTCCGGGCCGGAGACGACAACAGCCGCCAAGCGCCCGAATGGCGGTAGTCCGGCAACGCGCCGAGCTTCGATCTCCGCCCGGTAGAACGCATTCTTGTCACTGGACAAAAGCGCATTTATCACCGGATGATCAGCGTTGTAGGTCTGCAAAAACCCTTTGCCACCGCCGGTTACACGTCCTGCACGACCGGTTACCTGGGCAAGCAGCTGAAAGGTCTTTTCAGCTGCTCGAGGGTCGCCATGCGCCAGTCCCAGATCCGCATCGACAACACCAACCAACTTCATTTTCGGGAAGTTGTGTCCCTTGGCGACAAGCTGCGTTCCGATGATGATGTCGGCTCCGCCGTCTTCAACGATCTTCATTTCACGCTTGAGCCGCTCAGGCCCGCCCGGCAGATCAGAAGAGAGAATCAGTGTTCGAGCCTGCGGAAAGAGATCGGAGACTTCTTCGGCGATTCTTTCCACGCCCGGACCACAGGCGACCAGGGTATCCTTGCTCTGGCAGGATGGGCATGCATCCGGAACCGGTTCGAAATGACCACAGTGATGGCAAACCAGCTTCTTCTGGAACCTGTGTTCGACCAGCCACGCGCTGCAATGAGCACATTGGAACCGATGGCCACAGGTGCGACAAAGAGTCAGGGGGGCATAGCCACGCCGGTTGAGGAAGAGAAGCGACTGGTCCCCTTCGGCGAAGGTATCCTTGATGGCGTGGATCAGTGTCGGCGCCAGCCAGCGTCCGCGTTCCGGACCGTCGGTCCGCATGTCGATTGCCTGGAGGTCGGGTAGAGCCGCACCTGAAGCGCGTTCCGGTAATTCATAGAGTTCGTAACGGCCAAGGTCGGCATTGACGTGGCTTTCGACCGACGGCGTTGCCGAAGCGAGAATCACCGGAAATCTGGACAAATGCCCGCGGACCACCGCCATATCCCTGGCGCTGTAGGGCACCCGGTCGTCCTGCTTGAAGGCAGCGTCGTGTTCTTCGTCAACGATGATCAGGCCGAGTTCCTTGAAAGGCAGGAACAGCGACGAGCGCGCGCCAATTACCACTCGAACATCGCCCGAGGCAACGCCGCGCCAGACGCGTGCACGATTCTTTGGAGTGATTTCAGAATGCCATTCGGCAGGATAAACACCGAATCGCTGCTCGAATCGGCGCAGAAACTGCTCGGTCAGCGCGATTTCCGGAAGCAGGACCAAAGCCTGCCGTTCCCTTCGTAGCGCTTCGGCGATTGCCTCGAAGTAGACTTCTGTCTTGCCGGAGCCGGTCACACCATCGATGAGCGAGATGCAGCCGCCCTTGTCAAAGCTGTCTTTCAAGCCTTCCGCGGCCTGTTGCTGAGCCGGTGTCAGAGGTTTCGGTGCATAATCGATCTGCGGCTTTGGCGGTGGCGGTGCTGCGGGCATCAAGACAGTCTCCAGCACATTTTGCTGCAAAAGTCCGTCAATGACAGATGGAGACACTCCGGCGGCATGGGCCAGCCCGCTCTTTGTCCAGGCGAAACCGTCTTCCATGGTGGCCAGAACGCGCATTCGTGCTGGCGTCGCCCGATCCGGCTCTGCTCCCTCGATCCGCCTTACTCCGGGAACAGGGGGTTCCGGTTCCAGCGCGTCTTCGGAGCGAAGCACCATGCGCAAGACCATCCCGGGAGCACCCAGCGTCCAGTTTGCCACCCAATCAACGAAACGCCGCAGATCTTCATCGAGCGGCGGAGTGGTGTCGTAAACCCTTGCAATGGTCTTCAGCTTTTTCGGGTTGATTGCGCCATCCGGCTCGACATCCCAAACGGCCCCGAGAACCTCTCGGGGGCCAAGCGGCACCTTGACGATAGTGCCCGGAACAACCGACTGTCCGGGCGGGACCTTGTAGGTGTAGGCAACAGGTACCGGAACCGGCACCAGAACACTGGCAATCGTTTCTTTGAACTCTGGATCGTCAAACAGCACGGAAAGTCAGGTCCTTCTCACCTCATGTCGAGGTCCTTCAATCTCATGTATTTCAGTCATCGACACAAATGACGACATTGCCTTGCAGACGCTGGCTTTCAAGGTCGATAATTTTTGAGGTACGTACCACAAAAATTTCTTCCACTGGAGAATCAGGGGTTCTTCTTGTCATCATCCTAGGGTAAACAGAGCGCGGCTGAACATTAAATCGATTTGCCCCGAAGTCGGGGAAAGCATCCGGCGACCGGCAATCCTCGAAAAGGCTGGGCGCCTACAGGGAGTAGACACTGATGAAATTTTTCGTCGACACCGCCGACACGGCTGAAATCAAGGAACTGGAATCCACTGGTCTTCTTGATGGTGTGACCACAAATCCGTCGCTGATCGCCAAATCCGGCCGCGACTTCAAGGAAGTGATTGCTGAAATCTGTCAGATCACCAAAGGTGACGTTTCTGCCGAAGTCGCCGCAACCGACTTCGATACCATGATCAAGGAAGCGCATGTGTTGCGCGAACTGGCCGACAATGTCGTCATCAAGCTTCCGCTGACCTTCGATGGTCTGAAAGCCTGTAAGCAGCTGACCGACGAAGGCACAAAAACAAACGTGACCTTGTGCTTCTCGGCCAATCAGGCTCTTCTGGCTGCCAAGGCCGGAGCGACCTACATTTCGCCGTTCATCGGCCGGCTGGATGACATTCACGCAGACGGTCTGGAGCTGATCCGCGAGATTCGCGTGATCTATGACAATTACGGCTTTGAAACGGAAATTCTGGCAGCTTCCATCCGGACGCCGAACCACGTCAAGGATTGCGCCATCATCGGTGCGGATGTTGCAACCATTCCGCCATCAACCCTGAAAGCCCTGGTAAAGCACCCGCTCACCGACAAGGGCCTCGAAGCATTCCTGGCCGATTGGGCAAAGACCGGTCAGAGCATACTCTGATCGACGAGTAGTAAGACTTCTGCAACGGCCCGGACATCCGGGCCGTTCTTGCATCCGGCTTGCAAAATTGGTTGACGGACAGTAGCTTGGCTGCATGGCCTTGGGTGGGGCCTCCGGTCCGCGGAAAGTTTTTCACGCCCTTTCGTACAACGAGTGCCCTGGGCGCTCAGTCTATCTGACACCCGCTCGATCCGGAGATGCGGACACTGGACGACAACCGAGCTCGGGAGTCACCATGACCGATCAATTGCGCGATGCGCAAACCCTTCCGCTATTCAGTGCCACTGACGAATCGCTCGATCTTGATAGACAAAGACGGCTTGCCAAGGACCTTCGCAACGCCGTTCGCGATGGCTGTGAAGTTTCAATCGGCCGTCTACGCAAGCACCATCCCCGCTTCGACCAACTCTCGCCCCATTCGCTCAAACTGAGCGATGCACAATTGACCATTGCGCGAGAGGCAGGTCTCCGGAGCTGGCCGGCCTTGAAGAAACATGTCGACCAGATGGAAACGGCCAGAATGGCAATCGAAACGGGACAAAAAGCACCGGATTCGGACCTTCCGACACTGCATATTCGCTGTGGCAACGACATTGAAGCTGCACTGACACGTGCCGGTTTTGATGGTGATTTCCTGATGTATGCCGACCCCGTCTGTCAGGGACCAATTACTTCCGGAGAGGGTTTTCTTCAGGACCGCGCAAGCTTTATTGCATCCGAATATCCCGGCGAGACCTATGAAAAGAACCTTGAGGGTTTGCGAGAAGCTGAAACGCGTCTCACCGGCGCCACCAGGTATGGCCGAATTGCGCTATGGTTTGAACACGATCCCTATGATCAGCTCTTGCTTGCAAGAGTTCTTGCCACCTTGCACACCGTGGGCGCCGACCAGAAAAAGGTCGAGCTGATCAGTTTCGACAGGTTTCCGGGCATTCCCAAATTCATTGGCATCGGTCAATTGTCACCTGCAGCCCTTCGACACATGTACGAACGGCGCAAACCGGTCCCCATTTCGGCCTACTCTGTGGCGCGCGACGTCTGGGCAGCGCTTTGCGCACATTCTCCGATGCCATTGTTCGAGCTCTCAAGCCGGTCGACATCGCTTCCCTATCTGGAAGGATCAATCTTGCGTTATCTGGCCGAGTTGCCTTCAAGCGAAAACGGTCTGTCATTTACTGAACATACCATTCTGGACATTCTCAAAGACGGACCGCTTTCCTGGGCAGAGGTCTTCAAGGAATTCCTGATGAAGCGTGATCCCCTTCCCTACCACGGAGACCTGATGTTCCTGGGAACTCTGCTTCGGTTGCGGGACGCGGGTCTGCCTGCCTTGACCAGCGAGGCAGTCAGCCTGGATCCGGACCATCGGGGCAAGGCCAGGTTTGCTTTGACGGAGACTGGTGAACGTCTCCTGGAGGGCAAAGCGGATTGGAAGGACTGCGAGCCGCGCAAACGGCAACAAGGCGGTATCGAATGCTTCGATCAACCTGACTGGCGTTGGGACAAAGTCGGGCAGCAACCTGTTACAGGTTCTTGACTCAGGCTGTCGTCTGATCCTTGTCGGACGAACGCGAATTCAAGAACCAGCAGCCGTCGCATCGGGCTCTATCGCCCGATGCTCCCCGGTCCTCACAAATTCAGGTTCTTCTTTCAGGTTTTCAACCCGTTTCTCCCGACGAAGCGCGCGCAGCGCCATGCGGCCCCATTCAGCGAAAGGGAATAAGGTCAGTTGCACCACATCGTTTTCCGGTGCGCCCTGCACTCCGAACGCCTCTTTACACGGGCCTGGGACGTAATAGGTGCCAAACGCCAAATCAAAGACAGGAAAGATGTTTGCGAGGTTCTTGCCGTAAGCCTTGGGGATGTCAGCGTGATGCCACTGGTGCATGCGTGGAGACGCGATGACGTATTTGAACGGGCCATGGCTCCAGTCCACGTTGATGTGCACATACATATTGTGCAGAACCACGAATACAGCGCCAAAACCAATGACGTCGTTCGGAAAGCCAAGCCAACTCAGAAGCAAAATGTAGGAAATCGACATCACCATCGGCTCAAGGAAATGAACACGATACGTCGTCATCGCATTAATTTCCGGGTCGGAGTGATGGATCGCATGGATCGGCCACAGCCAACCTCTGTGCATCAGTCGATGGTTCCAGTAATTGGCAAAGTCGAAGCAAAAGATCGCGAAGGGAACAAGCAGCCAGTCCGGAATTCCAACCCAGAAGCTTTCGTCAATATGCGGTAGTCCCAGCGCATCATATGTTCGTCTGATAAAATCGGTTCCCAGCCAAACGACGGGCATAAACAGTATGTTGCCCCACCAGAACGCTATATTAGCACCAACGCTTTTTATCATGCGCTTTGGCCAGTTGAACCGATAGCTTTTGCAATGAATACTGATAAGTAGCACAAGAATGGCAAAGACCAGTGTTGCGTAAAATGTTTCGCTCGAAAAACGCCGTTCGATTAAAAGTCCGACGAACTCGTAAATTCGATTCGCAAAATCTGTAACAAAGTCCATTGTTGAGATTCCAGCGTGGTTTTCAGACCATCAATCAAGTGACCTTAGCCACGAGTCTTTAAGCTCATGTAAACCTGAGGTTGATTGCCGTCATGACATTGAACTCCTGCAGCCTGTTTGACTTGCAACTTTTGAAAACATCTCCTTGCGGAAAAACCACACCGTTAAGAAACCATAGGCACTCATCGGGCACACTGAAGGCATGAGTGCCCAAGCAAACGATAGCGGAACGCTGCTCGTCACCGCCCAACCGGATCTCAACCGACGCCTCGACAACTGGTTGGATCATCTTTCGGACGAACGCCGCCTGTCCGACAAGACCCTGCTCGCCTATGAGCGGGATCTGCGCCAGTTCCTGCGTTTTTTGACTGATCATCTTGGCGGTGCGCCGTCAGTAAAGGACATTGCAGCACTTCGGCCTGCCGATTTTCGTGGCTTTCTTGCCTACCGTCGTCGTCAGGGCGTTCAAAGCCGTTCCCTGGCACGAGGCCTGGCGGGAATACGTTCCTTCCTGAAGTATCTGGAACGACAAGGGGAGGTTAACGCCGCAGCATCTGACGCCGTTCGGCCACCACGGCAATCCCGTTCGCTGCCAAAGCCTGTCTCGTCACGCGATGCCATCGACATCACCAGCGGTGATCTGGCGATGGAAAACGAAGCCTGGATCGAAGCCCGCAATGCCGCCGTTCTGACATTGCTTTATGGTTGCGGGCTTCGGATTTCTGAAGCGTTGTCCCTAACCGGAAGCATGGCGCCCAAGGCAGGTGCCAAGACATTGCGCATCATCGGCAAGGGCCGAAAGGAACGGATTGTCCCTATCCTGCCCGCGGTTTGTCAGGCAGTGGATATTTACCTGAAACTGTGCCCCTACGCGGTTGCTCCCGAGGGACCACTGTTTCTGGGGGCAAGGGGCGGACCGCTCAACCCACGGATGATTCAGTTGGCAATGCAAAAGCTGCGCGGTGCCTTGGGTCTGCCGGACAGCGCGACCCCACATGCACTGCGCCATTCCTTTGCAACACATCTGCTTGCAGGTGGTGGTGATCTAAGGACAATCCAGGAGCTGCTTGGTCATGCGAGCCTTGCTTCAACCCAGATCTATACCGAGATCGACAGCGCACATCTGCTTTCCGCTTATGACAAGGCCCATCCGCGCGGATAGTCAGCAAAGTCAATTCGGTCGAGGCAACTCGTAGACAAACCTCTCGAGGCCGTCCGGAAACTTCTCCCGCGCTATCTTCCTGCCTCCAAGTTTCATTACTAGCCCCCGAGCGGCGGCATTGTCATCATTCATATGTGTCTCGACGAGCGACCAGCCGTACTCCTCATAGGCATGTCGAATGGCCGTCTTTGAAACCTCAACCGCAACACCCTGGCCGCGCGCTTCCGGGATCAGCCACCAGGTGAGCTCTCTTCTCGGCCAACCTTCGGGCCAGACAAAACCGCACCCGCCCAGGGGGCGACCGTCATCCTTGCGCCGAATCACCCACATGCCATAGCCACGCAGGTGCCAATGACCGAGATGGCCTGCAAGAACACGCCATGCCTGGTCCTCCCGCAAGGGCCCGCCGTAAAACAGCGAGGCCTCACCATCGGCGTAGAAACTTCTGTAAAGCGTAAAGTCATCCGGCTGCGGAGGTTGCAGCGTGAACCGCTCCGTGGTGAGTGAGTGCATACCCGTTTCCTGTTTCGGTTGGGAAAGAATCGAAGAAGTTGTTCAGTATAGTGCCAGTCATTTCTGGCAGTGCATCACTCAATCGACTAGGTTGATTTGCATCAGAAAATTTGCCGCCAGTTCAAAGTTTGCGTCTGGTCCGAACGGAGAGATTCGAATGCGTCTGATCATCCTTGCTGCCGGCTTTCTCATGCTCCTTTGCACGCCGTCCCTCGCCCAACGCATTTATTGCCCGATTCCCGAAGATGGAGCATGGATCAATCCGGATGCCAAGGCCAAGGAAATCAGCCGGATCGAAGTTGAAAGCCGCTGTGAGAACGAGCAGGTCCTGGTTCGCGTTCGTGCATTCACGTCGTGTGTGCCGAGAGATTGCAAGTGGGGCTGGACAAAGGCCGAAATGCGTTCCGACGGAGCGATCCAGGTACTGTTGGTCGGCTTCCTGAGCAGCAAACAGATCACGCTGCGAGCATTCGGCGACCTGCTGGACACGCATGTCATCAATGTGATCAATGACCAGTCGGCACCACGCACCGAGAAAACCTACAATCTGCAACGGAAATAGTGCTGCAAAGGATTGCCAGCATTGGAATCGTTTTTCCTTGCCAGATCCGTCCAATGCATTACCTTACGTAAGTGATCTGAATTCATTTTGGAAACAAATGGAGGGTACCCATGCGTCTTGTGAGCATCTTGATTAGCGCCCTTGCCCTGATTGCCTTAGTGATTGCACCGGCAAGTGCCTGCCCCTGGAGCAAATCTGCGGATTCTCAACAGATGACAGTTGCGGACATCAGCGAAGTTCCGCAAGTCGACTCGGACATCTCGCTGGCAACCAATGACTTGAGTGACGAAGTGTTGCTGGAAACCGCTCCACTACCCGCTCCAATGGAAGAGCCGACCGAGTAATCAGTCGCCGTTTCAAAGAAAGCTCAACCCGCCGCTTTCGGCGGGTTTTTGTTTGCGCAGGAATGCACAAAATCTGCAAAAAGCTGCCTTCTTAAGACCTCAACAAAGAGCGAAAACTTCAGGATCAGACCGCAACGCTGCCACTTGGAGGTTTTCCTTGAAGCTTTCGAGACGACTGTTTTTGAAAAGTCTTGGACTTGCAGGGCTGGCTGCGCTTTCCGCTCCAGCCTACGCCATCGGCGTGGAACCCTTCCGTATGCGCATACAACGCTATCATCTGACACCACCGCGTTGGCCCAAGGATCTGAACCTGACTGCGGCATTGATCGCAGATCCGCATATTTGCGATCCGTGGATGAATCTTGACCGTGTCCGCTTCATTGTCGAACGCACGAATGCACTTAAGCCGGACATCATTCTGATGCTCGGCGACTATGTGGCCAGTCACAAGTGGCAATATGAGACCATACCGCCGCAAAGATGGGCAGACCTCTTCGGCGATTTATCTGCACCTCTTGGAACACATGCCATCCTGGGCAATCACGACTGGTGGGACGACAGCGAGGCGCAAATTGCAGGCAAGGGGCCGACACAATACGGCCAGGCCCTGATCAACGCCGGGATCGAGCTTTATCAGAACCGGGCCGAGCGGTTTGAAAAGGACGGCAAGGCGTTTTGGTTGGCCGGACTGGATGATCAAATTGCGCTAAGGCCAGTCCAAAGGTTGAAACGCTATCGCTGGCGTGGTCTCGATGACTTGCCCGGCACGCTGAAGCAGGTTACCGACGACGCCCCCGTGTTGTTGATGGCTCACGAACCGGACATCATCGGTGAAGTGCCTGCACGCGTCAGCCTGACACTGAGCGGACATACCCATGGCGGACAGATCAACTGGTTTGGGTACAAACCGGCATTTCCCGCAAAGCATGGAAAGAACTATGCCTACGGCCACATCGTAGAAACCGGTGGAACAACGATTGCCCGCCATTTGAACCTACCAATGGAACCACGTCACCTCATTGTCTCCGGAGGGCTCGGCTGTTCGATCGTCCCGGTTCGCTTTGGCGTCCCGCCGGAGATCACCGTGGTCCATTTGGGAGATGGCTCTTCAGCCTGAACGAGCCGATCGATCGCCCGGCGAGAACCTTGCAAACGAATAACCGGGGCACCGATCCATTCCATTGCGTAATCTTCCTTCCCACCATATCTATAGAAACTATAGATATTGAGGACCTGTCATGGACTATTCAATTGGCGAGCTATCAAAACGGACCGGCGTCAAGGTTCCGACCATTCGCTATTATGAAAAGGAAGGACTTCTCGAAGCACCGCTGCGAACCGAGGGCAATCAACGTCGCTACCGGGCTTCAGAACTCGATCGGCTTGGCTTCATCAAACATTGCCGGGACCTCGGTCTGCCCATGCCGGCGATCCGCGACCTGATCGAACTCAGCCAGCATCCGGACAGTCCTTGCGAGCAAGCAGACCAGATAGCGGCAACACAACTGGGTGAAGTGCGGCTTCGCATTATTCACTTGAAGAAGCTGGAAGCTGAACTTGAGCGAATCGCAGCTAGCTGTCAGGGCAGCCACACTGTGACCGAATGCAACGTCCTCAAAGCCTTCGGCGATCACAGTCTGTGCCGGGATGATCATTGATTCCCTTCTTCGGAAAGCATTTTAAGATCGCTGGGACATGACGAGCGCGGGGTTACCGTTTGAGTGACTGGCCTGTTGAGTGGCTGGCCTGTTGAACGGCCCCGATGTTACGGTGCGTCTTTCAGATCGATCAAACGCTCAATGCCGTCGAGGTAGCGATGCTCAAATTTGGCGCACGAACAGCGAAACTTCTGGAGAATGCCTATCAGGGATCGGATTTCTCACGGCGACGGCGCGCATCGTTCGACGCGCTGCAGGCAAACCCTGGCGACGTCATCGCTGATATCGGGTGTGGCAACGGGATGCTGACGCTTGAACTGTCACGAACAATCGGCGATAGCGGCCGGGTTTATGGCGTCGACCCGAGCGAGGACATGCGTATTGCCGCGAAGAACCGTTGTGAAGACCGGGCCAATGTCGAAATCCTTCCTGGTACGGCAAATGACTTGCCTCTTGAAACTGGCTCGGTCGACAAGGCGGTTTCGTTGCAGGTTTTCGAATACCTTGATGACCTTCCCGCCGCGGTCTCTGAAACAGATCGGATCCTCAAACCCGGGGGCCGTCTAGTTGTCAGCGACATGCACTGGGACACAATCACATGGTTCAGTGACAATCCCGAACGCATGCGCAAAGTTCTGAAGGCATGGGATCAGCATCTGATGGAGCGCTGTGTACCTGCGATCCTTCCGCCGATTTTGCGAGATGCCGATTTTGTGGTGGAACAGGTTATCCCGGTCCCCTTCAGTGACACTGAGCTTCGGCCGGACGGTCTCTCGCACATGATGATCCACCTGATTGAACCCTTCGTGGTCAAAAAGGGTCTGGTTTCCGAAAGTGAAGCATCTGACTGGGCAAACGAGCAGAGCGAACTCGCACGCTCTGGCAGATTTTTCTTCTCACTGACTCATTTCGTCATCGTGGCAAGGAAACGCTAGCCAGTCTCGATTTGGTTGGTTCAGGACAGACTAAGACAATCCGGCAGTTGGAGGAAGTCAGCCCTCTACTTGACGCTCTTCAACGCTTTGGCCGAATTCCTGGATAACGACTTTCCCGTTCTGGCGCTCCAGCCTCATGATCTTCCAGCGCTCTGTCGGAAGGTTACAGGAATGGCGGCCAAGAACACAGGGTATCTGCGGCACTCTCTGGTAGTCCGGGTTAGACCAGACCTTGCGCGCAACATCATGCCGTCCTTTCAGGTACCCAAGAAGCGTGTATTCGCTTACGAACCAGACATCTCCCTCCAAAAGGTCATTCAGACCGGTTGCCCTGCCTTTCGGAAAGGTTCCCCCCCAGGTCCACGACAAGGCACCCGCTGTCTTCTGATCCAGGTAATGCTGAGCCATCGTTTCGTCGACAAAGACCCGCTTGTCCGTCTTCAGATCCTGGAGATAGGTATCAACGACGATGTCCTGATTCTGTGGGTCTTCGGAAAACAGATAGAAGCTGAAGAAGTTGATGGAGAGAACGAGAAAGAGAACGCCGTAGAACACGGACTTGGCCTTGTTCCACCTGGCCGCAAGCGCTGCATCAAGTGCCAGCAGAAACACCATGGACGCCGCAAGATTTCGGATCAATGCCTTGTCATGAAGGAACGCTGCCAGGAACTGTCCGGCCGCGAGCATTGCGCAGATGGCAGCGACAACACGGACCTTTCGAAACAGGACCGCTGCTGCAGCGGCGAACAGAACAGCGCGAACAATTGCTTCGTCGTTGAACCCACCACCCGTCGATCGGCTGGCATGATAGGCAAACTGTTCAAGAAACTCGGAAAACTCGAAGTCGATCGAGACCGCAAAAACGAAAAGCGCAAGCACAAGCGCCGTAAGTCCCTCCCCCAGAATCCTCAAGATACTTGCCTGACGTGACAGGAGGCGCCAAATCTCCAACACAGCAATTGCTCCAAGGCTCCAGGCAAACACGGCTGGTGCTGCCAGCGGAGCAATCGCGAAAAGAACTTTTCCCGAAACACTGCAAACAGTCTCGATCCTGTCCCGGTCCTGCTCTTTGGAGACAGCTCTGATCAACACCGGAAGAGATACCAGCAGGCCCAGCATCCAGATCAGCGCGCCCGACAACTCCAGACGGAAACCGGCGACCACATACATCGGGGCAAAGATCAATGGGGTGAACAGTGCCGCCAATCTCAAATTGAGTTTGAGACTGACAAGAGTAAAAACGAGGCTCGTGAGGGCGTAACAAAGAAACTCAAACAGGACGAGCATCGTCGTGTCGGCGCCTGCAATGCTGAAGAACAAGCCTGCAAGAATCAAATGCAATCTTGGCTGCAGATGATAGCTTTCCAGGCCGGGGAACTGCACCGCAAGCAGGGAATTCCAGTGCCGCCCACTCTCTGCAAATTCCATCGCCCAGGGAACAAAGAACAGGTCGTCGACATTGGCGATCGTCCGCTCAGGCCAAAAGAACACCAGACCGCAGAGCAACGGCAGGACCAGACCCGAAACCAGCAGGACCCATCCCGGTGAACGCGTGACGGTTCTGTCGTTCACTGTTTCAGCCTTTCTCAAGATACACCTCAACGACAACAAAAAGCCGGAGGCTCTTATGTCTCAAGAGCTCCCGGCTTCCAACTGTTTTCGTCATTCGGGCCATTTGAAAGACCCTGTCATTCGCCTACGAGTGGATCGGCTTTGCAAATGCGCCGAGCGCAGCTTCCTTGACGGCCTCCGACATAGTCGGGTGCGCATGGCAGGTGCGGGCGAGATCTTCAGCGGAGCCGCCGAATTCCATCAAAACAGCTCCCTCGTGGATCATTTCACCAGCGCCGAAGCCGACAATATGCACACCCAGAACCCGGTCGGTCTTGGCATCGGCCAGAACCTTCGCGAAACCATCCGTGTGGTTCATTGCACGAGCGCGGCCATTGGCAGAGAAGTTGAATTTACCGGTCTTGTACTCAATGCCTGCAGCTTTCAGTTCTTCTTCCGTTTTGCCGACGGAGGCGACTTCCGGCTGGGTATAGACGACGCCTGGAATGACATGGTAGTTCACGTGACCAGCCTGTCCGGCCAGAATTTCTGCAACGGCGACACCCTCGTCTTCCGCCTTGTGTGCCAGCATCGGCCCATCAACCACATCACCGATCGCATAGATACCGTCGACGTTCGTCTTGTAGTGCGCATCGATCCGGACGCGACCGCGGTCATCCATCTTAACACCGGCTGTATCGAGACCAAGGCCTTCGGTGTAAGGACGTCGGCCTATGGCGACCAGTACGATATCAGCTTCGATTGTCTGGGCATCGCCGCCCTTGGCGGGTTCAACGGTAACGGCCAGACCCTTGCCCTTCTTCTCGACGCCGGTGACCTTCGAAGACAGCTTGAAGGTCATTCCCTGCTTCTTCAGCATGCGCTGGAAGTTCTTGGAAACGTCTCCGTCCATAGGACCGAGGATCTTGTCCATGAATTCAACCACGGTGACTTCGGAACCAAGACGGTTCCAGACCGAACCCAGCTCCAGCCCGATAACGCCACCACCGATGACGACCATCTTGCCCGGGACCTTTTCCAGTTCCAGGGCACCGGTGGAAGACACAATCTGCTTTTCATCGATCTCGACACCGGGCAGCGGCATCACGTCAGAACCGGTGGCAATAACGATGTTCTTTGTATCGAGAACAGTCGCGGAGCCATCTTCAGCGGTGACTTCTACCTTGCCCTGGCCGAGAATCTTGCCGGTGCCGGTATGAACGTCGATCTTGTTCTTCTTCATCAGGAAGGCAACGCCATTGACGTTGGCATCCACGACATCACCCTTGTGCTTCATCATGGTCGGCAGATCGAGCTTCGGCTTGGCAACCTTCACGCCGATCTTTTCCAGGCCGTGCCCGGCTTCTTCGAACATTTCAGAAGCGTGCAACAACGCTTTGGACGGAATACAGCCAATATTGAGGCAGGTCCCGCCAAGCGTTGCGCGCTTTTCAACGACTGCGGTCTTCAGACCAAGTTGAGCCGCCTTGATCGCGCAAACATAGCCCCCCGGGCCGGTTCCGATGACGACAAGATCATATTGGGACATTTTAGGTCGCCTTTGCCTCTTTCAGTTTAAAGTCCAGAACACTGGATCATGGTAAGACTGCCCGTCCTCCAGACACGTCCAGAATGGCTCCGGTCGTGTAGCTGGAATTGTCGGACATGAGCCAAAGAATTGCGTCGGCCACTTCATCAGCGGTGCCCGCGCGTTTCATCGGCAGTTTGGATTGCAATTGTTCCACCCGGTCGGGAATGCCACCGGATGCATGAATATCTGTATCGATGATGCCGGGCCGGACCGCGTTGACGCGGATGCCCTCGTCAGCAACTTCAAGTGCCAATCCGACGGTCATCGTGTCGATCGCCCCTTTGGAAGCGGCGTAGTCGACATATTGGCCCGGTGATCCAAGCTTGGATCCGGCTGACCCCAGATTGACTATCGTTCCGCCTTTGCCGCCGTGCCTGGTCGACATGCGTTTGACAGCTTCACGGGCACATAAAAATGTTCCGACCAGATTGATGGAGAACATTCTGGTCAGGCGGTCCACGGTCATTTCGTCGACACGCTGAGCATGATCAACAACGCCGGCATTGTTTACCAGACCAACCAGGCGCCCAAGCCTGTCAGCTTCGCCGAACAGTTTCAGCACTTCCGCCTCGTGCTGGACATCTCCCTGCACTGCGACAGCGCGGCCCCCGTTTGCCTCGATCAGGCTGACGACAGCGTCTGCCGCCGACTTGTTGACCGCGTAATTGACCAGCACCGTGTGGCCAAGGCCAGCAAGCTTTCGGCTGGCCGCGGCGCCAATTCCCCGACTTCCGCCGGTTACCATAATTACAGTATCCGCCACCTGTGATCGCCCCCTATCTGCCGCTCACGAGTTGCAAGGATTCCGAACCTCGGCCACCGGACCAAAGACCTTGCAGTTTGCCATCGTCCGTCAAAGCGTAGACAACCGGCGTCGTATCTCCCCAGTCGACGGTCAGCACATTTTCCTCAAGCGTTCCAACACCTCGATAGCTCTGTGAACCGACTTGCCAATTCAGGGTGAATTTGCGCCCCTGCCGGGAAATGTCGACGGTGCCGGAATAGGTCGACCCATCCGGATTGCTGCCTGCCGCAGAATAAGTGCCTTCATGAAGAGCAAGCTTTGTCTGAGCAGATCGTGAGAACAGCGTCAGTCTTTCACTCGCCGAACCATCGGCCCATTCGCCGTCGAGGATCTCTTCACCCTCGAACGTATAGACAACCGGGTGCTTGTCTCCCCAATTGACCACAAGCATACGACCGGCAAATTCACCGACACCGGTAAAGATGTCGTCACCAATCCACCAGGTCAGGTCAACATTGCGACCATCCGGAGTGATTGACAGCATGCCGGAGTAACCTGACCCGTTGGGGTTCGATCCCGCGACCCGGTATATTCCCGAAATGCGCCGTGCCGGTCCGTTGCGGGCAAGACTCTCGGCAAGCGCCTTGCCGAGCGAAGACATCGCCGAAATCCGGGCCGGTTCCGCATTCGTGCCCGAGCCATTGCCTGCGAGGAACGTGAAATCACCGAAAAAGGAAGATGATATCCACGGTGTCTGTTCGCCACTGGTGTCCTGATAAACGCCTTTCAACGTACGCTTGAACGTCTCTTCAAGACTGAGAGACGGTGTTTCAATTGCGCTTGCCAGATGCTTCGTATACGGGCTGTTTGTTCCCTGTCCATCGAGCGCCACGGCTCCCGGTGAAGTCGAATAGGAAACGAACAGACGCGCGCTGCTGTCAATGCGGGTAAGGCCCTTGGTGTCGCCAGACAGCGGATTGTTGCGACAGGCATCCAGGACAATGATATTCAGCCCGTCATGGGAAGAACTCATCAGTTCGACCGCTTCGCTGACCGCGAGCGACTGCGTCCTGACCGTTTCTTCGTCCGGAAAATCTTCTCCGAGCGGCAGGAGATAATTCTCCCCCTGGATCTGAATTCCATGACCGGCAAAATAGAACATGCCGATGCTGTTGTCGGCTTTCAGTCTGTTGCCAAACGCCCGCAGAGCTTCCTTCATGCCATCGCGGCTGACATCGGTTTGAAGGATGACGTTGAAACCGGCAGCATCAAGTGCCTTGGCGATGGCCACAGCATCGTTTACGGGGTTGGCGAGCGGCGCGAAGGCGTAGTCGGCATTGCCGATGACAAGCGCTGTACGCTGCTGTTGGGAATACGCTGCCGTTGCCAGACCGAGCAACGACAGGATCAGGAAAAGAACTGTCAGAAAGGAGCGTTTCATCGCGCTCATTCTCTTATCCTTTCCCAAGAGATCCCTTGATCCGCCACGCGGGTGTTACTGCTCCGCCAACGCGAGCCGGAAACCGAACCCGGCGAAAGTGGCCGCTATGGTTCTGCGCATCCAGACCATCATCCGCTCACTCTGCAGCACCTTTTCTCCAACCAGCGAGGCAAAGAGGCCATAGCCCAGAAACACCACGAAGGTCATGGCCATGAACACACCACCGAGCATCAGCATGTCGAAGGTCGGATTTGCCGCTGACGGGCTGACAAACTGTGGCAGGAATGCCAGAAAGAACACAGTCAGCTTGGGATTGAGAATGTTGATCAGAATGCCCGTGCGCGCCGTTGCCCAAAGGCTTTTGCGCGCACCCTTGTCCGCTTTCAGTTCCAAAGGACCACTGTCCTTCAGTGTCTGCCAGGCCAGATACAGCAGGTAGGCGACGCCGACATACTTCACCACCTGAAAGATCAGGGCGCTTGTATGCATTAGAGCCGCCAGCCCGACAACGGAGGCCAGAATGGCCGGGATGATCCCGAGAGTGCAGCCAATGGTGGCGGCAATCGCTGCCTGCCGCCCCTTGCCGAGCCCCACCGCCACTGTGTAGACCACGCCGGTTCCCGGAACCAGCACGACGACCAGCGCGGTAATCAGAAATTCCAGGCTCATACCCCGGCCCCCTTACGCTAATGCCGTCTTGGCCGGATCAGAGATCCAGAACCAGACGCTGCGGATCTTCCAGGCTTTCCTTGACGCGGACGAGGAAGGTCACGGCTTCCTTGCCGTCGACGATCCGGTGATCGTAGGAAAGTGCCAGATACATCATCGGGCGGATTACGACCTGACCGTTCACAGCCATCGGACGTTCCTGGATCTTGTGCATTCCCAGGATACCGGACTGCGGTGCATTCAGGATCGGTGACGACATCAGCGAGCCGTAAACACCACCGTTGGAGATCGTGAAGGTGCCACCGCTCATGTCGGCCATGCCGAGCTTGCCGTCACGTGCCTTGCGACCCAGGTTACCGATTTCCTGTTCGATTTCTGCGATGGACATCTGGTCGGCATCACGCACGACCGGAACAACCAGACCCTTGTCGGTGCCCACGGCAACGCCGATGTGGCAGAAGTTCTTGTAGATGATGTCGGTGCCGTCGATCTCGGCGTTCACAGCCGGGATTTCCTTCAGTGCATGGGTCACCGCCTTGGTGAAGAAGCCCATGAAGCCAAGCTTCACGCCATGCTTCTTCTCGAACAGTTCCTTGTACTGCTTGCGCAGCTCCATGACCGGGCCCATGTCCACTTCGTTGTAAGTGGTCAGCATGGCGGCGGTGTTCTGGGCGTCCTTCAGGCGGCGCGCAATGGTCTGGCGCAGCTTGGTCATGCGCACGCGTTCTTCGCGGACTTCGTCTTCTGCCGCAACCGGACCGCGGGCAATCTGGGTCGGCGCGGGAGCTGCAGCAGCTGTTGCACCGGAAGCGATTGCGTTGATGACGTCTTCCTTGAGCACCTGACCGCGCTTGCCGGAGCCGGCGACCTGATCAGCGGCAAGATTGTGCTCTGCCATCATCTTCTGAGCGGAGGGAGCCGGTGGCATGGATGTTGCCGGCGCAGGAGATGCAGCCGGAGCCGGTGCAGCTGCGGCGGCAGGAGCTGCGGCAGCGCCTGCGCCCGACGGATCGATCTGACACAACAGAACGCCTGGTTCGACAGTCGCACCCGTTTCAGCCGCGATCTTGACGATAGTGCCGGATACCGGCGCCGGAACTTCCTGAGCGGCCTTGTCAGTTTCCAGTTCAACCAGCGTATCATCCGTCTTGACGACGTCGCCGACCTTGACGCTCCACTCACCGACTTCAGCTTCGGTTACGGATTCGCCGGCACTCGGTGTCACGACATCAACGAGTTCGACCTTTGCATCGGATTTGGTTTCTGCTTTCGCCGGAGCTGCCGCGGCCGGAGCTGCAGCTGCTACGGCGCCTTCTGCGATCTGACCAAGCAGCGCGCCAACTTCGACAGTGTCGCCTTCCTTGACCACGATGCTTTCAAGGGTTCCTGCTGCCGGAGAAGGCACTTCGACCGTCACCTTGTCGGTTTCCAACTCCACCAGCGGTTCGTCCTGATTGACGGCCTCGCCCGGTTTTTTGAACCATTGTGCAATAGTTGCTTCAGAAACGGATTCACCCAGCGTGGGCACGCGAATTTCGGTTGCCATGGTCGCCTTCTCTTAAAATTACCTGGCCAAATTTTGAAAGGGGGTCTTCAGACCCCCTCTTGATTAGTTTCCAAGAGCCTCTTCAAGGAATGCCTGAAGCTGCGCCAGATGCGCTGACATCAAGCCGGTCGCTGTAGAGGCCATAGCCAAGCGACCAGCGTAGCGCGGGCGCTTGTGCTTGGCGTCGACCTGTTCCAGAACCCATTCGATGTAAGGTTCGACAAAGAACCAGCTGCCCATGTTCTTCGGCTCTTCCTGGCACCAGACCATTTCAGCCTGCGGGAAGCGCGCGAGCTCCATCATCAGTGCCTTTTTCGGGAACGGATAGAGCTGTTCGACACGCATCAGGTAGATGTCGTTGATGCCGCGTTTCTCGCGCTCTTCGTAAAGGTCGTAGTAGACCTTGCCCGAACACATGACGACACGTTTGATCTTGTCATCCGAAACCAGTTTGGTTTCGGAAGCCGGATTGATCTGGGCATCATCCCACAGCAGGCGGTGGAAGGTTGAGTCAGGCCCGAGTTCATCGAGCTTCGAGACCGCCTTCTTGTGACGCAGCAGAGATTTCGGCGTCATAAGGATCAGCGGCTTGCGGATATCACGGCACAGCTGACGGCGCAGGATGTGGAAGTAATTGGCCGGTGTCGAACAGTTCGCAACCTGCATGTTGTCTTCCGCACAAAGCTGGAGATAACGCTCCAGACGGGCAGACGAGTGTTCCGGACCCTGCCCCTCATAGCCGTGCGGCAGAAGGCAGACGAGACCGGACATGCGCAGCCACTTGCGCTCACCGGAGCAGATGAACTGGTCGAACAGGACCTGGGCACCGTTGGCAAAGTCGCCGAACTGGGCTTCCCAGAGTGTCAGCGCACGAGGCTCTGTCAGCGAGTAGCCATATTCAAAACCAAGCACGGCTTCTTCTGAGAGCATCGAGTTGATGACCTCGTAGCGCTGCTGGCCAGGCGCGATGTTGTTCAGCGGAATGTAGCGGCTTTCGTCTTCCTGATCGTAGAGAACCGAATGACGCTGCGAGAATGTACCGCGTTCACAATCCTGACCGGACAAGCGCACCGGATGCCCTTCTTTCAGAAGAGAAGCGAAAGCCAGAGCTTCAGCGGTTGCCCAATCGATACCTTCGCCGGTCTCGATCATGCGCTCGCGATGATTCATAAAGCGCGCGATCGTGCGGTGAATGTTGAAACCATCCGGTACATGCGTCAGGGCACGGCCGATATCCTTGAGCTCACTGATTGGCAGTCCGGTCTTTCCGCGGCGCGGATCGTCTTCGTCGGCCGCCCGCTTCATGCCGGCCCATTTGCCGTCCAGCCAGTCAGCCTTGTTCGGCTTGAAGGCCTGACCGGAGTCGAACTCACCGTCCAGATGCTTGCGCCAGTCGGCCTTCATCAGGTCGACTTCCTCCTGGCTCAGAACGCCTTCCTTGATCAGACGCTCGGAGTAGAGCTGCAGGGTCGTCGCGTGCTTGCGGATCTTGCGGTACATGATCGGCTGCGTAAACGCCGGCTCGTCGCCTTCGTTGTGACCGAAACGGCGGTAGCAGATCATATCGATAACCACCGGACGCTGGAACGTCTGGCGGAATTCGATCGCAATCTTGGCCGCAAAGACAACCGCTTCAGGGTCGTCGGCATTGACGTGCAAAATCGGTGCTTCGATCACCTTCGCCATATCCGACGGATACGGAGACGAACGCGAGAAGCGTGGATTGGTCGTGAAACCGATCTGGTTGTTGATGATCACATGCAGGGAACCGCCGGTGCGGTGGCCGCGCAATGCGGACAGTCCGAAACACTCTGCCACGACGCCCTGGCCGGCAAAGGCTGCGTCGCCGTGCAGAAGCAGCGGGAGAACCGTTCCGCGATCGATCTCGGTCGTCTCGATGAAATTGCCGTTATCATCGGCCGCCAGCTGGTCTTGCTTGGCGCGTGATTTGCCGAGCACGACCGGATTGACGATTTCCAGGTGAGACGGGTTGGCGGTCAGCGACAGGTGAACATCGTTGCCGTCGAACGTACGGTCGGAGGAGGCACCGAGGTGGTACTTCACATCGCCGGACCCTTCCACGTCGTCGGGCGCGTAGGAACCACCCTTGAACTCATGGAAGATGGCACGGTGCGGCTTGCCCATCACCTGTGACAAGACGTTCAGACGGCCGCGGTGTGCCATGCCCAGAACGATTTCCTTCAGGCCCATCTGGCCACCGCGTTTGATGATCTGTTCCAGCGCCGGGATCAGCGCTTCACCACCATCAAGACCGAAGCGCTTGGTTCCGGTGTACTTGACATCCAGGAACTTTTCGAAGCCTTCGGATTCGATCAGCTTGTTCAGGATCGCCTTCTTGCCTTCTGAGGTAAAGGCAACCTGTTTGTCCGGCCCTTCGATGCGCTCCTGGATCCAGGCCTTCGCCGCAGGATCGGAGATGTGCATGAACTCAACGCCAAGGGTCGAGCAGTAGGTCCGCTTGAGAATGTCCAGCATCTCGCGGATGGTGGCGTATTCAAGACCAAGGACGTGATCAATGAAAATCTTGCGGTCCCAGTCGGCCTCGGTAAAGCCGTAGGAAGACGGGTGCAGCTCTTCGTGATCGCCCTTGCCGGCTAGCCCAAGCGGATCAAGATCGGCGTGCAGATGACCGCGCATGCGGTAGGCGCGGATCATCATCAGTGCGCGGACGGAGTCGCGCGTTGCCTGATGAACCTCGACATCCGAAATCGGTTCGCCCTTGGCTTCCGCTTTCTTCTTCAGCTTGTCGCCAAGCTTCTGTTCAATCGGCGCCCAATTGCCGTCAAAGGCATTGACCAGATCGCCATTGGCTTCAATCGGCCAATCCTTGCGTTTCCAGGGGGCCCCGCGCGCTTCCTTCAAGACGGCTTCTTTTTCGTCCTGGAAGGCCGCGAAGAAGTCCCGCCACTCAGCTTCAACCGAGTTCGGATTCGTCTTGTACTGTGCGTAGAGGTCTTCGATATAGGCTGCGTTGGCGCCGTAAAGCAACGACGTCAGTGCGAATACGTTGTTCGCTTCCTGCCGTGCCATGTCCATCTAGCGGAGGTTTGCTCCGCCCTTTTTGTTTTGGCGGGCCGAGAAATTGACCCGCGGCCGGTTCCCTACAAAGACCAGTGCACAAACACCAGTCCCTCGAAAATTAGTCACAGCACCTGACGCGCCGTAACCTATCCTTTCATCATGCAGCAGGAAACGTAAACAGTTTCCGTCACCTGCTGCAAATTTTCTTGCTCTTTTAGCCTTTCAACACTTCGAGAAGTGTTTCACCGAGCTTTGCAGGGGACGGAGACACCTTGATGCCTGCCTCTTCCATAGCTGCAATCTTGTCTTCCGCGCCGCCTTTGCCGCCGGAGATCACGGCACCTGCGTGCCCCATGGTGCGGCCTGGAGGAGCAGTCCGGCCCGCGATGAAGCCTGCCATCGGCTTCGAACGGCCCTTTTTGGCTTCGTCCTTGATGAACTGAGCCGCATCTTCTTCCGCTGAGCCGCCGATTTCACCGATCATGATGATGGACTGGGTCTCATCATCTGCCAGGAACATTTCCAGGACGTCGATGAATTCCGTGCCCTTGACCGGGTCACCACCGATGCCGACGGCGGTCGTCTGGCCGAGACCTGCATTGGAGGTCTGGAACACCGCTTCATATGTCAGCGTGCCGGAGCGGGAAACCACGCCCACGGAGCCCTTCTTGAAGATGGAGCCGGGCATGATGCCGATCTTGCACTCTTCAGGGGTCAGGATGCCTGGGCAGTTCGGACCAAGCAGACGGGAATTGGACTTTTCCAGACGCCGCTTGACCTTGACCATATCGGCAACCGGGATGCCTTCGGTGATGCACACGATGAACGGGATTTCCGCATCGATCGCTTCGATGATCGCAGCGCCCGCGCCCGCCGGCGGAACGTAGATCACGGAAGCATCTGCACCGGTTGCTTCCTTGGCTTCGCCCACATTTGCGAAGATCGGCAGCTGAGCAGAGCTCTCTACGCTGCCCCAGGTTTCACCACCCTTTTTCGGGTGCACACCGGCAACCATCTTGGTGCCGTAGTATTCAAGCGCCTGTTCCGTATGGAACGTACCGGTCTTTCCGGTCAGGCCCTGAACGATGATTTTCGTGTCTTTATTGACGAGGATGGACATTTACGCGCCCCCCTTCACGGCTTTCACGATCTTCTGGGCGGCGTCGTCGAGATCATCGGCGGCG